>NZ_CP124616.1:0-655410 GCF_029958925.1 Tropicibacter oceani
CGACCTCAGAGGCAGTGCAGCAATTCTGTGATATGTTGCCTTGTCAACGTCGGGTTGTCGTTGTGGAGGGCATGGCGGATCGGAGGATCAGTCATGGAAACACCAAACCTACCAGCCATTCGCGCGCTAAGACCCGCATGGAACAAGGGACGTATCGTTGGCCAGAAACGACCACTGAAACCAAAACACGTCTGGGCGATCCGCGTCAGACTTGAACTTGCGGAGAACCATCGAGACCTCGCGTTGTTCAACATGGCGATCGACAGCAAACTGCGTGGATGTGACCTAGTGAGGATGAAAGTTGTCGATGTCATGTCGTCTGGTCAGATCAAAGAACGGGCATCGGTGCTTCAAAGCAAAACACAGAAGCCCGTTCGATTTGAGATATCAGAAGGTACGCGCGCTTCGGTCGAAAAGTGGATGGAAGACGAGCTCATGGTCGGGTCCGAGTATCTTTGGCCAGGCCGGTTTCACGAACGCCTTCACATTTCCGCCCGCCAATATGCCCGCATTGTCCGGGACTGGGTCACATCAATTGGCCTAGAAGCCAGCGCATATGGCACGCATTCGATGAGGCGGACGAAGGTGACGCAGATTTACAAGAAGACGGGCAATCTTCGTGCCGTTCAGCTTCTCCTTGGACACACCAAGATGGACAGCACAGTCCGGTACTTGGGCGTCGAACTTGAGGATGCCTTGGCGATTGCGGAAGCTATTGAAATCTAGACTGAAGGGCCGTTCGAGAGGACGGCCCAAAGCGGACATCCGCTACTTAATTCCTCGCTGTGGCGCGGCTTCCGGTAAGCAGACATTAGCACAGATGCGTAGCAATTGATGTCTGGCCGACATTGAACAAGCTCCGATGGTCCTGTGCTTTCAGTCAAATTTCGGATAGTATCTCCATCCACCGTTGATTTCAGCACGGCTCAGTTTTCTAAAGCCACCGGGCCAATTGGCCATCGCGAACTTAAGCGCCTCAAGTGTGTAGGGAATATGTACGACGCAGCCCTTGTCCCGAATGATTGCTGGGCACCTTGCGTCATCCTGCCCATTTTTCTTGCTTAGATTCGCAGCAATTATCGGCAGCCCCAACTCTAGAGCTAACTCCAATTCCCATCGGACGAATTTGTACAAATTCTTAGTTTTATCGCCGACAAGTACCACAACGGCTGTAGACTGTCTCATCCTCTCTCGGAGCTTGGACTTAACATACTCCTCATTCTGGGCGCGGCTTGTCATCGTGTCCAAATCGTGGGCGTTCTGGTATTTAAAATCGATGTTCCGGTTTGCTGTCCAGCCGTTCATGTAGCGGTATGCCCAACCGTCATTATCGCCGTCAAATACTATGTACGCTGCTCCGGGCATCTTTTTGGTCTCCTTCAGTCTAAATGCCTAACCCACCCAAGGGGACTACGTCATGATTTCGTTCCAATCGACCTCGAAACCAGCCTCTTTGAGCTCTTTTCCTAGAGCTTGTTGCCATGCCCCGGCCCCATCAAGCTGAATATACACCACTCCACCAAAATCAGATGGAACTTCCACATCGCCTTGCTTGAAAACGGCCACACGCGAACGGCCAAGTTTTCCGACGAAGTAACCTAGCTCCAATATCACGTTTTGGCGCGCACGCGGCTGCGTGTTTCCGTCCATTGGTCCGCCCACATCATCAGGCGTCAGTAAGACTACAGCAAATCCAACATCGCTATTGGCTTCGATCTTTTCGATCACGGTACGATTTCCGCTTGCTTGTTCGTGCAAAATGATCGGTTCGAAATCTAGGCGAGACAGAAATCTCGCCATCTTCTCTTTGGCGGCTTCGCTATGGCCGTGAACAACAAACACTTTACGTGCCGTCGATGCTGTTCGTTCGGGGATGGTGGTTAACTCCACTATGCCAGTCTCTTGTTTTACGTGGTCGATGAAGTCGCGACCAAATGGTACGAAAACTTGCGCCACCATACCTTGAAGTTCAGGTGTAATCTTTCGACCACCGCTGTTGTAAAAGGTATGAGCGAAGTCGATGGCTCGATCAGGTTTGTCCGCGAACCAGTGCGCTAGTGCAATTGTCATGCCGAGCTCTTCGCGTGGGTCAACTGGCCAGTCTAGTTCCGCACTGCCAACCATACCACCTTGTGTGGCTTCTCCAGCGGTCAGCCATGCGTCCAAGTCCACCAGCCCAACCAGCTCGTCCGACAATTCAACAACTTCATCGGACTTGAGCAGACTGGACAGCTTCTTAATGTGACGATCGAAAGTGTTCATGTCTGCCCACTTCAAGTCATCAATCGTGTTTTCGATCTTTCGAAAAATTGTACCGTCCATGCGCTCATTTTCCTCTCGCCTGTCTCCGGCCATTGTCCGCGCCTTTGCAGCGCGCTGTTCAATCTGTTCTCTCAAGTTGCCTTTAATTCCATCAGTCAGCTCTCTAACCATTGGATTGCGAGAGTAGGCCGCGATACTTGCGTCTACCGCGCCTTCCATCTTTGTAATGGCGGCTTGAATGCTTCCAGGTTGGTTGGGATCGAATTCAACAGTCGCCAAACTGCCGTCGAGGCGTGCAAGCGCTTTCTGCGCCTGATCGAGTTCTTTAAGAAGTTTGTCCAACCCCTGCATTGCCACCTCCTGCACCCGTCCAATAGTCTTGTTTGTTTGGCGCGATCAGAAAGCTGCTGATCTTGCCGTTCTATCTCTTCCAGCGGAAGCTCAAAACTTGTTCCTGAAGCGTTTAGGTTGCATCCCGCCTAGCGACCCACTGTGTATGTTCTCTCGAAAATGCTAGCTCCGCTTCATTGATGAAGTCAGAGAGTGCTTCCTCTGTTTGCACTGACTCCGAGTTGCCGCGAATAATTCCGATCTCGTGGGCAGTGAGATTGTAACTCGCCATCAACTCGCCATGCCGTTTCATTTGCAGCCAGCCGAGGGCCGAGGTCACAATGACAATCAGAGGGTCGAATGCGAGCGTTGCCCAAGGAAGACCCAACCGCTCCGCATTCAGCGCCATCGCTGCAATGACGTACAGGGAGATGATGGCCGTGAACCAACATGTAAGGGCATTCTTGTTTGCCTTCGACTTCTTAGAGTACCATGTCCGCTGATTATCAATTCTGTTTTTGACGTAGTATTCCATCCGCTGATCGAGCGACAATTTCCTGATCTCGTCCATCGATTCAGTGACCTGCTCCGTCACCGGAGTTTCAAGGTTTGCCGCAATATGCCTGTTGGCTTTTAATATGTCTTTTAGGAGGTTTCTGAAATTTGCCTTCGGAATCGCAATGCTGCTCGTATCCTCAAACGGATGCGCACGCATTGAAAATCGCCATGTAGACGTCTTGACCGATTCAGCAAGCGCGCGACAGCGGTACCAGTCTTGATCTAGCCGCTTGAAAATTTTGAATACGAAAAGACCCGCCAGCACGACCAGCAGCAACGTAATGATGAGCGGGTTGATCCCGGACATCCCACGCGTGGCGCTTGCCACGCTGACGCAGAACAGCAGGAAGTATTCCAGCCTAATCGTTCTCAGGAATCGACGCTGTGCTTTGATCGAGCCGTTGTTCGCGCTGTCGTATAGCGCTGGGTATTCAAGATCGGGCGCGCTCAAGTGATCTGCCTTATGCCTGCAACGATGGAGTCCGAGTTCCAGTTCACCACCAAATCGGATGCCTGAGCAACCGCGACCGGCATGACCTGCGCTCCGCGCGGGCGCACACCAAGCACCGGTTTGTTGATGCTGTTTGCGAAGTCCATCTCGAACTTGATCCAGTCGCTGTGGTTGGCCCACATCCCGCCGATGATGATCACGCAGTTGACCGGACGAATTTGACTGCGCAGCTCTTCTTCCATCTTGTACCGCGCCATAGGCCCAAAAGCCTTAGTTTCTGGTACGGAGTAATTGGTAAAGTTGAAATACGGGCGATTGTTAAGCAAGTTCACCATCGCATTGTAGCGTTCGCTGTATGACCACGAATGGCTGATAAAGAGCCGAGTCGACATTTAGTACCTTTCACATGTGGGAATCCCAACTTGTTGTTAGCATAAGGCGAACTAAAGGGGAACATACTTAAGAATCTGTAGTTGCGTATCGTTGTTGATTGAGCAGCTCATTGCACTGGTCACTGGCTGTGGCGCCGGCCGTGACTCATGAAAGTCATTCTCGTCTTTAGAGCAGGCGTGTTTCTATCCTTCAGGTTTGTGTACTTTCAATACCTTGTCTTTCTCAGTTTGATAGGTTTCTTGCTGCCAATCAGCTGGTTTCTGTTCGAAGAACAACGTTTCAAACTTCTGGGCGTCCACGTTCTGCCCCAGAGCAAATAAGCAGTTTGCGAGAGTGGCATACACCCAGACTTGATCCGAGCGTTCTGCAAACTCTGCACTGTCCGCTACTGACAACAATTCTTCGACGATAGTCGTTCGTATCTTCTTAGCGGTCATGCGATCGTACAGAGCTTCGTTTTCGTCTTCTTGTAGTCCTGCCCGAACCTCGATGCAGGTGGCCGCATTTTCCCCGTTATAATAGTCGCCTCTGAGTTCGAAACCCTTTTCATAGTACTGTATTGCTTGGTCCAGCGTCGCTGGATCATCGTTATGACTCCACAGCCTCTTATAGATTGCACCACTCAGGCCAAGGGTTTCTGGATCATTAGACTTTTCCGGTTCCAACGGCTCCAAGATCGTTAGCGCACGCATCAAGGCCAACGGCTCTGAAGGCTGCTTAGATTTGTAGGTGTGCAAAGCGGTTTGTTGTCGGAGATATGGGTTCTGGGGTCGCATCTCCAGCAGCGCCTTGAACTTCTTTGCTGCCGTCAAGTGGTCCGACGCATCCGCAGCTTCTTCAGCCTTCGTCAGAAGAGTCGAAAACTTCTCTTGAGCTTCTTCGGCGTCGACCAAAACCTTTTCAAACTCTTCATCTGTGAAAGTCGGTTGGCGTAAGAATGGGATGTACGTGTAGACTGGACTATCCGGACGCGGGTTCTCAGAGATGTCGCCAATTAAGGCTCCAAGATCGGCCTGAGCTCTCTTGGCTTCACGGCTACCTATATCTTCGCCAAGGTGTTCATACATAAATGTGGCTGTGTGATCCAAGTCGAAGTGCAGTTTCCCTTGTTTCTCCTTCATCACAATAGTTGAGAATGGGCGCAATGCGTGTCGCACGCCAAGTTCGTAAACTGCATTCACATTTCCGGTTGAAATGTCTGCGACCACCAAGTCTGCTCGCAGAAGCATCTCGTACATTCGAACATCTATCACACCAGAGTGTAAAATCTCGTTGGCCCTGATGCATCGATAACCGCTTGTCTCAACCGCAGGCTGAATTATTGCCTCGTAAGTCGCATCCAGATCAAGAAGACGGCCAGATTCATAGTCGGTCTTTTTTCCAAACCCCATCACTACAAAGCAAATCTTTTGAGCGTCGCCCATAACAAAAGCACCTATTATTCGATTGAGGCTATCGTAAAGGTTGAGTGGCTGCCAAAGCAATCGATATGTCGGGTTCGGCCGCTTCAATCGAAGGTCTGCTTTGGTGATCACAGGAAGCCCCCGCTGCTTTGCAGCGAATTCACACTTCCCGCCCTCTGTGCCGATCACCATGCAGCAGTGGAATGGACCTGCCGGATTGACCGCTCCTGCGACATGGTCGGGGCGCTTTCACGCCTGCGGCGAACTTCCAGTAACCGCCCCCGATACGACACTCTTAGTTTCAATCGTCCTCACTTGTGTCGACAGGCATCACCGACTTGCGTGCGATCGACATCCACCACCATTCACCGGACCCATCGCGCTTTCGAATGCCGATCTTGTCGAGCCGCAGGTTTCGGAAAGCAAGATTTTCCTTCTGGAGGTCCGCCGCGGAGATCTCTCCCCGCGCCAGCCGTTCTTCATCGCGCTCCCTGGAGCGCGCCTTTTGCTTCTGCCGTTCCGCAAAGCTAAAATATCGGTTTTCTTCATCGTCAGCCATCTCATCCATCCTTTTCCCAAGACCCCGACGCCCTTGAGCTGCCGCCGGAACCTATCATCATCTGGAACATCAGTGCAGCACCGGCTGGTGGAAGGTCACCTCAACGGCATCCAGCAGCCGGAGGACGTTCCGGAGACTGAGCAGCTGCGGCTGCCTGATGGCGTCGATTACCTCTTGAACGGCGTCTACGGCATCCATCGGCAGGCCCCGTCTGGCTCCTTCCCGAGCAGCAAAGCCCTTCAGGTGATCGAGCGACAAGGACGGCAGTTCCAGTGGTGGGCAGCGGCTCAGGAACGGCTGCGTGAGCCCCTGCAGGCTGTTGGCGGTCAGAACCCAGATGATCCAGGACATGTCGAATTTCACCCGGAAGTATGGGCACGCCCAACCTTGGGCCGTAGTTCTCTCCAGCAGGGGCAGGAGGCCTTCGGCCAGATCGAAGGATCGCCCACTCGTCGACTGCGGTGACCCAGCCTTGTCGATCTCATCAACCACGATGACAGGGTTGGCGATCTTGGACGCCATGACGGATTGAACGGCCTTGCCCGGCTCGGCGCTCGACCAGCCACGCTGTGAGCCGCTCACCACGAATGAGGCCGGTTCGCTAGTTGCTTCGATGGTTGTGGTCGGAACCCCGATGTGTTCCCCCAAGAGACGGGCCCAATGGCTCTTGCCGATCCCCGGTGGACCAAGCAAGAGCAGTGGCGATATGCGTGGCCCCGCATCACCCCGGCGCACTGACGAGCGAAGGTCATGCCAGACCCGCTCTGTCGCAGCAGCCATCCAGGGCATCTCGGTGTGCAGGGCGCTCGCGATCTCGTCCGCCTGATGCTCGCTCTTGATTTCGATGAGATCGACGCCACCGCGGAAAGCTTCCATCTTCTCGCGATCACTGCGGTCAAGGTGTCCCATGCCGGACGCGCGATGGACGGCCTCGAAGTACGCGACGACCCGGCGTTCGATCTTGTCGCGGTCTTCAGCAGGGATGTGCCTCAGGGAGCGCGCCGGATGTCGCTCGGCACGAAAGTTCGCGAGAAACTTTTTCAGGCGGTCTTCGACTTCGTACCTCTCCGGGGCTCCCAGGCGGCGGAAGTTGACGTCGGCGAAACGTATCTTGGGCATTGGACTCCTTTCTTCCCCGAACCGAGCGAGATCGCGCAGGTCAGGAACAGCAGCGACGCTGCGATTGGCATGTGTAGGAGGGTCCGGACCCTTGGGAACGAAATGAGAACAAAGAGCGGCCGCCGTCAATCTCCCAGCCGAGGCTGCGTGCGGCCCAGGCTGCGCCATGGCGATGACAGGCCAGATTTCACGTAAGTCATTGAAAAACAAAAAGACCATCGGCAACCCCTGTTGCCGATGGCCATTCTTAACCTGTGTAAAGGTCAATTTTCCTGGGAAAAGGTCACATTATGCTGCGTCCGACAACAAGGTTCTCGCGCCAATGGGCGTGAAAGGCCTCTTCCATGCCCAGTTTGATCTTGCCTTTGAAAAACGCGCAGCGAATGAACATTCCGGCCTACTTTCCTGCCAAGGGGGCACCAGCGCCCCGGTCCGGAGAACTGTTACAGGCTTGCCCCCGATGCGCCAAGAAAAACCCGCCCGTCAAGCGATCAGCCCGGCCGCAGCCCGGTTTCCACCAGCAGACCCTTGCGCTTGGCCTCGTAGTAATAGCCCTTGGCGTACCACCCGATGGCCGCATCATGGTTGCCATCCGCCACCACATAGGCGCCCTTCAGATACTTCAGCGCGTATTTCAGGTTGGTTCCGGCATCCAGCAACTCTTCGTTCCGGCCTTTGAACCCCATGGTACGCGCGGTCTGCGGCAGGATCTGGAACAGCCCCCAATAGGGGCCATTGCGCGCGCCCGGCCGGTGGCTGCTTTCACGGATGGCCAGCCGGTGCACCAATGGGCGGGGCAGGTCATAATGGTCCGACCACTGGTTGATCAGCGCCCGCAATTCCGGCGTTTCATTGGGGTACAGCGGCGGATCGAACCGTTCCTTTGATGGGGCCGCCTTCTTTGGGGCGGGGGCCGAACAGGCGATGGGCAGGCTGAGCAGGCTCAGCAGAAACGCACGGCGGGCAAACATGGTGAACTCCTGAAACGACTGCCCTGCCTCTACCCCCCGCATCGATTCCCGGCGAGTCCCCGCTTGACGCATCGGCAGGCTCCCGCGCATGGGCGCCTGCGCCCCTTGTCCGCGCGGCGCGGCAGGGCATTCCCACGCAGAACATTCTGCCTATCGGCTTGAAACGGGGCAGCATTCGCGCCACTTACATCGTCATGTCCGGCACACTCCTTTCCCTGGGCCACGGCTATTCGGCCAGCGCCCTGTCCCGCAATCTCCTGCCGCAAGGCTGGACGATCCTTGGCACCACGCGCTCGGCCGACAAGGCAGAGCAGATCCGCGCCACCGGCGTGCAGCCCGTCCTGTGGGACGAACAGAGCCTGTCAAAGGCGCTGGAGCAATGCACCCACCTGTTGATTTCCGCCGGGCCCGACGATCAGGGCGACCCGGCGCTGCGCCTGCTGCATGACCAGATCGCCGCCCGCGCCCCTGATCTGCACTGGGCCGGCTACCTGTCGACCACCGGCGTCTACGGCGACCATCACGGCGCCTGGATCGACGAGGCAACGCCCCTGACCCCATCGACCAGCCGCGGGGCCGCACGCGTTCAGGCCGAGGCCGCCTGGGGCGCCATTGCACACCTGCCGCTGCACGTCTTTCGCCTTGCCGGGATCTATGGTCCGGGGCGCGGGCCGTTTTCCAAGGTCCGAAACGGCACCGCGCGGCGTATCGTCAAACCGGGGCAGGTGTTCAGCCGCATCCATGTCGACGATATCGCCCAGGTGCTCGAAGCCTCGATCAAGGCGCCCAACCCCGGCGCGGTCTACAACCTGTGTGACGACGACCCCGCCCCGCCGCAGGACGTGATCGCCCATGCCGCGCAACTGTTGGGGCTTCCGGTGCCGCCGGAAATCCCCTTTGAGCAGGCCGACCTGTCCGCGATGGCGCGCAGCTTTTATTCCGAAAGCAAGCGCGTCTCGAATGCGCGCATCAAGGACGAGCTGGGCGTGACCCTTCTGTACCCCGATTACCGCGCCGGGCTGGCCGCCCTTTTGCACGCCGAAAGCGCCTGAGCCCGCCATGCCCGCCCCGGTGAACGGTCCGCTGAAAGGCCCGCCCGAAAGCCTGACCCAGCTGCTGGATGCCGTCCAGCCGCAAGGCGACGAAGATCACGTATCGGTGGGCGACATGCTGGAACGCGTCGGCGGGCGGTCCTTTCCGGCGGTGATCATGGTGCCCGCGGTGCTGCTGGTCTCGCCGCTGTCGGGCATTCCGGGCACCCCGACGCTGGGCGCGCTGATCGTGCTGATCTGCGCCTTTCAGGGACTTCTGGGGCGCGATCACCTGTGGTTGCCGGGGCTTTTGACACGGCGCAGCGTGTCCTCGGGCAAACTGCAAAAAGCGGTGAACTGGCTGCGCCGTCCGGCCGCCTTCATGGACCGTCACAGCAAGGGCCGGTTTCACCTGCTGACCGCCGGGCCGATGCGGCTGCTGGCCTTTGCCATTTCGATCGTGATCGCCCTGTCCTGGCCGGTGCTGGAACTGCTGCCCTTTTTCACATCCTTCAGCGCCGGGGCCACCGCGATGATCATGTTCGGCCTGATGACGCGCGACGGCGCCTACCTGCTGGCAGGCTACGTGCAAAGCGCCGTGATCTTCGTGCTGCTGGTGACGATCTGGACGGGGCTGGTCTAGGCCTCAGGCCTGTTTGTCCAGCACCTGAACCCCCAGCACGGTCAACACCTTGGCCTCGATATCCTCGGCGTTCATGCCGGCGACGGCATACATGTCGCTGGGGTTGGCCTGGTCGATGAAGGTATCGGGAAACACCATCGAGCGGTATTTCAGACCGTGGTCAAACACGCCCTCGTCCGACAAAAGCTGGGCCACGTGGCTGCCAAAGCCGCCAACCGCGCCCTCTTCGATCGTGATCAGCGCCTCGTGGTCGCGCGCAAGACGCAGGATCAGGTCGCGGTCCAGCGGTTTGGCAAAGCGGGCATCGGCGATGGTCGGCGTGATCCCGCGTGCACGCAGCGCCTCGGAGGCTTTCAGAACCTCGCCCAGGCGGGTGCCAAAGGACAGGATCGCGACGGTCTTGCCCTCCTGGATCATCCGGCCCTTGCCGATTTCCAGAACCCGCCCGCGTTCGGGCATCTCGACCCCCTCGCCTTCGCCGCGCGGATAGCGAAAGGCAATCGGCCCCTCGTCATGCGCGGCGGCGGTGGCGACCATGTGTTTCAGCTCGGCCTCGTCGGCGGCGGCCATGACGACCATCCCCGGCAGGTTCGCCATGAAGGCAATGTCAAAACTGCCCGCATGGGTGGCCCCGTCGGCCCCCACCAGCCCGGCCCGGTCAATGGCAAAGCGCACCGGCAGGCGCTGGATCGCCACGTCATGCACCACCTGATCGTACCCACGCTGCAGGAAGGTCGAATACATCGCGCAGAACGGTTTCATCCCGCCCGCAGCCAGACCGGCGCAGAACGTCACGCCATGCTGTTCGGCAATGCCGACGTCGAAACAGCGCGACGGATAGCGTTCGGCAAACAGATCAAGGCCCGTACCATCGGGCATCGCGGCGGTCACCGCGCAAATCTGCGGATCTTCGGCGGCGTGCTGCAACAGCGCCTCGGCAAAGACCTTGGTATAGGACGGCGCGTTGGACGGCGCCTTTTTCTGCTCGCCGGTGGCGACATCGAACTTGCCGCGCGCATGGCCCTTGTCAGGCGCATGTTCGGCGTGGCGATAGCCCTTGCCCTTTTTCGTCAGAACGTGGATCAGGATCGGCCCGGTGGCGCGCTGGCGCACCGTGCGCAGCACCGGCAACAGTTGGTCCATGTCATGTCCGTCGATCGGCCCGACATAGCTGAACCCCAACTCCTCGAACAGGGTGCCGC
Source organism: Tropicibacter oceani (assembly GCF_029958925.1). Classification (NCBI taxonomy): domain Bacteria; kingdom Pseudomonadati; phylum Pseudomonadota; class Alphaproteobacteria; order Rhodobacterales; family Roseobacteraceae; genus Pacificoceanicola; species Pacificoceanicola oceani. The sequence continues at coordinate 10,923 of NZ_CP124616.1, forward strand.
CCACGGTCATGCCCTTGATCATTTCCTTCGCGCGCTTGGCCCCTTCGCGGAAGGGTTCGGGCAGGAAACTGACGGCGCCCTTGGCGGCGGCCTTGAGGTCCTGGAACGGCGCCTCGGCATAAAGCCGCGTCAGGTAGGACGACATGGCCCCTGTCGGCGGGGCAATCGACATTTCATTGTCATTCAGGATCACGATCAGCCGCTTGCCCAGATGGCCCGCGTTGTTCAGCGCCTCATAGGCCATGCCCGCGCTGATGCTGCCATCCCCGATCACCGCGATGGCATCGCCATGCCCGGTGTCGCAATTGCCGCCCAGATCGCGCGCCACGGCAAAACCCAGCGCCGCGCTGATCGAAGTGCTGGAATGCGCCGCGCCAAAGGGGTCAAAGGGCGACTCGGACCGTTTGGTAAAGCCCGACAGCCCGTCCTTTTGACGCAAGGTCCCCATGCGGTCGCGCCGCCCGGTCAGGATCTTGTGCGGGTAACACTGGTGGCTGACGTCCCAGATGATCTTGTCACGCGGCGCGTCGAACACCGCGTGCAGGGCAACCGTCAATTCGACCACCCCAAGCCCAGCGCCCAGATGCCCCCCGGTCTTCGAAACCGCATGGATCGTCTCGGCGCGCACCTCTTGCGCCAGCTGCGTCAGCTGCGCATCGGAAAACTGCTTCATGTCGGCAGGCAGCGCGACGCGGTCAAGCAAGGGGGTATCGGGTTTGTCAGGCATTGGGGCCTCGGTCGTTCAGTTACGGCGCGAAATAACGAAACGGGCGGCATCCCGCAAGCAATCGGCCTTGTCACCATAGACAGATAAGGCATCACATGCCTCATTCACGAGGTTTTCCGCGCGGCGTTTCGCCCCGTCCAACCCCAGCAGGCTGACAAAGGTGGCCTTGCCCCGTCCCGCATCCTTGCCCACCGCCTTGCCGACAGTGGCGGCATCGCCTTCGACATCCAGGATGTCATCGGCAATCTGGAAGGCCAGGCCAAGCGCCTGGCCATAACGGCGCAGCGGCGCAGGGTCGGCCCCGGCCATCACCGCCCCCGCCGTCGCTGACCATTCGATCAGGGCACCGGTCTTGCCGCGTTGCAGGTCGGTGATCTGGTCCAGCGTCAGCGGCTCGGCGGCGCTTTCGGCGGCGATGTCCATCGCCTGGCCGCCCACCATGCCGCGCAACCCTGCCGCCCGCGCCAAGGATGCCGACAGCGCCAACCGCGCCGATGCCGGCAGATCACCCAAGGCGACGCTTTCAAAGGCCAGCGCCTGCAAGGCATCGCCAACCAGCAGCGCCGTGCCTTCGTCCCAGACCCGGTGCACCGTCGGACGACCCCGCCGCAGGTCATCGTCGTCCATGCAGGGCATGTCGTCATGCACCAGAGAATAGGCGTGGATGCACTCTACCGCCGTGGCAGCGGGCGCCGCCAGGTCCGGGGCCAGCCCATGCGCCCTGGCGCCTTCGAACACCAGGAAGGCGCGCAGGCATTTGCCGCCCTCGACCGCGTACAGCATCGCCTGCGCGACCGTGCCTTCGTCAGCGCGCAACAGGTCGCCAAGCGTGGCTTGCACCCGGTCCGCCGCCCCGCTCAGCGCGGATTGCAACTCATCCGGCATCGACGGGCTTTGTCCCAACCGGGTTGCCATCGGCGTCCAGCGTGATCGCGGCGACCTTTTCCTCGGCTTCCTTCAGCTTGGCGTCACAGCGTTTGCGCAGCTCGGCGCCGCGTTCATACAGGCGGATCGAATCCTCAAGCGCCACGTCGCCCCGCTCCAGCTGGCCGACGACCTGTTCCAACTCGGCCATGGCCTGCTCAAAACTCATCTCTTCGATCGGTGCGTCGCTCATGCGCCTGCCTCCATCAGTATCTCGACATGCGCCTTGGCGGCCTGCGCCAAGGCTGCCAGATCGTAGCCGCCCTCCAACACAGAGACCACACGCCCCTGCGCTTTTTGTTCAGCAACCGTGCAGATTTCCCGCGTGATCCAGCGGAAGTCCTCAAGCCCCCAGTTCAGCTGCGCCAGCGGGTCGTCCTGGTGCGCATCAAACCCCGCCGAGATCACGATCAGCTCGGGCTCAAAGGCCCGGAGGCGCTGCAGGGCGGGCGTCCAGGCGGCGCGCATCTCGGCCCCGCCGCTTTCCGGCGCCAAAGGCAGGTTCAGCACGTTGTCATGAGCGCCGCGCTCATCGGCGCCGCCGGTGCCGGGCCACAGCGGCATTTGATGGCTGCCGATGAACAGCGCGCGCGCCTCGTTCCACAACAGGTCCTGCGTGCCATTGCCGTGATGCACGTCGAAATCCAGAACAGCAACCCGCGCCAACCCGTGCCGCTCCAACGCATGTTTCGCCGCCAGCGCGGCATTGCCGAACAGGCAAAACCCCATCGGCGTCTCGGTCTCGGCGTGATGCCCGGGGGGACGCGTGGCACAAAAGGCGTTGGCCACCTCGCCGCCCATCACCATGTCGACCGCCTTCAACGCCGCGCCCGCCGCCCGCCGCGCCGCCCGAACGGAACCCGGCGACATCCAGGTATCGGCGTCCAACTGCGCGTTGCCCGATGCAGGCTCGGCCGCAACGATCCGGTCGACATAGGCCTGCGGATGACACAGCCGCAAATCCTCGTCCGCCGCCTCGGGCGCCGTCACCCGGACAAGGTCCAGCGCCTGCAACCCATGCAGGACATGGTCAAGCCGCGCAACCTGTTCGGGATGACCCTGAGGGGTGACATGCTCCAGACAATCCGCGTGAGTGATAAGTGCCGTGGCCATATGCGCCCGCCCCCTGCTTCTTCTTGGAAAAAATACTCAAATTCCGCGCCCGATGCCGGACGCGCCGCCATCAGTCCGGAGCCAGCATATACCCCGCGCCCCGCACCGTCTGCAAATAGCGCGGCTGCTTGGGATCAGCCTCCAGCTTGCGGCGGAGCCGGGTGATCTGGACATCGACCGCGCGTTCCTGCGCCTGTCCCTTGTCACGGCCCAGGTCCTCGACCAGCTTGGCGCGGCTGATCGCCTCGCCGGGCTGGCGCGAAAAGATCCGCATCAGCTGGCTTTCCGTCGCCGTCAACCGCACCAGGTCATCGCCGCACCACATCTCTCCGCGCTCGATATCATAGCGAAAGGCGCCCATTGTCAGCAGCTTGGGCGTTGTCGCCTCGGCGGTGGTTTCCGGCATCCGGCGCAGGATTGCGTTGATCCGCAACAGCAGTTCCTTGGGCTCGAAAGGCTTGGCAAGGTAGTCGTCCGCCCCCGCCTCCAGCCCGGCAATCCGGTCTTCGGTTTCCGCCTTGGCGGTCAGCAGCAGGATCGGCGTCGTGCTGGTTTCGCGAATGCCGCGGGTCAGGCTTACGCCATCCTCGCCCGGCATCATCACGTCCAGCACGATCATGTCGAATTCCAGCCCCGACAGCAGACGCCGCGCATGGGCGGCATCGCGGGCGGCGCTGACAAGGAACCCGTGCCGGACAAGGAATTTCTGCAACAGCCCCCGGATCCGTTCGTCATCATCGACAATCAGCAGATGTGCATCCGGTTCGCTCATCCCCGACCCTCCCGCAGCCTGAGCGACTGACCGCGCATCTCGGGGTCCATCATCGCCTCAAGCACCCGGCGAAAGCCGGTCACCGCCTCGGGCCCGGCCTGTTTGTAGGCCGCGCGCATCCGCGCCCGCTGGGCATCGGACAGGCGGCGTTCCAGCGCCGCGCCCTCTTCGGTCAGGAACAGGTGGCGTTCCCGTTTGTCCTGGCGCCCGACGCGGGATTCGACCAGCCCGTCCTCGATCAGCGTGCGCAGCACCCGGTTCAGCGACTGCTTGGTCACGCCCAGGATCGACAAGAGGTTGTTCACCGTCGTCCCCGGCGCGCCATGAATGAAATGCAGGGCCCGGTGATGCGCCCGCCCATAGCTGAGCGTCGCCAGAATGCGATCGGGATCCGCCGTGAACCCGCGATAGGCAAAGAACATCGCCTCGATCCCCTGCCGCAGCTGTTCGTCAGTGAGATACAAAAGCGTCTCGCCCCCGACAGTCTGGTTGCTTTGCGCTTCGGACATACCCTGCCTCATTGGTCAAACCCCGGTTGCCGCAGTTTAAGTCAGCCTTGTTGACATTCCAAGTCGGAACTGGTAGCGAATCTCAGTTTTTGCGCAACTTTATGTCCGAACCGGACGTTTCACGCGCAATATTTGAAAAGCGCACGCAGGAGGATGCTATGGCAATTGGCGCATATGATGACCGTGACGGCAAGATCTGGATGGATGGCGCGCTCGTAGACTGGCGCTCGGCCCAGGTCCACGTGCTGACCCACGCCCTGCATTACGCCAGCTCGGTCTTCGAGGGCGAGCGGGCCTACAACGGCAAGATCTTCCTGTCGCGCAAGCATTCGGAACGGCTGCATTTTTCCGCCGGCGAACTGGATTTCAAGATCCCCTACACCGTCGATGAAATCGAGGCCGCAAAGCAGGCCGTGCTGGAAGCCAACGGGCTGACCGACGCCTATGTGCGGGCGGTGGCCTGGCGCGGCGCAGGTCCGGACATGGGTGTCGCCTCGGCGCGCAACCCGGTGCGCCTGGCCATCGCCGCCTGGGAATGGGGCAGCTATTACGGCGACGCCAAGATGAAAGGCGCCAAGCTGGACATCGCCAAGTGGAAACGCCCGTCGCCGGAAACCATCCCGGTGCATGCCAAGGCCGCGGGTCTTTACATGATCTGCACCACCTCCAAGCACGCGGCCGAGGCCAAGGGCTGTTCGGATGCGCTGTTCATGGATTACCGCGGCTACGTGGCCGAGGCGACCGGCGCGAACATCTTTTTCGTCAAGGACGGCGAAGTGCACACGCCCAAGCCCGACTGCTTCCTGAACGGCCTGACCCGGCAGACCGTGATCCAGATGCTCAAGGACCGCGGCGTGACGGTGAACGAACGCCACATCATGCCCGAAGAGCTGGAAGGCTTTGAACAGTGCTGGCTGACCGGCACCGCCGCCGAGGTCACCCCTGTCGGGCAGATCGGCGACTATACCTTTGAGGTTGGCGCCCTGACCCGCGAGATCGCGGAAAGCTATGAAAAGCTGGTCCGCAGCTAAGCGCGGGCCTGAACGGCAAAGCGGGGGCGCCGGGGAAACCTGGCGCCCCTTGCCGTTTCACAACAAGGTTCGCAACATCGCGGTGTTCGACTGGATGATCGAATTCAGCTCGACCACCCGGCCAAGCCTTTCCTCGATCTCGTTCTGGCCCGCGTCCAGTTGGTCCACCACCCCGGACAGGGCCGTATCCGAATCCGGCAGCGATGCGCTTTCGATCTTGCACATCATCCGCGTCGAACTGAGCCCGGTGACATAGCGTTTCATGTCCAGCACGCTGCGGCCAAGGCGCTTTGCCTCCTGCTCGACCTCCGCCAGCGCGCGGGCGGTTTCGCCGACATAGCTTTGCCGGTGTGCTTCGATCCGCTCTGCCTCTGCCTCGCGGTCGATGTCCTGCGGGTAAGTGTAGTCCAGGGTCTGGAACAGTTCGGCCATTTCCAGCTCGATCCCCGATACGAACCCCAGGAACTGGCTGCCAAGAATGGCGTTCCGGATGCGGGAAAAGACACAGTTGTCGCCATCCACAAAAGTACGGACCCAGGTCGACATGTCCTCCAGCATCTGACTGTAGTTGACCGAGATCGCGCTGATCGGCCCACCCGCGCTTTCAAGGCGCGAGGCGATGATGCGCATGTTCATCGGCACGGTGCGGATCGATTGGAAGGCTTCGGTCAGTTCTGTGGTTTCATGCTGCACCTGGTCGATGGCGCGGGACATTTCCAGGAACCGGGTCTGCAATGGGGTCAGGCTGCGCCCCAGTTGCTGGACGCGGGCCTGTTGTTCCTTGGCGATGGCGGTCGACTGAAAGGCGTCGTAATTCGCAAAGCCATTCTCCTTGAGCATTTCAAGCAGCAATGCCGCGCTTTTCGCCGGGGTCAGCCCCTCGGATTTTTCGCGCTCCAACAGCGTTCCGTACAAGGCGGTGACCTTGTCCAGAAAATCGCTGCTGGGCTTCAGGCGGATCGACACATACCCCCCCTCGGCCGGTGAGGCGATTGCAAAGACCCAGTAGTACCGCCCGCTTTTGGCGCGGTTCTTGACATAGGCGCCGATGGGCTTGCCCACTTTCAGCCGATCCCAGAACAGTTGAAACACGCCCTTGGGCATGTCCGGATGGCGGATGATCTTGTGCGGCGCGCCCAGCAATTGATCCCATTCAAAGCCCGCCACCCGTTGGAAAACTGAGTTCGCCGACAGGATGACACCGCGATGATCGGTGCGCGAATAGAACATCTCGGACAGGTGAAAAACCGCTTCGCTGCCCGAAGCGTTTGCGGCTGAGGCAATGCCAGGTTTCAGTTCGGTCATCTGTCGTGTCCTCGACCCATTCTTTGGTCTGAACATCGTCGCGAACTCTTAGAAATTGGTGAACGGCCCTTTGGCCGCCCCCCTGTTTTCCTAGAAAAGCGACCGCAACATGCCCGTGCTTCCCTGGATGACGGCGTTCAGCTCGACGATGCGGGCAAGGCGCGCTTCGATCTCGTTCTGGCCGGCATCCAGCTGGTCGACGATCCCGGCCAGTTCGGTCCCCGATTCCGCCAGCGATGCGCTTTCGATCTTGCACATCATGCGGGTCGAGCTGAGACCCGTGACATAGCGTTTCATGTCCAGAACGCTGCGGGCAAAGCGCCGGGCCTCGATCTCGACGTTGTGCAGCGAAGCGGCGGTTTTCTGCAGAAAATCCTTTTCCCGGGCCTCAAGGCGCGCGCGTTCGGCCGCGACGTCGATGCTGTCGGGATAAACGGCTTCGTGTTTCAGGAACTCGCTGTTCATCTCGGCCTGAATGGCGCGGGCGAAACTCAGGAACTGGCCTTCGAAAATGGCCCCGCGCATTTTCGAAAACACGCATTTGTCGCCCTGCACAAAGGTTGTCACCCAGGATGACATTTCTTCCAGCATCTGGCTGTAATTGACCGAAATCGCACTGATCGGCCCGCCCGCATTTTCAAGCCGCGAGGCGATGATGCTCATGTTCATGGGCACTGTGCGGATGGCGCGAAACGCCTCGGTCATGCCTGCGGTTTCTTCGGCCACGTCCGAAATCGCCTTGGACATGTCCAGGAAACGGGTCTGGATGGTATCCAGCGGGTGCCCCAGCTGGCGGGCGCGCATTTCGAATTCCTGCGCCATGGCCGTGGCCTGAAAGGTGCCGTAGTTTGAAAAGCCCTGCGCCCTGAACAATTCATCCAGCGCCTTGGCGCTGTCGGCGGCGTTCAGACCCTCTTCGGTTTCACGGCGCAGCAGTTCGGCATAGATGCCTTGCACCGTTTCCAGCATCGGGCTGGTCGGTTTCAGCCGGGTCGAAAGATAGCCGTTTTCCGTCGGCGACACCAAGGCAAAGACCCAGTAGTACCGCCCGTCCTTGGCCTTGTTCTTGACATAGCAACCTGTCGGCATGCCGTCCTGAAGTCGCCCCCACATCATGTGAAAGACGCCGCGCGGCATGTCTTCGTGGCGGATGATCTTGTGCGGGGCGCCGATCAGGTCGGCCCAGTCGTATCCGGCAAGGCGCTGAAAAACCGAGTTGCCGGCGGCAATGATCCCGCGTTTGTCGGTTCGCGAATAGAACATTTCACCGATCGCAAACGGCAACGCCCCCTTGGCGGTGCGCTGCGCTTCGGCCGTGAATTCTGGATTGAGTTCGGTCATATGACCCCCCGGAAACGATGTCCCCGAAAGATCGTTCAGCCGCTTTAAGAAAGGGTGAAATATCCCTCGCGAACTCGGTCGAATTCGCGAGGAATTGTCGCCATTTTCCGCTTCAGCCCGGGCTCATCCCGCGCAGCCGTTCGGACCGGCGGCGCAGCATTTCCAGCGTCGCCAGCAGCGCGATCGAAATGCCCACCAGGATCGTCGCCACCGCCAGAATCGTCGGGCTGATCTGTTCACGCAGGCCGGTAAACATCTGCCACGGAAGGGTTTGCTGGTTGGCCGAGCCGACAAAGATCACCACGACAACCTCGTCGAACGAGGTGATGAATGCGAACAGGCCGCCCGAAATCACCCCCGGCAGAATCAGTGGCATCTGCACCCGGAAAAAGGTGGTCACCGGATCCGCGCCCATGTTCGCCGCCGCCCGCGTCAACGACCGATCGAACCCGACAAGCGTCGCGGTGACGGTGATGATCACGAAAGGAATGCCAAGCGCCGCGTGGGCGAGGATCACGCCTGCCGTGGTTCCTTGCAGGCCGATGCGGCTGTAGAAGAAGTACATCCCCGCAGCGGAAATGATCAGCGGTACGATCATCGGAGAAATCAGGATTGCCATGATCGCGCGCCTGAAAGGGACGTGCTCGGACGACAGGCCAATGGCAGCGAGCGTGCCGAATCCAACGGCGAGCAGCGTCGCCAGAGGTGCGATCTTGAGCGAGTTCCAGAGTGCATGCTGCCAGTCGGCCGAGGTCAGGAAATCGCGGTAATGCTTGAGGCTGTAGCCCTCGGGATCAAAGCGCAGCATTTCCGGCGTAAAGGTGAAAAAGTCCTGTGCGTTGAATGACAAGGGCATGACCACAAGGATCGGCGTGATCAAAAAGACAAAGATCGCACCGCAGATCACGCGGAAACTGTAGTGCCACAGCACCTGGCCCGCGGTCAGGTAGGGCGGCAGGGGCACGCGGTAGCGGCCCATGCCCAACCAGTAGATGAACCAGCCAAAGACCCAGCCAAACAGCAGCCCGACCACCAGGCCGGGCAATCCGCCCAGCACGAACCCCGCGATGCCCATCAGGGCAACAAGGCCCGCGCGCACGGTTTTCTCCATGCTGTCAGGCAGGAGCGCCAGCGCGACAAAGCCGATGACCGCCAGGATGACAAACCCCAGCACGATGCCCATCAGGCTGGACCCGTTGGCCGCACCGACAAAGATCCCGGCAAAACCCCCGGCCGCGCCGATGACCGGTGCGGAAAAGCTGATGGGGCGTTTGATTGCTTGTGTTTCGACAGCCATGGCCTCAGCCCCCCAGCTTTACGTTATCGATGCCGACGATCCGGTCATAGGCCCAGTAGAGCAGCAACACGACCGCCAGAAGGATGGTCCCCAGCGCCGCCGCCAGACCCCAGTTCAGGCTGGACGAGATGTGATAGGCGATCCGGTTCGAAATGAATGTCCCCGTGGTGCCGCCGACGATCTCGGGCGTGATGTAGTAGCCGATGGACAGGATGAACACCAGGATACTGCCCGCCCCGATCCCCGGGACCGACTGCGGGAAATAGACCCGCCAGAAGGTTGTCCAGTTGGTCGCGCCCAGCGACTTGGCGGCGCGCACATAGGTCGGCGGAATGGTCGACATCACCGAATACATCGGCAGGATCATGAAGGGCAGCAGGATATGCGTCATCGCCACGATCGTGCCGAACTGGTTGTTGATCATCGTCAGGCGCGCGTCATCCGCCACCAGCCCCAGCCAGACCAGCACATCGTTGATCACGCCTTGTTGTTGCAACATCACCTTCCAAGCCGAGGTCCGCACCAGAAGAGACGTCCAGAACGGCAAAAGCACGAGGATCATCAACAGGTTGGAGGTCCGTGCCGGCAGGTTCGACAGCAGGTAGGCGATCGGATAGGCCAGCATGATGCAGCTGATGGTGATGACCATCGACATGAACATGGTGCGCTTGAACAGCAGGCCATAGATCTGCTGACGCTCGTCACGGAATTGCGGCCCGTCGGGCGATTTTTCCATGTCGATGGCGTTCAGGAAATAACCGTTGGTCAGCGTCGGGCTGTAGATCTTGATGGTCTTCCAGATGTCGGGCTCAAGCCAATCCTTGTCGATGTCTTCAAAGGCCGCCTTGATGTCCACGGTCTCGAAGTCCGGGCTGTCGACCAGCGCATCGGCGGCCTTCAGCATCTCGGCCTGCGGGCCGGAATAGCCGGACAGGTCCGCCGCGGCCAGGTCCTGGTACAGCGCGGTATGCACGGCGGACCAGGGCTCTTCGTTCAGCGGGCTCTTTTCTTCCTCTCGCTGCTGGAACAGGGCGAAAACCCTGTATTGCTCGGCGGTGCGCGGCAGGATCTCGGCCACGCCCTCGCGCAGCTTGAACCTGGGCTGGCTCTGGCCCTTTTGCCAATCGGCCTGCTTTTCCAGCCAGGCCGGATCGCCCATCAGCTGCGCCCAGGGCTCGGCCTTGTCCCAGTCCTTGTTCAAATCCTTGAACTGGTCCTGATAGACCTCTCCGATATCGTCCAGGCCGCGACCGGATTTGCGGAACAGCGAGGAAACGCCAGTCTGTTCATAGTTCAGACGCGACCCCAGCCGGGTGTGCAGCTTGGCCTCGGCGGCGACGAACAGGTCGTAATAGGCGGCCTCGAACACCGCGTCCCCGGGGATGTCGCCCGATCCCGCGTCGAAATCCTGCAGCGCCTGCGTCGTGCGCGGCAGGGTTTCGGAAACGATCTGGTTTTCGACCGACCGCCACAGCATGTCCGCGATGGGTGCGATGAAGGCGACCAGCACGAACAGCAACAGCGGCGCGATCAACATCAGCGCGCGCATCTTCTGGCGGCGCAGCGCGCGGTTCAGACTGCGTTTGAGCGGGGTGCCGTCAGCGGCAAGAACAGGGCCGGTTTTTTTTGCGTCGCTCATGGATCAGGCGCCTTCGACAAGAATGATGGTGCTGGTTGCGGTGCGGCGGCGGATCTCGGCGACTTCCTGGTAGGCAGGGTCGTTATAGGCCCGCTGGGCCGTCTCGTAATCAGGGAATTCGATGATGACATGGCGGTTCTGGGTTTCGCCCTCGGGGGTCTGGGACTGACCGCCGCGAACGATGAACTTTGCCCCATAGCTTTCAAGGATCGGCGTGTCGCGCGCGATGTACTCTTTGTAGGCCTCGGGATCGTTCACCGTGATATGGCCGATGATATAGCCTTTGGGCATGACCGCCTCCGTCCATTGGTGGGGCAAGGCGGATCGCTCCGCCCTGCCCTTTGGTGTCAGCTGCGTGGCGGGATCATCCCGCCACGGCGCCGATTACTTGGCCAGCCAGGCCTGGAACTTCGCGTCGATATCGTCGCGGTAGTCGGCCCAGAATTCATACTGGGTGACAAAGACGTTCTTGGCGTTGGCCGGATCGGTCGGCATGTGGGGCGCCATTTCGATGCCCAGCTCGGCGTGCTTGCCGACCAGCGGAGCCGAAGATGCACGCGCCGGACCGTAAGAGATGTACGCCGCCTGATCGGCCAGACGCTGGGTGTCGGTGGCGAACTTGAGGAAGTCCATCACGCGGGCCAGACGGTCTGCGGGCAGGCCTTCGGGCACGACCCAACCGTCAAAGTCCAGCATCTGCGCATCCCAAAGCATGCCGATCGGCTGGTTCTGCTCGGCGATGACCGAGAACAGACGACCGTTGTAGGTCGAACCGATCACCACTTCGCCATCGGCCAGCAGCTGCGGCGTGTCGGCGCCGGCCGACCACCAGATCACCTGGTCCTTGATGGTGTCCAGCTTGGCAAGGGCGCGGTCCTGGCCTTCTTCGGTTGCCAGAACGTCATAGATGTCTTCCTTGGCCACGCCGTCGCACAGCAGGGCCCATTCGACGTTGCCGATCGGGCGCTTGTTCAGCGCGCGCTTGCCCGGATAGGCGTCGGTATCGAAGATCGAGCAGATTTCGGTCGGCGCGGTGTCGCCAACCATGTCGGTGCGATAGCCGAAGGTGGTCGAAAAGACGATCTGCGGAATGAAGCAGTCGGACACGATCGAATCGCCAAAGTCATCCGACGCGGACGAACCATCGTCACCTGCGGCCAGCATTTCGTCGTGGTCGATTTCCATCGCCAGACCTTCGTCACACAGACGGATGCCGTCTGCCGCTTCGACGTCGACCAGATCCCAGGTGATGTTGCCCGCTTCGTTCATCGCGCGCAGCTTTGCCACCGCTTCGGCCGAGCTTTCGTCCCAAATGATCGTCACGCCGGGGTTGGCGGCCATATAAGGTTCAGCATAGGCCTTCAGCTGGCTGTTCTGATAGGCGCCGCCCCAGCTGACCAGCGTCAGGCTGTCGGCCATTGCACCGTGGCTTTCGGCGTGAGCGCCGACTGCTGCCACGGTCAGGGCCGTGCTGGCCATCAGTGTCTTCGTGAGTTTCATGTCATACTCCCTAGTAAACTACCCGTTGTGATGAGGGGGCCGGGTTCCGGGTCGAAGCTCCGACCCCTCGACTTGCCTGCGCGCCGATCATCCCCGATCAGCGCGCAGCAATATCAATGGCTCAGGTCGCGTCGAGCGCGCGGCAGTCCTCGGGCAACCAGCCAATTTCGATCTGGGTGCCGGGTTCCAGCCGCACCTGGTCCGGTGCGTTGCGTGTCTTGATCACGAAATTGTCGTTGCCCGCGACGCGCAGCCTCGTGCGGAAAATGTCACCCATGTAGATGAATTCCAGCACTTCGGCCTTGATCGTATGGGCGCCCGCCTTCAGGCGCTCCTTGTTGAACTCGACCCGTTCGGGGCGGATCGACACGCGAGTCTTTTCGCCGATCTTGCTGACGTTGATCGGCACCGCGTCGATTTCCTGACCGTCGTCCAGCCGGACCACGCAGGTTTCGCCCTTGATCTCGGTGATCACGCCTTCCAGCGTGTTATTCTCGCCGATGAACTGCGCAACAAAGGAATTGCCCGGCTTTTCGTACAGCACGTCCGGCGGATCCAGCTGCTGGATGCGCCCGTCGTCAAACACAGCGACGCGGTCCGACATAGTCAGCGCCTCGGTCTGGTCGTGCGTCACGTAAACCGTGGTGATCCCCAGGTCATGCGCCAGCTTGGTGATCTCGAACTGCATGTGTTCGCGCAGCTGTTTGTCCAGCGCGCCCAGCGGTTCGTCCATCAGCACCAGTTCGGGTTCGAACACCAGCGCGCGCGCCAGTGCGATCCGCTGCTGCTGACCGCCCGACAGTTGCGAAGGACGGCGGCCGCCAAAGGCCCCCATCTGCACCATGTCCAGCGCCCGCTTGACCTTGGCCTCGCGGTCGGACTTGCCGATCTTGCGGACCTCCAGCGGAAAGGACAGGTTTTCGGCAACCGTCATGTGCGGGAACAGCGCGTAGTTCTGGAACACCATCCCGATGCCGCGCTTGTGCGGCGGGATGTTGTTGATCGACACTCCGTCCAGCTTGATTTCGCCATGCGTGGCCGTTTCGAAACCCGCCAGCATCATCAGGCAGGTCGTCTTGCCCGACCCCGACGGCCCAAGCATGGTCAGAAATTCGCCTTTCGGCATGGAAAGGTTCAGATCCTTGACGACAAGCGTTTCGCCGTCATAGCTCTTTTGCACGCGTTCGAATGCAACGAAGGCGTCTTCGTTCCCTTGTTCGGCCAAGAGCGGCTCCCTGTTTGTGGTCTCGCGGATTGGCTCCGCTGTATTGATACCAGACTAAAGCGCGGGCGGCGTCCGGTTGCAACCGTCTAGCCCCGTCTCATACGGATATCTCGCATATTCCGGGAAATCAGGCAAAAAAAACGACCCTTTTCAGGAGATTTCCGCCCTGAAAGGCGGTCTTTCAGGCCATTCGACTTCGGCCAAAAGGGCAAAACACCCAGGGAATCGCCGGTTTCGCCCATGATTTGCGCAACGGCCCGCGATTTTTGACCAGATTCCCGGCATTTCAGACGCTTTCAGGCCGCTTGGGTCGTTTTCAGTCGGGCCCAGTTGTATACAAGTGCTTAACTGGGCTGCAGTCGATCACGGAGATCCCGATGCGCCAGCACCGTTTCAACAAGTCCATCCCCTTCAGCCAGGCAGAATATGACCGCCGTCTTGCCCTGACCCGCGCCGCCATGGACAAGGCCGGGATCGAGGTGCTGTTCGTCACCGATCCGTCCAACATGGCCTGGCTCACCGGCTATGACGGCTGGTCGTTCTACGTGCATCAGGGCGTGCTGGTCTTTCACGAAGCCGACCCGATCTGGTGGGGCCGCAACCAGGACACCAACGGCGCACTGCGCACCGTCTGGATGGGCGACGACCGGGTGTTTGGCTATGTCGACACCTATGTGCAGAACCCCGCCAAACACCCGATGCAGGACCTGGCCGGGCACCTTGCCGCCATGGGCCATGACAAGGCCCGCATCGGCACCGAGCAGGACAATTATTACTATTCCGCCAAGGCGCATCTGTCGCTGATGGCCGCCCTGCCCGGGGCCACCCTGATCGACGCCACCGCGCTTGTGAACTGGCAACGAGGCATCAAATCGGGCGAGGAAATCGCCTTTATCCGCAAGGCCGCGCGCATTTCCGAAAAGATCGTCGATGGCCTGCTGGAACGCGTCGAACCCGGCGTGCCGAAAAACGCGGTCGTCGCGGAAATCCAGCGTGATGCGATCCTTGGTGTTGATGGCGATTGGGGTGATTACGCCGCCATCGTGCCGCTGCTGCCCTCCGGCTCGGACGCCGCCGCGCCGCACCTGACATGGGATGGCCGCCCCTTCGCCAAGGGCGAGGCGACCTTTTTCGAGATCTCGGGCTGCTACCGCCGCTACCACGCGCCCTTCTCCCGCACGATCTTTCTGGGTGATCCCCCCGCAACCCTGGTCAAGGCCGAGGCCGCCCTTGTCGAAGGGCTTGAGGCCGGGCTGAAAGCCGCCCGCGCCGGCAACCGCGCCTGCGACATCGCCAATGCCCTTGCCGCCCCGCTGGAACGCGCCGGGATCGAACGCGGCGCGCGCTGCGGCTATCCCATCGGCCTGTCCTACCCGCCCGACTGGGGCGAACGCACCATCAGTTTGCGCGCCGAGGACCAGACCGTGCTGCAACCGGGCATGACCTTCCACTTCATGCCGGGGCTCTGGATGACCGATTGGGGCATGGAAATCACCGAATCCATCCTGATCACCGAAAACGGCGATGCCGAATGTTTCTGTGACCGCCCACGCAAGATGTTCGTCAAGACATGACCGACCTGCGGACAACCGAGGCGATCCTGTCCAACCTGATCGCCTTTCCGACGGTCTCGTCCGACAGCAACCTGGCCATGATCGACCACATGGCCGGGTTGCTGGACCGCCACGGCGCCCGCGTCGAGATCTTGCACGATGACACCGGCGGCAAGGCCAACCTCTGGGCCACCCTTGGCCCCGCGGGCGACGGCGGCATCGTCCTGTCCGGCCACTCCGACGTGGTGCCCGTCACCGATCAGGACTGGACGCTGGATCCCTTTGCCCTGTGCGAACGGGGTGATCTGCTTTACGGGCGCGGCACCTGCGACATGAAGGGGTTCATCGCCGCCGCGCTGGCCATGGCCCCCGCCTATGCCGAACACCCGCTGCGCCGCCCCGTGCATTTCTGCTTTACCTACGACGAAGAGGTCGGCTGCCTTGGCGCGCGGCAACTGGTGCCGCACCTGCAGGCGCGCGGCATCAAACCCGCCATGGCCATCGTGGGCGAACCTACCTCGATGCAGATCATCGAAGGCCACAAGGGCTGTTGCGAATATACCACCCGCTTTACCGGCCTCGAAGGTCACGGATCGGCCCCCGACCGCGGCGTCAACGCCGTCACCTATGCGGTGCGCTATGTCGCGCGCCTGCTGGAACTGGCAGAAGAGCTGAAAACACGCGCCCCGCGCGGATCGCGCTTTGATCCGCCCTGGACCACCGTCAACATCGGCCGCCTGTCTGGCGGCGTGGCCCACAACGTCATCCCCGGCAAGGCCGAGGTCGACTGGGAAATGCGCCCGGTCGAATGGGGTGACGCGCATTTCGTCAAGGACGCCCTGACCGATTTTGTCGAGACCGAGCTGCTGCCCGCCATGCGCGCCGTCTCGCCCCAGGCCGACATCTCGACCGAGGTGATCGGCGAAGTCGTCGGGCTGGAACCGATGCCGGACAACGCCGTGCGCGATCTTGTACACAAGTTGACCGGCGGCAATTCCTGCGATGTCGTCCCCTTTGGCACCGAGGCCGGGTTGTTCCAGGGCATGGGGATGAGTGTCGTGGTCTGCGGCCCGGGGTCCATCGCGCAGGCGCACAAGCCCGACGAATACATCGCCCGCGAACAACTGCAACAATGCCTCGACATGTTGCACGGCCTTGGAAAGACCCTGATCGCATGACCGAGGCCGCCACCCGTTTCCGCCGCCTGTACGACGCCCTGCGCAGCCGCATCTGCCTGCTGGATTACCCCCCCGGCACCCGCCTGTCCGAAGAAACGCTGGCGCAGGAGTTCGGCACATCCCGCACGCCCCTGCGCCGGGTTCTGGCTCGGCTCGAAGACGAAGGGCTGGTGGTCTCGCGCCACGGGGTCGGCACGCTGGTCACCGATGTCGACGTCACCGAAATGGCGCAGGTCTATGCCCTGCGGCTGGAACTGTCCCAACTGGTCGGCACCCTGTCGCCCGTTGCAATCACCGCTGCGCATCTGGACGAGATCGACAGCTTTGCCGCCCGCGCCGAGGCATTGAACCAAAGCCCCGATCCGCGCGATTTTGCCCGGCTCAACATGGACTACCACGCCTTTGGCCTGTCCCTGACAGACAACGCCGCCCTGCGCGACACCGCCGAAAGGCTGTATTTCCTGACCGCGCGCATCTGGCTGAAATCCATCCCCCATATGGATCTGGCGGGCGAATGCGCGATCTTTCGCGACGAGATCCTGCAAACCCGGCAGGCGCTGCGCGCCGCTGATCCGCAGGCCGCCGCCCTGATCCGCCGCAGCCATATATCCATGAGCTATCACCGGTTGCGCAGCGTCTAGCTGGCCAGCCCCTCGGGCACGATCACCCGTGTTCCCGGCGCAATCGCCTGCGCGATGCGCCGCAGATGGTCGGGCCGAAAGGCGATGCAGCCTTCGGTCGGAAACCCCGGCCGTCGCCAGCGGTGCAGGAAAATCGCGCTGCCCCGCCCCGGCTGCGCCACAGGCCAGTTCCAATCGGTCAACAGCACCAGATCGTACAGGGGATCGGCCCGACGCAGCGCTTCGTGGCTGGGCGCATAGGGTGCACGCACCATCTGGTTATAGGCCGCGTCCGCCGCATCGTCAGACCACAAATCCCCCGGCAGGATCGGCTCGGCCCAATCCGCAGGCCGCGCCATCCGGTCGGGGCGATACAGCATCCCGACGATGTGGTGACAACCCACCGGCGTCGCCCCGTCGCCTTCGCGCTTGTCGGCGGAAACACCGCCGCGTCCGATCGTGCAGGGCCAAAGCCGCCCGGCAAAGCGCAGCCCGGCCCGCGTCAGCACCATGTCCCCCGCCCCCATCATGCGGCGACCGGGGCCGCGATCCGCCCCATCACATCGGCCGCGATCTCGAAACTGCGCAGCCGCGCGGCGTGGTCGTGGATCTGCCCGGTCAGGATCACCTCGTCCGGGCGGTGGGTGTCGATCAGCGCGCGCAACTGCGTCTCGACCTGCGCGGGGTCGCCCACTGCCGTGACCCGCAGCGCCTCGTTCACCGCGACTTGCGCGGCGGGGGGCACATGGGCATCCAGATCATCCACCGGTGCGGGCAACTTGCCGGGATTTCCCCTTCTCAGCCGATAGAACCCCAGTTGCATGGTGGTGCGCAGGCGGCGCGCCTCGGCCTCGGTCTCGGCGGCAAAGACATTGATCGCCATCATCGCATGCGGCTGCGACAGGCTTTCAGAGGGGCGAAAATAGCGCCGATACACCTCGAACGCCTGCTCCAGCATCGCGGGTGCGAAGTGCGAGGCAAAGGCATAGGGCAGCCCCAGCATCGCCGCCACCTGCGCGCCGTGCAGGGATGACCCCAATATCCACAGCGGCACCCCGGTGCCTTCGCCCGGCAGCGCCCGCACCGGGCGCGCCGGATCGGGCGGCCCCATCAGCGCGCGCAACTCGGCCACCTCTTCGTGAAACCGCTCGGCCCGCGCCATCTGCACGCCAAGGGCCTGCATCACCGCCCCGTCACCGCCGGGCGCGCGCCCCAGCCCCAGATCAATCCGATCCGGATACAGCGTCGCAAGGGTGCCAAAGGCCTCGGCCACTGCCAGCGGCGCATGGTTGGGCAGCATGATGCCCCCCGCGCCCACGCGCATTCTGCGCGTCAGCCCTGCCACATGCCCCACCAGAACCGCTGTCGCCGCGCTGGCGATGCCGGGCATGTTGTGATGTTCGGCCATCCAGTAGCGGTGATAGCCCCAGCCTTCGGCATGGCGGGCCAGATCGCCGGTGTTGCGCAGCGCATCGGCCGCGTCCGAGCCTTCGGGAACCGGGGACAAATCAAGCAGGGAATAGCGCATGGGACGACTCCTTTGCCCTTACCCTATGATGGCCTTGGGCAGGCGCAAGTCGTGACCATCACAACAGGTGCCCTGATTTTTTCGCCTTGGTCGCCAGATAGGCCGCGTTCTGCGGGGTCTTGCCCACCTGCAACGGCACCCTTTCGGCGACGGTGATGCCGCAATGCTCCATCATCGCCACCTTGGCCGGGTTGTTGGTCAACAGCCGCACCGCGCCAAACCCCATCTTCGACAGGATCTGCGCGCCCAGCCGGAAATCCCGCTCGTCATCCTCGAACCCCAGCCGGTGGTTCGCCTCGACCGTATCAAACCCCTGATCCTGCAGCGAATAGGCCCGCATCTTGTTGGCAAGGCCAATCCCGCGCCCCTCCTGGTTCAGGTACAGCAGCACCCCCGCGCCCTCGGCCCCCATCTGGGCCAGCGCCGCGTTCAACTGCGGCCCGCAATCGCATTTCAACGACCCCAGAAGATCGCCGGTGAAACAGGCCGAATGCAGCCGCGCCAGCACCGGTTTGTCCCGATCCGGGCGGCCCACCTCGATGGCGTAATGTTCGTCGCTGCCGTCCTCGGGGCGGAAAATATGCAGCCGCGCGTTCTGGGCCGCGCGCAACGGCACCTTGGCCGACACGACGTGATCCAGCGCCGGCAAGGCCGTCAGGGCGGGCGCGACCGCATCGGCCCTCAGCGCCACCAACCCGTTTTCGGCCGCAAACCCCGCCGCGACCGGGACCACCAGAGCCGCCGGCAACAGCCGCGCGGATTTGCACAGCGACACCGCCAGTCGGTGCAGCGCCGCGCTGCCATCGCGGCGCGTCGCGAACGGCCCCTTCATCGGGGCGTTCAGATCGTCCGCCGGGTCGGCCAGATCACGCACCCAGTCCAACGCTGCCCCATCGGGCAGAACAACCCGCGCCACATCGCCATCATAGGCCCGCGCCTTGAGCGTTTCAGCACGCCGCCCCGTCAGCACCAGATCGACCGGCCCAAGTGCCTGCATCGACGCCAGCCGCGCCGCGCCCAGGGTCTCGGCCGGGGCGACCAGGGCCGCGCCCTCGGCCCCGATCAGCACCACCGGAACCCCCATGCGCAGATCCGCACGGGCCCGGGACAGGGTTTCATAGGTATCCGGGGCAAAGCGCATGAGGGTTCCTTGATGTAACAATGGGCCGGTTTTTCTGTAACATTTGCCTGCATCGGACACGAGGACGTGAAACCACTGCAGCAATCCTTGCCGGACTGGCAAAATGTCCACATCTGATCGGAAAGGCAAGACAAGGACAGATGACATGGCACAGCTGAAGAACATTCTTCTGGTGGACGACGACGACGATCTGCGCGAGGCCCTGGCCGAACAATTGATCATGACCGAGGATTTCGAAGTCTTCGAAGCCGAGAATGGCAGCGGCGCCATGACCCGTGCCAAGGAACAGAACTATGATCTGATCATCCTCGATGTCGGCCTGCCCGACACCGACGGGCGCGAGTTGTGCCGCCTGATGCGCAAACAGGGGGTCAAGGCACCGATCATCATGCTGACCGGGCACGACAGCGACGCCGACACCATTCTGGGCCTGGATGCCGGGGCCAATGACTATGTCACCAAACCCTTCAAGTTCCCGGTGCTTCTGGCCCGCATCCGCGCCCAGCTGCGCCAGCACGAACAATCCGAGGACGCAGTGTTCACCGTCGGGCCCTATACCTTCAAACCGGCGATGAAGATGCTGGTGACCGAGGACGACAAGAAGATCCGCCTGACCGAGAAAGAGACCAACATCCTCAAGTTCCTGTACCGCGCGACCGAAGGCGTGGTGCCGCGTGACACGCTGCTGCACGAAGTCTGGGGCTACAACGCCGGGGTCACCACCCATACGCTGGAAACCCACATCTATCGCCTGCGCCAGAAGATCGAGCCCAATCCGTCGAATGCCACGCTGCTGGTCACCGAATCCGGTGGCTATCGACTGGTGTCCTGAGGTTTTGAAACAACGCATCGCAAAAGATGCAGCCCCGCCGCAGGTTTTCTTGACCCAGATCAAAGTCGCATTGCGGACCGGCCTTTAGATCGGGGATAAGACAAGCGTTACCCGTTGCATGTGCGGGTCATCACATGCACCTCCCTGTTGGACCTGGCCCGGGCTTGTCCCGGGTCTTTTTTTGCCTTGGGCCGATCGTTTGTGGCGGCCGGGCATTTGCGAGGCTCTGCCTCGCGCTCCGGGATATTTTGGGCACAAAGAAACCCCGAGCGGTCAATCCATCAGAGCGTCGAGATAGATCCTGACGGCTTCCTGAACGTGGCGAAAGCGGTCGCCGCCCAGGTGTTTTCCGCCGTACCAGCGGGTGACCACGATGATGTGGTTGCGGATGTCCTCGCGTTCGAGCATCCGCAGGATCACCATGCCTGCGCCGCTTTCGCCATCGTCGTTCTTGAGCGGCGCATCGTCCGTCAGGCAAGCCCAGGTGTTGTGCGTGGCCTTGGCGAATTTCTTGCGCCGCTTCAGGTCCTTGAGAAAGCCTTGCGCGGCCTCGGCAGAGGTGCAGGCGCCGCCCGAAACGGCGTAGCGCGACCCGCGGTCCGACAGGATGTTTTCCAAAACAAGCATGGGGTCATGGCCTAGCCGCACGGCGGCGCAAGGGCAATCAAAATGGGATTTGGGAAAATGGGCTCTGGCATCCCCGCCAGAGCCCTTGGACGCATCCCGTGAGTTGACGCAGAGTCCAGTACCAGTACGTGCCTTTTGACAGGTTGACCTTGCCCTGTGAGGGGTAAAGGAAGTCTGAATTTCCCAGTGCGGAAACGCAAACGCCCACAAAAAAAGGGCGCCCCGCGAGGCGCCCTTTCGATACCGGGAGGGACGACAGATTATTCTGCGTCGTCTTCCTTGGCTTTCTTTTCGGCGACGATCTCTTCGCCGGTTTCCTGATCGACGCATTTCATCGACAGGCGCACCTTGCCGCGATCGTCAAAGCCCAGCAGCTTGACCTTCACGTCCTGGCCTTCTTTCAGAACGTCGGACGGGTGGTTCAGGCGGCGATTTTCGATCTGGCTGACATGCACAAGGCCGTCGCGCTTGCCGAAAAAGTTCACGAAGGCGCCGAAATCGACGATCTTCACGACCTTGCCGTCGTAAACCTTGCCTTCTTCCGGCTCGGCCACGATCGAATAGATCATGTCGTAGGCTTTCTTGATGGCCTCGCCGTTGGGCGATGCGATCTTGATGATGCCTTCGTCGTTGATGTCGACCTTGGCGCCCGACACTTCGACGATCTCGCGGATCACCTTGCCGCCCGAACCGATCACTTCACGGATCTTGTCGGTCGGGATCTGCATGGTTTCGATGCGCGGTGCGTGAACGCTGAATTCACCCGCCGACGACAGCGCCTTGTTCATCTCGGACAGGATGTGCAGGCGGCCTTCCTTGGCCTGGGCCAGGGCGGTTTTCATGATGTCGGACGTGATGCCGGCCACCTTGATGTCCATCTGCAGCGAGGTGATGCCCTTTTCGGTGCCAGCCACCTTGAAGTCCATGTCGCCAAGGTGATCTTCGTCACCCAGGATGTCGGACAGGATGGCGTAATCGCCATCGTCTTCCAGCACCAGACCCATGGCCACACCGGCAACCGGCGCCTTCAGCGGAACGCCCGCGTCCATCATGGACAGCGATCCACCGCAGACCGATGCCATCGAGGACGAGCCGTTGGACTCGGTGATCTCGGACACCAGACGCAGGGTGTAGGGGAAGTCCGTCGCGGCGGGCAGAACGGCCTGAAGGGCGCGCCATGCCAGTTTGCCGTGACCGATTTCACGGCGACCCGGGCCGGACACGCGGCCAACTTCGCCAACCGAATAGGGCGGGAAGTTGTAGTGCAGCATGAAGTTGGACTTGAAGTTGCCATGCAGCGCGTCGATGAACTGTTCGTCATCGCCGGTGCCCAGCGTGGTCACGACCAGCGCCTGGGTTTCACCGCGGGTGAACAGGGCCGAACCGTGGGTCCGCGGCAGCAGGCCGGTTTCCGACACGATGGGGCGGATCTGGTCCAGCGCGCGGCCGTCGATGCGGCGCTTGTTCTTGACCACGTCACCGCGCAGAACAACCGATTCCAGCTTTTTCAGGGCCGAGCCAAGGTTGGGATCTGCCAGCTGCTCTTCGGAAAGGGCGGCCTTGATGGTGTCCTTGGCGGCAGCCACAGCGGCAACGCGCTGCTGCTTGTCGGTGATGGCATAAGCGGCGCGCATGGCCTCTTCGCCAGCGGCCTTGGCTGCTTGGTACAGGTCCGAATAGTCCGGCGCCTGGAAATCAAACGGCTCTTTGGCGCAATCTTCAGCCAGATCGATGATCAGGTCGATGACCGGCTGGATCTGCTCGTGCGCGAACATCACGGCGCCCAGCATTTCCTCTTCGGTCAGCTCGTAGGCTTCGGATTCGACCATCATCACGGCGTCTTTGGTGCCGGCGACGACCAGGTCAAGCCGCTGCTCGGGGTTGTCACGCAGGTTCTGCATGTCATCCACGGTCGGGTTCAGGACGTATTCGCCATCTTCGAAACCAACGCGGGCACCGGCGATCGGGCCACGGAACGGCGCGCCGGAAATGGTCAGCGCGGCGGACGCGGCGATCATTGCGACGATGTCGGGATCGTTGACCAGATCGTGCGACAGCACGGTGCACATCACCAGCACTTCGTTCTTGAAGCCGGGGACGAACAGCGGGCGGATCGGACGGTCGATCAGACGCGCGGTCAGCGTCTCTTTTTCGGTCGGGCGCGCTTCGCGCTTGAAGAAACCGCCCGGCACTTTACCGGCGGCATAGTATTTTTCCTGGTAGTGGACCGTCAGCGGAAAGAAATCCTGCCCTTCGCGCGGTTCCTTTGCGAACGTCACGTTCGCCATGACCGAGGTCTCGCCCAGAGTGGCGATCACGGTGCCATCGGCCTGACGGGCAATCTTGCCCGTTTCCAGTGTGAGCGTCTCTTCGCCCCACTGCATCGACTTCTTCGTTTCTTTAAACATTCATCTATCCTGTATGGGAGCGCTCCCGGCCCTCCGGGTCTCCCGTTTGAATGGCGGCCCCATTGCCGCCGACCTCTTCATCATTCCATGCGCCGAGGCCATTGCGTCACGTCTCAGATGTTCGCGCCTTACAGGTTTTTCCATGCTTTGGAAAGCTACGATTGCGTGCGGGGTGGCTGGAGGGACCGTAAAACTGCCCCTTGGCGCGCCGCGTGGCTGGCTGTTGCCTACCGATGGCCCGGGTCGTCCGGCGCCCGGCCGTTTGGGTCAAGGCCGAGATCGGGCGCAAACGCTATGTGCAAAAGGGACGCCTGCCCGGCTTTCACCTGCTTGAAGGGGGCACTTCGTCGGTTTCTGCCGCGGTCCCATCCGAATTTTCATCTGACAGGCTGGAACGGGAAACAAGACTTTCGGCGAAAATGCCATTCACCGTCTCGGCAAGCAAAACGCCCGCTTCTTTCGAAGCGGGCGCCAGCAATCTTGGGTTCGGCGGGGACAGCCCCGCCCGTCCTTAGCGGCGGATGCCGAGACGCTTGATCAGGTCCTGGTACCGTGCTTCATCACGAGCCTTGGTGTAGTCCAGCAGCTTGCGGCGCTGAGCAACCAGCTTGAGAAGGCCACGACGCGAGTGGTTGTCCTTCTTGTGGGTCTTGAAGTGCTCGGTCAGGGTGGAAATGCGCGAGGTCAGAATGGCAACCTGGACTTCGGGCGAACCGGTGTCGCCTTCCTTGGTTGCGAATTCCTTCATCAGGCGGTTCTTTTCTTCGGGCGTGATCGACATCGGGATCTCCTTTCGGATTAAGGGTTATGGCTCGAGCCGGGATGTCGTCCAGCAAGGCCCGTGGAGAACACCGTCATGCAGACGGATGCGCGCTGATAAGCGATTCATCTCGGGTTGGAAAGTCAAAAAAGGCAGGGAAACCCGGCAAAAGGGCCACTAAAGCACCGCCCCGCAGGATCGGCGCCCTTATCCGAAGGACAGGGCCCCCGCCGCGCTTTCCCCGACCAGGACGATTGCATCGACGGAAGGGGCGCCAACCGTGGCAAGCGTGCCCAGAACGACGCCGTTCACGACGATCTCCGAAAGCTCCGGGTCATCCGCGCTGACGCGCAGTTCCAGCTCGGGATCGTCTTCCTCGTTGCTGTCGTCATAGACAACCACGATCTGGTCTTCGGATGCATCGAAATCCATCAGTTGCGCGGCCTTGTCGGCGATCCAGTCACCAAGCACCAGCACATCCGCGCCCTCGCCGCCCGTCACGATATCGCCTGTGCCGATGGCAATGGTATCGTCCCCGTCGCCGCCGTTCAGGTAATCGGCATCATCGACGTCCAGGCCGTCGGCATCCCGTTCCACGCCGATCAACAGGTCATTGTCCCATCCACCGAAAAGCGTGTCTTCGCCCAGACCGCCATCCAGCGTGTCGGCGCCTTCGCGGCCCAGCAGCGCATCCGCGCCGTCACCGCCATCCATCCGGTCATCGCCCAGACCGCCCCACAGCTCGTCATCGCCGGCATCGCCCGACATCTGATCGTCGCCATCGTGGCCGAACATCTCGTCCTGCCCGTCGCCGCCGAACATGACATCGGCCCCGGCCCCGCCGTGCAGGGAATCGTTTTCGGAACCGCCCAGCAAGGTGTCCTCGCCGTCGCCGCCCTGCAATTCATCGTCCGAGGCGCCGCTGTCGATCAGGTCATTGCCGTCACCGCCGCCCAAAAGGTCGGTCGCGTCGGTGCCGGTCATGCTGTCGTCGCCGTCGCTGCCCTCTTCGATCAGACCGGGCATGTTGATCAGGCCCATCTGGCCGAACAACGACTGCATCGCCCCGCCGGCCACATCCTGTTCGATATCATAAGCTTCGCCCTGCGGCGACATGCCAATGTCCGAGGTCATGGTCTGATGAACCGGGGCAGCCGCCTCCTGGTTGGCGGCGGCCTCTTCGCTGGCGGCGGCAAAATCCATTATTCCGGTGCCTTCGCCGACCTCGGCATCGGGGTCTTCCTCGGCCTCGCCGGTGGTGGCATCCTGAAGGTCGTCTTCAACGGCCTCGTCTTCTTCGACAAAAGGGGTGCTGACAAAGGCAAAAGAGCCCAGCACCATCATCCCCATCAAGCCCGCAAGAAAAAACATGGTCGCAACCCTCGCACTCCACCTTGCCCAGTATCCCCGATGGGTCCTGACGGATCAACGAAATTCCCGCAAAGCGGTTAACGGTCTGTTTCGCGCGCTTCGGGTTGGATTTCCTCGATGATCTGGACCGCAAGATCGCCCAGGATGGGAACGAATTCGATCTGGCTCAGCATGACGACGATGACCGACACAAGCGCCGAGGCCCCGATGACCGTCCCCAGACCAAAGGCCAGGCCGCGCACGAACTGGAACGTGACCATCCGCACATGCGAATTCTGCACCTTGATGAACCGGTGATTGTTCAGCCGCGCCAGCTCATTCGCAAGGCGATTGAGGTCCCGGTGCATCTGTTCGGTGCGCTCGTGGTCAGAGCTTTGCATAGCGGGCCTCCTTCGGCCATGGTTCGGGGCGGATCGCATAGGGCACATACAGCGGGTGCCGCGGATGGCCATCCTTGGTCAATCCCAAGTGCCGGACGTCTCCGGGCAGGTCGGGGGCAACCCGTGCCGCCTGACCTGAAAGCCCCCCATGCACCCCCCCAACCCGCAATCGTCAAGTCCGCGGCGCCGGACCAATCCCGCAGGAACGCGACGTTTTCCGGCCCCTCGGGATCGGCGGCGCGGCGCAGGTCCTGCGGCCGCGTGGCACGAAAGGCGAAAAGGTTGGCAATCCAAAGACTGCCGCAGCCCATGGCACGAGCGCGCCGCTGGCAGCGTTCGATGGTCGGATCGTTGCGCATTTCGTCCGCGGTCGAGGGGTTGAGCATGATGAACAGCACGGCGGGCAAATCCGTGTCCCACGTCCGTCTCAGCCCATAGCGATAGCGCTCGCAGGGGGAAAACCAGGCGGTGCTGACCTGGCCGTCACGCTTGGCCTGCCGTTCGATCATGGCGGCAGCATGGCCCCGCCACCAGCCGTTGACAAGCCCGCCAAAGTGACGCCCTCTTTGCCCCGACGCACGAAAGGACCCGCCATGGACATCGCCCGGATCGAAGCCGCCGCCAAACGCCTGAAGAGCCACGCGCGCCGCACGCCCCTGCTGGGCGCGCCCGCCCTGGATCAGATCGCCGGGCGCCGCCTGCTGGTCAAACCCGAATGCCTGCAACACACCGGCAGTTTCAAGTTTCGCGGCGGCTGGTCGGCGCTGTCCGCAATGTCCCCCGAGGCGCGCAAAAAGGGCGTGATCGCCTATTCCTCGGGCAACCATGCGCAGGGCGTGGCCATGGCCGCCCGCGCCCATGGCGCGCCTGCCGTGATCATCATGCCCTCGGACGCGCCCGCCCTGAAAATCGACGGCACCCGCGCCCTTGGCGCGGAGGTGGTTCTGTACGAACGCGGCCGCGAGGCGCGCGAGGAAATCGGAGACCGCCTGGCGCGCGGCCGTGGCCTGACGCTGATCAAACCCTATGACGACCCCGAGGTCATCGCCGGACAGGGCACCTGCGGTCTGGAAATCGCCGAGCAGGCCGCCGAACTGAACGTCACGCAGGGCGATGTTCTGGTCTGCTGCGGGGGTGGCGGGCTGACCGCCGGGATCGCGCTGGCGCTTCAGGCCCGTGCGCCGGACATGCGCGTGCGCCCCGCCGAACCCGAAGGCTTTGACGATACCGCCCGGTCGCTGCGCGCGGGCAAGCAGCTTGCCAATGACCAAGAGGCCGGGGGGCTGTGTGATGCGATCCTGACGCCGAAACCGGGCGATCTGACCTTTCCGATCAACGCGCGCCTGTGCGGCCCCGGTCTGGTGGTCAGCGATGACGAGGTGCTGCACGCCATGGCGCTGGCCTTTCGTCATCTCAAGGTGGTGGCCGAACCGGGCGGCGCGGTCGCCCTTGCCGCCGCGCTGTTCCATGGCGACGCATTGCAGGGCGACACGGTGATCGCGACGATCAGCGGCGGCAATGTCGAGGCGTCGGTCTTTGCCCGTGCGTTGCAGCGCCTTTAGGCGTCGAGGCTCCGCGCTTCGTCGATCAGCATGACGGGAATGCCGTCGCGGATCGGAAAGGCCAGCCGCGCGTTGCGGCTGACCAGTTCCTGCCGCTCGGCGTCATAGTCCAGACCGCCCTGGGTCACCGGGCAGACAAGCGCCTCCAACATGCGTCGATCAAAGGCCTTTTCGGTCATTGGATCAAATCCTCTTCTCCGCCCCGCAGGGCATATTCGATCAGCGTCACCAGCGTTTCGCGCCGCGTCGCCAGCGATGGCGCCTCAAGCAGGGCCTGCTTGTCCTCGGGCGAAAAGTCCAGCAGCATCGACAGCGAATTGACCAGCAGCTCGTCCTCGGCCTCTTGCAGGGTTTCCCAGTCTGCCGACAGATCGCGCGCCTTGAAATAGCGTTCGAGCAGCCGCATGAAGCCCCTGCGGTCAAAGGCGTCGTCCCGTTCGGCGGCGTCCTTGTCCGCCTCGAACCCGTCCCAGCTGACATCGCAGCGGCGGTAGGGCGTGAACCCCTCGACCTCGCGCAGCACCCGGAACCGCGACACCCCGGTCAGTGTGACCATGTACCGCCCGTCCTCGGTTTCCGAAAACTGCGACACACGCCCTGCACAGCCGATCAGGTGCAACCCCGTCCCCGTGCGCCCCGGCGCCTCGTTCGGCTGGATCATCCCGATCAGCCGCGTGTCGGTTTTCAGGCAATCATCCAGCATCGCCAGATAGCGCGGCTCAAAGATATGCAGCGGCAGCCGGGCACGCGGCAAAAGCAGCGCCCCCGGCAGTGGAAAGATCGGGATCACACCCGGCAGATCAGTCAGTTTTGTCATGGCCGATGATCTAGCCCGCCCGGCGCCTCAGGCAAATATCATCGAGCTCAGCTTGCGACGGCCATTCAGCACCACCGGATCATTCGGCTTGAGCGCCTCGAAGATCGTGAACAGCTGCGCCTTGGCCGCGCCATCGTTCCATTCGCGATCCTTGCGGAACAGCTCCAGAAGCTGCGTCACCGCGCCCTCGGCATCGCCCGAGGCATAGAGCGCCTGCGCCAGATCGAACCGCGCCTGATGGTTGCCGGGGTCGGCATCGACCTGCGCCTGCAATTCGGTGATGGGGCCCGCGTTGCCGGCCTGCTTGGCCAGCTCCAGCTTGGCATGGGCCGCTTCCAGTTCGGGCGCCCTGGAAATCTCGGCCGGGGCACCGTTCAGGATCGCCTCGGCCTGCTCCAGATCGTCCATCGCGATATGCGCCTGCACCATTCCGGCATAGGCGCGGGCATTGTTGGGGTCTTCGCCCAGGATCGCCGCAAAGGTCTGCGCCGCGTCCACCGCGGCGCCCTGCTCCAGCATTTCCTCGGCCGCTTCGATCGCCTCGTCCAGACCGCCGCTGGCATCGCCGCCCGCCGCCGCCACGACCCGCCCGATAAAGGCCTTCAGCTCGGACCCCGGCAGCGCGCCCTGGAAACCGTCGACCGGTTGGCCCTGCCAAAAGGCATAGACCGTCGGGATCGACTGGATGCGCAACTGGCCAGCAATATTCTGCGCCTCGTCGACGTTGACCTTGACCATGCGCACTGCTCCGCGCGCCTCCTTGACGGCGGCCTCCAGCGCCGGGCCCAGCGTCTTGCACGGCCCGCACCACGGCGCCCAGAAATCGACGATGATCGGCACACTCTGCGAGGCCTCGACGACCTCGGCCATGAACTCCGCCTCGGTGATATCCTTGACCAGATCCCCCGCAGGAGCCTGCCCCATACCCAATTCCAACATTTCCGCCTCCGCCTTTGCGGTTTCCTAGCGCGTTAGATGGCGCAGCGGGGGCCGGGATGCAAGGGCTCGGCCATGGTGCCTTCCCTTCGGCATGCGGGTTGTCACGTGTCTCGCGACAAATGCACTCTGACTGTCTGCGCGCCAAGGACCCCGCCCGCAATGGCCGAGCCGGTCGCCAAAGGCATTCCGAACAAGGACAGCAAACCACCGACGCCTGCGATCAACCCGATCTTGTAGAGACCTCCGTAGGTTCCCGTATCACCGTCCAGATAGGCCACCGAGTCATCCACCAATCGCGCGACCTCGATCAACCGGGTCTTCAGGCGCTTGGTGTCACCGTCGGAAATCTCGACCTCGGACAGCGCTGGAATATCCTCGGAAAGGGACAATATGCCAGCTGACAAGGTTCTCAGAAACTCACGCTTGCGAATATATTCATCGCGTGCCGGCCCTTGGTTGGGGCAGGCAATCATTGCATGCATCGAAAGTTCCTGCTGGATCAAGTCCCGCAAATGGCCTGACCGCTCCGTCAGATCAGGATAGCTGTCTCGAAGGACCGCCTTGATTTCCCTGGTCGAAATCTTCGATGCGGCTACAAAAGACGCCGCCACCTGTGCCGGTGTTCGCTCGGTTCGGGCAGGGATTTCCGGTACAGAAGGAACCTCCGCTGGCGGCTTCCAGTCTTCAAGATAGGCAAACAACGTCCGCGCCCGCTCTGCGGCGTCCTCAATCTCTAAAATCCGGGCGAGTTCAGGGTCAACCTAGCAGGCGGCGCAATTCTTGAAAGTCAAGCCTGCATGGCTTCTATTGGGCTGTCGACCAATCGGGGCAACCTGATCAAGGGGCGCAAATCCTCCGCCGCAGTGTCTTCGATATGCAGATCAATCAACTGATGCATTTGAGACAACGGAGCCAGGTCGGACACAGGCAGGTAGTCCAGAGCGAGCCATGTCAGGTTGACCATTGCGGCCACGGGCCGCCCGGCGATACGCTTCCTTCGCCGCCGCCTCGTCGAGGTCCGTCAGCGGGTCGTTCGGATCGATGGGTTTGCGCGCCACATGTGCCTCCTGTCCGTCAGGTTTCAGCCTTTCATTCGCGGCGCCGTCCCGCAATCGTATTCCGGTTTATCAATCCATACCAAACGCGCGGAATTTTGTACCAAACGGCAAAATTCCGGGTGGGCGGCGCTGGGATTTGGAATATGTACCCAATCCCCGCCCATTTTGTACCGGATTACAGGTCGAACGTCGCGAAAACCGGGGCGTGATCGCTGGGTTGTTCCCAGCCGCGCGCCGCCCGCAGCACCCGGCTCGAGTGCGCCGCGTTGGAAATATCCGGCGTCGCCCAGACGTGATCCAGCCGCCGGCCCTTGTCCGCCTCGTCCCAGTCGCGCGCGCGGTAGGACCACCACGAATACAGCTTGCCCTCGGGCACATCGCGGCGCGTCACGTCGACGAATCCGCCCGCGTCCTGCGCCGCGCCCAGCGCCTCGACCTCGATCGGGGTATGGCTGACGACCTTGAGCATTTTCTTGTGATCCCAGACGTCATCGTCCAGTGGCGCGATGTTCAAGTCCCCGACAAGGATGGATTTTTCCGGACGACCGGCGTAGAACCAGTCGCGCATCTCGCTCAGGTAGTCCAGTTTCTGGCCGAACTTTTCGTTCACCGCACGGTCGGGTTTGTCGCCGCCAGCGGGGACGTAAAAGTTGTGGATGATCACGCCGTTTTCCAATTGCCCCGCGACGTGCCGGGCGTGGCCCAATGCCGCGAAATCCTTGTCTCCGACGTCGCGGATCGGCAGTTTCGACAGGATCGCAACGCCGTTGTAGCCCTTTTGCCCGCGCGCTACCATGTGGGTGTAGCCCAGCGCCTGAAACCCCTCCAGCGGGATCTTGTCCACCGGGCTTTTGCATTCCTGCAAACACAGAACATCCGGCCCCTCTTCGCGCAAAAGCTTTTCGACCAAAGGCGCGCGCAGTCGGACCGAGTTGATGTTCCAGGTGGCAAGGGTAAAGGGCATGGGTGTCTCCTGATGTGCAGCGGCGCGACAGTGCCCGCCCACGCGCCTGCGCGCAACCGCGAAGCCTGCGCAAAGATGCCTCAGGGCGGGGTTTCAGCCCGCCCCTGCCGTCAGATGATTTCGTCTTCGTCGAACAGTGGCGCCGCTTCGGGATGGGCGTCGAAATCGCCGGCGGCGGCCTCGGCGGCCTTGGGCTGTTCTGGCTCGGCGATGTGGAACAGGGCGTCGCCCTCGTTCACCACGGGCAGGTTGATCCGGCCCACGATGATGCCGCGCTTTTCGGCCAGCACCTCGGCCTCGCGCTGGCCAAAGGGGTCGGACACGACGCCCAGCACCGAACCCGGCTCGACCCAGTCGCCGCTGGCCTTGAGCGTGCGCAACAGCCCGCCCGAAGGCGCGCGCACCCAGCTTGAGCCGCTGCACAGCACCCCGTGCGCGCGCGGTTTGGGCACGCCGCGCATGGTGATCATGCCCAGTGTCGCCATGACGCGCAGGATACCGGCGACACCGGCGCGGGCGGCGAATTCGTCAAAGCGCAGCCCCTCGCCGGCCTCGTACAGCAGCACGTCGACCCCGGCCTTTTCCGCCTCGAGCCGCAGCGAGCCATCCCTTGTCTTGGACATCAGTGTCACCGGGGCGGCAAAGGCCGTGCCCAGTTTCTTCAGACGATCGTTCTTTGGGGTCAGGCGGATCTGCGGCAGGTTCTCGCGGCCCACGGCCGCTGAATGCAGGTCGATCCCCACATCACTGCGCGACACGATTTCGGTCATGAACAAATCCGCCAGCCGCGCCGCAAGCGAGCCATAGGCATGGCCCGGAAACACCCGGTTCAGATCGCGCCTGTCCGGCAGGTACCGCGACTGGTTGAGAAACCCAAAGGCATTGACGATGGGCACCGCGATCAGCGTGCCCGCCAGCCGGTTCATCGGCGCGGTGCGCAACAGGCGGCGCACGATTTCCACCCCGATCACCTCGTCGCCGTGGATGGCGGCGGACACGAACATGACAGGGCCGGGTTTCTTGCCGTGCACCACATGCGCCGACATGGTCACCGGCGTGTGGTCGGACATGACCGACACCGGCAGGTCCACCGTCTTGCGCTGCCCGGGCGCGATGCGTTCCTGGCCAAGCTGGAAAAAGTCGGTCATGGGGAAATCTCCTGGTCCGACCCTTGGCTTAAATCCGGATTGCACCCGGGGCAACTGCCAAGTTCAGCTGGCCAGCTTGTTCTGGACCGCCGCGAAATAGGGGTTGTTCGCTTCGCTTCCCACCGGCATTTGCAATTCGGCCAGCTTGCACCCGGTCTGGATTAGACCTGTCTGGATGCCGGCAAAGATCGCAAGGGCAATGCTGTCCTGCGACACCCCTTCCCTGCCATAGATCACCGAACTGTACATGCACATCCTCAGCCCCTCGATCACCGGGGCATTCTGTGCCTCGGCCCATTGGTTGTGGGCATGCAGCGCCTCGATCGCATGGGTGCCGACTAGGCTGACATCGGACAGAAAACTTGCGTCATCCGTGTACGCGCTGCCCAATGGCGGCGCGACATAGGCCATGGCGCGGTTGTTCGGGTTCCCCTTGGGACACAGCGCATCGCCGAAGGCATCCAGAAAGGCCACGCCGGTATAGTCCGTGCGACCGGCCGCGACCGCGGCCAGGGCCAAAGCCACAGGTTTGTTGCAGATCGTCATACTGGCGCAGGGATCAGCGGACGAATAGGTCTGGGTGGCCGTCTGACCCACAGGGGTGGATTTTGCCAAAGCCTGGTGGTCGGTCTGATAGGCCGATGTATCCTGCCCGGACAAAGCCCGCTGGAACCCCGAGTTGATGCCGCCGCCCCCGACATAAAGGGCACCCGAGTTGCCAGCATTCAGGGAAGCAATGACAAGACTGCCCTCGCCTGCTCCATAGTACAAATGTGGATAGGCCCCCGCCGCAACGGGTTGGAAAACGGCTTTAGTCGTAGTGTCTGGAATATGTGTCATGAAAACCCCCGGTTGAAATTCGTGCAACAATCACACCCAGGAATGAAAGACCTTGGGGAACGGTCTGTCAACTTTTGCGCACCCAAGGAAAAGCCCCCGGCCTGATAGGACCGGGGGCTTCGTCAATCGTCCGGGCCGTTGGCTCAGGCCGGGTTCTTGGCGTACCGCAGGTAAGGCAGCTTGATGTCCAGCTCACCGTACTTGGCCTTGGCGGCGGCGTCGTCCAGACCCAGGCCAACGATCACGTCCTGGCCCACTTCCCAGTTCGCCGGGGTGGCCAGCGGCTGTTCATAGGTGCGCTGCAGGCCATCCAGCGCGCGCAGCACCTCGGCAAAGTTGCGGCCCACGGACATCGGATAGGTCATCATCAACTGCACCTTCTTGTTCGGCGCGATGATAAAGACGGAACGCACCGTGGCGCTGTCAGCCGGGGTGCGGCCGTCGGGCAGGTAGGCATCGGCGGGCAGCATGTCCAGCGCCTTGGCGACGGTCAGGTCCTCGTCGGCGACGATCGGGAACCCTGCGGGCGCGCCGGCGGTCTTTTCGATGTCGGCCTTCCACTGCTTGTGCTCTTCGACACCATCGACGGAAATGCCCATGACCTTGGTGTTGCGCTTGGCCCATTCATCGGCCAGCTGCGCCACGGCGCCGAATTCGGTGGTGCAGACCGGGGTGAAATCCTTGGGGTGCGAAAAAAGGATCGCCCAGCTGTCGCCGATCCAGTCGTGCAGCGTGATGTCACCCATGTCGGTGGGAACGGTAAGATTGGGGATTTCTTGGTTGATGCGCAGAGCCATGGAAACGTCCTTCCTGTGTGTGTCGCTCGGTAAATTCATGCGACCTAGATATATTCCAAATCGACGATGTAAAGCCCTGCCTTGCGACTCTCGCGGCACAGTGACAGAGTGCCGCAAAAGACCGACCAATCGGTCGGACTTAGCCAGCCAGCAGGAGGCAAACATGATCGAGAATAAGCAGTTCTACATTAATGGCGCTTGGGTCAACCCGATTGCGGGCAAGGATCACAATGTGATCGACCCGTCCACGGAAGAACCCTGCGCGGTGATTTCCCTGGGCGGCGAAGCCGACACCAATGCCGCCGTGGCCGCCGCCAAGGCCGCCCTGCCCGGCTGGATCGCCACGCCCCCCGCCCAGCGCATCGAAGCGCTTGAACGCGTCTATCAGGCCTACAAGGCCCGCGCCGAGGATCTGGCCCAGGCGATGAGCGTCGAAATGGGCGCCCCGATCGAAATGTCACGCGCCAGCCAGGTCGGCGCAGGCCTCTATCACCTCAAGAACTTCATCACCGCCGCCAAGGAATTCCCCTGGGAGGCACCGCTGAGCGATCAGGACAGCGGCACCCGCATCATCCACGAGGCGGTCGGTGTCTGCGCGCTGATCACGCCCTGGAACTGGCCGATGAACCAGATCACGCTCAAGGTTGGCGCGGCGCTGGTGGCGGGCAACACGATGGTTCTGAAACCTTCCGAGGAATCGCCGCTGGATGCGGTGATCTTTGCCGAGATCATGGAGGCCGCCGATATTCCGCCGGGCGTCTTCAACCTCCTTAACGGTGACGGAGCGGGCGTCGGAGCACAGCTGTCTGCGCATCCCGACGTGGACATGGTCAGCTTTACCGGCTCGACCCGCGCCGGGCGCCTGATCTCGATCGCGGCAGCCGATACGCTGAAACGCGTCCACCTGGAACTGGGCGGCAAGGGCGCAAACCTGGTCTTTGCCGATGCCGACGACAAGGCGGTCAAGCGCGGCGTGCTGCACATGATGAACAACACCGGTCAAAGCTGTAACGCCCCGTCGCGGATGATCGTCGAAGCCTCGCGCTATGATGCCGCCGTCGAAGAGGCCGCCGCCGTTGCCAAGTCGATCACCGTCGGCCCCGCCTCGGAAGAAGGCCGCCACATCGGCCCAGTGGTCAATGAAGTCCAGTGGAACAAGATCCAGGACCTGATCCAGAAAGGCATCGACGAAGGCGCCCGCCTGGTCGCTGGCGGCCTTGGTCGCCCCGAGGGCCTGAACAAGGGGTTCTATGTGCGCCCCACGGTCTTTGCCGACGTGACCAACGACATGACCATCGCCCGCGAGGAAATCTTTGGCCCGGTCCTGTCGATCCTCAAGTTCGAGACAGAGGAAGAGGCCGTGCAGATCGCCAATGACACGCCCTACGGCCTGACCAACTATGTCCAAAGCACCGACGACGCGCGCCGCATGCGGCTGGCCCGTCAGCTGCGGTCGGGCATGGTGGAAATGAATGGCCAGTCGCGCGGGGCCGGCGCGCCCTTTGGTGGCATGAAAGCCTCGGGCAATGGCCGCGAGGCGGGCAGCTGGGGGATCCACGACTTTGTCGAGGTCAAGGCCGTCTCAGGCTGGCCAGCCTGATATCGACCGGCGCTGGGGGGCCAGCCCCCCGGCTCTGACGAGCCTCCCCCCGGGATATTTGGAGCACAAAGAAACATGGAACGGACCATTGCTTCTTTGTGCCGGAAATATCCCGGGGGAGCCGCCTGCAAGGCGGTGGGGGCAGCGCCCCCTGAACGTTCTAGAACGGGGGCTTTGCCCGGAACTTCATGCCGCGCCCGTTTTCGGGGTGATTGACCCGCAATTCCTCGGCGTGCAGCATCATGCGCGGATAATCATTTGCGGTGTCCGGTGCATAGAGTTCATCGCCAAGGATGGGATGTCCAAGCGCCAGCATATGCACACGCAACTGGTGGCTGCGCCCGGTATGGGGAAACAGGCGCACGCGGGTTTCCGTATCTGACGACTTCAGCACTTTCCAGCCGGTCAGGGCCGGTTTCCCGGTGTCGTGGCAGACCATCTGGCGCGGGCGGTTCGGCCAGTCGACGATCAACGGCAGGTCGATCTCGCCCTCTTGTGGCTCCAAAACACCGGCCAGACGCGCTACGTAGGTCTTCTTGACCTTGCGCGTTTCGAACTGCTGGCCAAGGTGCTTTTGCGCATGGGCCGTCAGCGCAAAGACCATCACCCCCGAGGTATCGCGGTCCAGCCGATGCACAAGGCGCACCGTCGGAAAGGCGCGTTCGAGGCGCGTCAGAAGGCAATCTTCCAGCCCTTCGCCCTTGCCCGGAACGGACAAGAGGCCTTCGGGTTTGTCGACGATCAGCAGATCGCTGTCTTCGTGCAGGACGGTTATTTCGCCCTGC
The DNA here is from genome assembly GCF_029958925.1 of Tropicibacter oceani. Classification (NCBI taxonomy): domain Bacteria; kingdom Pseudomonadati; phylum Pseudomonadota; class Alphaproteobacteria; order Rhodobacterales; family Roseobacteraceae; genus Pacificoceanicola; species Pacificoceanicola oceani. The sequence continues at coordinate 47,214 of NZ_CP124616.1, forward strand.
GGTGGGGAATAGGCTGTGCTCATCCGCGCGGTTTGTCAGAAGCGCGCCCCGCCCGCAAGGGCAAGGGCGCGTTGCTGGCCGTCATGCGCGGACGCGTTCCGACGTCGGATCATACAGCGGTTTGAGCGAGGCCGTCGCCTGAACCCGCGTGCCCGCCACGTCGATCTCGTAGCGCGAGGCCAGCAGCTGCGCGGGGCTTTCGCCCTTGCAGGGCACATAGCCCAGCCCGACGGCGGCGCCGAGGTGGTGACCATAGCCGCCCGAGGTCAGGTGCCCGACGATCTGCCCGTCGCGCAGGATCGGTTCGTTGTGGTACAGCAGCGGTTCGGGGTCGTGCAGCAGGAACTGGACCATGCGGCGGTCAAGCCCCGCCTCGCGTTTGGCCAGAACAGCGTCGCGCCCGATGAATGCCGGTTTGTCGGTCTTGACCGCAAAGCCAAGCCCCGCCTCCAGCACGTGATCCTCGCAGGTGATGTCATGCCCAAAGTGGCGGAACGCCTTTTCGATGCGGCAACTGTCCATGGCATGCAGCCCGCAATATTTCAGCCCCATCCCCTCGCCTGCCTCGGCCAGGGTTTCAAAGACATGCGCCGCCATGTCGGCGCTGGCGTAGATTTCCCAGCCCAGCTCGCCCACGTAGGACACGCGGTGCACGCGGGCCATGCCAAGGCCAAGCTCGATGTCCTGCGCCGTGCCAAAGGGGTTCGCCTCGTTCGAGAAGTCATTGGGCGACACCGCCATCAGCAGATCGCGCGCCTTGGGGCCCATGATCGCCAGCACGCCTTCGCCCGCGGTCACATCGGTGATGACGACGCCATGATCGCCGACATGGCGTTGCAGCCAGGCCTGATCCGCGACGCGGGTGGCGGCGGGTGTGACGACCAGATAGGCGGTTTCCGACAGGCGGGTAACGGTCACGTCCGCCTCGATCCCGCCGCGCGAGTTCAGGAACTGGGTATAGACGATGCGGCCCGGCTCCACATCGACCTGCGCGCCGCAGACGTGGTTGAGAAAGGCACAGGCATCGCGGCCCTCGACACGCAGTTTGCCAAAGGACGACATGTCGTACAGCCCGACGTTTTCGCGGATCGCCTTATGTTCGGCGGCGCGGTTGTCGAACCAATTGCTGCGGCCCCAGGTGTATTCGTAGTCGCGCGCCTGGCCCGGGGCGGCGAACCAGTTTGCCCGCTCCCACCCGGCCAGCTCGCCAAAGACCGCACCCTTTTCGGCCAGAAGCGCGTGGAAGGGCGAGCGGCGCACCCCGCGCGCCGTGGCCTTTTGCCGATAGGGGAAGTGATCGGCGTAGAGCAGCCCCAGCGTTTCGCTGACGCGTTCCTGCAGATAGCGGCGGTTGCTTTGGAACGGTTGGGCGCGGGCGATATCGACATCGCCCAGATCAAAGGGTTTCTGACCATCCTCCATCCATTGGGCCAGCGCCATGCCCGCGCCGCCCGCCGATTGGATCCCGATCGAGTTGAACCCGGCGGCAACCCAGACGTTTTGCATCTGCGGCGCCTGACCAAGGTAATAGGCGTTGTCGGGCGTGAAGCTTTCCGGCCCGTTGAAGAAGGTGTGGATGCCCGCCTGCTCCAGCATAGGCATGCGGTTGACCGCTGCCTCCAAAATCGGTTCGAAGTGGTCGAAGTCCTCGGGCAGCTGGTCGAATTCGAAATCCTCGGGGATGCCCTTCATCGCCCAGGGTTTTGACTTGGGTTCGAACGCGCCCAGCATGATCTTGCCAGCGTCTTCCTTGTAATAGGCGCATTCATCCGGCACCCGCAGCACCGGCAGAGATTGCAGGCCGGGGATCGGCTCTGAGACGATGTAGAAGTGTTCACAGGCGTGCAGCGGCACCGGCGCGCCCAGCATGGCGCCCAGATCGCGGCCCCACATCCCGGCGCAGTTCACCACATGATCGCAGGTGATGGTGCCCGCATCCCCGGCCTCGGTGACATAATCGACCGAGGTGACGCGCCCGCCGGATTTGGCGGCACGGGTGGCCTTGACCCCTTCCAGAACGACCGCCCCGCGGTTGCGCGCGCCCTTGGCCAGGGCCAGCGCGATATTGCCCGGATCGCCCTGCCCGTCCTTGGGCAGGTAGACCCCGCCCACGACCCCATCGGGGTTGAGGTGGGGATATTTGGCGATGATTTCATCCGGGGTGATCTCGGTGATCTCGACGCCAAAGGCGCGGGCCATGGCGGCCTGACGGCGCAGCTCTTCGTGGCGTTCGTCGGTCAGCGCGACGGTGATCGAACCCACCCGGCGAAAGCCGGTGGCAAGGCCGGTTTCCTCTTCGAGTTGGCCGTACAGTTCCTGGCTGTATTTCGCCAGCTTGGTCATGTTCGCCGTGGCGCGCAGCTGGGCGATCAGCCCGGCCGCATGCCATGTGGTGCCCGAGGTCAGGCGCTTGCGTTCCAGCAGGACTACATCCGTCCAGCCCAGTTTGGTCAGGTGATAGGCCAACGAAGCACCGACGACTCCGCCGCCGATGATCAGGGCGCGGGCGTGTTTGGGAACCTGTGTCATTGGGGCGTCTCCTTTGAAAGGGGTCAGACGATGGTGTGACCGGCCGCGCGCAGGCGGCGGGCAAGTTCGGCGATATGGGCGGGGCCGGTTTCACAGCAGCCGCCGACGATGGTGGCCCCCATGTCGATCCAGGCCAGCGCGTGTTCGGCATAGGCCTGCGGGCCCAGATCCTGACGCGCCGACAGGGCATCGACGGTGGGCGCATCCTTGAGGAAATCGCTGGTGATCATTGTGAAGGCATTGGCATAGGCGCCAAAAGGCAGATCCCCGGTGGCAAAGATTTCCAGCGCGGCGGGCATCGCCTCGGGGGCGGAACAGTTGGCCAAAAGCGCGGCGGCGCCCTCGGCCGCGATGGGCAGAATGTCGGCCACCGCCTCGCCCGAGCGCAGGCGCGTGCCGTCGGTATCGTCCAGCGTGATCGACAGCCAGACCGGTTTGCCATGCCCCAGAACCGCCATCAGGGCGGCGCGGGCATGGTCCAGCGAGGCGACGGTTTCGATGATGAACAGATCGACATGTGGCGCCTGAAGGCTGGCGATTTCGGCGTAAAGCGGCATCGCCTCTTGCACCGGGGGGTGAATGTCGGGGCGATAGCTGGCGCGCAGCGGCCCGATCGACCCGGCAATGCGCCCCGAGCCATGTTCGTCGCGCGCGGCGCGCGCCTCTTGCAGGGCCAGAAGCTGTAGCTGTTCAAAGCGGTCTTCCAACCCGACACGTTCCAGCCGGTCGCGCAGGATGGCGTAGGTGTTCGTGGTGGCGATGGTCGCGCCCGCCGCGAAATAATCCGCGTGGACCTGCGCCACGAGGCCGGGGTGGTCCATCATGACCTGGGTGGACCAAAGAGGCGTGGGCGCATCGCCCGACCGTTTGATCAGTTCCTGCCCCATGCCGCCATCCAGCAGCGTGATATCCGGTTTTGTCATCTCAGGTCCTTTGCGGAAGGCCATCGGCGATGGCGTAGTAATCGCCCTTGTCGGCGGTAAAGATGTGTTTGGTCAGGCTAAGCCCTGTCGGCCCGTCGATGGCGCCAAGGGCAAAGCTGATGGTGTCCTCGTCATGGGCGCGCCAGAACAGGAAAGACCCGCAAGACGGGCAGACGCCGCGCTCGGCCTTGTTTGACAGATGCACCCAGCGCACCTGCCCTTCGATGCTGACGCGGTCCTGCGGCAGGTAGGCCGAAGACCAGGCAAAGCCCGACATCTTGCGGCACTGGCCGCAATGGCAGACCGACGCGCCCTCGGGTGTACCCGAGGTCGTAAAGCGGATGGATCCGCAGGCGCAGCTTCCGTTCATGAAAATGTTCCTTCTGGAAGGGCCGTGGCGGCCAGCGCCAGACCGTAAACAATGAAACACCCCGCCAAAACGCGGCGGATGGTGGTATTGGCGACGGCCGACAGCGCCGCGCGCCCCAGAAAGGCACCAAGGGCGGTATAGGTGACATAGCTGGCGGCGGTCAGGGTCAGCGCAGTGGGCACGATCACCCACATCTGCTGGGCGATCGGCACATCCGTCTGCACGAATTGCGAAAAGGCCGCCAGGTAGCCCGCGACGGATTTGGGGTTGATCGTCGCGATCATGAAGGCGCGCGAATAGATGTGATGCGAGGGTGCCGGGTCCTCTTGCACCACCATCGTTGCCCGCCGCCAGTTGCGGATGCCCAGCCAGATCAGCACCAGCGCCCCGACGATCTTGGCCAGCAGGAACCCGGTGGGCGAGGTGACGATCAGCGCCGTGATCCCCACCGCCGACAGGGTCAGGAACAACAGCGCCTGGGTCAGGATGCCCAGCACGCCCCACAGCGACCGGAGCAGGCCAAAGCTCATGCCGTTCTGGATGCAATTGACCGCGTTCGGCCCCGGCGAGGTGACGAACAACACCCAGAAGCTGGCAAAGACGATCCAGGCCTCGACGCTCATGTCAGTAGACCGGCGGCGCGATGACCCAGATGACCTGGGCGGGCACATCATGGGGGTTGGACCAATCAAAGGTCTCGCCGCGAATGCGGAAACTGTCGCCGGGCGACAGGGAAAAGTGGCGCCCCCCGATGATCAGGTCAAGCTGGCCCGAGACCAGATAGCCGACCTCTTGCGTCGGGCGCGACACCGGTTCGCCGATCCGGGCGCCGGGGGCAAAGGTGCAGTGCACCATCTCGAAATCGTCGGTCAGATCGGGGGACAGCAGTTCTTCGACCAGACCGGCCTGCCCTGATCCGATGGGGCGACGGGCGGATTTGCGGACGATCAGCCCGGCCTCTTCGGGCGGGGTTTCTGGGCGGCCGAACAGCGCCGAAACCGGGATGTCGAGCGCCTGCGCCATGTGGCGCAGGTCGGTGATCGAAGGTTCGGAGAGGTCGCGTTCAACCTGGCTGAGCCAGCCGACCGAGCGATCCAACCGCTGCGCCATGTCCTGCAAGGTCAGCCCGCGCATCCGGCGCACGGCGCGCAGATCGGCGCCTAGGGTTCTGGGGGCGGTCTGGGTCATTGCGACTCGGTGAAAAATCGTGGGTGAATTTCACGTTGGCATGGCTTCGTGAAAATTCAAAGGATTTTTTCACCAGACGCGTGACTATTCCGCAGCCTCGAAGGTTGCATCAAGAATGGCCTGCAGCGCCTTGGCGTCCTCTTCGTCAAAGGCGCCGGGCAGATCGCTGTCGATGTCCAGAACGCCCAGCAAGCGCCCCGCGCCGTTGCGCACCGGCAGGACCAGTTCGGACCGCGTCGAGCTGGAACAGGCGATGTGACCGGGGAAGGCATCGACATCCTCGACGATCTGCGCCTGCCCGGTGCGGGCGCAAGCGCCGCAGACCCCGCGCGCGAACGGAATGACAAGGCAGCCGTGGCCACCCTGATAAGGCCCGATCTTGAGCAGCTCCGGCGCGGTGACGCGGTAGAAACCGGTCCAGTGGAACCGGTCGTCAGATTGGTGGATTTCGCAGGCCAGCGTCGCCATCAGCGCAACAGTATCGGTTTCGCCCGCGGTCAGGGCGGCGATGGTCTTGCCAAGGTCGGAGTAATCAACGTGCATGATGCGCCTTTTTCGACGGAAGGGTGCGAGGGGCCAGCCCCTCGCGCTCCCCGGAGTATTTGAGCCAAGAAGAAGATGCCAGAGGGTGTTGCGCGTGGTCAGAGGCGTTCGATCGCGATCGCCGTGCCTTCTCCTCCGCCGATGCAGATGGCTGCCACGCCGCGCCGCAAGTTGCGTTTTTCCAGTGCGTTCAGCAGGGTGACGATGATCCGCGCGCCCGAGGCGCCGATGGGATGGCCCAACGCGCAGGCGCCGCCGTTGACGTTGACCACGTCGCGGCGCAGGCCCATTTCCTGCATGAAAGCCATGGGTACGACAGCGAAGGCTTCGTTGACTTCCCAAAGATCGACGTCCGAGGCTTTCCAGCCGATACTGGCCAGCAGTTTCTGCGCGGCGGGCACGGGGGCAGTGGGGAACAGCGCCGGCGCCTGGGCATGGCTGGCATGGCCCAGGATGCGCGCGCGCGGTACCGCGCCCGAGGCGGCAGCAACATCAAGTGTCGTCAGGACGAGCGCCGCCGCGCCATCCGAGATCGACGAGGAATTGGCGGCCGTGACCGTGCCGTCCTTGCGGAAGGCGGGTTTGAGCATCGGGATCTTTTCGGGGCGCGCCTTGCCGGGCTGTTCGTCGCGAGTGATGATTTCCTCGCCGGTGCGGGTGTGCAGGGTCACGGGGATGATTTCGTCTTCGAAGGCGCCGGTGCGTTCCGCTTCGAGCGCGTTGGACAGCGAGGCCAGGGCGTATTGGTCCTGTGCTTCGCGGGTGAAGCCGAAGGTCGTGGCGCAGTCTTCGGCAAAGGTGCCCATCAAGCGGCCCTTGTCATAGGCGTCTTCGAGACCGTCGAGGAACATGTGGTCGATCACCTGGCCGTGGCCGATGCGGGCGCCGCCGCGCATTTTTGGCAGCAGGTAAGGCGCGCCGGTCATCGATTCCATGCCGCCTGCGACCATGGTGGTCGCCTGCCCCAGCGCCAGCCGGTCAAAGGCCATCATCGCCGCCTTCATGCCTGATCCGCACATCTTGTTCAGGGTTGTGGCGGGTACTTCTTCGCCCAGTCCTGCGGCGAAACCGGCCTGGCGCGCCGGGGCCTGGCCCTGGCCGGCGGGCAGAACGCAGCCCATCAGCAATTCGTCGACGGCCGGGTTGCCGGCCTGCGCCAGCGCACCGGCGATGGATGCGCCGCCCAGGGTTGCCGCCGGCACGTTTTCGAAAACCCCCTGGAATCCGCCCATCGGTGTGCGCGCGGCTCCGGTAATCACGACGTCTTTCATCTGCTGTCCCTTCCAAGCTTGCCTGTCCCCTGCATACCGAATGGTAAGGAATGGCGTCTAGGGTGGTTTGCATTGAGCATCTGTGAGGCAGCAATGAAACTGACAACCCAACCCCGCGGGGACATCGATATCGTCAACGTCGAAGCCAACCGCATCGACGCCGCCGTGGCAATCCAGTTCAAGGACCGGATGCGCGAAGCCGTCGCCGACGCCAGCGGCCGTGTGATTCTGAACCTGGAACACGTCGACTTTATCGATTCCAGCGGTTTGGGCGCGATCGTCGCGGCGATGAAGCTGATGCCGGACGGGCGCAAGCTGGAGCTGGCCGGACTGACCCCGACGGTCGACAAGGTGTTCCGGATGACCCGGATGGATTCCATCTTTACCATTCACGACAGCGTCGATCTTGCCGTTCAATACCCCGCCTGAAATCGTCATCATACGGAGGTCAACCAATGACCCCGACCGATAGGCAGAATGGTGTCCGGATGCACTATGTCCTGGCAAGCCGCCCCGAGGCCGTTCGCGAAACCCTGGCCGCCGCGCGCGATGATCTTGCGCGCCACGGCCATGGGCACGAGGCCCTGGGCCCCTGCGAGCTGGTCCTAGCGGAGGCGCTGAACAACATTGTCGAACATGCCTACGAGGAACGCGTGGATGGCGAAATCAGCCTGTGCCTGACCCTTGTCGGTGACCGCCTTGACGCGCAGATCGAGGACCGGGGGCATTCGATGCCCGGCGGCGATCTGCCCAAGGGGGAACTGACCACGCTGGATGTGTCCAATGCGGACCTGCCCGAAGGCGGGTTCGGCTGGTTCCTGATCCGCAGCATGACGGATGATCTGCGGTATCGCCGCAAGGAAGGCGTCAACTACCTGAGCTTCAGCATCATGTTGGGCACGCACTGACACGCAGGGCGACGCAAAGGCCACCGTTTCTTTCGTCCGTGCCTTTGAATGACCCGGATAAGGTCATATTCCCGTCAGAAATCCAGGGCACAAAGGCCTTGTAGCTGCATATGGCTTCCCTCGGCGTCACGCATTAACAGCCCCCACCCAGTGCGTGGCGCCGAGGCACTTACCCCCCTCCCATTTCCGCAAACCGTCCGCAGATTGCCCAAGCCATGGTCAGCTGCCGTCAGCCCTTGCCGGTGCGGGCTGGTCGCCTGCGCTTGTCTGGCCTTTGCGCGCTGCCAGGCCCCGGCAGCCCGATCGTCATGGAATCACCGCAGCGCTTTCACATTTCCGCCCTGTTCCGCAGGCATTCATGGTCTTGTAGCTGCATATGGCTTCCCTCGGCGCCGCGCATTAACAGCCCCCACCCAGTGCGTGGCGCCGAGGTACTTGATTTCTCAAAAGCATATGCATCGACCAACCGCATTGACGCGGCAGGCGTCGCGCCTATCCTTCCCCGAAATCGACAATGCGCCTGACCGCCATGGGAACACCCGGGCGTCCAAGGCAGCCGGATCAGCAACAGGGGCAAGTTTCATGCGCGATTTCCACCAACCCGGTCGCTCGGCCGTTTATGCAACGAACGGCATTTGCGCCACCTCGCACCCGCTTGCGGCCAGTGCGGCCGTCGACATCCTGCGCCGGGGCGGCAATGCGGTGGATGCGGCCATCGCGGGCGCCGTGCTTCTGGGGCTGGCCGAACCACAGATGACCGGCATCGGCGGCGACTGCTTTGCCCTGATTTCGCCCGGCGAAGGGGCGGATGTGGTCGCGGTGAACGGATCGGGCCGCGCGCCCGCCGCCGCCAATGCCGCCGCGTTGCGCGGCAAGGGCCTGCAGACCGTGCCGCTGAACACGCCCGACGCGGTCACCATTCCCGGCGCCATCGACGCCTTTTGCACCATGTCCGACCGGTGGGGAAAACTGGGGCTGGAGGCCGTTCTGAGCCCGGCGATCACCTACATGGAAATCGGGGTGCCGATTGCGCCGCGCGTGGCCTTTGACTGGGCCAAGGATGCGCCGGTTCTGCAGGGCCACGCCCTGACGCATTTCCAGCCCGGCGGCGCCCCCAAGGTCGGCGATCTGTTCGCCCTGCCCGCCCAGGCCAAGGCGCTGAAGCGCATTGCCAGCGAAGGCCGCAAAGGGTTTTACGAGGGCGAAGTGGCCGAGGACATGGTCGCCTCGCTGCGCGCCATGGGCGGGGTGCACACGCTGGACGATCTCGCCGCCACCCAATGCACCATAGGCGATCCGGTGACCGGCACATATCGCGGGCGCGAATTGCTGGAACATGCGCCCAACGGTCAGGGCATCATCGCCCACCTGATCCTGAACATCCTGTCGCAGTTCGATCTGGCCAGCCTTGACCCCTTTGGCGCCCAGCGTGCCCATCTGGAAGCAGAGGCGGCCAAGCTGGCCTATGACGCGCGCAACCGCTTTCTGGCCGATCCCGCCAGCATGACCCGGCTGGATCATCTGACCAGCATGGACACCGCCAGGAGACTGGCCGCGTTGATTGATCCGAAACGCGCCATGGCCTCGGCGACCGAGATGTCCGAAGCGGTGCACAAGGACACGATCTATATCACCGTGGTGGACAAGGACCGCATGGCCGTGTCGCTGATCTATTCGATCTTCCATGGTTTTGGCTCGGGGATTGCCTCCGAGAAATTCGGCATCCTGTTCCAGAACCGCGGCGCGGGTTTCAGCCTGACCGAAGGCCACCCGAACGAGATGATGGGCGGCAAGCGTCCGATGCACACGATCATCCCCGCGATGATGCGCGACAATGGCCGCGTGACCATGCCCTTTGGCGTCATGGGTGGGCAGTATCAGCCCAACGGCCACGCCCGCGTGGTCACCAACATGACCGACTATGGACTGGACGCGCAGGCCGCGCTGGATGCGCCGCGCAGCTTTGCCGAAAAGGGCAAGCTGCAGTTGGAGCGCGGCTATGATCCAAAGGTCGCCGCCGATCTGGCCGCGATGGGGCATGACGTTGAAACCCCCGATACGCCCCTTGGGGGCGCGCAATCCATCGTCATCCACGACAGCGGCGTGCTCGAAGGCGCGTCCGATCCGCGCAAGGATGGCTGCGCCGTCGGCTATTGATCAAACCATTTGATGAAAACCCTGCGCATCAGGATCGTTGCGCAGGGCAGACTCCCCGGGTCTGACACGTCTTTGCCAAATTTTGGCCCCTCTGACCGGTTACCCTTTGGTTAACAAAGCCCGGAGAGAGACATGTTCGGACCCATCGCCGCCTGTGAGGCGTTTATCTTCAACGCCTTCAACGTCAGCGGCCGCGCCACACGTGCCGAATACTGGTGGGTCTTTCTGGCGCAATTCCTGATCTACGTGGTCAGCATCACCATGGATATCTGGAGCCTTTACGTCCACGGCTTTGCGGCCATCGGCTTTGCCGGGATGTTGACGCCCTGGCTTTTGCTGCTGTTCGCGGTGCCGACGCTGACACTGACCATGCGGCGGCTTCACGACACGGGGCGGTCATCCTTCAAGATCGCCGTCGTGCTTCTGCCTGTCATCGGTCTGCCGCTGTTCGGCTATTACCTGGTGGCTGGCTCGGACATGGACAAAAACAAGTGGGGCGAACCGCGCCACCCGTCGGGTCGCGTCGTGACCAGCGCGAAAACCATGTCGGACGGCACGGCCAGCGCGCAAAAGCACAATCCCTTTGCCAGCTATGCCTACCTGGTCAACGGCGAGGCCGATCCAACCCCCGCCACACTCGAAGCGCGGCGCGCCGAAATCAGCGATTATTATCGCAGCCGGGTTCTGGGTCAGGGCGCCTGAGCGCCCCACCCTCAATAACTGTATTCGGTAAATACCCGTGTCAGATCGCCGTTCCAGTCGCCGTGGTAGTGATCCAGCAATTCGTCAGCCGCAACCTTGCCGGTCTCGACGCTTTCCTTGAGCGCGTTCAGGAAATGCGTCTCGTCCGGGACAAGGCCCCCGGCCCCCGGCATGGCGCGGGCCTTCAGCCCGGCATCGGCAATGGCGACGACTTCGCGCGCCAGATCATGCATCTTGATGCCGTTCACCTCGGCCTGAAGCCCATCGACCGAGGCCGCGACGCGCAGCGCCTCGCGGGTTTCGGCATCCCAGCCCTTGGCCAGATCCCAGGCCGCGTCCAGCGCGCCCTGATCATAGGTCAGCCCGACCCATAGCGCGGGCAGCGCGCACAGGCGCCGCCACGGACCGCCATCGGCGCCGCGCATTTCGATGTATTTCTTCAGGCGGGCCTCGGGGAAGACGGTGGTCAGATGGTCGGCCCAATCGGACAGCGTCGGCGTTTCGCCGGGCAGAGCGGGCAGCTGGCCTTTCAGGAAATCGCGGAAGGACATCCCCAGCGCGTTGATGTACTTGCCATCGCGGTAGACAAAATACATCGGCACATCAAGGACATAGTCGACCCATGCCTCGAACCCGAACCCGTCATCAAAGACAAAGGGCAGCATGCCTGTACGGGCCGCATCCAGATTGCGCCAGATCACCGAGCGCCAGCTTTTGTGGTTGTTCACCTTGCCCTCGAAAAAGGGCGAATTGGCGAACAGTGCGGTCGCCACGGGCTGCAGGGCCAATGCGACGCGCATCTTTTGCACCATGTCCGCCTCGGACCCGAAATCAAGGTTGACCTGAACCGTGCAGGTGCGGCGCATCATGGCGGTGCCCATGGTGCCGACCTTTTGCATGTAGTCGTTCATCAACTTGTACCGCCCCTTGGGCATGAGCGGCATTTCCTCGTGCGTCCAGATTGGCGCGGCGCCAAGGCCGATGAACCCGACGCCGATCTTGTCGGCGATTTCCTTGACCTCGCGCAGGTGTTCGTTCACCTCGTCGCAGGTCTGGTGGATCGTTTCCAGCGGTGCGCCGGACAACTCCAATGCGCCGCCCGGTTCAAGGCTGACGTTCGCGCCGTCCTTTTCAAGGCCGATCAGGTGGCCGCCTTCGGTGACCGGGGACCAGCCAAAGCGGTCGCGCAGCCCTTCGAGCACCGCCAGGATCGACCGTTCGCCTTCGTAGGGCAGCGGTTTCAGGGTGTCCTTGCAGTAGCCGAATTTCTCGTGCTCGGTGCCGATGCGCCAATCCTGCTTGGGCTTGCAGCCCGAGGCAAGGTATTCGACCATCTGTTCGTGCCGTTCGATCGGCCCGCCGCCGGATTGGGGAATGGACATGGGACTGCTCCGATCTGCGTGACACCTAAGGAGGCCAAGCCTTGGGCGGAAAATTTCCGGGTGTCAATGCAGGCGGCGCGTGATCGGCTGCGCAGAGGCTGCGCGCCAGATCACAACCGGGTGTGCGCCTTTGCGTTCAAGCTCGCGCAGCATGAATTCCGTGCGAATCCCGGGAAGGTGGGCAAAGGCGTCGAACAGCGCCTCGCTGCCTTCGGCATTGACGGGGATATGCAGCGGCGGAAGGCCCGGTTGGTCCAGCCGCCAATGCGCCGGGCGCGCGGTCGGGTCCAGCGTCAGGGCCGACAGGGCGTCGATATCCGCGACGCCGCCCGACAGGGGGCCGAAATAGGTGATGCGTCCTTCGATCACCTGCACGATTCCGGGGCCGCCGTCACCGCGCCGGAACCGTGCCCTTTGCAGGCCAGTGACGATCAGCACGATCCCCAGCGTCATCACGCCATAGCCGATCCAATGCAGCAGGCCGCCGCCGGTGAAAAAGGCCCAGTAAAGCCCCAGCAGCAGAACGCCGGCACCGGTCAGCGCCTCGCGGAACCGGCCCAGCGTGGCCGCGGCTTCGGGGCGGATCATGCCCAGTCTCCAAAGGTGGTCTGCCACAGGGTCATCGCCGCAACCGCCGCCGTGTCGGCGCGCAGGATGCGCGGCCCCAAAGCCACCGGGCAGGCATAGGGCAAGGCGGCAAGGCGCGCGCGCTCGGCCGGACTGAACCCGCCTTCGGGGCCGATCAGGATGGCCCATGATCCGGGCTTGCCGTGAAGGGTCAGTGCCTGGCCCGCCGCGCTTTCATCACAGAACATCAGGCTGCGGTCCTCGGGCCAGTCGGCCAGAAGCCTGTCCAACCGCTGGAGTTCGGCCACCTGCGGGACAAAGGTGCCGCCGCATTGCTCGGCCGCCTCGATGGCATGGGCCTGCAGTCGATCCTGGCGGATACGTTCGGAGTTGGTGAATTCGGTCGCCACCGGCAGAATGCGCCGGGCGCCCATCTCGGCCGCCTTTTCGACGATGAAATCGGTGCGCGCCTTCTTGATCGGGGCGAAACACAGCCACAGGTCGGGCGGCATGGCCAAGGGCGCGGTCTGCGCGGTGCAGGTCAGGGTGCCGCCGCGCTTGCCGGCCTCGGCGACCGTGGCCTGCCATTCGCCATCCGCGCCATTGAACAGGGCCACGTTGTCGCCCAGGCCCAGCCGCATCACCCCAAACAGGTAATGCGCCTGCTCTTTGGACAGAGGCAGTGGTTGTCCCTGCCCCAAAGGGTGCTCTACATAAAGGCGGACCTTGGCTTTCATGAGACGCAACATATGACCGGCACATCCGATTCACCAGAGGCCGACGGACAGGTTCGCGACGCCGTGCGCGGCAACTGGGTGGACCGGCGCGCGCCGCGATGGTCGCGGCCCTACCTGCGCCTCAGCCGCGCGGACAGGCCAATCGGCACCTGGCTGTTGCTTTTGCCCTGCTGGTGGGGGCTGCTGCTGGCCATGGTGGCGGATGGGCAGGCGCGCTGGTTCGATCTGTGGATCTTTGCCGGATGCGGCATTGGCGCGGTGCTGATGCGCGGCGCAGGCTGCACGTGGAACGACATCACCGACCGCCACATCGACGGCAGCGTCGAACGCACGGCCTCGCGGCCGATCCCCTCGGGGCAGGTCACGGCAAAGCAGGCGCTGGCCTGGGCCGTGATTCAGTGCCTGATCGCCTTTGCCATCCTGATCACCTTTCCGCCGGCGGCCATCGCGCTGGGGGTGCTGTCACTGCTGCCCGTCGCGATCTATCCCTTTGCCAAGCGGTTCACCTGGTGGCCGCAGGTCTTTCTGGGAATCGCCTTCAACTGGGGGGCCTTGCTGGCCTGGACCGCGCATTCCGGCAGCCTGGGGTTGCCCGCGGTGCTGCTGTACCTGGCGGGCATGGCCTGGACGCTGTTCTATGACACCATCTATGCCCACCAGGACAAGGAAGACGACGCGCTGATCGGCGTCAAATCCACCGCCCGCCTGTTCGGAGAGGACACCCCCAAATGGCTGGCGCGTTTCATGGTGGCCACCGTTGCGCTGATGGGCGCGGCGATCGTGCTGGCCATCCCCGACGGCGAGATCCTGAAACTGGTGATCTTGCTGGCCGGGCCCTGGGCCATGGGCTGGCACATGCTGTGGCAGATGCGTCGCCTGAAAATGGACGATGCCGACCGCCTGCTGGAATTGTTTCGCGCCAACCGCGACTGCGGCCTGATCCCCGTGCTGTTTTTCGCCGGTGCCGTCCTCGTGTGATTGCCTATCCGGGTTTGTTTGCCTATCAGGCTTTAAGTCAACAAAGGAACCAAAGCGCCCATGCGCCTTTCCTCGCTTTTCATCCTCGTCGGCACATTCCTCGCGGCAGCGCTCGTCAGCCTGATCACGGCTTATTTTTCCGTGGGCATGGTCGAAAACGCCTCTCGCTCCGGGGTTCTGAATGAATTGGATCGCGAAGGGCTGACCTGGGCCGAGGTCGACACCAATGGCCTGCAGGTTTTCCTGATCGGCACCGCCCCGGACGAAGCCACGCGGTTCCAGGCGCTCAGCACGGCGGGGCGCATCGTGGACGCCGCCCGCGTCATCGACCAGATGCTGATCGAGGAACCAGAGGATTACGCACCGCCCTATTTCTCGGTCGAGATCCTGCGCAATGACGCGGGGATTTCGGTCATCGGCCTGATCCCGGATTCGACCGACCGCGAGGACCTGCTGAAACAGTTCCGCGAAATCGCCACCATAGGCGAGGTGTCGGACCTGCTGGACACCGCCGATTACCCGGCCCCCGATGGCTGGGACGCGGCGCTGCGCTATGCCATCGGCGCGCTACGCGATCTGCCCCGGTCACAGATTTCCGTGGATTCAGAGCGCGTGTCGATCAAGGCCATGACCGAAAGCGGCGAGTCCAAGCAGCGACTGGAAACCGCCCTGTCCCGGCGCAAGCCCAGCGACCTGCGTCTTGCCCTGAACCTGACCGCGCCGCGGCCCGTCATCAGCCCCTTTACCCTGCGGTTCGTGATCGAGGACGGCGAGGCGCGCTTTGATGCCTGTTCAGCCGATGACGAGGCGTCGCGCGACCGTATCCTGCGCGCCGCCGCCCGCGCCGGTCTGGAAGGCAAGGCAACCTGCACCCTGGGCCTGGGCGTGCCGTCGCGCCGCTGGGCCGACGCCGCCGAAATCGGTATTTCCAAGCTGGCCGAACTGGGCGGCGGGTCGGTCACCTTTACCAATGCAGACATCACCCTGATCGCGCTTGAGGGCACCGACCAGGCGCTGTTCGACCGCGTCGTCGGCGAAATGGAGGCGGCCCTGCCCGATGTCTTTGCGCTGCACGCCACCCTTCCCAAGAAGGCCGACGAGACGAATCAGGGCCCGCCGGAATTCATGGCGACGCTCAGCCCCGAGGGCGCCGTGCAACTGCGCGGCCGGATGTCCAGCGAAGTGGCCCGGCAGACCGCCGACAGCTTTGCCCGGGCGCGGTTTGGATCAAACGCGGTCTACACGGCGGCGCGGGTCGACGAAACGCTGCCCGGCGATTGGCCGGTGCGCACCCTTGCCGCCATCGAAGTGCTGGCGCAGCTGGTCAACGGCTCCGTCAAGGTCACCCCCGACAAGGTCACCGTCACGGGCAACACCGGCAATACCGACGCCAGCGCCGAAATCGCGCGCCTGCTGGCGGCCAAGCTGGGCGACGAGGCCAGCTTTGACATAAACGTCGAGTATCTCAAGAAATTCGATGCCTCGCTGGGGCTGCCCTCGCCCGAAGAATGCGAAGCGCAGATCGTCGAGATCATCGGCGATCGCAAGATCACCTTTGAACCGGGCAGCGCGACGCTGGACGCTTCGGCCAAGGACATCCTTGATGAACTGGCCGACCTGTTGAAGAAATGCGGCGACATCCCGATCGAGATCGGCGGCCATACCGACAGCCAGGGCCGCGAGACGATGAACCAGCAGCTTAGCCAGGAACGCGCGCAATCCGTTCTTGAAGCCTTGCGCACACGGCTGGTTCCTGTGGCATCCTACAGCGT
This sequence comes from Tropicibacter oceani, assembly GCF_029958925.1. NCBI lineage: Bacteria > Pseudomonadati > Pseudomonadota > Alphaproteobacteria > Rhodobacterales > Roseobacteraceae > Pacificoceanicola > Pacificoceanicola oceani. The sequence goes on from NZ_CP124616.1 coordinate 63,241, forward strand.
AAACGGCTATGGCGAAGCAACGCCCATCGCCGACAACGGCACCGAAGAGGGCCGCGAAGCCAACCGTCGTATCGAATTCAAGCTTCTGAAGTCCGAGCAGGCAGAAGAAAGCGACCCCACCCCCGAGCAGGTGGAAGATAACACAGGCGCCGAAGCAGCGCCGGAAAAAGGAACCGGGGATGAATAGAACCGAATTCATCATTGCAACAGCCATCATCCTGTTTGTGGCCTTCTGTCTTGGATGGTTCGCCAACTGGCTGGTGCATCGGTTTTCACGCGTCAGCCAGGCCGACGTCGATCAGCTGGAGCGCATGAGCCAGGAATTGCACGAGGCCGAGGAAACCCGCGACCAGGCCATCACCTACCTGCAACAGCGCGAGGCCGAGCTGACCAACCAGCTGGCCCAGACCGAGGCCGAGCTTTCCGCCGCCATGGACGGTCTGCGCGAGGCCCGGCAAGAGGCCGAGGAAATGCGCCTTTACGTCGAGCGCATGAACCAGCCGGGGTAATCCCCCGGCTGCGGGAACTCTGGCCAAACCCCTTCCGTTATGCTCATACAGGACCGAGCAGAAGGAACGGACGGCCATGACCCAGATCATCACAGCACTTTCAGAGATTTCCGACCGCTACGACGCGTTGTTCGTCGACCTTTGGGGCTGTGTCCACAATGGGGTCAGGGCGATCCCTTCGGCGGTTCAGGCCCTGACGGACTATCGCGCCCGGGGCGGGGCGGTGATCCTGGTCACCAATGCGCCGCGCGCACGCGATGACGTCGCCCGGCAGCTGGAATATTTCGGTGTGCCCAAGGACGCCTATGACGACATTGCCACCAGCGGCGACAGCGCCCGCGCGGCGATGTTCCAGGGGGCCGTGGGCCAAAAGGTCTGGTTCATGGGGCAACGCCACGATCTGAGCTTTTTCGAGCCGCTGGACCTGCTGGAAAACCCCGTCGCCATCAGCCGCGTGCCCTTCGAAGAGGCCGAGGGCATCATCTGCTGCGGTCCCGAAGACCCCCACGCCGATCCCGACGTCTACCGGGGCAAGCTGCTGTATGCCAAGCAAAAGGGCATGAAGCTGCTCTGCGCCAACCCCGATATCGTCGTCGATCGCGGTGATCGGCGCGAATATTGCGCCGGGGCCGTGGCGCAGCTGTATACCGAGATGGGTGGCGAAAGCCTGTATTTCGGCAAACCGCATCCGCCGATCTACGACCTGGCCCGCCGCCGCCTGGCCGAGCACCGCAAAGGCGTGCAGGACGCCGGAATCCTGGCCATCGGCGACGGTCCGGCCACCGACATTCGTGGCGCCATGGGCGAAGACATCGATTCCCTCTTCATCACCGGCGGCCTGGCCCGGGAAGAGACCAAAACGACGCAGGGGCCCGATACGGATGCGCTAAGCGCCTATATCCAAAAGGAAATGATCAATCCCAGCTTTGCCATGGGGACATTGGCCTAAGATTTTTCCCCTTGATTTTGCTGCAACCGCAAAGTAATAAAATTACCGAACAACGCCAAAAGGCGCGCGTTTATTACCGGACGGTTGATCATGGAGGGCGAGATGTTGGACAATCTGCCACGCGGCACGATCTGCATCGAAGATATCGAAATGGGCATGTCCCGGCACCTGCGCAAACAGGTGACGGATCAGGACATCGAGATGTTCGCGCAGGTGTCGACCGACCGCAATCCGGTGCATCTGGACGATGACTACGCGCAGGACACCATCTTTGAAGGGCGCATTGCCCATGGCATGCTGACCGCCGGGCTGATCTCGGCCGTGATCGGTGAACAGCTGCCCGGCCACGGCACCGTCTACATGGGTCAGACGCTGAAGTTCCTGGCCCCCGTGCGTCCCGGCGACGTCGTCTATGCCGAGGTCAAGGTCGTCGACATCGACCATGCCAAGCGCCGCGTGACGCTGGATTGCCACTGTTCGGTCGATGGCAAAAAGGTCCTGATCGGCGAGGCCAAGGTGCTGGCCCCCTCGCGCAAGTTCGACTGACCCTTTCGGATTATCCCTGACCTGGCCCGCCGATCCCCGGATCCGGCGGGCTTTTTCGATGCCGCCCCACCATGCCCCTGCGCCACAAGCGCAGCTTCTTTGCCGCGCGGCCTTGTACGCGCTGGCCCTGCAATCTACATCACCAGACATGAAACGTTGGATCCCCTTTATCAAAGCCGACCCGGTTGTCGCGGTCGTGCGGTTGCAAGGTGCCATTGGCATGGGCGCGCGCGGCGCGATCAGCGACCGGTCGCTGGCTCCGCTACTGGAAAAGGCCTTTCGCAAGGGCAAGCCCGCCGCCGTGGCGCTGGAAATCAACTCGCCCGGCGGATCGCCTGTGCAATCCTCGCTGATTGGCGCGCGCATCCGCCGCCTGGCCGATGAAACCAAGGTTCCGGTCTTTGCCTTCGTCGAGGATGTCGCGGCCTCGGGCGGCTATTGGCTGGCTGCCTCTGCCGATGAAATCTGGGCCGACGACAGTTCGATCCTGGGCTCGATCGGGGTGATCTCGTCCAGTTTTGGCGCGCATGTCTTTTTGCAACGGCAGGGCATCGAACGCCGGGTGCACACGGCGGGCAAATCGAAATCCATGATGGACCCGTTCAAACCCGAAACCGAAGAGGACGTCGCGCGGCTGAACCGTTTGCTGGGGCAGTTGCACGAAAACTTCATCACCCTTGTCAAAACCCGCCGCAAGGGCAAGCTGGCCGAGAACCCCGACCTGTTCACAGGCGAAATCTGGGTCGGGCGGCACGCGGTCGAACAGGGGCTTGCCGATGGCATTGGCCACCTGATCCCCCGGATGAAGGACCGCTTTGGCGACAAGGTGAAATTCCGCCGCTATGAACAGCGCAAACCGCTGTTCCCGCGGATCGGCATGTCCGTGGCCCAGGCCGCGATCAGTGAAATCGAAGAGCGTGCCGAATTCGCGCGTTACGGACTCTGACGTGCTTGTCAAAGCTGTCACCTTCTTTCTGATCGGCATGGCCGTGCTTGCCATGTTCGGCAAGCTGCGCCTGCCCGGAAAGGCCCGCCTGGACAAGGCCCGTTGCCCAGGCTGCGGACGGTTCCGCATTGGCAAGGGCCCGTGTTCCTGCGGCAAAGACAACCGTAAAAGAAAGGGCTGAAATGGTCTTTGCCTATGCTGCCTTGGGATTGGTGATCCTTTTGCTGGCCGGGGATGCCCTGGTCAAAGGCGCCGTGAACCTGAGCCTGCGCGTCGGAATCCCGGCGCTGATCGTCAGCCTGACCATCGTCGCCTTTGGCACCTCGGCGCCCGAGCTGCTGATTTCGATCAAGGCCGCGATTGAGGGCGTTCCCGGCATCGCGCTTGGCAACGTCGTCGGATCAAACACCGCCAACGTGCTTTTGGTGCTGGGCCTGCCGGCGCTGATCACCGTGATGCACACCTCGGAATGCGACACCCGCAAAAGCTATCTTCAGATGCTGGGAGCCACCGTGCTGTTCATCGCGCTGGCCTTTCGCGGCGTGTTCGACCTGATGGCCGCAGTGATTTTGCTGACCGTTCTGGCAGCATTCCTGTGGCTGGCCATGCGCGACGCCCTGGCCCACCGCCGCAACGGCGAGATCGACGACGACCTTGAGGAACCCGAAGGCGCGGACCCCGACATGCCCTGGTGGAAGATCGCGCTGTTCCTGGCGCTGGGGCTGGTCGGCCTGCCTCTGGGTGCCGATCTGCTGGTCGACAGCGCCCGCGAAATCGCCCTAATGTACGGCGTGCCCGATACCGTCATCGGGTTGACGCTGGTCGCCATCGGCACATCGCTGCCCGAACTGGCCACCACCGTGATGGCCGCGATCCGGCGCCAGGCCGATGTGGCCATCGGCAACGTCATCGGATCGAACCTGTTCAACCTTCTGGCCATCATCGGCGTCGCTGCCGTGATCAAACCGATGCCCGTCGACCCGGCCTTCTTGCGCTTTGACCTTTGGGTCATGCTGGGCGCGTCCCTGATCCTGCTGCCCTTCGTCTTTTGGGGCCGCGATTTGACACGGGTTTGGGGCATGCTCTTGTCTGCGCTCTATGCGCTCTATGTGTTGGTCGTGTTGAACGTCTGAGGACCACCATGACCCCTGACCGCAAAATTGCCCTTGTGACCGGCGGCGCCAAGCGCCTTGGCCGCGCCATGTCGCTGTACCTTGCCCAGCGTGGTTATGACCTGGCCGTGCATTACGCCGGATCGCAAGAGGCCGCGCAGGACACCGTCGACCAGATCCGCGCCATGGGCCGGCAGGCCGTCGCGCTGCAGGCCGACCTGCTGGACGAAACCCAGACACAGGCCTTGTTGCCCCGCGCGGCGCAGGCGCTTGGCGGGCCGATCACGCTGTTGATCAACAACGCCTCGATCTTTGAAAGCGACAGCCTGTGGGACGCCAGCCGCACCAGCTGGGACCGGCACATCGAAAGCAACCTGCGCGCGCCCTTCGTGCTGATCCAGGCGCTGGCCGCGCAGCTGCCCGAACCCGCCACCGATGCACAAGGCGAACCGCTTGCCCAAGGGTTGGTGATCAACATGATCGACCAGAGGGTGCGCAAGCTGACCCCGCATTTTACCAGCTATACCATTGCCAAGATGGGTCTTTGGGCCCTGACCCAGACCGCCGCGCAGGCCCTGGCGCCGATGGCGCGCGTGAATGCCATCGGCCCCGGCCCCACTCTGAAAGGCCCCCGGCAGGACGACGAACAATTCGCCCGCCAGCGCGCCGCGACCATCCTGGAACGGGGTGCAAACCCGGCCGACATCACCGCCGCCCTTGGCTACTTCATGGATGCGCCCGCGGTCACCGGCCAGCTGCTTTGCGTCGATGGCGGACAGCACCTGGCCTGGGAAACGCCGGACGTGTCGGGGGTGGAATAGGCATTCGCGTCACAAGTTTTGCACCGGATTAACGAAAGTTACAAAAGCGTTACAAAATCTCCAAGAGTCTCAATACCTTGCATGTGTTGAAGATTTTACTCTAACCTTATCAAAGGGTTGCGGAATTGCCTAATTTTTAGGCATTACCCAGAAGTCCCCCTGAAACAAAGGAAATTTCAGGCAAGCCGGTTTTTGCCTACAGAGTTATCCACAGAAACCGTGGATGTTATAACCCTTGATTACGGCTGTGCCGCATTGCAGCCAAAGACCAGAATCAGACGCTAACCCAAGGTCATCCATGAACGACGTACAGCCCCCCGTCCGAAAGGGCTTTGAGGTCATCCAGGGCTATCTCAAGACGCTCGACGGCAGCCCCGGCGTCTACCGCATGCTGGATGATCAAAGCCGGGTTTTGTACGTCGGCAAGGCGCGCAACCTGCGCAACCGGGTCAGCAATTACGCCCGCCCTTCGGGGCATTCGCGGCGGATCGAGCGGATGATCAGCGAAACCGCCTCGATGATGTTCCTGACCACCCGGACAGAGACCGAAGCGCTGCTGCTGGAACAGAACCTGATCAAGCAGCTAAAGCCCAAGTTCAACGTGCTGCTGCGCGACGACAAAAGCTTTCCCAACATCCTTGTCACCGATCATCCCTATCCGATGATCAAGAAGCATCGCGGCGCCAAGAAAGAGGGCGGCAGCTATTATGGTCCCTTCGCCAGCGCCGGCGCGGTCAACCGGGTGCTCAGCCAGTTGCAGCGCGGCTTTCAGCTGCGCAACTGCACGGACAGCATGTTCGAAACCCGTACGCGCCCCTGCCTGCAATACCAGATCAAACGCTGCACCGCGCCCTGCGTCGGCAAGATCACCGAGGCGGAATACGCCGCCAACGTGAAGGACGCCCAGCGGTTTTTGCAGGGCAAGTCGACCCAGATCCAGGAAACACTGGCCGCCCAGATGGCCGAGGCGTCCGAGGCGATGGAGTTCGAACGCGCCGCCGCCCTGCGCGACCGGATCCGCGCGCTGACGCAGGTGCAGACTGCGCAGGGCATCAACCCGCAAACCGTGGCCGAGGCGGATATCATCGCCCTGCATCTGGAAAACGGGCAGGCCTGCGTTCAGGTGTTTTTCATCCGCGCCAACCAGAACTGGGGCAACCGCGATTTCTATCCGCGCGTCGGCGACGACGTGGGCGCCGCTGAGGTGATGGAGGCCTTTATCGGCCAGTTCTACGACCAAAAGGAACCGCCGCGCCTGTTGCTGCTGTCGCACGGGATCGAAAACGACGACCTGATGGTGCAGGCCCTGTCGGACAAACTGGGCCGCAAGGTCGAAATCACCGTGCCCCTGCGCGGCGAAAAGGCCGAACTGGTGGACAGCGCCCTGCGCAACGCCCGCGAAAGCCTGGCGCGGCGGATGTCGGAAACCGCGACGCAGGCCAAGCTGCTGCGCGGGCTGGCCGAGGCCTTTGATCTGGACGCCCCGCCGCAGCGCATCGAGGTTTACGACAACAGCCACATTCAGGGCACCAACGCCGTCGGTGCGATGATCTGCGCCGGCCCTGAAGGGTTCATGAAAAACCAGTACCGCAAGTACAACATCAAGGGCGAAGATCTGACCCCCGGCGACGATTTCGGCATGATGAAAGAGGTGTTGAACCGCCGCCTGAAACGTCTGCTCAAGGAAGATCCGGACCGGACAAAGGGGCTTTGGCCCGACCTGATGCTGATCGACGGCGGCGCGGGGCAGGTTTCGGCCGTGGCGGAAATCATGTCTGAACATGGCATTGACGATCTGCCCTTTGTCGGCGTTGCCAAGGGTGTGGACCGCGACGCGGGCAAAGAGGAATTCCACCGCACCGGCCAGCGCCCCTTTGCCCTGCGCCACAACGATCCCGTGCTATATTTCGTCCAGCGCCTGCGGGACGAGGCGCACCGCTTTGCCATCGGCACACACCGCGCCAAGCGCGCCAAGTCCAACATGAAGAACCCGCTGGACGAGATTTCGGGCGTTGGCGGGGCGCGCAAACGGGCGCTTCTGGCGCATTTCGGATCGGCCAAGGCGGTCAGCCGCGCCAATCTGGCCGACCTGAGGGCCGTGGATGGCGTGTCAGAATCGCTTGCCGAACGGATCTATGCCTTCTTCCACGAAAACGGTTAAAGCAGCTCTTCGGTGCGAAAGCCCTGCGGGATGGCATCGCGGCCGTTCAGCACCAGATCGGCCATGACCTGCGCCACCTTGGGCGCCATGCCAAAGCCGATCTTGAAACCGCCGTTGGCGATGAAATGCCCCTTGCGGCCCGGCCATTCCCCCAGCAGCGGCGCACGGCTGCGCGCGCGCGGCCGCACGCCCGCCCAGCGTTGAATCACCTCGGCGCCATGCATGGCCGGCAGGGCGTCATGGGCGCGCTGGATCAGGGCGTCGGCCTGTTCGTCGGTGCCGGTCGGGTCATCAAAGTCCCGTTCCGAGGTCGACCCGATCGCCACCGTGCCATCCGCATGCGGAATGATGTGCAACCCGCCGACAAACAATTGCGGCGCGTCGCCCGCGTCATGGCGCAGCACAACCGCCTGCCCTTTGATGCCCTCGCCGACCTTTTTGCCAAAGGCCTCGCTCAGGTCCAAAAGCCCCTGCCAGCCGGTGGCCCAGACCACCGCGCCCTGATCCGGGGCCTCGGTCACGATTTCGGCGCCGATGGTTTCCAGCGCCGCGACCAGCGCTGCGCAGGCCCGGCGCGGATGGATGCGCCCGCTCAGCGTGTCGTGGATCAACAGCCCCGTGGGACTGGCCGGGGCAAAGGGGCCGGCCTGCGCGGCCTCGATCACCCGCCAATGCGCGCGGCCTTGCCACAACTGCGCGGCCCCTTCGCCGCGCGCCTGCGCCAGTGCCAGCCCGCTTTGGTCCATGATCGGTTGCAGGCGGCCAAGACGGCCGTAGCCCGCCGACACGCCGCCCGCTGCCTCGACCCCGGTCCAAAAGGCTTTGGCCATCAGCAGGCTATCCAGTTGAAAGGCCTTCTTTTCGTTCCAGTTCTCGGGCACATGCGGCGCCAGCGCGCCGACCACCCCGCCCGACGATCCCGCGCCCGGCCCGAATGGGTCGACCACGCGCACCCGCGCGCCAGCCTGCGCACAGGCCCAGGCCACCGACAGGCCAAAGGCGCCTGCCCCGCGTACCGTCACATCCACGCTTGCCATCGTCGTCTCCTGCCTGCACAACGCAAGGGACTCCTAAGGACATTTCCCATGGCAGACCAGAGCGCGCTTGATTGGCGGGACGGTGTTCCTGTCTCGACCCGGTTCGATGACCCCTATTTTTCGCTGGAAAACGGGCTGGCAGAAACGCGCTATGTCTTTCTTCAGGGCAACGACTTGCCCGGGCGGTTACGGGATGGTTTCCACATTGCCGAACTGGGGTTTGGTACGGGGATGAACCTGCTGGCCGCGCTGCATCTGTGGCGCGAAACGGGGCAGACCGGGCAATTGCATTTCACGACTTTCGAGGCCTTTCCACTGGAAGGAGAGGAAATGATCCGTGCGCAGGATGCCTTTCCCGAGGTGGCGGGTGTTGCGGCGGAACTGGCCCCATTCTGGCGTGCCGGTGCGAGGCAGATCACCCTGCCCGATCTGCGGTTCACGATGATCAAGGGCGATGCCCGCGAAACCCTGCCGCGCTGGCACGGGCAGGCGCATGCCTGGTTTCTGGACGGGTTTTCCCCCGCCAAGAACCCTGAATTGTGGGCGCCCGAGCTGATGCAGGCGGTCGCCGACCACACCGCGCCCAAGGGCACGGCCGCCACCTATACTGCCGCGGGCCATGTCCGCCGCGCGCTGGCCCAGGCCGGTTTCGACGTGACCCGCCTGACCGGCTATGGCCGCAAACGCCACATGACCCAAGCCCGAAAGACCTGAGATGAAAGAGCAGAACATACCCTTGGGCATCTGGCTGATGGTCGTCACCACCTTCATCTTTGCCATGCAGGACGGGCTTTCGCGGCATCTGGCGGGGGAATACAACGCCATGATGGTGGTGATGGTCCGCTATTGGTTCTTTGCCGCCTTTGTCATCACCATCGCGAGCCGCCAGGCGGGCGGACTGCGCAACGCCGCCAAAAGCGGAATGCCCTGGGTGCAGGCCTTTCGCGCCGCGCTGCTGGTGGTGGAAATCAACGTCATGGTGGTCGGCTTTGTCTTTCTCGGGCTGGTCGAAAGCCACGCGGTCTTTGCCTGCTATCCGTTGCTGGTGGCGGCCCTGTCGGGGCCGGTGCTGGGGGAAAAGGTCGGCTGGCGGCGCTGGACGGCGATCGCCGTGGGCTTTGTCGGGGTGATCATCATCCTGCAACCCTCGGGCGGGGTGTTTTCACCCTATGCAGTGATCCCGTTGCTTTCGGCGTTGATGTTCGCGCTGTACGGGCTGCTGACGCGTTATGTGGCGCGGGCGGACATGGCGGCGACGTCGTTCTTTTATACCGGGACAGTGGGGATGGTGGTGGCCACCGCAATCGGCGTTTGGTTCTGGGAGCCGATGACCGCGCCGGACTGGGGCTGGATGGCGATCCTGTGCGTGACCGGGGCGGCGGGGCATTACACCCTGATCCGGGTCTACGAAGTGGCCGAGGCCAGCGCGGTGCAGCCCTTTGCCTATCTGCAACTGGTCTTTGCCAGCGCGCTGGGGATCGTGGTGTTTGGGGAAAGCATCCGGTTGAACGTGGCGCTGGGGGTGGCGTTGATCGTGCTGGCGGGGCTGTTCACTCTGTGGCGGGCCCGCCAGGTCGCGGCCACCTGAGGGGGCCCTGCCCCCGCGCGTTTGGCGCCCCCCGGGATATTTTCAGCACAAAGAAACCAGGGCGGCGGCGATCAGTCGACGATGGCCTGCAAGGTTGTCCCGATCAATTCCTGGCTGAAGGGCACCGGATGCGGGTCCTTTCCCAGCCGGGCGCGATAGACCGGCAGGCTTTCGGTGACGCGCATGACATAGTTGCGCGTTTCGTCGAAGGGGATGAATTCGATCCAGTCGATCACGTCGACCTCGCCTTTGCGGGGGTCGCCAAAGCGTTCCATCCATTGGTTGGGGCGGCCCGGCCCGGCATTGTAGCCTGCCGCCATCATCACCGCGTTTCCGTCGAAACGCCCCGCCAGGTTGGCAAGATAGGCCGCCCCGAGCGTCGCGTTGTAGGACGGGTCTGTCAGCAGTTTGTCGGCATCATACTCGAGGTTCAGCCAGCCCGAGACATCGCGCGCCGTGCCGGGCATCAGCTGCATGAAACCGCGCGCCCCGGCGCCCGAGATGACCACGGGATCGAATTCGGATTCGCGCCGGGCGATGGACAAGACCAGCTCTTTCGGAACCGGGAACTCTCTGCCGACGATGTCGGGGTGCAGGGCGTAATAGGGGCCGGGCAGTTCGAAACCGTATTGGGCGGCGCGTTTGCCCAGCATGACCTGCATGTGCGGGCGTTTGAATTCCTCGAGCATCTGGCCCATCTGGCCCATGCCGCTGCGGTCCAGGCTTTCGGCGATATGGGTCAGGAACCTTTCGGACAGCGCCGTTTCCCCGGCAGCCATGAGCAGAACAGAGGCCTGGAACACCGAGGTCTTGGTGAACGCGGCGGTGCGCCAGTCGGGGAATTCCTCGGTCCCGGCAAGGGTCGGGTCCGGGGCGATGCCGCCGCGTTCGGCCGCCAGCAAGCCATAGAAGGAGGTCTGGAACTTTGCGCCCTCGGCATAGGCGGCGGCGGCCTCGGCGGATTTGTTCTGCGCTTCCAGCGCGCGGCCCAGCCAATAGCCCGCACGCCCGACCGAGATCGGCGTCCAGACCGCCGCGCGAAAGCGTTTGAAGTGGGCTTCGGCCAGATCGGCGCGATCAAGGTAGCGCAGGGCAAGATAGCCCGACAGCCATTCCAGTTCGGCGAAATCCGACCCGTCCACGAGGAAATGGGTCGAAGCGATCTTGTAGGCTTCGAGTACCGCGCCGTCGCGCATGCGTTCGCGCGCCAGATCGTGACGGACATTGGCCCAGGCCCAGGGTTCGCCCAGGCTGGCGGCACTGGTGGACTGGGCCAGAAGCAATTCGATGGCCTCGGCGTCGCGCCCCTTGCGCACGCGCCACAGGAACCGCTCAAAGGCCAGCCCCGGGTGATCGGCCAGTTTGGCGGGCACCGCGGCGATCTTGCCATCCACTCCCGCTTCGTTGCCGCGCAGGGCCAGGCGGGCCTCGGCCAGCTTTTGCCAATCTTCGTCGACAAGCGGAATCATCGCGCTGGCGTTGCTGCTCCAGCCTTTCCACAGCGCCATGTCCAGGCGCGCGACGTGGTGGTCCTGAAGCAGGCTGCCCCAGTCTTCGACAAAGGCGCGGCGTTCGTCGCTGCCCAGTGACAGCGTGCGCCAGGCCAGGACGACATTCGCCTCGGCGGCGCCGGCTTCGCCTGCCTCGTTTTGCGCACGGGCCAGCGCCAGGGCGCCTGCACCGGTCTGCGGCAGGTCATCGGCGAAAAAGGCGCGCACCTCGGCGGCAGAGGCCTCGGACATGACGACTTCGCTTTTCTCGCGCAGGTAGGCAAGGCCGGGCCAGTCGGGGTTGCGGGCAAGGAAATCCTGCACCTCGGCGGGATCGCCGCGCCCGGCGCGCAGCGCGTGCCACAAGATCACGTCCAGCGCCGCCTGGCCGTCGACGCGCGCCTCGATTCGGGCCTTGGCCCAGTTGCCGTCCCGCATGGCGTCCATCGCGCGCGCCAAGGCCTGCCCGCTGTTCTGGGCCTGCGCAGCAAAGGTGGTACACAACAAAAGGAGACAGGCCAGAAGGCGCGACATGAGCTTGCAATTTCCGTGTCAAAAAGGGATAGACGCCCTTTGAGGATATAGCGCAAACCGGCCCCTTCAACTCACAATTCCTTTGGGTCGGCGGATTTCCTCTGAAACGAGAAATGACGATACCAAAATGGGAGAGCGTGTCATGTTCAAGGGTTCGATGCCTGCACTGGTCACGCCGTTCAAGGACGGCGCGGTGGATTTCGACACGCTCAAACGCCTGGTCGAGTGGCATATCGCCGAAGGATCGCACGGGCTGGTGCCCGTCGGCACCACCGGCGAAAGCCCGACCCTGACCCACAGCGAACACGAAGAGGTGATCGCCGCCGTGGTCAAGGCCGTGGCGGGGCGCATTCCGGTGATCGCCGGGGCCGGGTCGAACAACACCGACGAGGCCGTGCGCTTTACGCAATACGCGGCATCGGTGGGCGCAGACGCCGCATTGGTGGTGACGCCCTACTACAACAAGCCGACGCAGGCCGGGCTTTATGCCCATTTCAAGGCCGTGCACGACTGTGCCGAAATCCCGATCATCATCTACAACATCCCCGGCCGCTCGGTCGTGGACATGAAGCCCGAAACCATGGGCGATCTGGCCAAGCTGCCGCGCATCATCGGCGTCAAGGACGCGACCGGCGATCTGGCGCGGGTCTGCGCCCAGCGCATCACCTGTGGCACCGATTTCGTGCAACTGTCGGGCGAGGATGCGACAGCGCATGGGTTCAATGCCCAGGGCGGTGTCGGCTGTATCTCGGTCACGGCCAATGTCGCGCCGCGGCTGTGTTCTGAGCTTCAGGCCGCCTGCCTTGAAGGCGACTATGCCAAGGCCCTGACCATCCAGGACCGCCTGATGCCGCTGCATCGCGCGATCTTTACCGAACCGGGGCTGAACGGCGCGAAATACGCCATGTCGCGGCTTGGCCTGTGCTCCGAGGAAACGCGCCTGCCGCTGATGCCGGTGACCGAACCGACGCGCGCCCTGCTGGATGCCGGGCTGCGGCACGCGGGCCTGTTGAACTAAGCGCAAAGCGCGCAAAGACACGGACAGGGCGGGGTTACTCCCCGCCCTTTTTCTTGCGTGCCGTCATTGGCCCAAGGTCGTTTCCAACCCATCGGGCTGGCCGACCACGACAAAGTGCAGCGCATCGGGTTTCAGGACGCGGGCCGCGACCCGTTTCACATCCTCCAGCGTGACCGCCTCGATCTGTGCGTTGCGGGTGTTCACATAGTCCGGGTCCAGCCCTTCGGTCTGCATGCCCACAAGGATGTTGGCGATCTGGCCGTTGCCGTCAAAGCGCAGCGGATAGCCGCCCGTCAGATAGGTCTTGGCACGGTCCAGTTCGTCCTGCGTCACGCCATCGCGTGCGACACCGTCCCAGACGTCGCGGATCACCTCGACCGCCTCGCCGATCCGATCGTTGGCCGACGCCACTCGGCCAAGGTACAGTTCCGCGTGATCCTTGGGCACGAGATAGGAATAGACGCCATAGGTCAGCCCGCGCTTTTCGCGCACCTCGTTCATCAGCCGCGCCTCGAACCCGCCGCCGCCCAGCACCACGTTCATCACGTAGGCGGCAAAGAAATCCGGATCGTCACGCTTGATGCCTTCATGCCCGAAAATCGCCACCGATTGCGGCGTTGCAAAGGGCACGACGGTCACACCGGCCGTGGTCTGAACCTGCACATGGGCCGGCTGCGGCGCGCCCTGCTCCGGCAGGTCGGCCAGCAACATGTCCATGATCGCGCCCAGCTCTTCGGCGGTGATGTCCCCTGCGGCGGCGACAAAGACGCGGTCCTGCGCGATGGCGGCCTTGTGCGCGGCCAGAATATCGTCGCGCGTCAGCGCAGCGACGCTGTCTTCGGTGCCGTCATAGGGTGACCCATAGGGGTGATCGCCGAACACCATCTTGTCCCAGGCCGCACCTGCGATGCTGTCGGGGTCCCGCAGGTCCGAACGGATCGACGACAGCACCTGCCCCCGCACCCGTTCGATCGCATCGGCGTCAAAGCGCGGGTTCACCAGCGACTCGCGCAGTAGCGCGACGGCCTGATCGCGGTTTTCCGTCAGGATGCGCGCCGAAACGGACAGCGTGTCGTCGCTGACGTCGTATTTGAACTGCGCGGCCAGTGCCTCGGTCGCCTGGGTAAAACCCTGAGCGTCCAGATCGCCTGCGCCCTCTTCCAGCAGCGCCACCATCAGGTTGGTCGCGCCGCGTTTGTCCGGCGCATCCAGCGACGCGCCGCCCTGAAAGTTTATTTCCAGCGCCACAAAGGGGATCGACGGTTCCTGCACCAGCCAGGCCTTGAAGCCACCCGGGCTTTCGACCTGCTGAATCTCGACCTCGGCCTGGGCCATGACGGCGCTGACCATCAGCGCCAGAACTGCGATGAACCGGTTCATTGGCTGACCTCCTCTTGTGCGGCTTCCATCAGGTAGCCTGTCACGGACTTGTTGCGATCAAAGACCTCGTTCGCGGCCTGCAGGATGTCCTCGGCGGTGACCGCCTGAAGCAGGTCGGGCCAGGCCTGCACATCCGCGACGGTCAGGCCCGTGGTCAGGGCCCCGCCGTATTTGCGTGCCAGTTGCTGGACGTTGTCGCGTTCGAACACCTGCTGCGCGCGCAGCTGGAACTTGATCCGGTCCAGCGCTTCTTCGTTCACGCCTTCGGCCATGAACTCGGCAATCGCCTTGTCCATTGCGGCTTCGGCCTGTTCCAGTGTGACGCCCGCCGCCGGGACCACCACCAGCCCAAAGCTGGTATCGTCCAGCGAGGTCGCATCGAAAAAGGCGCTGGCATAGACCGCCACCTGGCTGTCGAACTGCAGCTTTTGCGTCAGGACCGAGGTCTGCCCGCCGCCCAGCACCTCGGACAGCATCATCAGCGCCGCGGCCTTTTCCTGCGCACCGGGGTCACGTTCCGGGGCAAGATAGCTGCGCAATACATAGGGCTGCGCGACGCGCGGATCGCGGTAAAACAGCCGCCGTTCGGTCATGTGGCGCGGTTCCTGCGCACGCTCGCGCGGTTTCAGGTCGGGGTTGGCCGGGATCGGCTCATAATGCTTTTTCGCAAGGGCCAGCACCTCGTCGGGCTGAACGTCACCGGCCACGATCAGGATGGCGTTGTTCGGCGCGTAATACTGCCGGTAATACCCCAGCGCATCGTCAAGCTGCAGGGTCTCCATCTCGTGGCGCCAGCCGATGATCGGGGTGCCATAGGGATGGTTCATGTACAGCGCCGCCTGCCGCTGTTCCCCGAACAGCGCGCCGGGGTCGTTTTCCGTCCTCTGGTTGCGTTCTTCGATGATCACGTCGCGTTCGGTGGCGATGTCATCGACCGACAGCCGCAAGTTGACCATGCGATCCGATTCCATCTGCATCATCAGATCCAGACGATCCACCGCAACCCTTTGGAAATAGGCGGTATAGTCATAACTGGTAAAGGCGTTGTCGGTGCCGCCATTGGCCGCCACCACCTTTGAAAATTCGCCGGGTTCAAGGGTATCTGTGCCCTTGAACAGCAGGTGTTCCAGAAAATGCGCAATGCCCGAGCGCCCGCGCGGCTCGTCGGCGGACCCGGCGCGATACCAGACCATGTGCACCGCCACCGGCGCCCTGTGGTCTTCGATCACCACCACGTCCATGCCGTTGTCCAGCGTGAAGGTCGTGACCTGATCGGGCAATTCCCTTGCGCGCGCAGGCAGCGCGGCAAGGACAGTCAAGACAAGAGATATGGCCAGGCGGCGCATCGCGGTCCCCTTCTGGTTATGGTTAAGGGAAACCTACGACTCGATTGGTTAAGTTCAAGCTGCCATGACGCGGCCGTGAACGGCTTTTGGCCGGGTTTGCCCCAGAAACCGGGTTATTCCGGCGGTGCCGCAGGTGTACGGGCCCCGGCGCGGCGGAAACGTTCCATCCAGTCATAGGGGTCCAATGCCTGACGGCGGTAGGCGCGATAGTATTCGTCCGTGGGCACCAGGCTCCAGGTGAACAGCGACCGGCGCTTGCGGAAGGCAAGGTCGTCGGCGGCCAGGTCCTGGCGCACGGCAGGATCACGGCCAAAGCGACTGGCCGAGCTGATGATCGCGGTATCCGACGCAGGCACTCCGGTGCCAACGTCCAGACGCTCTGGACGGCCACCCAGAATGGCGACCGCGTCCTTCAACGGCGTCTGATCGGTCCGGTTTGCACCGCCCGGCGTAGGCGCTGGCAGGGCCGAGAAACTCTCGGGCTCTTGCAGCGGCTTGTTCGGAACGATGGCAAATTCTTCGGGTTTGCCACTGTTGGTGCGCAGGTCATGCAGGGTGATGTCCCGCTTGCCCGCACCACAGGCCGAAAGCCCGATAAGCGCCAGAAATCCCACAAGATGCGCTGCCCGCATCGCAACCCTCCACGTCAATTGTCCATAGCCTTAGCGCATATGAACGGCGGCGTCACGCGCCCTTTTTCCCACCCGGAAAGACAACCAGCCCCAGAGCCCCGACAAAGATCGCCACATCGGCGACGTTGAAGGCAAAGGGATTGTCGATGCCGCAGCAGGACATGTTCAGGAAATCCGCAACCGCCCCATAGAGCAAGCGGTCAATCACGTTGCCCAGCGCCCCGCCGATCAGAAAACCGGCGGAAACCAGGCCCAGCCGCCCCGGCGGATCGCGGCGCATCCAGACCAGGACAAACAGAACGATCCCCACCGCGACCGAAATCAGAATCCAGCGCGTCGCCGGGGCATCCCCGGCCAGAAGGCCGAAATTCACCCCGTAATTCCACGCCATGCGGAAATTGAGAAAGGGCGGCAGCACGTCGATCGACAGCCGCGTGGCCAGATCCATGACATGCACGACCCAGATCTTGGTGACCTGGTCGACCAGGAAAATCGCGAATGCGACGGCCCAGACCAGACCGATCCCCTGAAATGCCCGTTTCTTTGCCACTGCCTGCGCCTTGCCTGTCGCGAACTCTTTGGGGCGGTTTACAACCCGGGGCGGCGATTGGGAACCGGGGATATGCGGATGCGCCGGGGCCGCGGGCCAAACCTAGCGTAAAACCGCCAAAAGCCCGCGATAGGCCGCCGCCGCGGCCAGCATGTCGATGTCGCCGCCGTCGTTCAGGGTGACCGCAACGCAAAGCTCGCGCCCCACATCGTCCAGCAGCGCGGTGGTAAAGTTGATGACCCCCGGTTCGGACCCACCCTTGTAGGCCACGCGCGCCCAGTTCTGGCGCGGCGCAAGGCCCGGGTTCATCTGCATCAGCGGCAGCTCGGCAAGCGGTGCGATCAGGCCGCACAGCCGGTCAAGCGACACGTTCCATTCGATGCCGGGCACAAAGCGCGGCACCTCGGCCAGCGGCGGCAGGTTCTGCGCCGCCTGCGCGGCGATGTCCGGGCGCTGGTCCGGCTCGGCCGCCAGCCATGCCGACTGGGCCACCGGGTCCAGCTTGAGCGAAAAGAATTCGCGCGTGGTCAGCATTCCGGGCGTTCCCAGCGCCGTTGCCACCCGGTCACGCCCCAGCACATCCACCAGCAGGTCGCTGGCAGTGTTGTCCGAGATCGAGATCATCAGCGCCGCCGCCGTGTGCAAGGTCACCGGCGAGCCGTCCGGCAGGTTCTGCAACTGCCCGGTGGGCAGCGATTTGTGCCGCGCCTCCAGCTGCACCACATCCGCCCATTTGCGGCTGCCGGCCTTGATGTCCTGTTGCAGGACAGACAGCACACCCAGCTTGAAGGCCGAGGCCACCGCCATCGGCTTGTCGGACCGCAGGGCGCTCAGCTTTTGGCCATCGCGCAGCACCAGCCAGGACACCTCGTCTGCAAGGCCCGCCAGTTCCCCAAGGGCACTGTCCATGGTGGTCGGGATCGGTTCGGGGGCATCGAACCACAGCGTTGCGATGCGCCCATCGCCATCCAGCGTCAGCGTGCCCTCGGCCCGATGCGTATCGGTTTCGATGTAGAACTTGCCGTCCTGCACCTCGATCACCCGGGGGGTGCCGATCAGCTGGCTGACCTGGTCCAGCACCTCCTGGACCCGGCCCACCGGGGCCTGGGCCAGAAAGGACGGGGTATAGTCCTGCGAGGCGGCGCCCTGCTCCATCAGATCGCGCAGAACCTGATCCGGAGTTTCCGCGCCCAAGGGGCCGCCAAGGCAGATGCCCATCGCGGCCCCAAGCGCCATTGCCTTGATTTTCCGAAGCATTTGCGCCCTGTCCTTGTTTTTGATCAGAATGACCTCACGGAAGCCATCGTGCAAGGGCCAAGCGCCCGAACGTCAGTGCCGGAAGTGGCGCATGCCGGTAAAGACCATCGCCAGGCCGGCCTCGTCGGCGGCCTTGATCACCTCGTCGTCGCGCATCGAACCGCCCGGCTGGATGACACAGGTCGCGCCTGCGGCGGCGGCCTCCATCAACCCGTCAGCGAAGGGGAAGAACGCATCCGACGCCACGGCGCTGCCGATGGTCAGCGGCTGCGGCAGGCCCATGGCCTCGGCCATGCGCTCGGCCTTCTTGGCGGCGATCAGGGCGCTGTCGAGGCGGCTCATCTGGCCTGCGCCAACGCCGACCGTCGCGCCGTCCTTGACATAGACGATGGCGTTGGACTTGACGTGCTTGGCCACCTTCCAGGCGAACAGCAGGTCGCGCATCTGCTCTTCTGTCGGGGCTTTTTTCGTCACGACCTTCAGGTCGTCCAGCGCCATCTGGCCGTTGTCGCGATCCTGCACCAGCATGCCGCCGGACACCTGACGATAGGACAGCCCTGCCTCGGCGGTGTTGGCAAGACCAGGGGTCAGCAGCAGGCGCAGGTTCTTTTTCGCGGCAAACACCTCGATCGCGTCATCGTCGGCGGCGGGGGCGATCACCACCTCGGTGAAGATTTCACAGATCGCCTGGGCTGTTTCCACGTCCAGTCGGGAATTCAGCGCCACGATCCCGCCAAAGGCGCTGGTGCGGTCACAGTCGAACGCCTTTTGATAGGCCTCTTTCAGGGTCGCGCCCCGGGCCACGCCGCTGGGGTTGGCGTGCTTGATGATCGCGCAGGCAAAGCCTTCGGCGGGAAGGAATTCCGACACCAGTTCAAAGGCCGCATCGGTGTCGTTGATGTTGTTGTAGGACAGCTCCTTGCCCTGCAGCTGGGCGGCCACGGCCACACCGGGACGATCCGAACCATCAGTGTAGAAGGCGGCCGCCTGATGCGGATTCTCGCCATAACGCAGGCTTTGCGCCAGCGTGCCGGCAAAGACGCGGCGGCGCGGGGTCGTCTCTCCGATGGCATCGGCCATCCAGGTGCTGACCGCCGCATCATAGGCCCCGGTGCGGGCATAGGCGATCTGCGCCAGCCGCTGGCGGAAGACATACGAGGTCTGGCCGTCGTTGGCATCCAGTTCGGCCAGAAGCGGGCCGTAATCCTCGACATCGACCACGGTGCTGACAAAGGCGTGGTTCTTGGCTGCCGCGCGAATCATCGCCGGGCCGCCGATGTCGATGTTCTCGATCATCTCGTCGTATCCGGCGCCGCGCGCCAGGGCGGCCTCGAACGGATAGAGGTTGACCACCAGCAGGTCGATTTCGCCGATGCCGTGTTCCTTCATCGCCGCAACGTGGTCCGCGTTGTCGCGCAGCGCCAGCAGACCGCCGTGCACTTTGGGGTGCAGGGTTTTCACGCGCCCGTCCATCATTTCCGGAAAGCCCGTCACATCGGCCACGTCGCGCACGGAGATGCCTGCGTCACGGATCGCCTTGGCAGACCCGCCGGTCGACAGGATTTCGACACCGCGGTCAGCAAGAGCCTTGGCCAGATCGGTCAGGCCGGTCTTGTCGGATACGGAAATCAGCGCGCGGCGCACGGGATGAAGGTCAGACATAGCAGCAGTGTCCCCTTGGGGTTTTCAGATCAAATCGACATCTCTTGCTCGTCCTTTGCCAGGTCGCGCACGACGGTCGCCGTTTCCTGCGCCTTGGCCAAAGACCAGCGGATGCGGGTCGCATAGTCCATTGCGCGCCCGGATAAAACGATTTGTTTTGTCGCGCGGGGACGCATCCGGCCTTTTTCCAGATAGACCGAAGGTTCGATATCCAGCTTTGCCTTGCCGGAAAAGCGGAACACCCAGATTTCCCCGGACCGCAGCGCCATCGACACCGCGCTGCCGCCCATGTCCAAGGCCACGTCGACCTCGGGGTGCAGGTGGAACCGGATGTCAAAGGGCAGGCCGGCCAGCTTGACCTCGTTCATGGCGCGGTCGAAACGCTTGTTGGCGGCGCCGTCCAGCGCGACCAGGTAATCCTCGCCCTTCAGCTCGCGGCCATCCAGGCTCAGTTCGATGCTGCGGGCGTGGGTCAGGCCCTGCAACTGGACATAGCCGTCATGCCCCGCCTCCATCCGGATGCTGCTGGCGCGGTGGTCCATCTGCACCGGCACATGGCGCGGCGTGTCCTCCAGCAATTCGCGCTTTGCGGCCCCGATCCAGCGCTCGGCAGCCAGCCGCGAACTGGAATAGCCTTGCAGGCACAGCGTCGAATGCGATGGGGTCGCCCGCCCTGCCCTGCGCCAGGCCTCGCCGAATTCTGCGCCCGATCCGCAGTTGACGACCAGCGGCCTGCGCCCCGATGTCAGCTCGAACGCCAGGGTCGAGGCATGCGCCTGCCCCGAGGCCCGACCATCAGGCGGCGGCGCGGCATCGACGATCACCGTGCTGCGCGCCGCCGAGATCCGCGCATAGCCCATCGCCAACCCTTCGGTCTGGCGCTTCTTGCTGCCCGAGGCCGCAAGCGCCTGATCCAGCCGCCCGTCCAGGCCCCGGCCCCCGCCATGAAACCGCGCCAGCCCGCCATCGGCATGGCGCAGCGCGCGCAGCGTCGGGGCGATGCGTGCGATCGCCGCCTTGTGCGCCGGGTCGGGCTCCTTGTGGACCTCTTCCAGCGCGGCCTGCGCCCAGGTCAACAACGTGAAAACTTCCAGCAGTTCTTCGGGGTTGCGGGTCGGGATGCCGCCCTGGTCGTCGACCTGGCGCGCACATTCCGCGCCCAGCGCGATCCGCGCCGGTTCGGCCCGCGCCTCCATGCCCTCGATCGACAGACCGCAGTAGAGCAGTCCGGTCAGCGCCTCGAAACGCGGCAAACCCGGGCTGGCCCCCTGCCAGCGCCGCGCAAGAAAGGTGGTTTGCGCCGCCAGCGCCTTGTAATAGGCTTCGGCCTTGTCGGCCTCCATTCCGCGCAGCAGGAACAGCGCGTGATGCACCCAGCGGATCACCCGCCGCCCGGTCAGTTCCGGCGACCACCCCGGGCCGGTGCCCTTGCCATAGCGCTGGATCCAGCCCCACAGCCAGTCCTGCGCCAGCGCGCGTGCCTTGGCATCGCCCACCGCCGCCAGATCATCCAGCCAGCCAAAGCCATGCAGCGCCTCGCCAAAGGCATCGCTTGGCAGGTCAAGGTCCCAGATCATCGCGCCATCGACCTCAAGCAGGTGACCGGCGAACATCACGTTGCCCGCGATCAGTTGCCGCCCCCGGGCGAAATAGCCGATCGTCCGCGGTTCGGGTTGCGACACAAAGCCAGTGGCCGGACGCGCGCGCGCCGCCACCCGGGCATGCAAACGATTGAGTAAGCGCGCCTGTCTGGCCCGCCAGTTCCGCCCCTTGGACATCCCACTGCCTCTTTTTCCTGGCGACTGCTCTGCCGCACCGCGCCCCTTGTGGGGCTGTTGGTTGCGCCAAACATACCGCGCGCGCCCGGCAAAGTCACCTTGCTTTGACGCAGGGCGGCGCGACGTGGCCCAAGGGTGACAGGACGGTCAGGATTTGCGCAGCAGAGCCATGTAGAAGCCGTCCATGCCGCCGCGCTCCGCCCAGAAATCGGGCCGCAGCCGCAAACCGCCCTCGTCCGAGCGCCAGGCGTCTTCGATCCATGCCGCCTGCGGCTGCACGATCTCGATGCCCTCCAGTGCCTTCAGCGCCTCGTCGATCTGGCATTCGCCTTCGTCGGGGATCAGCGAACAGGTGGCATAAACCAGCCGCCCGCCCGGTTTGAGCAGGCTGATCGCATGGCTCAGCATCGCCTCTTGCAACCCGATCAGCTCACCGATCCTTTCGCCCTGGTGAATATGCGGCAGGTCGGGATGGCGCCGGATCGTGCCCGTCGCCGAACAGGGCGCATCCAGCAAGATCGCGTCGTACTGGCCCTCGTGCTCCAGGGCATCGCCCTCGACCAAAGTCGCCTTCAGCCCCGTGCGCGTCAGGTTTTCCCGGACGCGTTCCAGCCGCGCCCCGGACAGGTCCAGGGCCGTCACATCCGCCCCCGCCGCCGCCAGTTGCAGGGTCTTGCCACCCGGGGCCGCGCACATGTCCAGCACGCGCAGACCCGCCACATCTCCCAGCAACTTGGCCGGCAGGGCCGCCGCCGCGTCCTGCACCCAGAACTCCCCGGTCTCATAACCCGCAAGCGCACTGACCTGCCCACCCGGCAAACGAACCGATCCGGTCGGCAACAGCACGCCATCTACTGCCGCAGCCAACGCCGCCGCATCGCCCTTGGGCGTCAGGTCCAGCGGCGCTCCCGCATACTGCGCGGCCTCCATCGCCGCCACTGCCGACGCGCCCCAGGCCTCGACCAGCGGTGCGCGCAGCCACTTGGGCAGGCGCGGCACCCGCAGTTTGGCCCATTCCGCGGGGCCATTGGCCGCCACCTTGCGCAACACCGCGTTGACCAGCCCTTTGAACTGGGCCGTCCGCTTGCCCGAGCCGACGAAATTCACCAGGTCGTTCACGACCCCATGCGCCGCGCCGCCCTCGCACAGCTCGACCGCGCCCAGCCGCAGGGTATTCATCACCACCAATCCCGGCGCCTTGCGCAAATGCGGCTTCAGCACCTTGTCCGCCCGCTCCAGGCTGCGCAGCACCTGCGAGGCCAGCCGCTGCGCCGCCGCGCGGTCCGCGGGCTCCAACTGGTCCAGCTTGCCAACCGCCTCGCCCAGCGGGCGCGCCTCACCCAGAACCTGCGTCAGGATTTGAACGGCGCCTTTGCGGGCCGGGCTGAAGGATTGTGTCATGGGCTCTCCCGAGGGGCATCGCTGCGGGGCAAAGGCTTGCCCCATCAAAGCCCAAGCGTATATCAACCCTGCAGAACAAGGAAAAGCCGATGTCTGAACCCGAAAAAACCCTGCCCCCCGCCGCCCAACGCGCCCTTGCCGAAGCCGAAGAGCGCCGCAAACAGGCCCTGGCCAAGGCAAAAGCCGCGCCAAAGGAACTGGGCGGACGCGACGGCCCCGACCCTGCCCGCTATGGCGATTGGGAAAAAAAGGGCATCGCCATCGACTTCTGACAACGCCCCTGCTTCTTCTTGGCCCAAATACTCCGGGGGAGGCGCGCAAAGCGCGCCGGGGGCAGCGCCCCCAAACCCGCTCAGTTCAGCCCAAGAACGTCCAGCATGTCATATTCGCCCGGGGCCTTTCCCTGCCCCCAAAGCGCGGCCTTCAACGCACCGCGCGCAAACAATGCCCGGTCGCTGGCGATATGCTTGATCACGATCCGCTCGCCGGCGCTGGCAAAGATCACTTCGTGTTCGCCCACCACATCGCCACCGCGAATGGCGTGGAACCCGATATCGCCCCGCTTGCGTGCGCCGGTGATGCCATCACGCCCCCGGTCAGACACCGCGTCCAGTTCGACGCCGCGCCCCTCGGCGGCGGCCTCGCCCAGCATCAAGGCGGTGCCCGACGGCGCATCGACCTTCTTGTTGTGATGGGCCTCGACGATCTCGATGTCCCAGTCTTCGTCCAGGGCGGCCGCCACCTGCCGGGTCACCTTGGTCAACAGGTTGACCCCCAGGCTCATGTTTCCGGCCCGCACGATCACCGCGTGACGGCCCGCGGTGTGGATTTTCGCCAGGTCATCCGCGGACAGCCCAGTTGTGCCGATCACATGCACGGCGCGCGCCTGCGCGGCCAGTTCGGCAAAGGCCACCGTGGCGGCGGGCGCGGTAAAGTCGATCACCGCCTGAGCG
This sequence comes from Tropicibacter oceani, assembly GCF_029958925.1. Classification (NCBI taxonomy): domain Bacteria; kingdom Pseudomonadati; phylum Pseudomonadota; class Alphaproteobacteria; order Rhodobacterales; family Roseobacteraceae; genus Pacificoceanicola; species Pacificoceanicola oceani. The sequence goes on from NZ_CP124616.1 coordinate 86,911, forward strand.
CGGGCAAAGGCCTCCAGCGGGTCGTCGCTGACCAGCACGCCCAACGCCGCGCCGCCCATGCATTCGCCCAGGTCGCGCCCCACCCAGTCGTGGCCGGACCGTTCCAGGGCGCCCGCAAGTTTCAGCCGATCGCTGGCCAGGATTTCCCGCACCAGCATCTGGCCCATACGGCCCGAAACCCCTGTCACAACAACGCCCGGCAATTCGGTCATCGGCTTTTCTCCATCCAAAATCTGACGCGCCTTCCTTAGCGCGCCCCGCCCCGCTTGGCAAAGCAGATAGCAAGGCGTACATCTGCCCCATGGCAAATAACAGAATCCCAGACGGCCCCGGACAATCCCAACGCCAGTTGCGCGTGGGCGAGTTGCTTCGCAGACGCCTGTCAGAAATCCTTTCGCGGGCGGAAATCCACGATCCCGATCTCAACCGCATGGTCATCACCGTCGGCGAAGTCCGCGTGTCCCCCGACCTGCGCATCGCCACGGCCTATGTCGTGCCGCTGGGCGGCAAGGGCCAGGACGAGATGTTCGAGCTTTTGCACAAGCATCGGGGCGAATTGCGCCACCTGCTGTCCAAGGGCCTGAAAATCAAGCACACTCCGCAGTTGCACTTCCGGCTGGACGATACCTTTGACCAGCTGGACGAACACCGCCGGCTGTTTTCGCAGGACGCGGTCCGCCGCGATCTGGACAAGTGATCCGCGCCTGGACCCGCGCCCTTGCGGCACTGGGTCTGGCGCTGCTTGCCCAGCCCGCCAAGGCAGTAACTTGCGAGTCGATGAGCGTCGAAGGCAGCCGCTATACCATCTGCGAGGTACGCCCGGCGCAGGAAACCCTGCGCCTGTTCCTGCGCGGCGAAGGGGGCCAGCCCTATGGCAACTTTTCGGCGTTGGAAACCGCGCTTGGGGCCCGCGGCGAAACCCTTGTCTTTGCGATGAATGCCGGGATGTACCACGAAGACCGCTCGCCGGTCGGGCAGTACATCGAGGACGGGCAGGAAGAAATGCGGGTCATCGCCACCCCCGGCCCCGGCAATTTCGGGCTGCTGCCCAATGGTCTTTTGTGCATTCAGGACGGCAGCGCGCAAGTCCTTGAAACCCGTGCCTATCTGGCGCAGCGTCCCGACTGCCTGCATGCCACGCAATCGGGCCCGATGCTGGTAATCGACGGCGAACTGCACCCGCGCTTTTTGCCGGACAGCTCCTCGCGCTATATCCGCAACGGGGTCGGCACCTCGGAAGACGGTCAGCGCGCGGTCTTCGTGATCTCGGAAAACTCGGTCACCTTTCACGAATTCGCCCGCCTGTTCCGCGATGTGCTGAAACTGCCCAACGCCCTGTTTCTGGATGGCAATGTCTCGCGGTTGCACGCGCAGGATCTGGGCCGGTCCGACCTTGGCCGCCCGATGGGGCCGATCGTTGCCGTGACCGCGCCAAAGTCGCCCTGAACCTGCGAAAGACTTGCGCAGCAGGCCTGCGCAGCCTACCTCCCCAGCACGATACAACCGCCGGAGCGCCCATGCCCAAGACACCGCAGGACCTGACCCAATCGCTGTTGACCGCCGCCAGGCAGGCCGGCGCCGACAGTGCCGATGCCATCGCCGTGGCGGGCACCGCCCTGTCCATCGACGTGCGCGCCGGCCAGTTGGAACAGGCCGAACGCGCCGAGGGCAGCGATATCGGCCTGCGGGTCTTTGTCGGCAAACGCAGCGCCATCGTTTCGGCCTCGGACACCTCGGACAGCACCATCGCGGCCATGGCGACCCGCGCCGTGGCCATGGCCAAAGAGGCGCCCGAAGACCCGCATGCCGGGCTGGCCGATTCCGGTCAACTGGCAACTAGCTGGGACATCGACGCGCTGGAGCTGGCTGACCCCACCCCCGAACCCGCGCCCGCCACCCTGCAAGAGGACGCCCGCCGCGCCGAAGCCGCCGCGCTGGCCTGCACGGGGATCACCCAGGTGCAATCGGCCAGCGCCTCGTACAGCGCGCGGCAGGTCTGGATGGCGGCCTCGAACGGGTTCGAGGGCGGCTATGCGCGCACCTCGCGCAGCAATTCCTGCGTCGCCATCGCCGGCACCGGTCTGGGGATGGAGCGTGACTACGACGGCGACAGCCGGACCTTTCAGGACGAATTGCGCAGCCCCGAAGAGATCGGCCAGACCGCCGCTACCCGCGCGCTGGAACGGCTGAACCCGACCAAACCCAAGACCGGGGCCTATCCGGTGCTGTTCGACGAACGCATCTCGGCCTCGTTGATCGGGCACCTGATGGCCGCCGCGAATGGCGCGGCCGTGGCGCGCGGCGCCAGCTGGCTGCGCGATGCCATGGGGCAGCAGATCCTGCCCGAGGGCCTGTCGCTGATCGAAGATCCCTTTCGCCCCCGCGCCACCGCCTCGCGGCCCTTTGATGCCGAAGGTCTGCCAACCCGGCGCCGCGCGGTGGTCGACAAGGGCGTGCTGACCGGCTGGACGCTGGACCTGGCCAACGCCCGCAAGCTGGGGCTGGACCCGACCGGCAACGCGGCGCGCGGCGCAGGGTCCGGCCCGTCGCCCACGCCCTGGAACCTGGAACTGACCCAGGGCAGGCAATCGCGCGATGATCTGATCCGCGACATGGGCACCGGCCTGTTGGTGACCTCGATGATCGGCGCCACGATCAACCCCAACACCGGGGATTATTCGCGCGGCGCCGCCGGGCTTTGGGTCGAAAACGGGCAGGTCAAAGGCCCGGTGTCCGGCGTGACCATTGCCGGCAACCTGCGCGACATGCTCAAAACCCTGATCCCCGCCAACGACGCCCGCCCTTGGCTAAGCCGCGTCGTGCCCTCGCTTCTGGTCGAAGGTCTGACCCTTGCCGGCGAATGACCTGACGCTGCTGATCGAGGCCGCCAAAGCCGCCGGGAAAGAGGCGCTGAGCCATGTCGGCGGCGACCTTGCCGTGCGCCACAAGGATGATGGCGCAGGCCCGGTGACCAAGGCCGATCTGGCGGTCAATGCCCTGCTCGAGGACAAGCTGCGCCGCGCAAGGCCCGACTATGGCTGGCTGTCCGAAGAAAGCGCCGACAGCGACGCGCGGCTGGACAGCGACACCCTGTTCATCGTCGATCCGATCGACGGCACGCGGTCCTTCATCGAAGGGTCCGACACCTGGGCGCATGCGCTGGCGGTGGTGCAGAACCGCCAGGTGACCGCCGCCGTCGTCTATCTGCCCGCGCGCGACAAGCTGTACAGCGCCTCGGTTGGCGGGGGCGCGCGGCTGAACGGCGCGCCGATCCGCACTTCGCGCCGCGATGCCATGGCCGAGATCGAAGTGCTGGCGACCAAGCCCAGCCTCGAGGCGCGCTTCTGGCCCCGCGGCGTGCCCGAGATCAAGCGCAGCCACCGCCCATCGCTGGCCTATCGCCTGTCGCTTGTGGCCGAGGGCCGCTATGACGCCATGTTCACCTTTCGCCCGTCCTGGGAATGGGACATTGCCGCCGGCGCCCTGATCCTGTCCGAAGCAGGCGCGCGCGTCAGCGATCGGCGCGGGGCGCCGCTGCGGTTCAACAACCCCATGCCGCAAACCGATGGCGTGCTGGCCGCCAACCCGCGACTGCATGCCGCGCTGCTGGACCAGTTGCTTTAAACCGTCCCTGACATCCTTTGCCTAACTTGACGCTACAGGCGCATCCGCGCATCCTGACACTTGCAAAAAGGAACCAAAATGCAACGACTTCACCTGGTTTTCGGCGGCGAGCTCGTCGATCCTTCCAAATCCGTCTTTCGCAATGTCGATGATCTGGACATCGTCGGCATCTTTCCGAACTACGAAGCCGCCTACAACGCCTGGAAAGCGGCGGCGCAGCGCACCGTGGATAACGCCCACATGCGGTATTACATCGCGCATCTGCACCGCCTGCGCGACGAGGAAACCGAGGTTTCCCCGACCGAAGAACTGGGCTGAGCCTTGGCCCCGCGCGCGCTGAGCCTTCAGGCCTATCTGGCCTATGCGCGCAGCAGCGCGGCGCTTGGCAGTGGTCCTGCCGCCCAGACCTGGCCCGAACGCCGCCCCGGAACGCTGATCTGGGGCCATGCACAGGGGCGCGAAGCGGCGCGCGCCCTTGTCAGCCTGTGCACCCGCATCGCCCAACAGCGCCCCGAAGTCCTGTTCGTGCTGTCCGGCGACGCCGAACCCCCCCCCGACGTTCCGCATGTGGTCCTGCCCGGCGAACGCAGTTCCGACTGCGAACAATTCGCCCGGGCGCTGCGCCCGGATTTCTGCCTTTGGGCGGGGTCGCAACTGCGCCCGGCGCTGCTGCATGCGGTCCGGGAAACCGGCGCGCACATGGTGGCCCTGCCGCCCGGCGATGGCCCTTGGGCCTGCCCCGTGCCGCGCTGGCTGCCCGATCCGACAAGCGCGACGCTGGCGCTGTTCGACGTGATCCACTGCCCCAGCGAAACCACCCGGCGCCAGCTGCGGCGCTTTGGCGTGGCGCCCGCCAACCTGCGCCTGTCCGGCCCCTTCATGGATACCGGCACACCGCTGGAATGCCCCGATGCGCAGCACGAAGAGGTCGCCGGCATCCTGGCCGCCCGACCCGTCTGGCTGGCCGCCCGCGTTCTGCCGGACGAGGCCGCCGATATCCTGCGCGCGCATCGCCGCGCCGTGCGGCTGGCGCATCGCCTGCTGCTGATCCTGGTGCCCGCCGATGCGCAGGACTACGACACCATCGCCCGGATCACCCAGTCCGAACAGATGCGCACATGCCACTGGGACAGCGGCGAATCGCCTGACGAAAACACCCAGGTGCTGCTGGTCGAAGGCCCCGAAGAACTGGGCCTTTGGTTCCGGATCGCGCCTTTGGCGTTTCTGGGCGGATCGTTGATCCCCGGGCGCGGCGGCAGTGACCCCTACGAGGCCGCCGCCCTTGGCACCGCCATCCTGTACGGGCCGAACGTCGGGCGGCATCTGTCGTCCTATACCAAGCTGGTCGAGGCAGGCGCAGCCCGCATCGTGCGCGACAGCGATTCGCTGGCCACTGCCGTGTCGCATATCGTGGCCCCCGACCAGGCCGCCGCGATGGCCCACGCGGGCTGGGACGTGGTGTCCTCGGGCGCGGAACTGACCGATGCCGTCATCACCGAGATCTTTGACCGGATCGATTCCGAGGAGGCCCGCTGATGCGCCCGCCCCGTTTCTGGTTCACGCCGCCGGATGCGCCCGGCCTGCGCGCCCGGTTGCTGGCGCCGCTTGCGGCCCTGACCGCCAGGGCCACGGCGCGCCGGGTGGCGCAGCCGCCGGGGTTTGCCCCGGACATCCCGGTGATCTGCGTCGGCAACATCAACGCCGGCGGCACCGGCAAGACCCCGACCGTCATCGCGCTGGTCCAAAGGCTGATGGCGCGCGGGATCACGCCGCATGTGCTGTCGCGCGGCTATGGCGGGCGGCTGGCCGGTCCGGTTCAGGTCGACCCGCGCCAACACAGCGCCGAGGACGTCGGCGACGAGCCGCTTTTGATCGCCGCCTTTACCCCCACCTGGGTCGCAAGGGACCGCGCCGCCGGTGCCCGCGCGGCGCAAGACGCCGGTGCCCAGGTGCTGATCCTGGATGACGGTTTCCAGAACCCGTCATTGCCCAAGGCGCTGTCGCTGATCGTTGTCGATGCGGTGGCGGGCTTTGGCAACGGACGCTGCATGCCCGCCGGGCCGCTGCGCGAACCGGTCAGCGCCGGTCTGGCCCGCGCCGATCTGTTGCTGTCGATCGGCCCCGCCCCCGGGCAGGCCCGTTTTGCCAAAACATGGAGCGATCAGATCACGGTGCCGCAGATGACCGGCCAGCTGGCGCCGCTGCAAACCGGCATGGATTGGCAGGATCTACCGACGCTGGCCTTTGCCGGGATCGGCCATCCGGAAAAATTCTTTGCCACGCTGCGCGCCCTTGGCGCCGACATCAAGCGCGGCGAGGCGCTGGAGGATCACCAGCCGCTGACACCGGCCCTGATGACGCGGCTAGAAACCGAGGCACGGGCGCTGGGTGCGCAACTGGTCACGACGGAAAAGGACGCGGTGCGCCTGCCGCAGGAGTTCCGGCAAAAGGTGCTGACCCTGCCGGTGCGTCTGGAGATCGCGGACCCGGCACCGCTGGACGCGGCCCTGGCCCGCATTCTGGACTAGGTCATTCGGCCGCCAGGCGCTGTTCGCGGTGGCCGATGGCCGCGATTTCCGCAATCACCCCGCGCAGCAGCCTGCGAAAGGCGTGGAAATCATTGCTCGGGCGAATCGTTGCCTCGTCCATATAAATGGCGCGGTCGATTTCGATCTGGATCGCGTGCTGCCCCCGCGAGGGGCGGCCATAATGCTGGGTCGTGAAGGCCCCGGCAAAGGGCGCATTGCGCGCCACCTTCAGACCTGCGGTGGCAAAGGCGGATTCGACCCGTTCCACGACTTCGCCGCTGGCCGAGGCGCCGAATCGGTCACCGATGACGATTTCCGGGCGCGGCATCCCGGATCGAACCGTGCTGTCCAGGGCTTCGCGCGGCATGGAATGACAGTCGATCAGGATCGCCTCTCCAAAGGTGGTCTGGGCGGCGTCCAGCAGGCCCTGCAGGCGTGCGTGGTAGGGTTTCCAGATTCGCTGCAACCGCATCTCGGCCTCGGCCTTGGGCAATTTGCCACGGTAGATCGCGCGCCCGCCCGCCACGACACGCGGCACGACGCCCAGCCCGCTGGCCACGCGCGGGTTGTGCCCGCCGCGCCGCACCCCTTCGATCAGCGCCGGGTCCAGTTCATCCAGCGCGCGGTTGAGATCGACATAGGCGCGCGGCGCCCCGGCCCGCAGCAAGGGCGCGCCAAACTGCGGCGCACAGTCGAACAGACGGTCCACATAGGCATCTTCGGACGACCGGATGACATGATCGTCCAGAATCGTGCTGCGCAGGAACGACCAGGGATAATCCCGACCCGAATGCGGTGATGCGAAAACGACACAAGAGGTGGTCACCTCGGGTTCGCTCAGATGATACGCATGTTCAGGCATCAACGGTCCTTTCGAACAAAACAATAGACTGAAATCATTCCTTGCCAAAAGCCCTTGATCCCGGTTTCGACTCCTTTTATAGACCCGTCCACCGGCGCGGTCATCTGCGCCTCTTTTTTCGGTGGACCTCACCGGCAAGGGGGCGTAAAGGGCAACGCAGGCCATAAAATGGGTGATTAGCTCAGCGGTAGAGCACTTCGTTGACATCGAAGGGGTCACTGGTTCGATCCCAGTATCGCCCACCATGGATTTCACCGCTTCTGGGTCAGCAGACCCGGGGGCAAGGCAACAAACACGCATGGCGCTCGCGCGCCGCGACGAACAGAGGAGAGACCACATGAAGGTTGCTAACTCGCTCCGCTCGCTCAAGAAGCGCCATCGCGATTGCCGCGTTGTGCGCCGTAAGGGCCGCGTTTACGTGATCAACAAAACGCAGCGCCGTTTCAAAGCCCGCCAGGGCTGAGACCCGCGCAACGACAGTTGTTCAAAGGCCACCCCTTGCGGGTGGCCTTTTTCGTCGCCCTATGGGTGCCTTGGCACGACGGCGGGCGGCGCTGCCGCCGACCACGCACGCAGCGGCGCCCTAGCGGCCCAGAATCCCGTCTGCCAGCAACCGGACGACGGTTTGTTCATCCAGATAGCCCGACACGGTCAGGCCGCGGGACTTTTGGTAATCCCAGATCGCGCGCCGGGTCCTTTTGTCGAAAACGCCGTCGGCGTCGCCGGGTTTCAAACCCAATTGCTTCAGACGGGTTTCGGCCAGTTTGCGGGCCACCGGGTTCAGGTTCAGCGCCTCTTCCTCGGCCTGGGCGCGGGCAATGGCGCGGGCTTCGGTTTCTTCGCGGTTCAACTCTTCGATTCGGGCCTGCGCCTGCCCGGCAAAGGCGCCGCCGGGGCGCGCCGCAAGGTACTGCCGATAGGCGGCGATGCTGTCGACGCTGCGGGCCTGATCCCAGGCGCGCCTGTCCTGAAGCGCAGCGGTCCCGGCACGCTGGTCCTCGATCTGCGCCAACAGCCGCCGGGCTTCGGGGGCGTGCAGCCCGTCGGGATAGGCGTCAAGGTAGCCCCGCAATGAGGCCTCGTCGCCGCGCCCCTGCACCTGCCGCCACAAAAGGTGGTCCTGGCGTTCCAGTTCCGCGGCGCGGCGTTCGGCCTCGGCCTCCAGTTCGGCGGCGCGGGCGCGGGCATCCGCATCCAGACGGCCGATCTGGGATTGGTCCAAGTAGCCCGAGGGCCGCAGCCGTTCAGCGGTCTGCCACTGTTTGATCGCGCCGCGCGTGCCGGGACCAAAGATGCCGTCGATGCCGCGCGTGTTGAAGCCCAGGATCGACAGGTCGCGCTGGATGTCGCGGCGGGCGTCGCGCGACAGGGCCAGCGCCTCTTCGGCGCGGCGTTCGGCGTAATAGGGTTCGGCCCGAATGGCCGCCAGCCGCTGCTTGGCCGCCGAGGCGTGCAATCCGCGCGAAAAGCCATCCAGGTAGGTCTGGTAGCCTTCGGCGCTGTCGGCCTGCTGCGCCAGCCGCCAGGCGGCATTGTCCGCCTGCTCGGCCGCCAGTGGATCGGGGCCGTCGGTGGCAGTTTCCCCTGGCTTCGGCGGGGTGATGTCGCGTTTGCGCAAGACCACCTGCCAAGGCGGATCAAAGCCTTCGACAGTCAGCTCATAGGTCTGGGCGGCAAGCGCCACGCGCACGTCCGGCCGGGTCATGTCGCGAATGGCATAGGCCGCCACGTCGGGCGCCAGCCCGCGAATGATGGTGACCCCCTGCGGCGCATCCAACTGCCCCAGACCGGCCTTCAGGAAGGGCCCGGCCTCGACGTCGCTGGCGGTTTCACCCAGCACGAGAAAGGACCGCCCCGGCGCCGCGGCCAGCACATCCAGCGCCGCATCCAGCGGAAAGGCGCGGGTCATGATCTCGGAGGCGTCGATGCTTTGGCCATCGTCGACCGGCAGCAGGTAGGCGCCGCTGGGTCCGTGCATGAACGTGCCTGCCAGAACGATGATCAGGGGGGTTTCCTGCGCCTCGATCCCTTCGAAGAACTGGCCAAAGGCTTCGTCCATGGCCTGACCGTCGGCATCGCTGATGGCGGTCACGTCCAGCCCGGCGTCGCGCAGGCTGTCGGCCGCTGCCACCACCCGCGCCGCGCCGAAAAAGCTTTGGACAGCGCCGTAGCGCGAATTGCCGATGATCAGTGCATCGCCTGCGGCCTGCGCCGCACCGCTTCCTGCCAGAAGCCCCGCAAGGGTCAGTGTCATCAGCCGCATCTGTCTTTCCTCCATCCGTTGCCCGAAAGGCGCCGATCAACGGCGCCTTGTTGGTCAAAGAATGGGCAAAGGCACGCTGATATCCAATATCAGCCTATCCCGAGCCCCCCGGGGAACAAGAAGAAAGGTCAGTCGTAGGTGCGGATGTCCTCGATCACCAGCCCATCGCGCGGCAATCCGCCGACCGGGACCATTTCCACCCGGCCCTTGAGCTTGAGGATATCGACGATCGAGCCTTCGTAGCGCGCCGGATCCGTCGCTTCGGATTCGATTCGCACGGTCATCACGTCCATTTCCCCCTCGCGCGAGGCGATGATGCGGGCGCGGGCGATGTCTTCGTGCCGGGCAACCAGTTGCGCCACCTGTTCGGGGCGCACGAACATGCCCTTGATCTTGGTGGTCTGGTCGGCGCGGCCCATCCAGCCCTTGATCCGGGTGTTGGTGCGGCCGCAGGGGCTGGTGCCGGGCATGATGGCGCTCAGATCGCCGGTGGCAAACCGGATCAGCGGGTAATCGGGGTTCAGCGTCGTGACCACCAGCTCTCCGACCTCGCCAGGGGCGACCGGATCGCCGGTGCCGGGGGTGACGATTTCGACGATCACGCCTTCGTCCAGAATCATCCCCTCCATTGCGGGGCTTTCATAGGCGATGTTGCCCAGGTCGGCGGTGGCATAGCATTGCAGACAGGCGATGCCGCGATCCTGATACCAGGCGCGCAGCGACGGGAACAGCGCCCCGCCGCCCACGGCCGCGCGGGTGATGCCCAGCGCGATGCCCATCTCGTCAGCCTTTTCAAGGATGATCTTCAGGTAATCGGGCGTGCCCGCATAGGCGGTCACCTTGACGTGGCGTGCGGCCTGCACCTGCAATTCGGTCTGCCCGGTGCCGGCGGGCAACACGGTGGCCCCGACGGCCCGCGCACCGTTTTCAAAGATCATGCCCGCAGGCGTCAGGTGATAGCCAAAGCAGTTCTGGACGATGTCCCCCGGTCCGATGCCGCAGGCGTTCAGGAAACGCCCCATGCGCCACCAATCGTGGCTGGTTCCGCCGGGCTCGTAGATCGGTCCGGGGCTTTGAAAGACATGGGCGATGTTGGACACGGGCAAGCCGCCAAAGGGGGGCTGTTCGGCCTGTCGCCGCGACAGCTCGGACTTGCGCAGGACCGGCAGCGACGCCAGATCGGACAGCCCGGCCAGCGGACCCAGACCATATTTGGCAAGCTGTGCGTTCAATCCCTGCAGCTGCGCCGCTTCGCGGGCGTCTTGCGTGCGGGTTTCCAATGCGTCGAAATAGGTGCTCATACCGGCCTCCGTCTGCCTGTCCCCAGGCGCTTTGATCTGAAACAGGGTCGGGCCGCACCCGCCCCTTTACGTTGTGTCAACCGTGGGGAAATGGAAACGCCCCCATGGCCCGAACCAAGTTTGATGCCCGCATCCGCTTCGATGGCAACCAGGACATCAAGGAGGTCGATTTCTCGCATTTCGCCTTTTGCCACGCGCGCGGTGTCAACGTCCTCTGCAGCCCTATCGAACCGCGGATCGCCGACAGCGGCCCGGGCAGGTGGCTCGTTCTGATGGTCGATGACAGATGCCGGATCAATGCGGTGGCCCGGGCGCTGTACGCCCGACAGGGCAGGACGCTGAATATCACGCATGCGCGGCACCTTCGGCTCGGAAACCGAAAAGGAAATCGGCCGCCGGCCCAGCCACCAAGCCTTCCGCCCCATGACCCGCACCCCACGGGCCAAGGCCCTGTTTTGGATCGACAGGATGCGCCCGGAGCGGACCTGACAACGGATGAAACAACCATGCGCCGAATACTTTGTTCGCCCTGCCTTGCGGCGCAGTTACGCCAGCCATCTTTTCCGCCGGCGATAGCTGCGCACATCCCGAAAGGACTTTCGCCCATCGTCCGACATGCCCAGGTAGAATTCCTTGACGTCCGGGTTTTCACGCAGCTCGGCTGCGGGGCCTTCCATCACGACGCGCCCGTTTTCCAGGATATAGCCGGAATGCGCATAGCGCAGCGCCACGTTGGTGTTCTGTTCGGCCAACAAAAAGGACACGCCTTCGCCTTCGTTCACCGCCTTCACGATCTCGAAAATCTGTTCCACCAGCTGCGGCGCAAGGCCCATCGAAGGCTCGTCCAGCAGCACGGTTTCGGGGCGTGACATCAGTGCGCGGCCAATCGCCGTCATCTGCTGTTCCCCCCCCGAGGTATAGCCCGCCTGGCTTTTGCGCCGTTCTTTCAGGCGCGGGAAATAGGTATAGACCATGTCCAGGTCGGCATCGATCGCGCCCTTGCCGTCGCGCCGCGTATAGGCGCCGGTCAGCAGGTTTTCCTCGACCGTCAGGTGTTCGAAACAGTGCCGACCTTCCATCACCTGGATGACCCCCTTTTTGACCAGGGACGCAGGGTCCAGGTCCTGCACCCGCTCGCCCTTGTAAAGGATCGACCCCTTGGTCACCTCGCCGCGCTCGGAATGCAAAAGGTTGGAAATCGCCTTCAGCGTGGTCGTCTTGCCCGCACCGTTGCCACCCAGCAGCGCGGTGATCCCGCCCTGATTGACCGTGAGGGACACGCCCTTCAGCACAAGGATCACGTGGTTGTAGATCACCTCGATATTGTTGACCTCAAGCAGGGTCTGATCGGTTTTCGCGGCATCCAGCATGGGCTTTCCTCGGGTCCGGGGCACAGCGCCCCTGCTTCTTCTTGGCAAAAATACTCAAATTCCGGCGGCGACATTCTGCGCCGCCGCCGGACCGTGTCAGCGCTTAGCCACCACAGTTTTCGTTGACCGCCCAGGGCGCATTCGCCTCGGCGTATTCAGCGGCCTTCTCGGCTGCCAGCGCGGCATACCCTTCGACGTTCGGCTTCAACAGGTCAGACACCTTGACGAACTTGGCCCCGTCCCATTCCAGCATCCAGCCACCCGAATGACCGGTGTGGTTGGAACACGAGGTCGAGAACGGCGGAACCATGCCATCAAGACCCAGCTCGGCGATCCGCTCTTCGGTCAAGTTGATGTTCTCAAGGCCCCAGCGCAGCTGTTCGGCACTGATCTCGGCGGTGCCGAATTCAGCCTGCGCCGCGGTGATGCCTTCGACCAGGATGGCCGAGATGACCAGCCCGCGCGAATAGAACACGCCCTGCATCTCGACGTCGTTGGTCTGGCTCAGGCCCGCGTCGATCACGTGCTTCTTGATGTCCGCCATGACGGGGGCATCCATGTTCGGGAAAGACCAGCTGATCGACTTGTAGCCTTTGCCGGCCTCGCCAACGATCGCCAGGTCAGCGTCATGCCCGGACCACCAGACACCCAGCATGTTTTCCATCGGGAACTTGGTCTTGACCGCTTCGGTGATGGCACCGGCGTTCATCGCGCCCCAGCCCCACATCACGACATAGTCGGGACGCTCGCGGCGCACCTGCAGCCACTGGGCCGACTGGTTCTGCATTTCCTTCAGGCCGACCGGGATCGGCAGCAGGGTAAAGCCCTTGGCCTCGGCCGCGGCTTCGAGAACCGGCAGGGGTTCCTTGCCAAAGGGGTGGTCGAGGTGAAGGAAGGCAATCTTCTTGCCGTTCAGATCACCCTGCCCTTCGATATACTGGATGATCATGTCGGCGGCGTCCCAATAGCCGGACGGCGTGTTGAACGCCCACTGGAATGTCTTGCCGTCCATCATCGGGCTGAAACCGTAGCCCGGCGCAAGGATCGGGATCTCGTCGACGTTGGTCTTGGGCAGCACCTGCAGCGTGATGCCGGTCGACCAGGGCTGAGTCACGATCGCCTTGGACTTGGTCTTTTCATAACATTCCACGCCCTTTTCGGTGGAATAGCCGGTTTCGCATTCCTCGCCATTGACCGGAACGCCGCCAACACCGCCGTCACGGGCGTTCAGCATGGTCAGGTAATCGGCCTGGCCGTTCATCAGCGGAATACCCGTGGCCGCAAAGGGCCCGGTCCGGTAGGCAAGGTTCGGCGCATAAAGCTCCTGCGCCATGGCGGCGCCCGCGGTTACACCCGCAATGGCGGCGGCAACGGCCAGTTTGGTGAAGTGTTTCATTGTATCTCCTCCCTGAGAATTTTGGTGTCACTTCGGTTTTTTCATCTTGGCCCCTGCCCTAGTGCGGGAAGGGCCAGATAATCAGTTTCTCTCGGATCAGGCGCCAAAGCTGGGCCAATCCGTGCGGCTCGACGATCAGGAAAAACACGATCAGGGAACCGACGATCATGATGTTCAGATGCTCGACCGTGGCCGAACTGATGGGAATGCCCAGCGCATTGGGCACCAGGTTCAGAACCACCGGCAACCCGACGATCAGGATCGCGCCAAGGTAGTTGCCCAGGATCGACCCAAGCCCGCCGATGATCGCGATGAACAGGATGCGGAACGACAGCGGAATGTCGAACAGGTTCGGCTCGGCCGCACCACGCCACATGAAGACGAACAGCGCGCCGGACACCCCGATGACATAGGACGACACGGCAAAGGCGGTCAGCTTGGACTTCATCAGGTTGATGCCGATCAGCTCGGCGGCGATGTCCATGTCGCGCGTCGCCTTCCAGGTCCGGCCCAGGTTGCCGCGCGTCAGGTTGATGCAGACCCAGGTCAGCAGTCCGACGATGAACAAGACCACATAGTATTGCACGATCGAATTGGCCTGCGGCCCGGCCACGTAGGTCCCGAACATTTCAAGGTTCGGCACCTGAATGGCGCCCGAAGCGTTGTAGTTGTAAAGCCAGGCCCATTTTTCGAACAGCCAGACCAGAAAGAACTGCGCCGCCAGCGTTGCGATCGCCAGATAAAACCCCTTGATCCGCAAGGATGGAATGCCAAAGGCCACGCCAACCCCGGCGCTGAAAACCCCCGACAGAAGGATCGCGATGATCGGATTCATCCAGGGCATCAGGGTGATCATCTTGTAGCAGGCATAGGCCCCGACCCCCATGAAGGCCGCGGTACCAAGGCTCAGCTGCCCGGCAAACCCGGTCAGGATGTTCAGCCCAAGCGCGGTCAGCGAATAGATCAGGATCGGGATCAGCAGCGTCTGAAAGGTGAACTCGCTTGCGGTCAGCGGAAAGACCACCACCGCCAGCAGCAGGATCACCCCCAGCAAAAAGGCATCCTGCTTGACCGGGAACAGCGCCTGATCCGCCTCGTAGCTTGTCTTGAATTGTCCGGCAGTCCTGTACAGCATCCGTCGGTTTCTTTCCTGTTCAGCGCCGCGGGGAAAAACCCCGCCCTACGCAATGTCCCATCATTGGGCAGACCTCAGCCTGCAACCTCATCGTCCTCGACCGGCCGGGCCCGCCTGGGCGCTGGCGCATAGCCGATCTCTTCGCTGTGGCGCACGATCCAGAACCAGGCCCATAGCCCCAGCCCCGCCCCGACCGCCGCCATGATCAAAGCCATCACCATGCGCCCCGAGGCATCTGGGTCCGTCGTCAAGGCCAGGTAGCCAAAGCACCAGAACCCGGACCAGGCCACCACGTTCAGTATGGCGATCAGTTTTGGCATTTCCCGTTCTCCTCCTCGGGCCGGGCGCCGCGCGCCACACACCCCATGCTTCTTTGTGCCTTCAAATATCCCCGCCGGAGGCTCCCGACCTTGCGGCCAGCGCCCCCGGCGGGTGCCCTAAACTCTTTCGATGATCCGTTCCCCGAACAGCCCCTGAGGCCGGAACAACAGCACCACCAGCGCCAGCACAAAGGCAAACCAGGTCTCGGTATTGCCGCCCAGCAAAGGCTGGCCCCAGTAGATCTCGAACAGCTTTTCAAGGATGCCGATCAGCAAACCGCCGATGATCGCCCCGGTGATCGACTCCAGCCCACCCAGCATCAACACCGGCAGGGCCTTGTAGGCAATCACCTCGAGCGCAAAGCTGACCCCGGCCCGCGCGCCCCAGGCAATGCCGGTGACCAGCGCGATGATGCCGGCAATGAACCAGACCAGAACCCAGACCGTCTGCAGCGAAATCCCCACCGACAGGGCCGCCTGGTGATCATCCCCCAGCGCCCGGATCGCCCGACCCATGCGCGTCTTGTTGAGAAACAGCAGCAAACCGACCACCAGCAAGGCCGCCACCGCAACCGCCGTGATGTCCTTTTGCTCCAGGATCAGCAGGCCACCCCAGGGCTCCAACACGAAACTGCCTGTCGGAATGCCCAGTTCTTCGGTGATCATCACCTTGTTTTCACCGCCAAAGATGATCTCGCCAAAGCCGATCAGGAACAGCGTGATGCCGATGGTCGCCATGAACAGGATGATGTCGGGTTGCCCCACCAAGGGCCGCAGGACGATCCGCTCGATCGACACTGCAAGGCCGAACATGACCCCCAGCGTCAACAGCACGCTGATCCAGGCCGGCACCCCAAAGGAGTGCAGCCCCACCAGCGTCAGCGCCGCGAACACCACCATGATCCCCTGCGCAAAGTTGAAAATCCGCGACGAGCGGAAGATCAGCACGAAACCCAACGCGATCAGCGCATAAAGGATGCCTGAAACCAGCCCTTCCCACAGCACCTGCAACAGGAAATCCGGCGCGGCGAACATATCCACGAAGGGATTGATGAAAATATCCTTGATCATGTCTGTCCCCTCAATGTGCCACGCCAAGATAGGCGTCGATCACGTCTTGATTGTTGCGCACCTCGTCGGGTGTGCCGTCGCCGATCTTCTTGCCGTAATCCATCACGACAACCCGGTCGGACAGGTCCATGACCACCCCCATGTCGTGCTCGATCAGGCAGATCGTGGTACCGAATTCGTCATTCACATCCAGGATAAAGCGGCTCATGTCCTCTTTTTCCTCGACGTTCATCCCGGCCATCGGTTCATCCAGCAGCAGGATGCTCGGCTCCGCCGCCAAGGCCCGCGCCAGCTCGACCCGCTTTTTCAGACCATAGGGCAACCGCCCCACCGGCGTCTTGCGAATGCTCTGGATTTCCAGAAAATCGATGACCCGCTCGACCTTCTCGCGGTTTTCCATCTCTTCGTTGCGCGCCTTGCCGAACCACAGCGCCTGCGCCGCAATCCCCGCGTTCATATGCGTCAGACGCCCGGTCATGACGTTGTCCAGCACCGTCATCCCCTCGAACAGGGCGATATTCTGAAAGGTCCGGGCCACCCCCATGCGCGCCACCTCATAGGGCCGCATCGGCGGGCGCTTGGCCCCCTTGTACCAAAGCTCTCCGATCGTCGGCGTGTAAAACCCGCTGATGATGTTCAGCATCGACGACTTGCCCGCCCCGTTCGGCCCGATGATCGCGCGGATTTCCCCCTCGTGAATGTCGAACGAGATATCGGAAATCGCCGTCACCCCGCCAAACTTCAGCGTGATGTTCTTCAGCTCCATCAAGGTTCCGCCAATCTGGCGCCCATCGGCTGTGACGTATCCCGTCGTGTCCTTCACGTCCCTGCCCCCTGCTTCTTCTTGGCAAAAATACTCAATCCCCGGCCCACCCCGAGCGCATCCCCAGCAAGAAGCGCCGCGGCGGGACGGCGGGCGGGGCGATGTTCGCAGAACGAGCGCCGTACAGCCGTCATTCCGCAGCCACCGCACGCGGGGCCACCGGCCAGACCTTGGCGTCGCGCAGCTTCAGCGTCGCCTTGATCTTGCCCTTGCGGCCATCTTCATAGGTCACTTCCGTCTCGGTATAGACGCTGTCCTTGTCGTCATAGAGCGCCGTCAGAAGTTCCTCGAACTTCTCGGCGATGACCTTGCGCTTGACCTTGCGGGTGCGCGTCATCTCGCCGTCATCGGCATCCAATTCCTTGTGCAGCACAAGGAACCGGTGGATCTGACAGCCCGACAGCATCTCGTCCTGTGCGACGCTTTCGTTGACCTCTTCGATATGGCCCTGGATGGTGTCCAGAACCTGCGGGTGCTGGGCCAGTTCCTGGTAGGACGCATAGGCGATATTGTTGCGCTCGGCCCAGTTGCCTACCGCCGTCAGGTCGATGTTGATGAAGGCCGTGCAACGGTCCTTGCCCGCTCCAAAGACCACCGCCTCAAGGATGTTCGGAAAGAACTTCAGCTTGTTCTCGACGTACTTGGGCGCAAACATCGCCCCCGAGGCCATCTGCCCCACGTCCTTGGCCCGGTCGATGATCCGCAGGTGCCCGCTGCTTTCCTCGATGAACCCGGCATCGCCCGTGGCGACCCAGCCTTCGGCATCCTTGGTATCGGCGGTGCTTTCGGCATTCTTGTAATACTCGACGAAAACCCCCGGAGAGCGATAGAACACCTCGCCATTCTCGGCGATGCGCAGCTCGACCCCCGGTGCGGGCACACCCACGGTATCGCTGCGCACCTCGCCATCGGGCTGCACCGTGATGAACACCGAAGCCTCGGTCTGACCATAAAGCTGTTTCAGGTTGATCCCCAGCGAGCGGTAGAAATCAAAGATTTCCGGGCCGATCGCCTCGCCCGCGGTATAGCCCACGCGCACCTTGGAAAAGCCCATCGCGTTCTTCAACGGACCGTAGACCAGGAATTCGCCCAGCGCGTATTTCAGCCTGTCCAACAGCCCGACAGCTTTGCCATCCAGGATCGCCGGACCAACCTTGCGTGCATGCGCCATGAAATGCTTGAACATCCGCTGCTTCAGCGGGCTCGCATCCTCCATCCGGATCATGATCTGCGTCAGCTGCGTTTCGAAAATCCGGGGCGGCGCAAAGTAATAGCTGGGCGCGATTTCCCGCAGATCCGTCATCAACGTTTCGGCGCTTTCCGGGCAGTTTACGCAAAAGCCCGTCCAATAGGCCTGCCCGATCGAGAAAATGAAATCTCCGACCCAGGCCATCGGCAGATAGGCCAGCACTTCGTCGTCGCGCTTGAGCTTGTCGAACTCCGAGGCAGACTTGGCGCTTTCGACGATATTGCGGTTCGACAGCACCACGCCCTTGGGCTTGCCCGTCGTCCCCGAGGTGTACAGCATCACGCAGGTGTCGTCATAGTTCAGATCGGACCGGCGGCGATCCAGTTCCTTGATGAATTCGTCATGCGCGGCGCGGCCCTGCGCCTGCACATGGGAAAATTCGTGCAGCGTGGTGTGGTCATATTTCCGCATCCCGCGCGGGTCGACATAGATCATGTGTTCGAATTGGTGCAGGTCGTCCTGGATCTCGATGACCTTGTCGACCTGCTCCTGGTCGGCGGCGATGACAAAGCGCGCGCCGCAATGGGCCAGCACGTATTCCATCTCTTCGGCGACTGCGTCCTGGTACAGCGGCACCGGCACGGCGCGGCACATCTGCGCGGCAACCATGCTCCAATACAGCGACGGGCGGTTGCGCCCGATGATGGCGACATGGTCGCCCTCGTTCACGCCCAGGTTCAGCAGACCCAGCGCCAGCGCCTCGATTTCGTCGGCCGCCTCTTTCCAGGTCCAGCTTTGCCAGATGCCGAATTCCTTCTCGCGATAGGCCGGGCTATCGCCGAACTCGCGAACGTTTCGCTGCAACAATGCAGGGACCGAGCGTAGACCCTCTACGCCCATCGACATATGCGCCAAAGTTTTTCCTCCCAAAATGCCGGATTGCTCCGGCACTCCCTTTTTGTTGTGTGGCCTTCGATCCCGAGGCCCGACCGCTGTTTCGCGATTCTGTCACCATTTGGTCAGGCGTCAGGCTGAGGGTCAACTTTTTCCTGAACATTTCCCAATTCTTACGAATTGTTGCAGACCGCATTCGTCCCAGCGAATGCGGTCTGTGGCAAGGTCATGTCTGCAGCGCAGACGTGACCGCCACCCCCTCGCCATTCCAGGCGCGCCATCACCAACCCGCATTCGTCCCAGCGAATGCGGCCCAAGGCAAAGTCATGTCTGCAGCGCAGACGTGACAGCCACCCCCTCACCATTCCGGACGCACCATCACCAACCCGCATTCGTCCCCGCCATCACCTGCTGCGCGCTTTGACGTTTGCACCGCCCCGCGCACCCGCCTAAGCTGATCGGAAATCTCACAACGGGTGCGGGTATGAATGTCGATGAGGTATTGCAAATGATCGGTCAGGAAGGTCTTCCGCTGATCCTGCTGGCGGTCTTTATCCTGGTGGCGATCTGGCTTGGCGTGCGGATCGTTCCGCAATCGGAAAAGCATGTGGTCGAACGCTTTGGGCGTTTGCGCTCGGTGCTGGGGCCGGGGATCAATTTCATCGTGCCGTTCCTCGACAAGGTGGCGCACAAGATCTCGATCCTCGAACGGCAATTGCCGACCGCCTCGCAGGATGCGATCACCCGCGACAACGTGCTGGTGCAGGTCGATACCTCGGTTTTCTACCGCATCACCGAGCCGGAAAAGACGGTTTACCGCATCCGCGATGTGGACGCGGCGATCGCGACGACGGTGGCGGGGATCGTGCGGGCCAATATCGGCCAGATGGATCTGGACGAAGTGCAGGCCAACCGCGGCCAGTTGATCCAGACCATCAAGCTGAGCGTCGAGGATGCGGTGGACGACTGGGGGATCGAGGTGACGCGCGCCGAAATCCTTGACGTCAACCTGGATCAGGCGACACGCGACGCGATGCTGCAGCAGTTGAATGCCGAACGCGAACGCCGGGCGCAGGTCACCCGCGCCGAGGGCAGCAAACGGGCGGTGGAACTGAACGCCGATGCCGAACTTTACGCCGCCGAACAGGCCGCCAAGGCCCGGCGCGTGCAGGCCGATGCCGAAGCCTATGCCACCGGGGTCGTCGCCAAGGCGATTGCCGAAAACGGCGTCGAGGCGGCGCAATACCAGGTGGCGCTGAAACAGGTCGAGGCGCTGAACACTCTGGGCGCGGGGGCGGGCCAGCATACCATCGTGGTGCCCGCGCAGGCGCTCGAAGCCTTTGGCGATGCCTTCCGCATGCTGAAAGGGCGCGGCTGATGTGGGCGCTTTGGTGGGTCTGGATGGCAGCGGCGCTGGCGCTTGGCATTCTGGAAATGCTGGTGCCGGCCTTCCTGTTTCTGGGCTTTGCCCTGGGCGCGGGGCTGACCGGGCTGACGCTGCTGTTTGGCGGTGGTCTGGCGCTTTGGCTGGGCGCGTCGCTGCCCCGGCTGCTGGTCTATTTCGCTGTGCTGTCGCTGATCGGCTGGCTTGCCTTGCGCAAGGCGGTGGGCGTGCGCCACGGGCAGGTGAAAATCTGGGATCGCGACATCAACGACTGATGCAAACCGCCCTATGGGATGGCCCGGGTGGGCGGGGCGCCGTCCGCAGGACCAGCTTCGCCCCTCCGGGCACAAGGTGCGCCGCGCCCTATGGCCAAACCCCGCGCCACCCCATACCCTTCGCCGCATGAACACGACTGCCCTCACCCAGGCCGGGCTGAACCTCATCCAGCAGGCCCTGACCATCTACGACAGCGACCTTGCGCTGGCCGTCTGCAACGCCCGTTTCGCCGAGATGTTCGACCTGCCCGCCGAACACACCACCCCCGGCGCGCGGTTCGAGGACACCATCCGCCATCTCGCGACGCGCGGCGAATACGGGCCAATCGACGATCTCGACACCTTCGTCACCGACCGCGTCCGCATCGCCCGCGCCTTTCAGCCGCATTACATGGAACGCACCCGCGCCAATGGCCGCACCATCAGCGTCGAGGGCGCGCCCCTGCCGCAGGGCGGCTGGGTCACCGTCTACACCGATATCACCGAAACGAAATCGCAGGAACTGCTGCTGCGCACCCGGTCGGAACTGCTGTCCGAAGAGGTCCTGAAACGGTCCGAGGAGCTGGCCAGAACCAACCGCCAGCTGGCCGCCACCAACGCCGCCCTGACCGAGGCCCGCCGCGAGCTTCAGGAAATCGAGGCCCGCACTCGCACCACCACCGAAATGATGCCCGCCCATATCGCCCGCGTCGATGCCGCCGGGCGCTATACCTTTTCCAACGGCCGGCTGTCCGACGTGATGCCCGGACGGCCCAGCAATATTCTTGGGCTGCACATCTCGGACACGCTTGGCCCGCAGGCCTTTGCCCGCGTCCAGCCGCATCTGGATGCGGCCTTTGATGGCCAGCAAAGCACCTTTGAATTCACTGACGAGGCTTCTTCCCGCCGCATCCGCGCGGCCTTTACCCCCGACCCGATGGAACCCGGCGTCTATATCATGAGCCAGGACGTCACCGAGGAAACCCAGACCCGCGCCGCCCTGCAACAGACCCGCCGCCGCGAAATGGCGGCGCAGCTGATCAGCGGCATGGCGCATGACTTTTCCAACCTTTTGACGATCATCCTGGGCATGCAGTCGAAACTGTCCCGGATGGAACCCGGCGACGAAGCCGCGCCGCTGATCAATGCCACGCTGCAGGCCGCCCAGCGCGGCGGCGCGCTGCTGGGGCGGATCGCCGACATCACCAGTCAGCGCAGCTGGCAGCCCAAACCGGTCACGCTTGGTCCGTTCCTGTCCGATCTTGCCACCCTGGCCACCCCGTCCCTGCCCGAGGGCATCCGCCTGACCATCGACAATCAGATCGAAGACGCGCTGATGGCCGATCCCGGCCTGCTGCAGGATGCCCTTTTGAACCTGATCCTGAACGCCCGCGACGCCTGCGGCAACAGCGGCGAAATCCACATCACCGCGCAATCGCTGCAGGACACCTGGCTGCAGATCACCGTCACCGACACCGGCCCCGGCTTTTCCGAAAAGGCGCTGGACCACGGGCTTGACCCTTTCTTTACCACCAAGGGCGGCGAAGGGTCCGGGCTTGGCCTTGCCATGGTCTATGACATGACCAAACTTGCCGGCGGCTCGGTCCGTTTGTCGAACGGCGCGCGCGGTGCCCGCGTCACCCTGCGCCTGCCGCTGCGCCCCGCCGATGACCTGCCGGGCAACAGCCTTGTCCTGCTGGTCGAAGACAGCGACGACCTGCGCGCCTCGGTGCGCGAAATGCTGACCGGGATGGGGTTCGCCGTGGTCGAGGCGTCCTCGGTCCCCGAGGCCTGCGCCCTGTCCGAAGGCCTGCCCGATCTGGCGCTGGTGCTGTCTGACATCTCGCTGGAAGGCGAGGAAACCGGGCTGGAGCTGATCGACCGCCTGCGGGGCATTCCGCTGCGCCTGATGACCTCGCTGCCCGCCGATCACCCCGATCATGCCGCCGCCCGTGCCCGCGTGCCGGTGCTGGCCAAACCCTTTGCGGCCCGCGATCTGGCGGAGTTCCTCGGACAGGAAAGACCCACCCCATGAGCGCCCTTGTCACCATTCTCGACGACGAACCCGCGATCCGCGAAATGCTGTCCGAAGCCTTGACCGAGGCGGGGTTTCGCACCCTGACCTTTGGCCGCGCCACGGAATTCGAGGCTGCGCTGCGCCGCACCACCCCCGACGTCTGCCTTGTCGATCTGGGCTTGCCCGACCGTGACGGGCTGTCGCTGGTCCACCGGCTGGCGCTGGAACAGGGCGCCACGGTCATCATCATTTCGGGCCGCGCGCAGGTGCAGGACCGGGTCACGGGGCTGGAACTGGGCGCGGATGACTACATCATCAAACCCTTCGATCCGTCCGAGGTGGTGGCCCGCGTCCGCGCCCGCCTGCGCGGCCCCAAACAGGCCGCCGCCACCAGCAACACGGCACGCTTCAACGGCTGGACCGCCCATTTCGAGCGCTACGCGCTCGAGGACGAGGCAGGCATCGAAACCCCCTTCAGCCACGCCGAGGGCGAGGTCCTGCGCCTGTTTCTGGAAAGCCCCAAACGCCTGATCACCCGCGCCCACATGCAAGAAAGCCTAGGCGGCGCGGCGGGTGAAAGTTTTGACCGGGCGATGGATGTGCGCATCTCGCGCCTGCGCACCAAGCTGCGCGAAGACCCGAAAAACCCCCGCCTGATCAAGACGATCTATGGTGCGGGCTACATCTTTCTGGGCGATGTGGTCTGGGTGTGACGCGCCCCGGACTGGATCCGGGGCCTCAGCCGACCCAGCCGAACAGGCAAAATCACGGCAAGGGCACCGTATAGGCCGCGCCGCCCAGCATTCCCTGAACCAGCGGCAGGATCGCCACCGCCGCAATCCCAACCAGCGCGCCGACCGCCAGCCGCACCGGCGCCGTGCCCAACCGTGGCCCCGCCAGCCCCAAAAGCCCGCAAACCGTGGCGTAAAACCCCAATGAAACCGGGTCCATGTCAGCCCCCCAAAGGGCCAGCCTAGCAGGTTTCCGCCGCGGCGTCGCGGTCCTTTCCTGCGCGCGCCCCTACTCGGCCGCGACGACTCCTGCCTTTTCGACCCGCACGGCCGAGTATTTGAACTCGGGGATCTTGCCATAGGGGTCCAACGCCGGGTTGGTCAGGATGTTGGCCGCCGCCTCGACATAGGCGAAGGGCAGGAACACCATGTCCGGCGCCACCGCGCGGTCGGCGCGGGCCATCACGTCGATGCTGCCGCGCTTTGTCGTCAGGCGCACCATGCCGCCCGGCTCGACCCCCAGCTGCCGCAAGGTTGACGGATGCAGCGAACAGTTCGCCTCGGGCTCGACCGCGTCCAGCACCTTGGACCGCCGCGTCATCGACCCGGTGTGCCAATGCTCCAACTGCCGTCCCGTGGTCAGCACCATGGGATAGTCCGCATCCGGCAGATCGTCCGGCGGAATGACCGAGGCTGGCGTGAACCGTGCCCGGCCATCGGCGCGCGGAAACCCGTCGCCAAAGACGATCGCCTGCCCCGGGTCCTGGGGCGACAAGGACGGATAGGTCACCGCATTTTCGCGCTCCAGCCTGTCCCAGGTGATATTGCTCAGCGACTTCATGTTCAGCGCCATCTCGGCAAAGACATCCGCCGGGCTGTCATAGTGCCAGTCCAGCCCCAGCCGCTGCGCCAGATCGACGGTGATCGCCCAATCCTCTCGCGCCTCGCCCGGGGGCGCCAGCGCGGGGCGGCCCATCTGGACCTGGCGGTTGGTGTTGGTCACGGTCCCCGACTTTTCCGCAAAGCCGCTGGCGGGCAGGATCACGTCGGCGTAATTCGCCGTCTCGGTCAGAAAGATGTCCTGCACCACAAGGTGTTCCAGCTTGGCCAGGGCATCGCGGGCGTGTTCCACATCCGGGTCGGACATCGCCGGGTTTTCGCCCAGGATATACATGCCCTTGATGTCACCCGCATGCACCGCATCAAGAATCTCGGTCACGGTCAGGCCCTTTTCGGCGCTGAAATCACCGGACTTCCAGACCTCGGTAAAGGCGCTGCGCACGCCGTCGTCACCGACCGGCTGGTAATCCGGCAGGAACATCGGGATCAGACCCGCATCCGAGGCGCCCTGAACGTTGTTCTGCCCACGCAAGGGATGCAGCCCGGCGCCGGGCCGCCCCACCTGTCCGCACATCAGCGCCAAGGAAATCAGGCAACGCGAATTGTCTGTGCCGTGGATGTGCTGCGAAATGCCCATGCCCCAGAAAATCATCGCCGCCTTGGCCCCGGCGAAATCGCGCGCGACCTGGCGCAGCGTTTCGGCCGGGATGCCGCACAGCGCCTCCATCTTTTCGGGCGGGAACTGCTTCAGGTGCTCTTTCTCAGCCTCCCAATTCTCGGTAAAGGCGTCGATATACTGCTGATCGTACAGGCCCTCTTCGACGATGGTGTGCATGATCGCGTTCAGCATGGACACATCGGCCCCGGGCTTGAACTGCAACATATGCGTCGCAAAGCGGCGCAGCCCGACGCCGCGCGGGTCCATCACGATCAGCTTGCCGCCGCGCTTGGTGAACTGCTTGAAATAGGTCGCGGCGACGGGGTGGTTTTCGACCGGGTTGCAGCCGATCACGATTGCCACGTCCGAATGTTCGATCTGGTTGAAGGTCGCGGTGACCGCGCCGCTGCCGACGTTCTCCATCAAGGCCGCCACGCTTGAGGCATGGCACAGCCGCGTGCAGTGATCGACGTTGTTGTGGCCAAAGCCCTGGCGGATCAGCTTCTGGAACAGATAGGCCTCTTCGTTGGTGCATTTGGCGCTGCCGAACCCGGCCACGGTTGTCCCGCGGTCATCACGCAGCCGCGCCAATCCGCCGGCTGCCAGGTCCATCGCCTCGTCCCAGGTGGCCTCGCGGAACACCTCTTGCCAGTTGCCGGGATCGACATTCAGCCCCTTGGGCGCACCCTCCCGCCGGACCAGCGGTTTGGTCAACCGGTGTTCGTGGTGCACATAGTCAAAGCCAAAGCGCCCCTTGACGCAAAGCCGCCCCTCGTTCGCAGGGCCGTTGATGCCCTCGACATATTTGATCTTGCCATTCTTGACCTTGAGGCTGACCTGGCAACCCACCCCGCAAAACGGGCAGACGCTTTCGACCTCGCTGTCGTAATCGGCACTGTCACCCTGCTGCGCCGCGTCCAGCACGGTGGCCGGCATCAGCGCGCCCGTCGGGCAGGCCTGCACGCATTCGCCGCAGGCCACGCAGCTGCTGTCGCCCATGTCATCGGCAATGTCGAAGACAGGATAGGCATCGTGGCCGCGCCCGGCCATGCCGATCACGTCGTTCACCTGAACCTCGCGGCAGGCGCGCACGCACAGACCGCACTGGATGCAGGCATCCAGGTTGACCCGCATCGCAACATGGCTGTCATCCAGCAGCGGAATGCGCTCTGCTTCGAGCGTCGGAAAGCGCGACTCCGAAACACCGTTGGCCTCGGCCATGTCCCACAGATGCGACGACCGGTCATGCGCCGCCTCCCGCTCGGGCTGGTCAGCCAGCAACAGCTCCATCACCATCTTGCGCGCAGCGGTGGCGCGGGCATTGCCAGTGTTCACCACCATCCCCTCAGAGGGTTCCCGAATGCAGGACGCCGCCAGCACCCGCTCGCCCTCGATCTCGACCATGCAGGCCCGGCAATTGCCATCGGGCCGATAACCCGGCGCGGGCTTGTGACACAGATGCGGGATCTTCAGACCCCGGCCATTGGCCACCTCCCAGATCGTCAGCCCCTTCTCGGCCTCGACCTCTTTGCCATCCAGGGTGAATCGGATCGTATCGGACATTGCGCGCGTCTCCTCTGTCGCAGCCGTTAAACCATGCCCCGCACGCCCGGCGCAGATCAATCGCGACGCCTTGCCGCAAAATTGCGCCCCCGGCGTTTCCAATAAGGAACGCCCGCACCAAAAAGGCGCGGCCTGGCCCTTCTTCTTGGCAAAAATACTCAAATACCCCGCCCTGCAGCCAGCCAGACCCTCGGCGTTTGCGCACCATCCCCCTGCATCCTGCCGCAATTGGATCGCCAGAACACAGGCCATATACTCCGTTCAAAAGGAGTGAACGACATGCCAACGCACCCCGAAACCCGCATCGGCCACGTGCACCTGAAGGTGGCAGACCTTGACCGAGCCATTGCCTTCTACCGCGATGTCATGGGGCTTCAGGTCACCCAGACCTACGGCACGCAGGCCGCCTTTCTCGGCGCAGGCGGCTATCACCACCACATCGGCCTGAACACCTGGGACAGCGCCGGCGGCCCACGCCCGCCGCGTGGCAGCACCGGCCTTTACCACACCGCTTTCCTCTATCCCGACCGCCAGGCTCTGGCGCAGGCGCTGCAACGCGCCCTGGATGCCGGCATCACAATCGACGGCGCCGCCGATCACGGCGTCTCCGAGGCGATCTATTTCCAGGACCCCGACGGCAACGGCATCGAAATCTACCGCGACCGAGATCCGGCCGACTGGCCACGCGGCGCCGATGGCGCGCTGGCCATGTCCATTGCCCCGCTCGACCTGAACGCCCTTCTGGCCGAGGCCTGACCAATCCAGGGATGGCCCGGGTGGGCGGGGCGAGGTCCGCAAGGACAAGCTCCGCCCCGCCCGGCCCCTCTGGACCTTGCCGGACAAGCCGCCTACCCTCCGCGCCAACACCTAGGGAAAAGGCATTCGACATGGCGACCGGCACCAACATCCGCACCTATTTCAACGGCCAGTGGCACGATGGCGACGCGATGATCATGCGCGCGGCCGACCACGGCGCCTGGCTTGGCTCCAGCGTCTTTGACGGCGCGCGCTACGTTCAGGGCGTCATGCCCGACCTCGACGCCCATTGCGCCCGCGTCAACCGCTCGGCCGAGGCGCTGATGCTGCGGCCCACCGTCACCCCCGAGGACATGGTTCAGATCGTCCAGGAGGGCCTGCGCGCCTATGCCCCGGACGCCGCCGTCTACATCCGCCCGATGTACTGGGGCATCAACGGCGATGTCACCGCCATCGTGCCGCAACCGGATGAAACCGGCTTTGCCATCTGCCTCGAGGAAATCCCCTTTGCCGCCGATACCGCCACCGTCAAACTGGGGCACACCCGCTTTCGCCGGCCGGTTCTGGAAAGCGCCGTGGTCAATGCCAAGGCTGGCTGCCTTTACCCCAACAACGCCCGCATGCTGGCCGAGGTCCGCGCCCGCGGCTTTGGCAACGCGCTGGTCGCCGACGCCATGGGCAATATCGCCGAAAGCGCCACCGCCAACGTCTTCATGGTCAAGGACGGAGAGGTTTTCACCCCCATCCCCAACGGCACCTTCCTGGCCGGGATCACCCGCGCCCGCCACCTGGTCAACATGCGCGCCGACGGCATGAAGGTGCATGAAACCGTGCTGAGCTTTGATGACTTCGAACAGGCCGACGAGGTGTTCCTGTCCGGCAACATGAGCAAGGTCACCGCCGTCACCGGCTTTGAGGATACCGCGTACCAGGCCGGCCCCGTCACGAAACGCGTGCGCGAGATGTATTGGGACTGGGCGCATTCGCGCTGATCACGCCGCTATTGCGCGGCTGGCGCCTCTGCGCCATCATCCCGCCGGATAGGGAGTAGCCGAATGCGCAAGTTTCTTGTCGTCCTCGATGACAGCCGTGAATGCCTGAACGCCATGCGCTTTGCCGCAATGCGCGCCGCCAACACCGGCGGCGGCGTCGAAATCCTGTCGGTCATACCGCCCGACGAATTCAACCACTGGATCGGCGTCGGCGACATCATGCGCGAAGAGGCCCGCGAACGCATCCACGCCCATTTCGAAGTTTTCGCCAAATGGATGCGCGACAAGCAGGGCGTCGACCCCGAACTGGTCATCCGCGAAGGAGAGCCCGTCCCCGAGATCATCGCCCAGGTCAAGGAAGACCCCGATATCGGCATTCTCGTGCTGGGCGCCGCCACGGACAAGAAGGGCCCCGGCCCGATCATCACGCAGCTGATGAAGAACTCGGGCGCCTTGCCGATCCCGATCACCATCGTCCCCGGCGACATGAGCAAGGAGCGGCTTGAAGCCGTCACCTGAGGTTTCCCCTAGCGGTCTGCGCCAGATCAACGACAAGGCGGCGAAACCATGCAGGCTGGCGCAAAACCGAGGGACCGCCATGCCCGCCGCGCAAAACCGATCCGATCTGCTGGCCGTGACCCAAAAGGAATTCGACAAGCTCGAAGCCCTGCTGGACAGCCTGCCCGCCCGCCTCTGGACCACCCCGGACCCGGATGCGGACAACGCCACGATCAAGGACATCGTCGGGCATCGGGCCGCCTGGATCGACCTTTTCCTTGGCTGGTACAAACAGGGCCTGACCGGCGCGCCCGTCGCCATCCCGGCCCCGGGGTACAAGTGGAACGATCTCAAACGCTTCAACGCCGATCTGCGCCATCGGCAGGCGGCTATGACCCCGGCCGAGGCCCGTGCGCTGCTGCGTGAAAACCACCGTCGGCTTGTGGATTTTGTCAAGAACCTGCCCGAGAAAGCGCTATACGGCGCACCCATGCAGGGCGGCGGCAATGCCTGGACGACCGGCCGCTGGGCTGAGGCGGCAGGCGCATCGCACTACCGGTCGGCCACCAAGTACATAAGGGGCCGTTTGCGGACCCTCGCGGATCACGAACCAGTTTAGAATCGTTCCAAACCTTGACGCCCCGCCCTATTGGGCGCATATAAAAGGCAATCGACAAAAGGTGCGACCCAGATGTTCATTCAGACCGAATCCACCCCGAATCCGGCCACGCTGAAATTCCTGCCCGGGCAGACCGTTCTGGAAATGGGCACGGCCGACTTTCCCACCGCGGATGCCGCCGGGTCCTCGCCGCTGGCGCAGCGCCTGTTTTCGGTGGACGGCGTGACTGCGGTGTTCTTCGGCACCGATTTCGTCACGGTCACCAAGGCCGAAACCATCGACTGGGATCACCTGAAGCCGGCGATCCTGGGCGCGGTGATGGAGCATTTCCAGTCTGGCCAGCCGGTGATGAGCGATGGCGCCACCCAGGCCGGCGGCCATGCCGACCACAGCGGTGAAGACAGCGAAATCGTCGGCCAGATCAAGGAATTGCTGGACAGCCGCGTGCGTCCCGCCGTGGCCCAGGATGGCGGCGACATCACCTTTCACGGCTTTGACCGCGGCGTCGTCTACCTGCACATGCAGGGCGCCTGCGCCGGTTGCCCGTCGTCCACGCTGACGCTGAAAATGGGCATCGAAAACCTGCTGCGCCACTACATCCCCGAGGTGACCGAGGTTCGTCCGGTTGCCGTCTGACCCACTCGTTCTGGCATTCGACACATCGGCGGCGCATTGCGCCGCCGCTTTGCTGTGCGCCGACACGGTGCTGGCCGCGCGCAGCGAAGCCATGGGGCGCGGTCAGGCGGAACGCCTGATGCCCCTGCTTGGGGAATTGCTGGACGAGGCTGGCAAATCCTGGTCCGATCTTGACCGCATCGGCGTCGGCATCGGCCCCGGCAACTTCACCGGCATCCGCATTTCCGTCAGTGCCGCGCGGGGCCTCGCGCTGGGGCTTGGTATTCCGGCCATCGGCGTTTCGGGGTTCGAGATCATCCGGCACGGCCCGATGGATGACACGGACAGCGGCATCCGCGCCAGCTATGCGGTGATTGCCGGACCGCGCGACCAGGTCTATCTGCAGGACGAAAGCGGCCATGTCGAGCTGGGCCATTTCTTCGTCGACCCGCCGGGCTGCGCCTTTCTGGACGACGACTGGCGGGCCAATGCCATCGCCCTTGCGCAGATTGCCGCCCACAAACCCCCGGCCGAGCGCCCCGCGCCCTTGTACATCCGCCCCGCCGATGCCGCGCCGTCGCGCGATGCGCCCCCGGTGATCCTGGATGACGCCTGACACCCTGGCCGATCTGTGCGCGCGCGCCTATCGGCACCTGACCCCCTGGAACGCCGCGCAATTCGCCGACACCCTGGCACGCCCCGAGGCACTGCTGACCTGCACCGATCACGCCTTTGTCCTCGGCCAGGTGATCCTGGACGAGGCGGAAATCCTGGCGCTTGCCACCGACCCGGACCAACAGCGCAGCGGTCAGGCCAGCGCCGTGCTGGCCGCCTTTCACACCCAGGCCAGGGCACGCGGCGCGGCGCGCGTCTTTCTCGAGGTGTCGACCGACAACACCCCGGCCTTGCGGTTTTACGAAGGCCAGGGATACCGCCAGGTCGGGCGGCGCAAGGGCTATTACCGGACCGGCGCGGAGCAATTCGCCGATGCCTTGATCATGGCGCGGGATTTGCCCTGACGTCAGGGCGTTAAACAATCGCGACAGCCACAAATATCCCAAGAATCGGTTGACCATCTGGCAGCCACGCGCCCTAATTGACAGCATTCCGCGAGGCGGCCCCAAGAACGAGGACCGCCCCTAAACCGACTGGGAGCATCTCAATGACTTTTATCGCAAAAACACTGGGCACTGTGGCCGCCGTCGCGCTCAGCGCGGGCGCAGCACTGGCCGACCCGGCGCTGATCTATGACCTTGGCGGCAAATTCGACAAATCCTTCAACGAAGCGGCCTTCAACGGCGCCGAGAAGTTCGCAGCCGACACCGGCGGCAGCTACAAGGACATCGAACTGCAGTCCGAAGCGCAGCGCGAACAGGCCCTGCGCCGCTTTGCCGAGGCCGGCTTCAACCCGATCGTGACCACCGGCTTCTCGATGTCCTCGCCGATTGCTGCCGTGGCCGCCGACTACCCGGACACCAAGTTCGTGACCATCGACGGCTTTGTCGATCCGGGCGAACATCCCAACGTCCTGTCGATCCTGTTCTCCGAGCACGAAGGCTCCTACCTGGTTGGCATGATGGCCGCGATGGCGTCGAAATCCGGCACCGTCGGCTTTGTCGGCGGTATGGACATTCCGCTGATCCGCAAATTCGCCTGCGGCTATGCCCAGGGCGCGATGGCGGTGAACCCGGACGCCCAGGTGATCGCCAACATGACCGGCACCACCCCCGCCGCATGGAACGACCCGGTCAAGGGTTCGGAACTGGCCAAGGCGCAGATCAGCCAGGGCGCCGACGTGATCTATGCGGCCGCTGGCGGCACCGGTCTGGGCGTGCTGCAAACCGCCGCTGACGAAGGCATCCTGTCGGTCGGCGTGGACAGCAACCAGAACTACCTGCACCCCGGCAAGGTCCTGACCTCGATGCTCAAGCGTGTCGATGTCGCCGTGAACGAAGCCATGACCGCCGGCGCCGATCTGGAAACCGGCGTCAAGGTGCTGGGCCTGGCCGAAGAGGGCGTGGGCTATGCGCTGGACGACAACAACGCCAGCCTGGTGTCCGACGAAATGAAGGCAGCCGTGGATGACGCGCGCGCCAAGATCATCGCGGGCGAAATTTCGGTCCACGATTATTCGTCGGACGACACCTGCCCCGTCCTGCAGTTCTGATCCAGTTCCAGGGCCGGGTTGATCCCGGCCCTGGCCTTCGCCTGCGCCCCCGGCGGCGGCACTGCCCTTGCGGGCGACCAGGCGGACGCCCCCAGTTCAAAGGCGCAGCATGACCCAAGCCCCAGCAATCGAACTCAAAGGCATATCCAAGGCCTTTGGCCCCGTTCAGGCCAACAAGGATATCAACATCCGGGTCGAACGCGGCACGATCCATGGCATCATCGGTGAAAACGGTGCGGGCAAATCGACGCTGATGTCGATCCTTTACGGTTTCTACAAAGCCGACGAAGGCGAAATCTTCATCGGCGGCAAAAAGACCGAGATCCCCGACAGCCAGGCCGCCATCGCCGCCGGCATCGGCATGGTCTTTCAGCACTTCAAGCTGGTGCAGAACTTTACCGTGCTGGAAAACGTGATTCTGGGCGCCGAGGACGGCGGGCTGTTGCGGCCCAGCCTGGCCCGCGCCCGCGGCGTGCTGAAACAGCTTGCCCAGGACTACCAGCTGAACGTCGATCCCGACGCCCTGATCGAAGACCTGTCCGTCGGCCACCAGCAGCGTGTCGAAATCCTCAAGGCGCTGTACCGCGAGGCCGACATCCTGATCCTGGACGAACCCACAGGCGTGCTGACCCCCGCCGAGGCCGACCACCTGTTCCGCATCCTGCGCGGGCTCAAGGACGAAGGCAAAACCATCATCATGATCACCCACAAGCTGCGCGAGATCATGGAAATCACCGACACCGTTTCGGTCATGCGCCGCGGCGAGATGACCGCCACCGTCAAGACCTCGGAAACCGACCCCGAACATCTGGCCGAACTGATGGTCGGCCGCAAGGTCCTGCTGCGGGTCGACAAGAAGCCCGCGACGCCGGGCGCGCTGGTGCTCGAAATCGAGAACCTGCGCCATGTGGACAAGGACAAGGTCGAGCGTCTGAAAGGCATTTCGCTGAACGTGCGCGCCGGAGAGATCGTCGGCATCGCCGGTGTGTCCGGCAACGGCCAGTCCGAACTGCTCGAAGTTCTGGGCGGCTATGCCGACGCAACCGGCAACGTGCGCGTCAACGGCCAGGAAATCGACCTGACCGGCAAACATTCCGACGGCCAAAGCCGCCGCGCGCGCGGCATCGCCCATGTCCCCGAAGACCGCCACGGCGAAGGGCTGATCCTGCCCTATACCGCCTGGGAAAACATGGTGTTCGGTTATCACCGCGACCCGCAGTGGCAAAAGGGGCTGCTGATGGACAACGCGGCGATCAAGGCCGAGGCCGCAAAAAAGATGGAGCGCTTTGACGTCCGCCCGCCCAACCCCAACCTGGCGGCACAAAGCTTTTCGGGCGGCAACCAGCAAAAGATCGTCCTCGCCCGCGAGATCGAGCGCAACCCGGACATCCTGCTGATCGGCCAGCCGACACGCGGCGTCGACATCGGCGCCATCGAATTCATCCACCAGCAGATCGTCGCCCTGCGCGACGCCGGCAAGGCGATCTTGCTGGTCTCGGTCGAGCTGGACGAAATCATGTCGCTGTCGGATCGCATCGCCGTCATGTTCGACGGCCAGATCATGGGCGAACGCCTGCCCTCGGAAACCGACCAGACCGAACTGGGCCTGTTGATGGCGGGCGTCACCGAAAAGACCGACAAACCGATCATCCAGGCCATCGAAGAAAAGATGCTGGCGAAAACGGTACGCAAAGGCGCCAAGACATGACCGGCCCTGTCTTCTTCTTGGCCCAAATACTCCCGCCGGAGGCATCCGACATCGCCTCTGGCGCAAAGATCCGGAAGGAAGCGCACCATGGATAAGATGCCAGCCTGGGCCGATGCGGTCCTTGTTCCCTTGTTCTCGATCCTGCTGGCGGCGATCATCTCGGCGCTGGTCATCCTGGCGATCGGCGAAAACCCGATCGACGCCTTCAAGCTGATGGTCGAAGGCGCGCTGATGCGCTCTTCGGGGTGGGGATACACCCTGTATTACACCACCAACTTCATCTTTACCGGGCTTTGCGTGGCCATCGCCTTTCATGCCCGCATGTTCAACATCGGCGGCGAAGGCCAGGCGATGATCGGTGGCTTGGGCGTGGCGCTGGCCTGCCTGTTCATCCCATGGCCGCATTGGTCGCTGGCCTTGCTGGGCGCCACCGTTGCGGCGGCGCTGTTCGGGGCGGCCTGGGCGTTGATCCCCGCCTATCTTCAGGCGAAACGGGGCAGCCATATCGTGATCACCACGATCATGTTCAACTTCATTGCCGCCGCCGTGCTGAACTATGTCCTGGTCAACCTGCTGCGCCCCAGGGGCGCGATGGACCCGGCGACCGCGCGCTTTCCCGATGCCACGCACCTGCCGACCTTTCAGGACATGTTCGCGACGGCGGACAACCCGCTGTTCCGCGGATCGCCGGCCAACGTGACCTTTTTCCTGGCGGTGCTGGCCTGCGTCGCCTTCTGGTTCCTGGTCTGGCGCACCCGGCTTGGCTATGAATTGCGGGCCTTTGGCCATTCGGAAACCGCCGCGAAATATGCCGGGATCTCGCCGGTCAAGATCACCGTCGTGTCGATGCTGATCTCGGGCGGGCTGGCCGGGATGATGGCGCTGAACACCACCATGGGCGAAGCCGAACGGCTGGTGATGAACGCCACCGAGGGCGCCGGCTTCATCGGCATCGCCGTGGCCCTGATGGGCCGCAGCCACCCCGTCGGCGTCTTCCTTGCCGCGCTTCTGTTCGGGTTCCTGTACCAGGGCGGGGCGGAACTGGCGCTGTGGACCAACATCCCGCGCGAATTGATCACCGTCATCCAGGCGCTGGTCATCCTGTTCACCGGCGCGCTGGACAACATGGTACGCATGCCGCTTGAAAAGCTGTTCCTGACATTCGGAAAGGAGCCCCGCTGATGGATCTGAACACGATCATCCAGGTGCTGGACAGCACCGTTCGTCTGTCGACGCCGCTGTTGTTGGCCTGCCTGGCCGGGCTGTTTTCCGAACGCGCCGGGGTCTTTGACATCGGGCTTGAGGGCAAGATGCTGATCGCTGGGTTCTTTTCCGCCGCCGTGGCCTTTGTCACCGGGTCGGTCTGGCTGGGCTTGCTGGCGGGGATCGGCGCATCGCTGGCGATGTCGCTGCTGCACGGGCTGGCCTCGATCACGTTTCGCGGCAACCAGCTGATTTCCGGCGTGGCGCTGAATTTCCTGGCCTCGGGGCTGACGGTCCTGATCGCGCAAAGCTGGTTTGGCCAGGGCGGGCGCACCCCGTCGCTGGTCGGCGGCGCGCGCTTCGAAGAGCTGACCCTACCCTTTGCCGAGGCGCTGCGCCCGGTGCCGGTTCTGGGGCCGATCTACGCCGACCTGATTTCGGGGCATTCCTTCCTTGTCTATGTCGCCTTTGCCATGGTGCCGCTGACCTGGTGGGTGCTGTTCCGCACCCGGTTCGGCCTGCGCCTGCGCGCCGTGGGCGAAGCGCCCGATGCCGTCGATACCGCCGGGGTTTCGGTCAAGGGGCTGCGCTTTGCCGCCGTGATGATCTGCGGGCTGCTTTGCGGGTTGGCCGGGGCCTACCTGGCGACGGGTCTTCAGGCCGGCTTTGTCCGCGAAATGACCGCCGGGCGGGGCTATATCGCGCTTGCCGCGCTGATCTTCGCCAAGTGGCGCCCATGGTACGCCCTGTCCGCCTGCCTGCTGTTCGGCCTGCTTCAGGCGGTGGCGCTGCGTTATCAGAACATTGATCTGGGTGCCTTTACCGTGCCGGTGCAGGTCATGGACGCGCTGCCCTATATCCTGACGGTGGTGATCCTTGCCGGGTTCGTCGGCAAGGCCATTCCGCCCCGGGCCGGCGGCGCGCCCTACGTCAAAGAGCGTTAATCCCGGGCAAAGCCCGCGCCTGCAACAAGAAACATGCGCCGCCCCGTTGCCTTTGGCCGCCGGGCGGCGCTAGATATTGGAATGCAGGTCTACCTCCCCATAGCCGAGGTATCGGTCAACATTTTCCTCCTTCTCGGGTTGGGCGGGCTTGTCGGCCTTTTGTCGGGCATGTTCGGGGTGGGCGGCGGGTTCCTTTTGACGCCGCTGCTGTTCTTCATCGGCATTCCGCCCGCCGTGGCGGTGGCCACCGGTGCCAACCAGATCGTCGCGTCATCCTTTTCGGCCGTGCTGGCGCATTTCAAACGCAAGACCGTCGATCTGAGGATGGGCACCGTGCTGCTGATCGGCGGGTTGGTCGGTGCCTCGTTCGGGGTGGCCCTGTTCAACCACCTCAAAAGCCTGGGCCAGGTCGATCTGCTGGTCAGCCTGTTCTACGTGATCTTCCTGGGCATCATCGGCGCGCTGATGTTCGTCGAAAGCCTGAACGCGCTGCGCAAATCCCGGCGCGGCGTGCCGCCCAAGCGCAGAAAACACAACTGGGTGCACAAGCTGCCGTTCAAGATCCGGTTCCGCACCTCGGGGCTGTATATCTCGGTGATCCCGCCGCTGGTGGTGGGGCTGATGGTGGGCGTGATGGCCGCGATCATGGGGGTCGGTGGCGGGTTCATCATGGTGCCCGCGATGATCTATCTTCTGGGCATGCCGACCAAGGTGGTTGTCGGCACTTCGCTGTTCCAGATCATCTTTGTCGCGGCCTTCACCACGACGCTGCATGCGGCCACCAACTATACCGTCGATATCGTGCTGGCCGTGCTGCTGCTGATCGGCGGCGTCATCGGCGCGCAGTTCGGCGCGGGCATCGGATCGCGGATGAAGGCGGAACAGCTGCGCATCCTGCTGGCGGGCCTTGTGTTGCTGGTCTGCGCCAAGCTGGCGCTGGAGCTGTTGATCGAACCTTCCGAACTTTACAGCATCGCGGGGGCCTGATCATGCGCCTCTTGTCCCTGGCCTTGCTGTTTGCCCTGTCGGCCCTGCCCCTGCGCGCCGAACAGGTGGTGCTGGGCCTGAGCCAGGACAGCGTGTCGATCTCGACGGATTTCAACGGCTCGGAAATCCTGATCTTTGGCGCGATCAAGCGCGAGGTGCCGATCCCCGAGGGCGAACCGCTCCAGGTCATCATCACCCTTGCCGGGCCGCAGCAACCGTTGACCGTGCGCCGCAAGGAACGCCGTTTTGGCATCTGGGTGAACACCGAGTCGGTCGAGGTCGATCATGCGCCGTCCTTCTATGCGGTCGCCACCTCGGCGCCCTGGGGCGAGGTGATCACCAACGTCGAGGACCTGCGCCACCACATTTCGATCCCGCGCGCGATCCGGTCGGTGGGCGCGCCGATGCAGGTGCAGGATGCGCAAAGTTTCAGCCAGGCGGTGATCCGCATCCGCGAAAACGACGGGCTGTACCAGGTGCATGAAAACAGTGTCGAGCTGCGGCAGTCGACCCTGTTCAACACCTCGATCACCATGCCCGCCAACCTGACCGAAGGCGCCTATCCCACGCGCATCTTCCTGACCCGCGGCGGCGAGGTCATTTCCAGCTTCGAGACCGAGATCGAAGTACACAAGGTCGGGCTGGAACGCTGGTTGTTCGTGCTGTCGCGGCAGCAGCCGCTGATCTATGGCTTGCTGTCCCTTGCCATCGCCATCGCGGCGGGCTGGGGGGCTTCGACCGCCTTTCGCCTGCTGAGATCGTGATGAGCCGCCCTGCCCCCGCAACCCGCGCCGATTACGCCGCCTTTCGCACCCTGCCAACGCGCTGGATGGACAATGACGAATACGGCCACATGAACAACGCCGCCTACCTGTCGTTTATCGACACGGCGGTCAGCCTGTGGCAGCTGGATCAGGGCGTGCAGATCCGCGGGCCAGAGGCGCTGCGCTTTCTCGTGGTCGAAACCGGGGTGCGCTATCATTCCGAACTTGGCTTTCCCGACATCGTGCATGCCGGGCTGCGGGTCGGGCATCTGGGCCGCTCTTCCTTGCGCTTTGAAATCGGGCTGTTCCGAAACGATGACCAGACCGCCAGTGCCGAGGGCTTTTTCGCGCAGGTCCTGACGGGCCAGAACGGGCGCCCCATGCCGATCCCCGATGGCCCGCGTGCCATTTTCGCAGGGCTGACCGTCTAGAAAAAGCTTTGCGGGTCGATGTCGATGGCCAGCCGCAGATCGCCGCGCAGCTTGATCGGCGCGACCCAGTCACTGATCGCCCCCTGCAACGCGACGCCCTTGGGCGCCTTGACCAGCAGCCGCACCCGGTGCCGCCCGCGCACCCGCGCAATCGGCGCGGGGGCCGGCCCGTAGACCACCGCGCCCACCCGCCGCAAAGCCGCGTCATTACGCGCCAGGTGGTTGCCCAGGTCGAACACCTGCTGCGCCTCGCCGCCCGACAGGATGATCCCGGCCAAACGGCCATAGGGCGGCATGCCGGCGGCGCGGCGCTCTTCGGCCTCGGCCCGCCAAAAGCTTTCTTCGTCCCCGGCCAGAATGGCGCGGATGACGGGATGTTCGGGTTGATAGGTCTGCAGCATCGCAACCCCGGGTTTGTCCGCCCGCCCTGCGCGCCCCGCCACCTGCCGCATCAGCTGAAAGGTGCGTTCAGCGGCGCGCAGGTCGGACCCTTGCAGGCCAAGGTCGGCGTCGATCACACCCACCAGGGTCAACAGCGGAAAGTTGTGCCCCTTGGCCACCAGTTGCGTGCCGATGATGATGTCGGCGCCGCCCTGGGCGATATTCTCGATATGCGCCTTCAGCTCGCGCGCGGTGCCGTACAGGTCGGACGACAGAACGGCGATGCGCGCGCCCTCGAACAGCTCCTGCGCCTCTTCGGCCATGCGTTCGACGCCGGGACCGACGGGGGCCAGGCGATCTTCGGCCTGGCAACTGGGGCAGGTCGTGGGGATGGGGGTGTTTTCGCCGCACTGATGGCAGACCAGTCGCTGCAGGAACCGGTGTTCGACCATGCGCGCGTCGCAATGTGGGCAGCCGATCTGTTGCCCGCAGGCCCGGCACAGCGTCACAGGCGCATAGCCGCGCCGGTTCAGGAACAAAAGCGCCTGTTCGCCGCGCTCCATCCGCTGTTTGACGGCGGTTTCCAGTTGCGACGAGATCCAGCGGTTCGACGGCAGCTTTTCACCGCGCATGTCAATGCTGCGCATTTCCGGCAACACCGCCTCGCCAAAGCGCGAGGTCAGCACCAGCTTGTCATACTTGCCCGCTTCGGCATTGGCCCAGCTTTCAAGGCTGGGGGTCGCGGTCGCCAACACAACCTGCGCCCCAAGGATCGAGGCGCGCAGAACCGCCATGTCGCGGGCGTTGTACATCACGCCCTCGTCCTGCTTGTAGCTGGTGTCGTGTTCTTCATCGACGACGATCAGGCCAAGGTTTTGATAGGGCAGGAACAGGGCCGAGCGCGCCCCGACGACCAGTTGGGCGTGGCCTTCGGCGACCATGCGCCAGGTCCGGCGGCGGTCCGTCATGGTCACGCCGGAATGCCATTCGGCGGGCTTGGCGCCGAAACGTGCCTCGACCCGGGTCAGGAATTCGGCCGACAGGGCGATTTCCGGCAGCAGGACCAGCGCCTGCCGCCCTTGGCGCAGCGCCTCGGCCACGGCCTCGAGGTAAACCTCGGTCTTGCCTGATCCGGTGACGCCTTTCAGCAGGGTCGTGCCATAGCTGTCGGCGCGAACGCTGGCGCGCAGGCGTTCTGCCGCGGCGGATTGATCCTCGGTCAGGGTCTTGCCGCCATAGTCGGCATCAAGCAACGGAAAGGGCGTGTCGCGGGGGCTTTCCTCTTCTCGAATCGCGCCCGAGGGCAGCAGGCCCTTGACCACGGACGTGGTGACGCCCGCGGCCTCGGCCAATTCCTTGAGCGTCAGGGCCAACCCGCCCATGTCCTGCGCCGCGTCCAGCACACGGCGGCGGGCGTCGGTCATGCGCGGCGGTTCGGCATCGCCCAGCCGGTACACCTTGCGCATCGACGGCGGATCGCCCAGCCCCGGCGCGCGGGTGGCAAGGCGCAGCATCATCGACATGGGCGTCAGCGTGTAGGCGCCGCAACGTTCCAGAAAGGCCCGCATTTCCTCGCGCATGGGGGGTGTATCCAGAACCCGGATGACCGAGCGGATTTTCGAGCGGTCATAGTCCCCCTGCCCCGGCCCCCAGACCACGCCCTGCACCTTGCGCGGACCAAGAGGCACCTCGACGAATGCGCCAAGATGGCAGCCGCCTTCGGGGGCCTTGTAGTCCAGCAGACGGTCCAGGGGCTGTGCCGTCAGCACCGCCACAAGCTCGCCAGTCTCGTAGTAGCCGGGGGGGTCGTGTCGATCCGGGGTTTTGTGCGCCATGCAAAAGGGGTAAAGCCCGATGCAGGAAAGGCCAAGCCATCAAAGGGAGCACGCCTCATGAAATTCTTTGTAGACACCGCCGAAATCGATGCCATCCGCGAATTGAACGATCTGGGCATGGTGGATGGTGTGACCACCAACCCGTCGCTGATCAAGAAATCCGGGCGCGACATCCTGGAAGTCACCCGCGAGATCTGCGAGCTGGTCGACGGCCCCGTCTCTGCCGAGGTCACCGCCGTGGACGCCGAAACCATGATCGCCGAGGGCCGCAAACTGGCCGAGATCGCCGAGAACATCGCCGTCAAGGTGCCGCTGACCTGGGACGGTCTGAAGGCCTGCAAGGTGCTGTCCGAAGAAGGCAAGATGGTCAACGTCACGCTGTGCTTTTCGGCCAACCAGGCGCTGCTGGCGGCCAAGGCCGGCGCGACCTTCATTTCGCCCTTTATCGGGCGTCTGGACGACATCAACATCGACGGTCTGGAGCTGATCGCGGACATCCGCGAGATCTATGACAACTACGGCTTTGACACGCAGATCCTGGCGGCCTCGATCCGCACCGCCAACCACATGAGCGATTGCGCCAAGATCGGTGCCGACGTGGCCACCGCGCCCCCGGCGGTGATCAAGGCCATGGCGAACCACGTTCTGACAGACAAGGGGCTGGACCAGTTCCTGAAGGACATCAAGGACGCCGGGATCAAGATCGTCTGAGGCGCCTGGCCGGTCTGTGGGCGTGAGGGGCCAGCCCCTCACACTCCCCGGAGTATTTCGGCCAAGAAGAAGACCAGGGCGGGGCGCGATTTGCGGCCCGCTTTTTCATTTTTCGATATTGGGTTCGCCCTGAAGGCCGAGGATCTTGCGAAAGCCTGTCCAATAACCTGGCAGGCGCGGCGGTTCCTTCATGCCTGCGATGGCCTCGTCTGCCCAAGGCTGCATCGCGCGGGTGGCGAATTCGCGGCCCCAGTCAAGGTAGCTTTGCGCATGTTCGGGGCGCAGGCGGCAGGCGCTGCCGACCAGGCCGACCAGCGTTTCGGGGGGCGAGTACCATTCGTCCTGGATGCCGGTGACCTTCTTTTGCAGGAAAGGCCCGACGATCCGCATCAGGCGTTTGTCGGAGAAGAGCAAGAGCATCTTGCCCATTTCGTCGCGCGAATAGTGGATCAGCGGCGGGAAGGTGTCGAAGAAGACCGCGCGCCCGTCGATATAGGCGAAGTTGCGGATCGAGGGGTGAAAGCCGATGCGGGTCTGTTGCCCCCTGGCCCATAGCCAGAAGGTCGCGATGATCTGGCCGGCGGCCTCCATCATTTCCAGCGTCTCGTCGCGGGTGCCGCTTTGCATCAGCGGGCGCATCAGGCGCTCGGTGGGCAGGGCCTGTTGCACGATCACCGGGATGCGCGCGCCGTCAATGTCGAGCAGGTGGAATTGCGTGTCGGGCAGACCTACGCCCGAGGCGTTCAGCGCATCGACATAGTCGTCGTGGCAGGATTTGAGCCGGTCGAGGGCGGCGGCATCGGACAGTCCGCGATAGACCTTGATGACCTTGTCGGAAAAGGGGCCGGTGGCGGGCTGGAAGGGCGCGCAGAAATACCCCAGTTTCGAAATCGTCTGGCCGCGGGCATTGGAATCGGCGCGGATCAGCTGGGCCAGTGCGGCAAGGTCTGTCATGGATCGTCTCCTTTGAGCCGTTCCTTACCCGTTTGACAGATGCCGCGCCACCTCTGCCGTGAGGGCTGCGACCTCGTCCCGGGCGGGACCGCGCGGCATTTCCACCGCGCCCAGACCCAGCCCCAGCGATTCCGCATAGACAACGCGGTTGGCAAGGGCGGCATCGGCGACGCGGGCCTCCATCCTGGCGGCGGCCTGCGCCACGTCGGCGCCCAGCCTGGTGCCGTTGCGGGTGCGGTTCATCACCAGCAGCGTGTCGCGGTTTTCACGGTTGGCCAGGTCCAGCACGCCCTCGGTGGCCCACAGGTCCACGTGGCTGACCGACACCGGAACGACCACCAGGTCGGCGACCCGCAGCGCCGGGCGCAGATCGCTGTCGGCCTTGGGCGGAGTGTCGACGATCACGAAGTCGAAATCCGCGCCCAGCTTGCGCACTTCGTAGGAAATGCCCCAGGCCGACGAGGTCGAGAAATCGAGCCCCTCGATCAGGTCGGGGCGGGCTTCGGCGCGGGTCATGAACCAGCGTCCAAGGCTGCCTTGTGGATCAAGGTCGACAAAGGCCACGCGTTTGCCCAGCGCCCGCAGGCCGACGCCGATATTGACGGCCAGCGTCGTCTTGCCCGAGCCGCCCTTTTGCTGCGCCACCGTGATGACCTGACCTGTCATGTTCCCGTCCCCCTTGAAGACACCGACCACTGTGCACCCGCAGCATGTCAAAAGCCAGCCCCCTGCCCGACACTTAACGCCGCATTAACCACGCGGGGGCCATTCTGGCCGGGAAAGGAACCGTTGCATGCCCCTGCGCGCATTGATTGCAGGATTGATCCTGATGCTCTGCGCCGCGATGGCGCAGGCTGGTGCATGGCCACGCGAGGAGGGCAAGGGGTTCTTCAGCACCGACGTGCGGCTGTCCTGGCCGCAGAACCTGCGGCATTGGACATCGCCCAACCCGACCGAACAATACTATACCGCTTATCTGGAATACGGGCTGAGCGATCGCCTGACCATCGGATTTGATCTTGGGCGGTCGGTGTCCGGGGATGGCAAGACCATCGGTTTTCTGCAGATCCCGCTGCGCAATACCGACACGGGCCCCAAGGTTTCGGCGGCCCTTGGGCTGGGACGCATCGGGGAACAGACGGTGCTGCGCCCGGGCCTGTTCATCGGCT
Source organism: Tropicibacter oceani (assembly GCF_029958925.1). Lineage (NCBI taxonomy): Bacteria > Pseudomonadati > Pseudomonadota > Alphaproteobacteria > Rhodobacterales > Roseobacteraceae > Pacificoceanicola > Pacificoceanicola oceani. Next base: position 129,868 of record NZ_CP124616.1, read on the forward strand.
GGGGCATGGAAAAGGGCTGGCTGACCATCGATTCCATGGCCGAATACCAGATCGAAAACGGCCTGACCGACTACAAGATGGACCTGACCTGGGGCCGCAACCTGGCCCGGGATCGCAAGCTGATCGTTCAGGTACAGACCGGCAAACCCGCGGTCGATCCTGCCTTTGTCAGGCTGGCGCCCTCGATTGTCTTTCCCATGGGCAAACGGTCCAAGATCGAAACCGGCGCGACCTGGGGGCTGACGGGGGACAGTTCTGTCGGGTTGAAATTCGGGCTATGGACGGATTTCTGAAAGCCGCTAGGATGGCGCGATGACCTCGCCCATTCGCCCCACCGACGACGAAGCCCGCCAGCTGGCCCGCGACCTGATCCAAAAGGCGCGGTTCGGCGCTCTTGCCGTGCTGGACCCGACCAGCGGCGCGCCACTGGTCAGCCGGATCGCCGTGGTGCCGGGGCTGGATGGCCTGCCGCTGTCGCTGGTGTCGGACCTTGCGGCGCATACCGTCGCGCTCAAGGCCAATCCGGTCTGCTCGCTTATGGTGGGTGAGCCGGGCACAAAGGGCGATCCGCTGACCCATCCGCGGCTGAGCCTGCAGGGCACGGCGCAGTTCATCCGGCATGGCGCGCCGGACCATGGCGCGCTGGCAGCGCATTATCTGCGGCTGCAACCCAAGGCCAAGCTGTATATCGGGTTTGGCGATTTCGCGCTGATGCGGCTGGCCGTGACGGGCGCGTTCCTGAACGGCGGCTTTGGCAAGGCCTTTGATCTGACTCCGGGCGATCTGACCTGAAAAGGCCGGGCCCCCGAAAAGGGGCCCGGCCATGCCGACAGTACCGTCGGCCTTCCCGCCATGGCAGGATCAGATGTCCATGCGGACCTTCAGCGTGACATCGCCGCGCATGTCCTCGGGCCAGATCACATGCACCTGGTCCTGCCCGCTGCCTTCGCGGGTCGAGGTATAGGGCATGTGGTACTTGGACACGTTGTTGCCGTCGCGCGGGCGCGACCGGGTGACCAGGCTTTCGACCTCCATCGCATAGCCATTGAAGGGCAGGCGATCATCGGTATCGACAACCCAGGTCTGCGCCCCGCTGGCCTGCGAATGACGCACCAACAACGGGTTCTCGGCGCCCTTGCTGACGTTGTGATAGGTGTTCCCGGTAAAGAACACGTTCTTCATGCTTTGGAACGTCAGGTTGGCAAAGGATGTATCGACCCGCTCGGCCCGGTTGATCGTCGCGCCGATACAGCGGAAGGTGTTGCCCGACACGTTCATGCCATTGATGTAGTGGCCCGTGCCATAGGGTTTGACCACGATATAGCTGAACCACGATGCGACACTGGACGACAACATCACGTTGTTGGTGATCGACAGGCCCGCAAACCCGAAGCCCCCGGTAAAATCCGGTTCCGGTTCACGTTCGTTGGTCCATTCGATAAAGCAGTTGTCGATATAGTTGCCGGTGATCTGGGTGTTGCAGGCCCGCAGGCAGATGACGATCCCGGCGCTGCGCACCCCGTTCGAGGACGGATCGCCCTGAAAGAAGTGGTTGCCCGACACGATCGCATGCGATCCGCTGATGACAGCAAAATGACGGAACTGCGACGCCCGGCAATTGCGGATCTTCACGTCGTTGGCATTGGTGTTGAGCGCGACGCTCACCCGGTCCTGGGTCAGGGTGCCGCCCTCGTAGCTGATGAACTGGCAGTGATCGATCAGCATCCCCTGGCAACCATCCCCAGGAGAGGTGATACCGCGCTTTGCCGGACGGTTGAACACGCAGTTGCGGATCACGTTGACCGTCCCCAGCGGCGCAAGGATGATCCCCGAGGCGCGCTCTCCGCACTGAAATTCCACGTCTTCGATCTCGAACACGTTCAAACGGTCAAAGCCGCTGAAATCCAGGATGTATTTGAACCGGGTAAAGGTATAGGACTGGGTCCCCACCGCGTCGGACAGCGGCTGTGACAGGGTGATTTCCTGTGCGCCCAGGTTGACGTCCTTGACGTAGATCTCGCGCCCCACGCCGGCACCTTCGACATAGCTGCCCTTCTTGATGTTGGCGATGTTGGTCACATTGGTCAGCTTCCACTGGTTGTTCGCCGAATAGGTCGCCTGACTGGTCACGACCTCTTCGTTCCAGGCGGTGCTTTCCTCGGCGCGCAGCTGACCGTTGCGGATGACCCGGCGCTGCGCATAGCTGGAGCGGTTGGGCACCGCGCCGCGCACGTCGATCGGGGCGGTGACGGAAATCCGCCGTCCGCCCAGGTCCAGGCTTTCGTGGTCCGAATTGTTCATCAGCGACTGGACAGCCTTCTTGAAGGCCAGTTCCTCGTCGCCGCCAAAGGCGTCGATATAGGTCGGCAGTTCAAAGTTCTTGGTCAGCGACAGGATCGCGTCGGCGGGCATGCTGACCTTGCCTTCGAACTGGATGCGGTTGGTGATTTCGACGGAATCGGCCAGGTAATAGGTGCCGGCCGGAACCAGCACGCGGCGGCCGTTGGCCGCGGCATCGGCGGCCGAAAAGGCCGGGCTGTCATTGGTGGTGCCATCCCCGCGGGCGCCATAGTCGCGCACATCGACAAAGCTGAGCATGTCGCGCAGGAAATAGGCCGTGACGTCCTCGATCCGGATGTCGTCAATCCGCACCACGCCGCCACTGGCGCCGGTCAGGTCCAGGCCGAAATGGCCATAGGCCGCCTGCGGCCCCCAGGCCATGTCCACGCCGCCGCGTGTGCCGGTGCCGACAATGGCGCTGACTTCGACGACCTTGCCATAGGTGGTCAGCGGGACCGAAGGGCCGGTCGTTGTCACACCGCTGATCTGGTTGCCGCCCGCGTCCCCGGCCCACCCGGCGATGCGCACGCTGGGCAACGACCCCGCGACCGCCTTGATGCGAATAGTCACCTGCAGGTAGGTGCCCGGGAACATCGGCGTCTGGCCCATGTAACGCAGGCGCTGCGTGCTGTCGGTCTTCTGGATTTCCAGGCAGCCGCCAAAGTCCTGATCCGCCGGGACAAAGGCCGCCGTGGGCAGGTTGGCATAGGTGGATGATCCGGGGGTGCCGTCCCCCCGCGAAAATACCCCAAGATTGTCAGCCGCAAAAGCGGGCGGTGCAAAGACCACCCCATCGGTAATTGCCATGTTCATCGACATCCCTTTCCTCGCAAGAGGCATCACGCCTCGGTCGGACAAGGGAAATATCAACGGGCTCTTAACGGGCTTTGACAGCACCGTGCGGTGGGTGTTGCCCGGATCGCAGGGTCAGGCGGCCAGACCGGGGGCCTCCAGCAGTTGCACGCCGTCGATGCGCCAGCCACCGTCGTATTGGCCCATGCGATAGTCCAGAACATGGGTGCGCCCCTGATCATCCTGCACGATCACCTTTTGCCAAAGCGCGCCGCCGATCTCGCGCAGATCGCCAAAGCGCAGGCTTTCCGGGCGCCAGACCATCGGATAGCCGTTGCGCACCATGGCGCCGAAATTCTCGGGCGTGCGGAACATGCTGCGAATGCCCGGCCCGGCAAAATCAAAGGCCGCGACAAAATCATCGGCTTGAAAAGCCCGGGTCTGATCGCGGATCACCTGCTCGATCCCCGGATTGGCCGGCTGAACATCCTGCGCGCGCAGCGCCCCGCTCAGGACGATCATCGCGGCGATGGCTGAAATCAAAAGGCGCATGGCGTCACTCCCTGTCCGCTATCATACCCTTGAACCTAGCTCGTGTTGCATTTTCGTCAAAACGAAGCGCCAGGATTGAGGAAGTGTAAAGGCTCCCGCTGTAAAACCCCGCTGTCCCTGGTTCCCCGGACACCATGACCGCCAACAAGAACAGGATTGCCGCGATGCCAAGGGCCTACCCCGACTATCCCTATATCGAACCGATTGCCGCCAACCTGTCCGAGGCCGAGATCGTCCAGATGGTCGAGGACATGCTGTCGCAAAACCCCACCATTTCGCTGAACGACGGCGGGCCGTTGGACAAACTGTGCCGCGCGCTCAATGTCGATGTGGAATATTCGGACGCGCCCAATGAAATCCTTCTGGATGTGCCGCTGAACCGCCATGCGGTGATCTGGCTACCAAGGCGTGGCAAACCCCGCCAGGACAGGATGACACTGGCAACCGGGATCGGCCATTGGCTGCTGCATGTCCCCGTCACCCGCGAAGCGTATCCACACAACGGCATCCAGGCCCTGTATTCCCCCACGGATACCAAGGCCCTGCGCGAAGCACGGCTGTTCGCCTTTGATCTACTGATGCCGGAAGAGACCTTTACCAACCTTTGGTACGAAGGGCGCGCGCAGCTGACCGCAGAAACGCTGAACGTTCCGACACAGGCTGTCTATGATCGCGCCAGATGGTTGGACCTGACTTCGGTTGGGGATCACGCCTCCCACGACCCAAGCGATCCCGACACCAAGGCGGATCAGGCCGATCCTAACCCGCCTCCGCAATCGCCCGGGGCCGGGATGGGGGGATATGCCCGGCGCGTCGGGTCCTGAACCCGGCGCCGGGCTGATCGCCCTCAGCCAAGCTTGCCAGACAGGCCGTTTTCGATCAGTTCAACGGTTTCCTGAACGCCGTACAGCGCGATGAACCCGCCGAACCGCGGCCCCTGGCTTTGCCCCAGCAGGACCTCGTAAAGCGCCTTGAACCAGTCGCGCAGCGGCTCGAACCCGTGTTCTTTGCCGACCGCAAAGACGATGCTTTGCAGCGCTTCGTCATCCGCCTCGCCATCAAAGGCCCGCAGCCGCGCCGCCAGATCATCCATCGCCGCCCGCTCCGTTTCGTCCGGTGCCCGGAACGTCTTGGAGGGTTTCACGAAGTCCTGATAGTACTTCACGGCATAGCCCGCCGCCGCATCCAGATCAGGATGGGTTTCAGGCGTGGCATCCGGCGCATAGCGGCGGATAAAGCCCCACATCGCGGCCTTGTCATCGGCGCCCGCAGCGCTGGCCAGGTTCAGCAGCATCGAGAACGGCACAACCATCTTCGAATCGGGAACATCGCCGGAATGGATGTGCCAGACCGGGTTGTTCAGCCGCGCCGCCGCATCCTGCGTCGCATAGGCGCGCAGTTGCTGGTGGTATTCGTCCATCGCCTTGGGGATCACGTCGAAATACAGGCGCTTGGCCGTCTTCGGTTTGAGGTACATGAAATACGACAGCGATTCCGTGCTGGCGTAGGTCAGCCATTCGTCGATGGAAATCCCGTTGCCCGAGGACTTGGAGATTTTCTGCCCCTGATCGTCCAGGAACAGCTCATAGGTGAAATGTTCAGGCGCGCGGGCACCAAGGGCGCGGCAGATGCCATCATAGATCGGCGTGTTGGTGCTGTGGTCCTTGCCGTACATCTCGAAATCGACGCCCAGCGCGGCCCAGCGTGCGCCAAAATCCGGCTTCCACTGCAGCTTGACGTTGCCGCCGGTCACCGGAAGCGTCCATTCGCGGCCGTCTTCGTCGTCAAAGGTGATTTCGCCCTTGGCGGCATCGACGTTCTTCATCGGAACATACAGAACCCGCCCGGTTTCGGGATGGATCGGCAGAAAGATCGAATAGGTCTGGCGCCGTTCTTCGCGCAGGCTTTTCAGCATGATCGCCATCAGGTCATCATAGCGTTCGCAGGCGCGCAACAGCACCGCGTCGAACTGGCCGCTGCGATAGAACTCCGTCGCCGAATAGAAGTCATACTCGAACCCGAAGGTATCAAGGAACCGCCGCAGCATGGCGTTGTTGTGATGGCCAAAGCTTTCGTGCGTCTCAAAGGGATCGGGCACCGAGGTCAGCGGCTTTTGCAAGTTGTCCTGCAACATTTCCTGATTGGGAACGTTGCCGGGAACCTTGCGCATGCCGTCCAGATCGTCCGAAAAACAGATCAGCCGAGTCGGAATGTCGCTGATCACCTCGAAGGCCTTGCGGATCATCGTGGTGCGCAGAACCTCGCCAAAGGTGCCGATATGCGGCAACCCCGAGGGGCCATAACCCGTCTCGAACAGCACGTAACCCTTTTCAGGCGCTGCCTTTTCATAGCGTTTCAGAATCCGGCGGGCCTCTTCAAAGGGCCAGGCCTTCGAACTCATTGCCGCGTCGCGCATCTCGGACATCTGAAACACTCCTGTTGGGATATCAGCGCGCTTCCTATTGCGGCATGGTCCCGGCGTCAATAAATTGTGCTGCAATGCCGCAACGCCCGAAAGGCCATGCCATGAATGAAACTGCCCATCCCCTCAGCCCGCAGGACAGCCTTGTTGCCCTGATGATCGCGGTTTCGGCCTCGGACGAAAACCTTCGGACCGCCGAACTGGTCAAGATCGAAAGCGCCGTGGACAACCTGCCGGTCTTTGCCGAATACGACGCGGACCGGGTGCGCGTCATGGCGTCGCTCGTGTTCGACCTGTTCGAACAGGAGGACGGCCTGGACGCCCTGTTCGGCCTGCTGCGCGATCACCTGCCCGAACGTCTGTTCGAAACCGCCTATGCGCTGGCCTGCGACGTGGCCGCCGCCGACGGAACGCTCAAGGATGCCGAACTGCGTCTGCTGGAAGAAATCCGGTACGAGCTGAACATCGACCGGCTGCACGCCGCCGCGATCGAACGCGGCGCAAGGGCGCGCCACCTGCGCGCCTGACGCGGTATTCCGCGCCCTCGTGGGGTGTGTTTCAAATCCGTGCGAAAAATTTACCTTGGGTCAGGATTCCCTGACTGACCCAAGGGTTAGGATATTGTATAACCAAAGCAGGTATTTAACGCTCTGCACACTACAGACATCCAATTTTGGGGAACACAATGAAACGGATCATCCTTCCATTGATTGGCGCCATTGCGCTTTGCCTGCTGCCCGTTTTTGCCGCCGCTGCGCCGCTTGTGGCCAAGGTTGATATTTCTTCGCAGACCATGACCGTCGTTTACAACGGCGAAGTGGCCTATCGCTGGCCGGTGTCGACAGCCCGCAAAGGCAAATGGACGCCGCGCGGCACCTGGTCGGCCAAGTGGCTGTCACGCCACCATAAATCCAGCCTCTACAACAACGCGCCGATGCCCTATTCGATCTTTTTCAATGGCAACTACGCGATCCATGGCACCAACCAGATCAGCCGCCTTGGCCGCCCGGCCTCGGCCGGATGCGTGCGCCTGCATCCCGATCACGCCGCCCGCCTGTTCGAGCTGACCCAGCGCGTCGGCAAACAGAACATGCGCGTCGTCATCCAGAACTAGGGTCGCTCAGGCGCTGTACAGAACCGACCAGCGTTCGATCAGCGCCTGTTGCAGCGTCTTGGCCCGCACGTTCCACGACGATCCCCCGGCAGGGCGTTCGCGTTCGTCGATGCTCAGCTTGGCGCGGCGGTCCATGTTCGCGGCAAAGATCGCGAACACCAGTTCCGTCCCATCCGGAAGATCGACAAACCCGGCCAGCCCGCTGACAAAGTTCAGCGTTCCCGTCTTGGCCAGCACGTCGATCGGATGGTCCTTGATCACCCGGCGGTTTTCGTCGCGAAGGTCAAAGGATTTCAGTAACGTCTTAAGCTCCGATCCGGAGCGCAGCTGCAACAGCGCGGCCATCATGTCGGGGGCGCTGATGCGGTTGTCCTCACCAAGGCCCGAGTGATCGACAAAATCCATGCTCTGGATGCCGAACCGCTCTTTCGCCCAAAGGCTCATTTCCTGCGCCGAAGCGACCAGATCGCCCGGCATCGCCCCCGTGCGCGCCCGCGTCGCCGACATGCCGACCACCTCTGCGGTGACATTGGTCGACCACTTGAGCATGTCGCGCAGGATGTCATTCAGCGGCGCGCTTTCGGTGCGGGCCAGTTCGGCGCTGTCCGGCAGGGCCTTGATGATTTCGGGCGCGGCAAGTTTGATCCCATGCGCCTGTGCAAAGGTCTGAAAGACCTCGCCCGCGTAAAGCTCGGGTTTGCGCACCGGCAACCAGCGCGCACCGCCATCGCCAAGGGCCCCCTTGGCAACGGTCCATTCATCGCGGCCTGCCTTGTCCTCGTAGGTGTAGACCGGCAAGGACCGCGGCACGACGCCCATGCGCGCGAAATGCACAGAAGGCCGGTGCCGTTCCGACCGGCCTTCCATCGCGACGTTATAGCCCTGCCCGGCCCGCTTCCATTCGAAATGCACACGGTTGTAGTTCAGGTTCAGCCCGGAAACCGCCGGGCTGTAGCTGACATGATCCGGTTGCTCGGTGTCGATTCGCGCGACAAAGGGCAGCGCGCCGCCCCAAACCTTGAACCCGCCCTTCACGGCGGTGATCCCAGCCTCTTTCAGGGCCGCCGCAAGACCGGCAAGCGTATCGGTGTCCAGGGTCGGATCGGCGCCGCCGGCAAGGATCAGATCGCCCTGCACCACGCCCTCCGACACGCCGCCCGTCGCCATGACGCGGGTGACAAAGCGATGCTCGGGCCCCAGAAGCTCCAGCGCATAGGCAGCGGTCAGCGCCTTGGCGACACTGGCGGGCGGCTGCGAAAGCGCGGGCATATGATCCTCGAGCGTAAGGCCCGTCCGGGCGTCGGCCACGCAAAAGGAAACCTTGCCGCCCAGGTTGGCCCGCTCGATCAGCGCCTCGGCCGGGGGCTGGATGCGTTTGCGGAAATCTTCGCCGCGCGCCATGGGCCGCAACGAGGTCAGCGGCGCCTTTGCCAATACCGGAGAGGCCACGGCCAGCCCCCCGAAAGCCAGCGCGGAACCCAGAAATTGTCGTTTTGAAATGCTTTTCGTCATGTCTCGATCTAAGCCCAAGCCGCGCCTTTGGGCAAGCGGCCAACCCTGCCCCATGGATCACATTTCCCCCATCACCACCCGCTTTGGCGCGCGGGGGCGACCCGCAGTTACCTGGTCCAGCCTCCCGATGCCCGAATGGCGGACGAGCTGTGCGGCATCATCGGGATATTGATGAAACACCATCGCGGCGCGTCGGCCCGGCCCAGCAGCCTTGCGGCCCGCCCCGACAGGCGATGGTGCGAAAAGACCTGCGCCGCAACCGAACCACGCGCCGCAAGCCGCGCCTCGGGGCGGGCCAGGACGCCGACGGGGACGCGGCGCATGATGTCCTGCCAATCCTGCCAGCGGTGGAACTGCGCCAGGTTGTCCGCCCCCATCAGCCAGACAAAGCGCACGCCCGGCCAATGGGCCTGCATCGCGGAAATGGTGCGGGCGGTATGGCGCGTTCCGGCCCGCGTCTCGAAGTCGCTGACCAGAATGGCGGGGTGATCGACCAGCGCCCGCGCGGCCGCAAGCCGTTTTTCCAGCCGGGCCGGCGCATCGGCCTTCAGCGGATTGCCCGGGCTGACCAGCCAAAGGACCCGGTCCAGCCCGAACCGCTTGAGCGCCTCTTTCGACAGATGCAGATGCCCCGCGTGCGGCGGGTCGAACGAACCGCCAAGCAGGCCGACCCGCATTCCCGGTGTCAGCAAAACGCCGTCATCAGCCCGCATGTTCCGCAAATCCCCTACCGCCCCCAAGCGCTCTTGGCGCCGGGGAACAGGGATAGGGCAGTGCCGCAGGCATATCAAGAACGGGCCATGGCCTGCACTTGCCTGCACCCGATTGATCCCCTGCCCTTGAAAACCGCGGCCAACCCTTGCCGATGCGCTGTTTCGTGCCGGATTGCGCCTGCGCGCTCAAAAGGCTACTCCCCTTGGCGATATCAAGAACCCAAGCGGAGCGGATCATGGCCTCTTATCAGTATGTCTACCACATGGATGGCGTCTCCAAGACCTATCCCGGCGGCAAAAAATGCTTTGAAAACATCCGCCTGTCCTTCCTGCCCGGCGTCAAGATCGGTGTTGTCGGCGTCAACGGCGCCGGTAAATCGACGCTCATGCGGATCATGGCCGGAATCGACAAGGATTTCTCGGGCGAAGCCTGGGCCGCCGAGGGCGCGCGCGTCGGCTATCTGCCGCAGGAACCCAAGCTGGACGAAACCCTGACCGTGCGGGAAAACGTCATGCTGGGCGTTGCCGAAAAGAAGGCAAAGCTGGACAAGTACAACGAACTGGCGATGAACTACAGCGACGAGACCGCTGACGAAATGGCCCGCCTGCAGGACGAGATCGACAGCCAGAACCTGTGGGATCTGGACAGCCAGATCGACGTCGCGATGGAGGCCCTGCGCTGCCCGCCCGACGACGCCAATGTCACGACCCTTTCAGGCGGCGAGGCCCGCCGCGTCGCGCTGTGCAAGCTGCTGCTTGAAGCGCCCGAAATGCTGCTGCTGGACGAACCGACCAACCACCTGGACGCGGAAACCATCGCCTGGCTGCAAAACCACCTGATCGACTACAAGGGCACCATCCTGATCATCACCCACGACCGCTATTTCCTGGATGACATCACCGGCTGGATCCTCGAACTCGACCGCGGCCGCGGCATTCCCTACGAAGGCAACTATTCGTCCTGGCTGGAACAAAAGGCCAAGCGGCTGGAACAAGAAGCCCGCGAAGACAAGGCCAAGCAAAAGACGCTGGAGCGCGAACTGGAATGGATGCGGCAGGGCGCCAAAGCCCGTCAGGCCAAGTCCAAGGCCCGGATCAGCGCCTACAACGATCTGGCCAACCAGTCCGAGCGTGAAAAACTGGCCCGTGCCCAGATCATCATTCCCAACGGCCCGCGCCTTGGCAACAAGGTGATCGAAGTGGATCACCTGAAAAAAGCCATGGGTGACAAGCTGTTGATCGAAGACCTGACCTTTTCGCTGCCGCCCGGTGGCATTGTCGGCGTGATCGGCCCCAACGGCGCGGGCAAATCGACCCTGTTCAAGATGTTGACCGGCCATGAAAAGCCCGACGCAGGCAGCATCGAATACGGCGACACCGTGCAGCTGGCCTATGTCGACCAGTCGCGCGACGACCTGAAACCCAACGATACCGTCTGGGAGGCAATCACCGGCGGCGCCGAGCAGATCAAGCTGGGCGATGCCGAGATGAACTCGCGCGCCTACTGCTCCGCCTTCAACTTCAAGGGCGGCGATCAGCAGAAAAAGGTTGGCTCGCTTTCGGGCGGCGAACGCAACCGCGTCCACATGGCGCGCCTGCTGAAAGAGGGCGGCAACGTCCTGCTGCTTGACGAACCGACCAACGACCTTGACGTCGAAACCCTGCGCGCCTTGGAAGATGCGCTGGTCGATTTCGCCGGCTGCGCCGTGGTCATTTCGCACGACCGTTTCTTCCTTGACCGGATCTGTACGCATATCCTGGCCTTCGAGGGCGAGGCCCATGTGGAATGGTTCGAAGGCGGCTTTACCGACTACGAAGAAGACAAGAAACGCCGCCTGGGCGCCGACGCACTGGAACCCAAGCGGGTCAAGTTCAAGAAGTTCGTGCGCTAAGGCAGCCGGCCGCGCCGGGCCCTTTCGCCGGCACAGCGATCAGATCAGGCAGGGCGGGGTCGTTCCCGCCCTGTATCTTTTCGGCGGGTCTGCCTGCGCTGCGCCGCAATTCGCGCAATGCTTGCAAGCCCCTTGAAACGAATCTCTACCCGTGCCATATGACGCACTGCTACGTTACCACTATCGCCTACCTGTCTCCCTAATCCGGCTACAGCGCTCGATACTTGCTCTGACTACGCCGGGCCGCTGCACCTCCGCGAGCGGCAAATACCAAGGAGACCACGGATATGGCTACTGGCACCGTGAAATGGTTCAACACCACCAAAGGCTACGGCTTCATCGCACCCGACGACGGCGGCAAGGACATCTTTGTTCACATCTCTGCTGTTGAGCGTTCGGGCCTGACCGGCCTGCAGGACAACCAGAAGGTGACCTACGAGCTGCAGTCCGGCCGTGACGGCCGCGAAAGCGCTTCGGACATCGAACTGGCCTGATCAGTTTCGGGGCGGGCCATTCGGCCCGCTCCACCCCCGCCTTTCTGTGACATTCCAGAGACGGCTCAGATCGCCAGCGCGGTCAGATACATCCCCAAGCCAAACATCGTATGGGCCAACAGCCCCATGACACGCCCCTTCCAGGGGTTTGCCGTTTTGGCCAACGCCCAGCCCAGCCCCATGCCCGGATGCAGCAGGAACCAACCTGCCCCGATGGTCACGATCGCAAAGATCCAGACCGGCAGGAAAGTCGGCGCCGCGACCCAATCCATCCCCGCCAAAAGCACAAAGATCACGCCATAGGCGATGCCCACCGCATAGTGCAGCGCCCAACCGATGGCGATTTCGGCCTCGACCGGTTCGACCACGCCGATATCGTCGTGAAAGATCACGCCGCGCGGCAGGTGCCCGGTCCAACGCCCGACGTTGCCCCAGTTCGGCAGCGGCTGGCCAATGGCCCGGTTCAGCGCCAGCGCCCAAAGGTCCATGGCCACCGTTCCGCCTGCCCCGATCAGTATTCCCGCGCTCAGCAATCCCATGTGCGTCCTCCCTGTTTGCGCTGACAGTGCCCGACCGGCGCGGCTGGCGCAATCCTTCTCGATTTCGCTTGCCCGCAGGCCCCTGCCTCGGGTCCAATGCCGCAAATCACAAGGAAGCCCGGACATGCTGCGCAACATCCCCCCGATCCTGTCTCCAGAGCTGCTTTATACCCTGCGGGCCATGGGCCATGGCGACGAACTGGTGATTGGCGATGCCAATTTCCCCGCCGAATCCATCGGTCCGACCGCCCTGCGCCTTGACGGCATCCCCGCGACCCAACTGCTTGAGGCCGTGTTGACGCTGATGCCTCTGGACGCCTTTGTCGACAGCCCGGCCCATGTCATGCAGGTGGTCGGTGACCCCGACGCCGTGCCCGAGATCGTGCAGAAGTTCCAGGAAATCATCGACACCACCGCCGACATCCCCGCCCGCATCGCATCGCTGGAACGCTTTGATTTCTATGACCGCGCCAGGACGGCCTTTGCTGTGGTCCAGACCGGCGAGACGCGGCTATATGGCAACATCATCCTGACCAAGGGCGTGATCGCCCCCTGACGGTCAGGATGCCCATTCGCCCTTGCGAAAGACCGGAACACGGCTGCCATCGGGCTTGAGGCCGTCGATATCCGTCTCGGCCCCGCCGATCATCCAGTCGACATGGATCATCGAACTGTTGCCGCCCTGTGCCGTGACCTGGTCTTCGCTCAGCGATGCGCCATCCAGGAAACACTTGGAATAACACTGGCCCAGCGCGATGTGACAGGCGGCGTTTTCGTCGAACAGCGTGTTGTAGAACAACAGCCCCGATTGCGAGATCGGAGAGCTGTGCGGCACCAAGGCCACCTCGCCCAGGCGCCGCGCGCCTTCGTCCGTATCCAGCAGCTTGAGCAGCACCGCCTCACCCTTCGAAGCGCGCGCCTCGGTGATCTTGCCGCCATCAAAGCGCACTTCGATCTCGTCGATCAGGCTGCCCTGATGCGACAATGGCTTGGTCGAACGCACATGGCCCTCGACCCGGGCGGCATGGGGGGTGGTGAACACCTCTTCGGTGGGCATGTTCGGGTTGCACAAAACCCCGTTCTGCGCGGTCGAGGCTCCGCCGTGCCATTCGTGCCCATCCGCAAGCCCCACCTTCAGATCGGTGCCGGGCCCGGTGAAATGCAGCGCATCAAAGCGCTGGCCGTTCAGCCATTCGGTACGGGTGCGCAGCGCGGCGTTGTGCGCTTTCCATGCGGCCACCGGGTCATCACCCATCACGCGCGATGCGGCAAAGATCGCCTCGGCCAAATTGGCCACGGCCGCGTCTTCGGGCAGATCGGGGAACATGCGCTTGGCCCAGGACGCCGTGGGATAGCTCAGGATGGTCCAGTTGATCCTGAAATTCGCGATGTGTTCCAGCGCCGGACGGTAGGCGATGGAATTGGCCTTGCCGGCGCGCGCAACCTTGTCGGGGTCCTCGTCGGCCAGCAGCATGGGGTCGTCGCCGACGATGGCCATACGCGCCGCTCCGCCTTCGAAGGCGGCTGCCATGCCATCCAGCAACCATTTCGGCGCCTTGTCAAAGCTGGCATCGTGGCCATTGCGATAGCGCGCCAGCGTCAGTTCTTCGTCGGACAGGATCGGGGTCACGACGCCGGCGCCGGCGCGGTAAGCCGCCGCCGCGATGCGCCGCACCAGAGGCATGGCGGCGACGGGCGCGGTCAGGACCAGGTCCTGACCTTCCTGCAAGTTCAGACCAACGGAAATGGCCGCCTCTGCAAGGCGGTCGAGGGCGCGGGGATCAATGATGTCTTTTGTCATGGTCTCATGCTGTCAGGACTGTCGGGAAATGAAAAGGGCACACACGGGTCCCTGTCTGGCCAGCGGCACCTAGCCACCGGTCCAGACTTCCGGATTGATCATGTGGATCGGCGCGCCCTCGGCATAGGCGTTGATCTGGTCGTAGATGTCACAAAACTGCATGTCCAACTCATCCTCGGTGACAAAGCCGATGTGCGGGGTCGCGATGACATTGGGATGGTGGATCACCGGATCGTTGCGGTCGGTCAAGGGTTCGACGTCAAAGACATCCAGCGCTAGGCGCCCGGGCCGCCCCTGTTGCAGGGCGGACTGGATAGCCCCGGCTTCGACCAGACCAGAGCGCGAGGTATTCACGAAAGTCGCCGTGGGCTTCATCACCAGCAGGTCTGCGGTCGTGACCAACCCGCGCGTCTGCGGTGTCATCCGCACATGGATGCTGACGAAATCGCTGGTTTCAAAGAATGCCTGGCGGCTTTCGGCCACCGTCTGGCCATCGGCCCGGGCCCGTGCGCGCCCCTCGTCCGAGCCCCACCAGACCACCTTCATCCCGAAGGCTTGGGCAAATTGCGCCACCTGTTTGCCGATCTTGCCATAGCCATACAGCCCCAGCACCCGTCCCTTCAGGGTTTGCCCCGGCGCCATCTGCCAGTTGCCCGCCCGCAGGGATGCCATCTGCTGCGGGATCTGCCGGGCCGACGCAAGGATCAGCGCAAAGGTCAGCTCAGCCGCCGCGATCGAGGGTTTTCCGGCGCTCATGTTGGAACACAGCAGCACGTCCCGCGCGGTGCAGGCGGCAACGTCCACATGCGGATAGACCCCGCGCTGGCTGATCAGCTTCAGGGGCCCAAGGCGGTCCAGCAACGCCGCCGTGACCGGGGTGCGTTCGCGGAACAGCACCAGCGCCTCGGCATCGTGCAAACGCTGCGCCAGAACATCAAGATCCTCGGTATGGTCGTTCCAGACCGTCACGTCATGCCCCTGCAGGCGCGCAAACCCAGGCAGGGTTCGCAGCGTGTCGAACCAGTCATCAAGGATGTGAATTTTCATGGTTTGATCTTTCGTTCTTGGCACGGGTTGCGCTGTTCGGGGCGAAGCTTGTCCCAGACGGGGCAGATCGTCCAGAGCCTTGACCGCACGCAAAGGGCAAGCGCCGTTTTGCGCGCGACCGACAGCCTCCCTTGGGCGTCGGCACTCCTGGCCTTGGCTGAGGAAGGCGGAGCTTGGGCGATCTGCGTCCCGCCCTAACCCGCCAGTGGCTTGCGGCTGCTTTGCGTCATCTGCAGAAGATAGCGCACCAGCTCGGGGGCGGGCATGGGCTGCGCCAGAAGAAAGCCCTGAAAGACCGTGCACCCGACAGCGCGCGCGGTCTGAAGCTGCTCGATGGTTTCGATGCCCTCGGCGCAGACGGAAATGTTCAAGGCATGGCCCATTTCCGCGATGCTGCCCAAAAGGCGCCGGTTCGAACGCGAATAAGGCGCAGCCTGAACAAGGCTTCGGTCGATCTTGAAACAATCGGGGCGCATTTTGAGCAGGCTGGTGACCGACGAATAGCCCGTGCCAAAGTCATCCACCTCGATGCGGAACCCGCGCTTTTTCAAGGCTTCGATATTGCTGGTGATCTGTATGCTCTGTTCATCCAGGCAGATCGATTCCAGAAGTTCCAGCGTGATGCGCGCCGGATCGACATTGATGCTGTCGATCTGCTCGATCAGACGTTCGTCATTCAGGCGGCGCAGGGATACGTTCACGGAAACCTGCGGGACAGATATGCCCGCCTTGTCCCATTCCTCCAGGTCCGCCTTGGCCTGCTCCAGAATCCGGTGGTCGATTTCCCCTTCGATCTTGAGCGTATGGGCCAGCGCCATGAAATCGCCCGGCACGCTATGGCTGCCGTCGGCATGGCGCCAGCGGGCAAGCGCCTCGACGCCGACCAGCGTTTCGCCGTCGCTGGCGAATTGCGGCTGATAGAACGGAACGATCTGATTTTCGCTCAACGCTTCGAGCAGTTCCGAGCTGCCATGGCGCGCCGATTTCGGCTGCGGCACGCCCGGCGCGGTAAAGACATAGCGATTCCGCCCGGCCTGTTTGGCCATGTACATGGCGTGATCGGCGCGGATCAGCTGTTCTTCGGGGGAAATATTCGCGGCTGCGTCGTGCTGGTGAATGCCCGCCGAAATGCCGATGCGGCATTTGCTTGTTCCGACCATGATCGGTGCGTTCATGCTGGCGATCAGCGCATTGGCCGTATCTTCCAGCTTTTTCCGGTCGATGCGGGCGCAGGTTTCGCTGTCCGGCTCAGGCGACAGGATCACCACGAATTCGTCGCCGCCACTGCGGATCAGGATGGCGTCGGGGCCCAGAACCTTGCGCAGCCGCTCGGCCACAAGCGACAACAGCTGGTCACCCACCGCATGGCCATATCGGTCGTTCACCTCCTTGAAGCCATCAAGGTCCAGTGTCATCAAGCCAGGATAGGGCAGACCCGCAATTTCCTTGAGCTTGCGATCCAGAAGCCGGCGATTGGGCAAGCCGGTCAAAGGGTCATGAAGGGCCAGCGCCTCGACCTCGCGCCTTGCCGATTCCAACTGCCGTTCCCGTTGGCGCAGCATTGCAATCGTCTCGCGGCGCTGGTTCGCCATGTAGTTGGTCAAGGCAACCAGCGCGAGGGCGATCAGCCCGGCCGCCGCAAGAAAGGCTCGGAACGGGCCAATGGACAGGGTGCTGCCCCAGCCGGCGATCGGTTTGGCCATCACAGTCCACGACCCGTTCGGAAACAGCACATGATCGGTAATCGGGGCATCCTGTCCGGACATCATCGGTCCGTAGAACTGCGGCCCATAGCGCCCTGTCCCGTCCCGCCCGAACATCGCGATTTCCAGATCAAGCTCGGGGTTGCTGACGCCGGCGTTGGAATACAGCTCGGGCAGATCCACGACCACGGACAGGATCCCCCAAAAGGCATGGACGCCATCGACTTCGGCATAGACCGGGAATCGCCCGACCAGCGCCTGCCCGCCTTGCACCAGGTCCAAAGGACCCGCCAGGATGAATTCACCGCTGTCGCGCACGTGGTAGACGGCGGCCCGCTGCGCTTCGTTCCGGGTATAGTCCAGCCCCAAAGCCGAGGCATTGTGTGCCAAGGGATGTATCATCGTGACCACCAGGTTCGGCGCCGCGGCAAGATTTCTGATTTCCGGGACCTTCTCGATCAGCGGCCCGGCCAATTCGGCAAAACGATCTGGTGTCATGTCCGGTTCGGACGACAGCGCCGCAACCAGAACCTGGGCGCCGCGGATCGGTGCGTTCACGCGGCGTTCCAGCCTTGTGGCCAAAATCGCCACCTCGTTGCGCACGCGGTCCCGTTCCTGCTGCAATTCGAATTGCAGGTTCGCATGGTCCGCAAATCCACTGGCCAGCACCACCACGACGGCGACCAGAAGCGTTGGCAGATATCTGCGCCAGACAGGGGGCAGGGTGCCCTCGGAAAAGGATGCCGTTTCTTGCATGATGTATTCACGTCCCACCCTGCATAAGCTGGTGGAAACGTTTCCAATTGGTTAACGCGGCCCGAACTACAAAGATTGCAATGCAATTATACCTGATCGCCCCATCGTTCACAGACCCGAAATCCTGCCCGGCCCACATGCCCTTTGCGCGGGCTTTACGGCTCGATCGCCCGAAATACCTGCACAAACCGGCAGTTGCGGCCCTTGGGACCGTTTCCATCAGCTTCGCTTGATTTCAATCAAACGTTTGACTAAACTTAGGTCCATGACAACATCATCCGATGAACACAGCACGCGCACAGCCTTGATCGAAGCGGGGATGCACCTGTTCGGGCATCAAAGCTTTGACGGCACCTCGATTCGGGCCATTGCGCGCCGGGCCGGGGCAAATGTTGCCGCCATCACCTATCACTTTGGCGGAAAGGACGGGTTGCGTCTGGCCTGCGCCGAGGCCATCGGCGACAAGATGAACGGCGTGGTTTCGCCCGCGCAGGCCCGCCCCCTGCCGCAATCCCCGCAGGCCGCCGAGGCCGAAATGCAGACCGCCATCCGCGGCCTTGTCGCGCTGATCCTGGGGTCGCAGGATGCGCGCGACATGGTCGCCTTTGTAATGCGCGAGCTGACCGTTCCGGGCACCGTCGCCGACCTGATCTTTGACAGGGTGTTCCTGCCCCGCCACGACAGGCTGTGCCGGCTTTGGTCCGTGGCCACCGGTCAACCCGCCGATACGGATCACGTCAAACTGGTGGTCTTTTCCCTGATCGGGCAGATCGCCTATTTCCGCATCGCAGAACCCTTTGTCGCGCGGCGCATGGACTGGCCCGAGACAGGACCGCAGCAGGCCGAGCAGATCGCCCAGGTCCTGATCGGCAACCTGACCGCCATGATCGAAAGGAACCGGGCATGAGCCTGTTGTGCAGCCTGCCGTTGATTGCCGCGTTGTTTTCAGCCTGCGACGCGCCCGCGCCCTTTGCCACGGGCTATGTCGAAGGGGAATTCACGCTTGTCGCCCCGGTGGAAACCGCCCAGGTCCGCAAGGTTCTTGTGGCGCGCGGCGATCGGCTGGCCGCCGGCGCCCCCTTGGTCGAGATGGAGCGGCGCGACGCCGAAATCGCCCTGGCGCAGGCGGACGCCAACCTGGCCCAGGCCCAAAGCCAACTGGCCAACCTGCTCGAAGGCGCGCGCGACGCGGAAATCGAAGTGATCGAGGCCACGCTTGCCTCGGCCCGGCTTCAGGCTGAAGAGGCCGAGCGCGCCCGTGAACGCATCATCCAGCTGGCCGATCGCGGCGTGGTGACAAGCGCTCAGC
The DNA here is from genome assembly GCF_029958925.1 of Tropicibacter oceani. Classification (NCBI taxonomy): domain Bacteria; kingdom Pseudomonadati; phylum Pseudomonadota; class Alphaproteobacteria; order Rhodobacterales; family Roseobacteraceae; genus Pacificoceanicola; species Pacificoceanicola oceani. The sequence goes on from NZ_CP124616.1 coordinate 148,854, forward strand.
GCGACGACGCCATCACGGCCGCGCAGGTGGCGCAGGCCCGGGTCACGCAGGTTTCGGCCGAACTGGCGGTGGCGCGCCTGCCTGCCCGACCGCAGGCCATCGCCCAGGCCAAGGCCGCCGTCAGCGCCGCCGAAGCCGCCCGTGACCAGGTGTCCTGGCGGTTGGATCAACGCCGGCTGTCGCTGCCCGAACCGGTCACCGTGATCGACATCATCCGGCAAGAAGGCGAAATTGCCGGCCCTTCCGCCCCCGTTCTGGCGGTGTTGGCGGACGGCGCCATAAAGCTGCGCCTTTACGTACCGCAAAGTTCTTATGCGCTGATCGCTGTCGGCGATCTGCTAAGGGTCAACTGCGATGGCTGCCCCTCGGGCGGGCAGGCGCGCATCAGCTATATCTCGGACGAGCCCGAATTCACCCCTCCGGTGATCTACTCGGTTCAGAACCGGCAGAAACTGGTCTATCTGGTCGAAGCGCGCCCCGAGCCGGGCAGCCCTTTGAAACCCGGGCAGATCGTCGATGTTGCCCTGCCAAAGCCCGCGCAATGAGCGCCCATGCCATCAGCGTCACCGGGCTGACCAAGCGGTTCGGCGACAAGACCGTGGTTGACCGGGTATCGCTGGATGTCCGCAAGGGCGAGATCCTGGGTTTCCTTGGCCCCAACGGGTCGGGCAAGACTACGACCATCCGCATGATGTGCGGCCTGCTGGAACCCGACGAAGGCAATGGCACGGTTCTGGGGCAGGACATCCGCCGCGACCGCCGGGCGATCAAGCGTCGCGTCGGCTATATGACCCAGCGCTTTTCTTTTTACGAAGACCTGACCATTGCCGAGAACCTCGATTTTGTCGCCGGGCTTTACGGCATGGCACCCAAGGCCCAGGTGGTGCGCGACACGCTTCAGGACCTGGGCCTGACCAGCCGCCGCGACCAGTTGGCAGGATCGCTTTCGGGCGGCTGGAAACAGCGCCTCGCGCTGGCCGCCTGCATCATGCACAAGCCCGATCTTTTGATGCTGGACGAACCCACGGCAGGCGTCGACCCCAAGGCGCGGCGGGAGTTCTGGGACGAAATCCACCGCCTGGCGCAGGGCGGGCTGACTGTGCTGGTCTCGACCCACTACATGGACGAGGCCGAGCGCTGCCACCGCATCGCCTATATCTCGTACGGCCAGCTGATCGCCCAGGGCACCGTCGCCGAGGTGCTGCAAGGCGCAGGGCTGACCACCATGATTGTCAGCGGTGACGCGGTCAGCGCGGCGGCCCAGGCGCTGCGCGGCGCCCCCGGCGTCGACCAGATCGCTCCCTTTGGCGCATCGCTGCACGTGGTCGGACAGGACGCGGCGGCGCTGGAAAGCTCGGTCAACCAGGTGGCCCGTCAGACCGGCTGCACGGCGGCGATGGCCGAAACCAGCCTCGAGGACGTTTTCATCCAGCTGATGGGGCAGACAAGGGACAACATGCGATGAACCGGTTCTTTTCGCTTGGTCGCCTTCGCGCGCTTCTGGTCAAGGAAAGCATCCAGATGCGCCGCGACCGCGTGACCTTTGCCATGATGCTGGGCGTGCCGCTGATGCAACTGATGCTATTCGGCTTTGCCATCAACACCGACCCCAAGGAACTGCCCGCCGTGCTGGTTGCCCCCACCCAGGACAGGTTCACCCGCGCCATGGTCAGCGCGCTTGAGCTGACGGGCTATTACCGCTTTACCGAAATGGGCGCGTCCGCCGCCCAGGCCGAGGCGATGATCGCACGCGGCGACGTGTCCTTTGTGGTCACCGTGCCGTCGGACTTTGGCCGCCGGGTCGAACGCGGCGACGGCGCCTCGATCCTGATCGAAGCGGACGCCACCGACCCGTCGGTGGCCTCGGGCGCGATTTCTACGCTGTCGACGGTGGCCAGCTCGGCGCTGGAGCGCGAGGCCGGGTTTACCGCCCCCGCCGCCCCGGTCCAGATCATCGTGCACCGCCGCTATAACCCCGAAGGCATCACCCAATACAACATCGTCCCCGGTCTGCTGGGCGTGATCCTGCAATTGACCATGGTGATGATGACCGCCATGGCCCTGACCCGCGAAACCGAACGCGGCACCATGGAAAACCTGTTGTCCATGCCCGCCACGCCGCTGGAAATCATGCTGGGCAAGGTGATGCCCTACCTGGCGGTGGGCGGGGTGCAGGTGGTGGTGGTTCTGATCGCGGCAAAGCTGGTGTTCAACGTGCCTTTTGTCGGCTCCCTGCCGCTGGTCCTGGCCGGGATTTTCGTCTTTGTGCTGGCGCTGGTCATTCTGGGATACCTGATTTCGACCCTGTCGCGCACCCAGATGCAGGCGATGCAACTGACCTTTTTCTTTTTCCTGCCGTCGCTTTTGATCTCGGGTTTCATGTTTCCCTATCGCGGCATGCCACTGTGGGCGCAATGGCTGGGCGAGATCTTTCCCCTGACCCATTTCCTGCGCCTGATCCGGGCGGTCATGTTGAAAGGGGCGGACTTTGAAACGGTTGTCCGGTCGTTTGCGGCGCTTGGCCTGTTCACCTTGCTGCTGACGGTCCTTGCCCTGCTCCGGTTCCGGCGCACGCTGGACTAGGGCACGGTGCCCTCGGCGCGCCAGGCGTCGAAAATCTGTAGCGCCTTGTCGGCAAAGCCCGGGTCGTTGATGTGGCAATCAATCCGGTGCAGCGCCACGGTGCCGGGCAGCGTCGCCTCGATCTCGGCCAGGAAGGCGTCCAGCCCGGGCCGGTCATGCAGGTCCGCCCCCACGCGGTCCCACTCCCCCAGTCCGGCCTGCGGCAAGATCATCGCCACGGGCCCCTTGGCCCCGGCCAGCTGGCGCGCATGGGCCCGCGCCACGGCCTTGCGTTCCTGAGCGTTCAGCACCACCGAGGTCAGCAGCCGGTTGTGCGCGTGCTGCAGGTGCCCCGCCCATTTTTCCGGCACCGGCTGCCAGCCGACGATATCGACCAGGTCATAGCACCCGGGCGCGACGATCTGCGGCGTGCCGCTGGCGCCGGCATTGGTCAGCCGGTCGGCCCCGGCGGAAATGCTGGACCCGTGCTCGTGGTTGCCCAGTTCCTGCGTGCAAAAATCGAAGACGCAGGCAAAGGCGCCCTGCCGCGCCAGGTTTTCAAAGGCCCGTCCGCCCATGCCGGTCGCGTGGAACACCGCAACTTCGTAGCCGCGCGCCTCAAGCGCGGGCTTCAGCGGCACGACATATTTCAACGCCGAGGTGCCCAGCGACGTCATCCCGATCAGCGGCCTGTCGCGGGTTGGTTTTTGCACTGCCCGCGCCGCCCCCAGAACCGCGCCCGCCGCCTGGCTGAGCGAGGCCTTGCAGACCGAATTCAACCCATACAGCCCACCCGCCCACAGGATCATCTGAGTATCCGCCGCAAGGCGTTCCGCCGGAACCAGAGGCGAGAAACTAACCGTCGAGACGATGTATTTCGGAACCCCCAGCGGCAGGGCCGAACAGACATCCAGCGCCAGGTCGGTGCCCATCGTGCCGCCCAGCACGATCACGCCGTCAAACTGCCCTTCGGCGTACAGCCGCGCCGCCAGCAGGCTGGCGCCCCTGGCCATGATCTGCATGGCGTGGTTTTCATCGCCGCTGTCGATGGCCTCCTGGATCGAGCTGCCCGCCTCCTGCGCGACGTCATGTTTGGAATGATCGGTTTGCTGCGACGGGTCGCCCAGCACCGATACATCCATGGTGACGACCCTGCCGCCCTGGTCCCGGATCACCCCGGCAAGAAAGCCCAGTTCGTCGTCCTTGGTGTCATAGGTTCCGATCACCAAAATGGTCCTGTCGGTCATGGCAGCCCCCTAAAGCCTGATCCAGGCGGTCTTGAGGTTGATGTATTTGTCGATCGCATGCAGCGACTTGTCGTGGCCGTTGCCCGATTGCCCGACACCGCCCAGCGGCACCGTTCCGTCGGCCCCGCCATAGGTGTTCACATGCATGACGCCGGTGCGCACCGCGCGCACCATCCGGTGCGCCCGCCCCAGGTCCGAAGTCCAGACCGCTCCGGCAAGACCATAGACCGTGGCATTGGCGATCCGCACCGCCTCGGCTTCGGTGTCAAAGGGCGTCACGGCCAGCACCGGGCCAAAGACCTCTTGCTGCGCCAATGTCGCGTCTGGCGTCACCCCTGTCACGATGGTCGGCGCCATGTAATAGCCGCCGCTTTCCTGCAGGATACGCCCGCCCCCGGTGATGACCTGTCCGCCCTCGGCCCTGGCCGTGTCGACAAAGCCCAGGTTCCGCATCAACTGCGCTTCGGAATTGACCGCGCCGATATGGGTGTCCAGACGCAGCGGATCACCGACACGCATCGCCTGCGCGGCGCTTGCGACTTCGGCGACGAAATCATCGTGAATGCTGGCCTCGACCAACAGGCGCGAACCCGCCACGCAGACCTGCCCCGCGTTGCGAAAGATCGCCGTGGCCGCGGTCCTGGCGGCCTCGGCCAGATCGGGGGCATCGGCAAAGACGATGTTGGGGGATTTGCCGCCCAGTTCCAGGTAGACGCGCTTCATGTTCGAACGCGCGGCGTATTCCATCAACCGCCGCCCGGTGCCGCCCGACCCGGTAAAGACCAGCGCGTCCACGTCCATCGACAGGCCCAGTGCCTCGCCGACCACGGCGCCCTTGCCCGTGACCACGTTCAGCACCCCGGGCGGCAGCCCCGCCTCGAGCGCAAGTTCGGCCATGCGCAACAGCGTCAAAGACGCCGTTTCCGCCGGCTTGAGCACGACGCAATTGCCCATCGCCAGCGCCGGCGCCAGTTTCCAGGCCCCGATCATCAGCGGAAAGTTCCATGGCACGATCACGCCCACGACACCAACCGGCTCCTTGTGGATCAGGCCAAGGACATCGGGGGCTGTCGGGGCGATTTCGCCATAGATCTTGTCCAGGGCCTCGGCGTAATAGCGGATGGTTCCTGCCGCCGATCCCGGCTCGGCGCGCAGGGCCATGCCGATTTCCGTGCCATTGTCGCGCACGCCCAGAACCGCCAGCTCCATGGCGTTGGCCTCGATCAGATCGGCCCAGCGCAGCAGCACCTTCTTGCGCGCGGCGGGGGGCTGGGCAGACCAGCGGCCATCGTCAAAGGCGACCCTGGCCGCGGCAATCGCCGTCTCCATGTCCCTGGCGGTACCCATGGCAACGCTGGTCAGCACGGTGCCGTCGATCGGCGACAGGACGGGCATCCGGCCGCCGTCCGATGCGTCGACGACCCGGCCGTCGATCAGGTGAGAGAAGGCCGGGACAGGCAAGGCCCGCAGCGCATCTATCTTGCTTTGATCCAATGGGGTCACCTCATCTGGCTGTCGTGCATGTCGTGGTCCGCGTCGGTCTGATGGGCATTCCATTCCCGCACCAGCGCCCGGATGTGCAGCGCCAGGACGATCAGGATCATCACGAACAGAACAAAGGAAATCGGGCGGTCGATCATGTCCAGCGGAGTCTTGAGCCGCGGCAGGGCCGAGCGCAGCTTGACCTCCATGATGCCGCCCAGAACCATGCCAAGGATGATCGGGACAATCGGCAGGTTCAGCCGCTTGAGCACCAGCCCAAGCACACCAAAGCCCGCCGAGATCATGCAATCGGTCAGCGAATTGCGCAGCGAATAGACCCCGACAAAAGACAAAAGCAGGATCATTACCCCCAGGAACCGCGTCGGGACGCGGATGATCCGGGTCAGAAGGTTGGTCGAGAACAGCAAGAACACCATGACGATCAGGTTCAGCGCGATCAGCGCGAAATACAGCCCATAGACAAGGTCGATGTTGTTCTGGAACAGCTGCGGGCCCGGCACGACGTTGTGCACGTAAAAGACCGACAGCATCATCGCCGTCAGCGCTTCGCCCGGGATGCCCAGCGCCAGCAGCGGGATCATCGCCGCGGCCGGCACGGCGTTGTTCGCCGCCTCCGAGGCGATCAGCCCTTCGGGTGATCCCTTGCCGAAGGCCTCGGGGGTTTTCGAGGTTTTCTGCGCGTAGGTATAGCTCATGAACTGGGCGGTGAATTCGCCGGTGCCCGGGATCATGCCCAACAGGACACCAAAGCCCGAAGCCACCGTCGCGACGCGTTTGTGCTGCAACAGCTCCTTGATGCCATCCGACATCCTGCCGGTCACCGGCTTGGCATCGGGTGTGCTGTCCGGTTCGGTCAGCAAAAAGAACGCCTGGCTCAGCGCGAACAGGCCAAGCACCACGACGATCAGGTTGATGCCCGAACTCAGAAACGAAAGACCAAAGGTAAAGCGTTGGGTATAGGTCACCGCGTCCAGCCCGATGGTCTGCAGGAAGATCCCGAACATCGCCAGAAGTCCGGCGGCAAAGATCTGTCCGCGGTGCGCAAGGATCACCAGCAAGATGCCCAGGAAGGCGGCCAGGAAAATCTCTCGGCTGCCGAACATCGGGGCGACCAGGGCCAGCACCGGCGATAGCAGGATCAGGCAAAGGATGCCGAACATCCCGCCCCAGAAGGACGCGCTGTAGGCCAGCGACACGGCGCGGTGCGCCTGCCCCTTCTGGGTCATCGGATAACCGTCATACGAGGTCAGCGCATTGACCGCCGTTCCGGGCGTGTTGATCAGAACCGCCGGAATGGCCCCGCCGTACATGGACGACCCGTAGATGCCCAACAGCATGGTCAGCCCGACGATCGGGTCCAGCGAAAAGGTGGCGGGCAGCAGGATGGCAATGGCCACGGCGGGCCCGACGCCAGGGATAGCGCCGATGGTCACACCGCCGACCGATCCGACAAGCAAGGCCAGCATCACGTCCCAGCGGGCCAGCATTTCCAGTCCTGCAATCAGGTTTTCCATCATCGGGTCCGATCAGAAATAGGTCAGCATGATGCGGCGCAGCCCCTCGGGCAGCATCTCGTAAAGCTGGCCAGAGGGCAGGTTCACCCCCAGCAGCGTCTTGAACAGGACAACGATGACAACCGCGCACAGCACCGCGGCCAACAGCGCGGACACCCGGCGATACCCCACCCGCAGGCAAAGCCCCACGGCGAAAAGCACCGTCGCGGGCAGGTAACCGGCATAGGGCACAAGGGCGGCATAGGCGATGAACCACCCCGCATATTCCAGCGAGGCGATCCAACGCCACACTTCGCGCCAGCGCCCCGGAATGCGCTCAGACAGCGCTGATCCCAACAGGTGAAAGGCAGCGAAAAAGGCCATGCCGCCAAGGGACACCGCCGGCCAGAACCGGGGCTGCGCAAACAGTTTGCCGCCGCTGCGCCAGGCCGTCTGGTCCACCACCTGCGACAGCAAGCCCAGCGACACGATCAGGGCAATCCATGCAAAGACGATGTCACCCGGCCGGCGGTAGCGCTTGAACAAGGATTGGAGCGTTTGGACACGCGACACCGTGCGACCCCCGTCAGATCGGAAAATGGCCGGGCAGCGCGGGCCGCCCGGCCGGACAAGCCTGGCCTATTCAGACAGCATCTTTTCGATGCCCGCCAGCGTCTCGATATCCTTGGTGATCTGCGCGGCGACCTCGGCGGCGGGTTGCCAGTAGACGGCGGCGCCGGTTTCGCGGGCCAGGGTCTGGGCGCGTTCGGACATCACCGTCTTTTGCGCCACGGCGATGATCTTGTCCTGCACGTCCTGCGGCGTGTCCTTGTGGACGAACAGACCGTTCCACAACGACACGTCCAGCTCCGGCGCCAGTTCGGCAACCGTGGGGGTGTCGGGCGTCAGGGGGATACGTTCGGACCCGATCGAGGCCAGCACTTTGACATCCCCAAGGCAGGGCAGGATCAGCTGCAGCGTGGTGTTGATGACATCCACATCGCCAGAGGCAAGCGTGTTGCAGTCCAGCGCATCAAAGGCCGCGTCCGAAGCAAAGGAGAACCCCATCTTGCGGGCCAGGCCAAAGGTCACCTGCGTCGGCACCAGCGGCGCGCCGAAATGGCCCAGAACCACGTCGTTTTCCTGCGCATGGGCGGCCAGCCCCGCCATGTCGTCATAGGGCGCGTCGCCGCCGGTCGCGATGACGAACGGATAGGTCAGGAAATTGCCCAGCGGCACAAAGGGGTCGGGGTTCAGTTCCGGGATGCCGATCTGCGGGCCGACCACCGGGATCGCGATCAGGAAAGACCCGACCGTGTAGCCATCAGCAGGGGCCGTCGCGACCGAGATGGCGCCGGGGAACGGGCCACCGCCGCCGCCAGGCTTGTTCACCACCGCCGACGGCACGCCATAAGCCTCCGAGAAATCCTCGGCGATCATCCGGGTCAGGACATCCTCAAGGTCACCGGGGGGCCAGGGCACCACGAATTCAACCGGCTTTTCGGGATACTCGGCCTGCGCGGCTCCGGTAACGGCCGCCAGGGCCAGGGCCGCCACGGCCATCGGCTTTGCCAATCTGGACATCTTTCTTCCCTCCGCTTCGGTTCACATTGTGAACCATCGTTTCTGAAAAAAGGTTGCCTTGTTAATCTTCATGTGTCAAATTTTTTCTGAACCCGGACGGAAGGACCCGAGGCAATGTCCTCTGCGCGCAAAACGCTTGAGCTTTTGAGTTTTTTTTCGACCGCCCGCCCGGAAATCGGGTTGTCGCAATTGTGCCGCATCGCCGGACGGGACAAGGCGACGACCTATCGCCACCTGCAGGCGCTTGAAACCGCAGGATTTGTCGAACAGAACCCGGTGACCCGGCAGTACCGGCTGGGACCGGCGGTCATGCAGCTTGCGCAAGTGCGCGAGGCGACGGTGCCGCGCAAGGCCTCGGCACAATTGCCGATGACGCAGCTGGCAGACGTCACGGGGGAAACCGCCCATGTGTCTGTCCTGTCGGGCAACACGCTTTATGCGCTGGCGTCCTGCGAATCCCCGAAACACGGCACCCGGGCCGTCATCGACATCACGACCTTTCCCCTACATGCCACCGCTTCGGGGATCTGCGCGCTGGCTTTCGGGCCAGAGCAGCTGTTCAAATCCGCGACCGCCAGGATGACGCCCTATACTGCCAACACACCGGTCACCCCCGATGCCGTGGCCCGGCTGGTCGAGGACGCGCGCGCGACCGGCTTTGCCCGCTCGGACCGCAGCTTTGAGGCCGAGATCCACAGCCTGTCCGCCCCGATCTACGATCAGACCGGCCTGTTTGCCGGCGCGGTGTCCGTGGCCTGTGTCGCCTCGCGTTTCACGCCCGCGCTTGAACACGACATCAAGACACAGCTTGTCACCGCCAGCCGCGACATCACCCGCAACTGGGGCGGTGCCCTGCCCCCCGAAATCGAGACCGCCTGGGCCAGTTCCCTGGCACCTGCGCAGACATTGGACATTGCAAAATGAAAGACTCGAATTTCCTGAAGGAACAGAATGGCCGTCTGATGTGGCATCCGATGACCTCGCCGCAGGACAGCATCCAGAACCCGCCCAAGATCATCACCAGTTCGGCCGGGGTGACGATCACCGATATCGACGGCCACCAGGTGGTGGATGCGGTGGGCGGGCTGTGGAACGTCAACCTGGGCTATTCCTGCCAGCCGGTGAAGGATGCGATTGCCGCCCAGCTGGACCGCCTTCCGTACTATTCCACCTTTCGCGGCACCTCGAACGACGTCGCAATCGAGCTTTCGCACGAGCTGAGCACCTTTTTCGCCCCTGACGGGCTGACGCGGGCCTTTTTCACCTCGGGCGGGTCGGATTCCGTCGAAACCGCCCTGCGGCTGGCGCGCCAGTACCACAAGCTGCGCGGTGACGCGGGCCGAACCAAGTTTCTGAGCCTCAAGAAGGGTTATCACGGCACGCACATCGGTGCTGCCTCGGTCAATGGCAACGCCAATTTCCGCAACGCCTATGAACCGTTGCTGCCCGGCTGTTTCCACATTCCCGCGCCCTACACCTATCGCAACCCCTTTGACGAAACCGACCCTGCGCGCCTTGCCCAGCTTTGCGCCGCCGCGCTCGAGGACGAGATAGCCTTTCAGGGGGCCAACACCATCGCCGCCATGATCATGGAGCCGATCCTGGGCGCTGGCGGCGTGATCCCCCCGCACAGCTCATTTGCGCCGATGGTGCAAGAGATCTGCAATCGGAATGGCATCTTGCTGATCACCGACGAGGTCATCACCGCCTATGGCCGCACCGGGGCCTGGTCGGGTGCGCGCCTGTGGGGCATACAGCCCGACATGATGTGCACGGCCAAGGCCATCACCAACGGCTTTTTCCCCTTTGGCGCTGTCATGCTGGGCGACCGGATGATCGAGGTTTTCGAAAACAACGCCGCCGCCAAGATTGCCCATGGCTATACCTATTCGGGCCATCCGGTCGGTGCGGCAGCGGCGCTGGCCTGCCTTGCCGAAACCCGGCGGCTGAACGTCATCGACAACGCCGCCGCCCGGGGCACGCAGCTATATGACGGTTGCCGCAAGCTGATGGAGAAATACGACATCATCGGCGACGTTCGGGGCGGGCATGGCCTGATGACCGCCATCGAAATGGTCAGCGACCGCGCCACAAAGGCGCCAATCGACGCGGGGACCGCCGCCACGGTGCAAGAGATCGCCTATCAGAACGGCGCCATGATCCGCGTGTCCGGTGCCAACCTGATCCTGTCGCCGCCGCTGGTGCTGTCCCAAGCGGACGCAGACGCCATCCTGTCGGCGCTTGATGCGGGCTTTGCCGCGACCTGACGGACCATCCAGGGCCGCAGGTCGATCTGCGCGCCGCCGCCGCCCGGCCGCGCAAGGTCATTTCCGCTGCACCCGGCACACAGCGGCGCGATTTCCCGGCCCCTGCCCCACCCGGGCATCACGAGTCGGTTGCGGGTTACATCCAGATCATGTGATGTATGGATGATACCGCAACCGATTTGATACGAGGCGGCACATCCATGACCGAAGCTCCGCAAGGCACGTCGCAACCGTTCATCAATGGAGATGAACTCGAACATGTGCTGGGGGCAATCCGGACACGGATCAAGGCGGTTTTTGTTCTGCTTGCCGCCGTGGTTCTGGCCACCATCCTTGTTCTGGGCCTTGCCGACCGGCATCGCGGCATTCAAGAGATCAGAGCCCTGGCCGCACGGCATGCCGAGCACGTGGTGACCGTTCAGACCAAACGCATCGCGCAAACCCGGGATTTTCTGCACCGTCTTGCCACCCTGGACGCCGTGCGCGCGCCGGGCGCGCCCGCCTGCGCCGATGCCCTGACCGAAATCCTGTCGTTGACGCCGCAATACGTGAACCTTGGCGCGACCCTCGCCAATGGCGATCTGGTTTGCAGCGCCGCGCCGCTGGCCGCGCCGATCAACGTCGCCGACCGCCCTCATTTCCAGCGCACCCTGGCGACCGAAACCTATGGTATCAGCACATTCCAACAGGACCAGGTGGACCGGGGGGCCACCATCACCTTTGTCAATCCGGTCTATTCCAGGCAGGAGCCGGATACGCTGATCGGCTCTGTTTTCGCGGTTGTCTCAATGGATTGGTGGTCCGGAGAGCTGACCGACATGGGGCTGCCCGAAGGGACCGTCGCCTTTGTCGAGGATGAAAGCGGGCAGATCGTCGCCAGCTTTCCCAAGCGGCCCGACCTTCAGGGCACAGACTTTGCCGATTTGCCCACCTCCTTTGACCAAAAGACCCGCGATGCCGAAATCGACGGGGTGCGATTTGCCCTGACCCGCCACCTTCTGCTGGAAGACGATCTTGGCAACCCGGCCTTCATGTGGCTGGGGCTGCCTTTGGACAGCGGAGTGCAGGAGGCGAACCGCGCCCTGTGGCTGGAGCTTGCCGGGGCCTTCGCCGTATTGTCCCTGATCTGGTTCATGACAGCCCACACGATCCAGAAACGCGTGTTCGGCCCCCGCAGTGGCCTGCACGACGCATTGCACAGGGACGCGCCGGGGGATCACCCCACCGGAAGAAACGCCGGGACTGCAAGGCCCTCGGACTTTCACAGGATCGCGCGCAGTTTCCAGCAGATAACCCAGGACCAGCAGCGCGCCCAAAGCGGTTTGCAGTCCAGCACTGACCAGATGTCGGCGTTGATCGCCGCCCTTCCTGACAACATCTTTCGGATCTCGCAGGACGAACGCATCATCGAATATCACAGCCCCGACACCGCCGACCTGCTGCATGCGCCGGACTTTTTCCTGGGGCAGCAACTGAACAGGGTCCTGCCGCCCGACGCCTATGCCTGCTTTGCCAAGGCATTGCAGACCCACAAGACCACCGGCAAGGTGGTCAGCTGGGAATACCACCTTGATCTGGCCATGGGCCGGCAGGATTTCGAGGCCCGGATCAGCGCCATCACCGGGCGCGACGAATACCTTGTCGTTGCGCGCAACATCACCCAGCGCTGTATCGCCGAACGCGGCAGGACCGAGGCCGAGGAACGCCTGAACCGGATCATCGCGAACCTGCCCGGGGCAATCATCGCGATGCAACATCGCGGCACAGACTTGCCGGACCATCTGTTTGTCAGCCCCCGGGTCGAGGACCTGTGGGGCTACACCACCGATGAAGTCTACGAAAACCCCGGGCTTTTGCGGTCCAGTGTCAAACAGGCGGACTTGGAGGCCATGTTCGCCAAGATGTACCAGGCGGTCGAGGACGGAAAACCCTTTACCCACAGGTTCCAGATCACCACACGGTCCGGCGCAAGAAAGTGGCTGGACATCCACGCCAGTGTGCGGCGCGACGCCGACGACATGATCCTGACCGACAGCTTTTACCGGGACGTGACCGCCGAAGTGAAAATGCAGGCGGCGCTCGAGACGCAGACAGCCGTTGCCCTGCAGGCCCAGAAACAGGAAAGCATCGGCCATCTGACCGGCGGCGTGGCCCATGATTTCAACAATCTTCTGGCGGTCATCCTTGGCAACCTGGAACTGCTGCGCGAGGAAATCGCGGACCCTGACCTGCACCAGCTGATTGATGCCAGCATCGGGGCGACACATCGCGGCGCCGACCTGACCCGCAAGATGCTGGCCTTTGCCCGCAAGGCGCGGCTTCAGCCCGAGGTGATCGAGCTGAACGACATCGTCCGCGAGATGGTGCAATGGGCCGGGCGCGCCTTTCCGGCCAATACCGCGATCGAAACCCGCCTGTCCGAAAACCTTGCCACGCTCGAGGCCGATCCGGGGTCGACAGAAAGCGCGCTGTTGAATTTGCTGCTGAACGCCCGCGATGCCATGCCCGATGGCGGCAGGATCACGGTGGAAACCGGCAACGTGACCCTGGATGCCGCCGAGGCCGGCCAGATCTGTCCCGACATGCCGGCCGGACCCTATGTCATGCTGGCCGTTACCGACACCGGCCACGGGATCGCCAAGGACGAACTGGCCCGCATCTTCGATCCCTTCTATTCGACCAAGGCCCCCGGCTCGGGCTCGGGGCTGGGTCTGTCCATGATCGAGGGTTTCCTGCGCCAGTCGAAAGGTGGCGTGCGCGTTATGTCCGAACCCGGAAAAGGCACGCGGTTCGAACTGCTGTTCCGGCCGTCGATAAAAGGGCGCCAAGCCGAACTTCCCGACCTGCATACCCCCGAGGGCCATGGCAAAGGCGCGCGGATCCTGGTTGCCGAAGATGAACCCGAAGTGATGGCCCTGATCGTGACCGTTCTTGAACGGGCCGGTTATGACCTGGTCGCCGCGCACAGCGGTGACGCCGCGCTGGCCGCCTTTGACGCGGATCCGACCTTTGACCTGCTGCTGACCGACATCGTCATGCCGGGCAGCTTGCAGGGGCCGGAACTGGCCGCCGTGCTGAAGGAAAGAGCGCCGCAGTTGCCTGTTGTCTACATGACCGGCTATGCGTCGGAAACGACCCTGCACCGCATAGCCGCCCCAAGCGAAGGCACCCTGCTGTCGAAACCGTTCATGCGCAAGGACTTGCTGGCTGCAGTCCGCCAGGCCTTGCAAGGCTGAGATGCCGCATGACGGGACCGGCGATGCGGGTTCGCCACTAAGCCTGCCCCGCGATTTACCGGGGTTAATGCGGCGTTTTGCAGTCGTGAAACACTGCTGATCGGGCCCGGTGCGGTTGGTGCCTTTCCACATGAACCGACCGCGCGGCGGGTTCGGGGGCGGACATCGCGACGCCCCTCCTGACACGTAGGAGGACGGCATGGACAACAAAGGCAGCATCAAAACCACACGGCGCGGCGTATTGCTGGGCGCAGGGGCCGGAGTGGGCACGGCAGCACTGGGCATGGCAGCAGCGCCCGCCCTTGCCGCACCGGCAGCGATCCCCGAAACCTGGGATGACGCAGCCGACGTGCTGGTCGTCGGATACGGCGGCGCGGGGGCTGTCGCAGCGGTCACGGCACATGACGCCGGGGCCAAGGTGATGGTCCTGGAAAAGCAGGCCTCGGACGGGCACACATCGAACACCCAGATGTGTCTTGGCGTCTTTTTGTCCCCCGACACGGTACAGGGCTGCATCGACTACATGAGCGTCGCCTCGCTGGTGAACGTCGACATGCCGGAGTCAAAGGACATCGACGACGACACCATCCGCGTCTGGGCCGAGGAAAGCGTCAGAAACCGCGATTGGCTGACCAGCATGGGCGTCCAGGAATTCGAGGTCTTTTCCGCCACCGGGCGCGATCCGGACTGGCCCGGCAATGACCAGATCAAGGCCTATCAGATCAAAAAGCCAGACGGATCGGTCGGGATCGGCAAGGACCTGTTCGAATTTCTCGACGGGCTGGTGCAGGACCGCGGCATCGACGTGCGCTGGGATGCGCCCGGCAAACGCCTGATCACCGACGCCGACGGCGCGGTCGTGGGCGTTCAGGTGACACAGGGCGGCAAGGACCTGTCGATCAGGGCACGGCGCGCCGTTGTCCTGACAACCGGCGGTTTCGAATTCGACATGGCCGCGCGGCGGACCTATCTGCCGGCCTCGCCGATGGTCTTTTACGGCAACCCCGACAACACCGGTGACGGCATGCGCATGGCGCAGGGCGTCGGCGCCGACCTGTGGCACATGACGGTGCTGGGCGGCGGGTTCAAATACCAGTTCGACGGGTTTCCCACCGCCTTTGCGCCCAGCTTTGGGTCCGGCAGCTACATGGTGGTCGACAAGTTCGGCGAACGCTTCAAGTCCGAGGCAGAGCTGGGCGGCTATTCCGGCTATTGGAACGCGCTGGTCTATGACACGGTCAACTATACCTGGCCGCGCATCCCCGCCTGGTACGTCTTTGATGAAAAGCGCCGGCTGGCCGGGCCGATCGTCTATACCTTCTTTGGTGCCGCGGGCCCCATCGGCATGTACGACTGGAGCAAGGACAACAGCGCCGAGATCGAAAAGGGCTGGATCAAGCGCGCCGACACGATCGAAGGGCTGGCCGCGGAAATGGGCGTGGACCCGGCGGTTCTGGCCGCGCAGGTGCAGGGCTTTGACGATGGCGAGGACGCGGATTTTGGCCGTGCCGCCAGCAGCATGGCGCCGCTTGATGCTGCGCCCTTCTACGCGGTGCAGCTGTGGCCGGGCCTGAACAACACCTTTGGCGGGCCGCGCCGCAACGCCAAGGCGCAGATCATCGACACCTTTGGCGATCCGATCACCGGGCTTTACAGCGCCGGTGAGCTTGGCTCGATCTTTGTCCAGTATCCGCAGGGCGGTGCCAACGTCGGAGAATGCCTTGCCTTTGGCCGCATCGCCGGGGCGAACGCCGCCGCCCAGCCGGTGCGCGGGGAATAGCGGTGCGGGTTCCCACTTGGGCCCGCCACGGCATGGCCGCCATGGCCATGCTGTCGCTGTCCGGGGCGGCGCTGTCCCAGGAAACCGGGGACGGCGCTGCGCCGCATCTTTTGGCCGACACCCATGTCGACATGGGGCTGGACTGCACCGCATGTCACCAGGGCAGCGCGCCGCCCCAGGCCGTTGGCTCGGCAGTCTGCAAGACCTGCCATGGCACATTCGATGCCCTGGCCAACCGGACGGCCGAGATCGAGCCGAACCCGCATGCCTCTCACAAGGGAGAGCAGGCCTGTGAAACCTGCCACCGGGCGCATGAACCATCAGTGGATGCCTGCGCGCAGTGCCATATGTGGGGTTTCAAGGTTCCCTGACCGGCAGAGCGCGCAAGCGCACCGATCAAGAGCCGGGAACCGTGCCGCCCAGCCCATCGCGCACCTGTCGCGCCAGATCAAAGAACGTGTTGGCGTTCTGCCCCAGGGCCGCCGCCAGCATGTCATCCACCGCGTCCCAGGCCGCCTCGATCCCGGCAAGCTGGGCGCGCCCCTTGTCCGTAAGTTCCAGCACGTTCTGACGCCGGGACGCGGGGTCAGGCCCGCGCGAGATATAGCCAGCCGCCAATAGCCTGTCGGTCATCGTGCTCATGCTGGCCGAGGTGATCTGAAACTCGGACGCCAGAACCGCCTGGGACACCGGGCCGATGCGGGCCATCGCCTCGATCACGCGGGCCTGCCTTGGTTGCAGGCCAAGCGGCGAAAGCCGCCGGCGAAGTTCAGCCTCGACCAGCTCGGCGCTGTGCAGGAGACCGTGAAAACGGTGTTGATCAGCTTGCATGCTGATAGTTAGTATCCTATTCTTTTGGAGGATACAAGGGCTGCCCCCGCAGTCCAATCAGGATTCGGCCATGTTTTCCGCGACGCGCAGCGCACCCAGATTTCCCGTGATGTTTGCCGCCCTCGCCGCAACCAATCCGGCCTGTCAGAACCGGTTCGTACAATACCTGCCGGAATTCCTGCCGCAGGATCCGACGCTGACCTGCGCCCTGCCGCCGGACAATGTTCCGGTCGAACGCTCGACCCCCAGAAACCGGACCGGCGCGGGCCAAGCGGGCTCGCACCAGAAACTTGGCTGTCTTGCGACGGAAACCGGCTGTGCCCCCGTACAAGGAGAGACGGTTTGCGATGCAAGCCGTCGCCCGCCGCGTCCCTGACCCCGCCTTTTGATCCGGAGCCGTCCTGAATGACCCGATACCCGATACACCGTCCATCCGGCCAGAACTGGCGCTTTGGCCTTGGCGGGGCATGGACATCCGCCAGAATCGACACCCTTTGATGTGACCCCCCTTTGCGCCAAAAGCCGCGAGGCCAGAACATGACCCTCTCTCTCAAGATGAAACCGACAGCGACGCGCGACCAATCCGGCGACGCACTTGGCCCGATCGCCCGCACGCTTTTCATCGTCGCCGCGCTGTGGATCGTGTCGAGCCAGGGGTACTATGCCCTTGTAGACGCGCTGGGGCTTGAAAACGGGTATGATGGCGCACCGATCCTGTTCACGGGTTATTATCTTGGTTGGGCCGGCGTGGCTGCCTGGCTTTTCCGGTCGCTGTTCAACGACGTCCTCGACCGTGACCGGCTGACGCGCGAAGGGCTTGCCCTGCTGCCGATCCTCGCCGGCTTTGCGGTCTTTGTCGTCTATGTCCTGCCGCTGTTGCCCAAGGTGTCAGAGGTGCGGGCACCGGCGAACCCGCCCGAGTTCATGTTCGCATCGGCCTGGTATTACCTGCCGAAATCCGCTGACATCCTTTTCCAGCAGGTGCTGATTTCCGCGCTGATCCTGACCGGCGTGCGGGCCGGGCTGGGCCTTGGCGCCATGAGCCTTGGCATGGCGGCGACCTTCGGGCTGTTCCATCTTGGACTGGCCTTCGACGGGTTCTTGTGGCTGTACGTCGCCCGCTTCACGCTGGCCGCGACCCTTTTCGGCGCATTGCTGCCCTATCTGTACCTGCGCATGCGCAGCGGCTTTCGCTGGGCCTATTCGCTGCACTGGAGCTTTTACGCGGCTGACGCCGTGCTCACCCATCTGCTGCTGGCGGCGCCGCCCTGGGCGTGACCGGTTTCGCAAAGGACAGCCCACGCACTGTCAGCAAAGCCCCCCGACAGACCCAACGCCCCTGACCCCACCACGAACAAGAGACTCATTGCCATGATCAACATACGCCTCTCTGCCGCCCTTGCCGGGGCCTTTCTGACAGCTGCCACCGCCCAAGCCGAGACCGTCGAAATCCACCTGACCGACCTGCTGGACAACACGCAGAACGGATACTGCCTGGATATCGCCGGCGGACAGGGGGCGGACGCCGACCCCGGCAACGGGCTTCAGGGCCATACTTGTTACAGCCCCTCGGGCAATATCTTTGTGGACCAGGGATTTGATACGAACCGGTTCGCCGACGGGGTTTTGTACATGCCTGCCTTTGACGTCTGCGCCGAGATCGCCGCGCCGCAGGTCGGCGCGACCGTCGCCCTGGCCAATTGCACGGGCAGTGAAACCCAAAGCTTT
Organism: Tropicibacter oceani; assembly: GCF_029958925.1. NCBI lineage: Bacteria > Pseudomonadati > Pseudomonadota > Alphaproteobacteria > Rhodobacterales > Roseobacteraceae > Pacificoceanicola > Pacificoceanicola oceani. The sequence goes on from NZ_CP124616.1 coordinate 167,085, forward strand.
GTCTTTGCGGGTCAGGGGACGATCAGCCCGGCCTTGGCGCCCGATCTGTGCCTGACGCTGGGTGCCGACACCCGGTTCGGGCGCAGCCCCACCAACCAGATCAAGGCGCTGTCGCTGCAAACCTGCAGCGATGACCTGGCGGCGTTTCAGACCTGGGCGAACCGCACCGCCCAGTGACCCGCACGGCGCGGGGACGCCCCCGCGCGATCCGAACGACACCCCCCAAAGGAAGGTTGATGATGCCCCGTTTCCTTGAATGCGCCGCGATTGCCGCCCTTGCCATCACGGCCGCCGGGGCCTGTCTTGCGCAGGACCTGACCTATCCGCTGGTCGATACGATGCAGGACCGGTGCTTTGACACCGCCGGTCAAACCATCGCCTGCCCCGCCGAAGGGCAGCCCCTGTCTGGACAGGATGCGCAGTACGCCCGCCGCGCCGCCGTCTACATCGACAACGGCGACGGAACCGTGACCGACAGCGTCACCAACCTGACATGGCAGCAAACGCCGGAAAATGCCCGGCTGCAGTTCTCTGAAAGCCTGACCTTTTGTCAGGCGCTGGAACTTGGGGGCCGGTCCGACTGGCGCGTTCCCACCATAAAAGAGCTGTATTCGCTGGCCGATTTCCGCGGCGAACTGCTCAAACCCGAGCAAGGCACACCCACCCCCTATCTGGACAGCGCCGTGTTCGGCTTTGACTATCCGCAGCCCCCGATGGTCTTTGCCGGCCAGTACTGGAGCAGCACCCTGTACGTCAAAGGCCCGGTCATCAACGGCCAGAACCAGGGTGCCTTTGGGTTCAACTTTGCCGATGGCCATATCAAGGCCTATGGCACCGGGTTTGATTTCTTTACCGGCGAGGCATCGGCCGACAGCGGGCTGCCCACCGGCGGCAATGCCCCCGGCAACTATGTGCGCTGTGTCAGCGGCACGGAAAACCTGTATGGTGTGAACGATTTCCAGGACAACGGCGACGGCACGGTCACCGACAGGGCCACGGGCCGGATGTGGCAGCAGGCCGATGACGGCACACGCCGCGAATGGGCCGAGGCGCTGGCCTATTGCGAAGCGCTGGACCTGGCCGGACATGACGACTGGGCGCTGCCGGATTCCAAGGAACTGCAAAGCATCGTCGATTACGACAAGACAGAGCTGCCCGCCATCGACGAAACCGTTTTTGGCATCACCAAGGATTCCGAAACGCTGGATTTCTGGACCAGCACGACCTTTGGCGACATCAAAAGCCACGCCAATGTCATCGCCTTTGGCAAGGCGCTGAGCAAGTCCGCCGATCAGGCTGAATACACCGACTGGCACGGCGCCGGGGCGCAGCGGTCCTCGATCAAGACCCTGACCAACCAGGAACTGACCGACGAAGACCTGTGTTCGATCAACGCCTGTGACGTCGACCGCCCCGACAACCTGGTGCGCTGCATACGCTAAGGCAAGCAGGACGGGTTTTGACGCCTGACCGCGGCAAACCCTGATATGCATGCAAGCGCCGCCTTTGGCGCGGGGGCAATATGCCTCGCTTGCGCTGTCGGCGCTGGTTGCGGTGCCACTGTCGGCCATCGCCGCCTTTCTGGTGGCACGTTACATCCCGACGCCGATCCGCCAGTTGGAGACGGTTGCCAAGCGGATGGCGGCCGGGGACATCACCCTGACGCTGGCCCTGCCGGACCGCGCGGCTTTGGCCTGCGACAGGCTGCGGATCGGGCAGGTGATCGACAACCTGCTGCAAAACGCCATCCGCTACACCGATGCGCCGGGGCAGGTGCGCCTGACAGTGCGGGACACCGGCGCAGCCTTTGTCCTGTGCGTCGACGCCCGTCCGACCTGGGCGGCCTGCGCATCACCGTCACATTGCCGAACGCAACGCCATGACCGACCCGCGCATCCTGATCGTCGAAGACGAAACCGCCCTGACCGCGGTTGTGCGCGACTACCTGGTCGCGGCAGGGATGGGCGTCGACATCCTGTCCGAAGGCACCGATGCCGTGCCCACGGCGCGTGAGGGACGTCCCGATCTGGCGATCGCCGCCCAAGCGCTGGGCATCACCGAGGATGACTTGCGCGCCGTGCTGCCGCCCCGCCGGGGCAATGACGCCTGGCCAAGGATGACAAACGCCCCGACAGAAACAAGACCGACCAAGATGACAACGACACGCAGCGCAACGCCCCTGGGGCGCAGACAGGTGCTGGCCCGCACCAACGGTCTGGATCTGTCCATCGCCTCGAGCGATCCGGCGGCGGGGATCGTCCATGACCCGTCGGACCGGTTTTCCAAGACCTACATGAACGCGCTGTTCCGGCACGGATTTGACCGCGGCGCCAGGCGCCGGCTTTGGACCATCGGCTAGGCATGGCCCCTTTGTCACCCCGTCATTCGACCGTCAGGCGGCACAGCACCGTGTTGCTTTGCTCAAGGTCGGGGCCCCAGATCAGCCGGGCGTCCGCATCCCAGGAAATGCGGTCATAGCCACCCTTGGGGCTGACCTCGGCCTCGGAAAACCCGGTGGCCTGCGGCCAGTCCGAGGCGTCGTAACCCGGCAAGTCCCAGCCCTCAGGCTCTGGGGTGATTTCAAAGGCGCAGACACCTTCGCCCGCGACCGGGCTGGACTGCTGCGCGCAGGATTTATCCAGCGGGGCGCTATGAATGACCAGGCACTGCCAGTCGGTGTTGCTGACCGCAACCGTTTGCCCGGCAACGTCCTTGATCTGCACGATGACACCGCCATCGCCCATCTGCTGCCGCCGTGTCCCGATGTATTCCAGACCGCTGTCGTTTTCCTTGAAATCCTTGGCGACAAGGCCGATCACAAAGGGGCGCGTGGCCTCGAAAGCAAAGCTTTCCGCGTTGAAGGACCGTTCGGTCGTGATCGCCACGCTGTCCTCGGCGACAAGATCGCCGTCGATGCGCATTTCAAACCAGTTGTCGGCCCAGACGTCGGCATAAAAGGTCTCGGCGGCCAGCGGCGCGGCGCAGAGCGCAAGCAGGGAAGATGCGGCAAGTACATGTTTCATGGGGTCATCCTGTTGGCTGTTTTCCTTTTTCTACGGACAAGCAGCAAGGTTCCGTCGCCAAAAAGCGCGGCACTGCTGGATTGGCGGGTCGGTGTGGCGGCCTCACATTTGAGTGATCGCTCAAATATAAACTTGAGTGATCGCTCAAAAATACCTACTTGCAGGTCATCGACACGAAAACCGCCCCTGAAAGGACGATCCCCATGGCCACCTTCCCGATCCACACCATCGAAACCGCCCCCGAAGCCGCCAAGCCGCTTTTGGAAACCTCGTTCAAGAACAACGGCCGCATTCCGGGCCTGCACGGCACGATGGCCGACGCGCCGCCGGTGCTGGCCGCTTATGCCTTTGCCCATCAGCAGTTCCTGGCCACCAGCTTGACCGACGAGGAAAAGACCGTGGTCTGGCAGACGATCAACGTCGAAAACAACTGCCACTATTGCGTTCCCGCCCACACCGGCATCGCCAAGATGATGAAGATCGACGACGCCATCACCGAAGCCCTGCGCAATGAAACGCCGCTGCCCACGGCCAAGCTGGAAGCACTGCGGAGCTTTACCCTGGCGATGATCCGCGACCGCGGTTTCGTGTCCGACGCCGAAACCCAGGCCTTTCTGGATGCCGGTTACACCGAAACCAACATTCTTGAAATCATCCTTGGGGCGGCGCAAAAGCTGATGTCGAACTACACCAACCACTTTTCCAAAACGCCCGTTGACCAGGTGTTCCAGAAATTCGCCTGGGAAAAGAAACCGGCTGTCGCGGCTGAATGATCCAGCGTTCAGGGCGGGCAACCGCCCTGAACACCCCCACCCGATGCAGTGCAGCGACTTGCGGGCCCTGTGATCGGGACCGTACATAGCTGAACAAACGATCCTTCTGGCCGCCGGTCAGGGCATCGGCCAAGACCGGAGCATCAGACCATGACCGACCCCCTGCGTATCGACATCGTGTCGGATGTGATGTGCCCGTGGTGCATCATCGGCTATCGCCAGCTTGCCCTGGCGCTTGCGGCGACCGGAACGCCCCATGACATCCACTGGCACCCCTTCGAGCTGAACCCGCAGATGCCGCCCGAGGGCCAGAACACCCGCGACCACATCATCGAGAAATACGGCAGCACGCCCGAACAGTCGGAACAATCGCGCCAGCAGATGAAGGCGCTTGGCGACGACCTGGGCTTTGATTTCGCCTGGGCCGAAGATTCGCGCATGCACAACACCTTCAACGCCCACCAGCTGCTGCATTGGGCGAACACGCAGGGCCGCATGCATGACCTGAAACAGGCGCTTTTCACGGCGCATTTCACCCATCGCCGCAACCTGTCGGACACTGGCGTGCTGGCCGAAATCGCGTCCCAGATCGGGCTGGACCGCACCGAGGCAGAGGCGGTGCTGACCGATCAGCGCTATGCCAACGACGTGCGCCGCGCCGAGCAGTTCTGGCAACAGCAGGGGATTTCCGGCGTGCCCGCCATGGTGTTTGACCGCAAACATCTTGTCACCGGGGCGCAGGGCGTTGAAAACTACACCAGCATTCTGACCCAGCTTGCGCAGATGAAAGGCTGACCCATGGCCCGCGCCACGAACTATGATCGTGATGCCGCACTGGATGCGGCCATGACCGTGTTTTGGCGCAAGGGCTATCACGCGACCTCTTTGAAAGACCTGGAAAGCGCGCTGTCGATGAAACCGGGCAGCATCTACGCGGCCTTCGAAAGCAAGGAAAACCTCTATCTTCTGGCGATCCAGCGCTATTTCGAGGCCTCGCGCAACGGGTTTCGCGCACAGATGGCCAAGGCCGCAACCCCGCTGGAAGGGCTGGCCGCCCAGTTCCGGACCTATGCGAGCCTTGCCCAGGGCGATCCGTCGCGGCAGGCCTGCATGCTGATGAAGACCGTCATCGACACCGCATCGACGGACCCCGGAATTGCCGCCGCCTCGCAACGCTATCTTGACCAGATGTGCGCCGAATTCGCCCAAGCCTTCGAAGCAGCCCGTGCCGCGGGCGAGATCTCGCAAGTCGCCGATCCCATGCGCCTTGCGCGGCGCTACCAGGCCAATATCTCGGCGCTGCGGGTGGAATTGCTGCGCGGCGCGCCGCGTGATCACATCGCCCACCTGGCCGAGGATATGGCCCGCGAAACGATGGCGCTGCGCCAAGCGCCCGACAGGCCCGGCGCCTAGTCGCGGGGCCGCGGTTTCCAGTGGCGGTTTGCCCCAACCTTGGGCGCCCGCGCTTGTGCGGGCCGCAAACATCCCCATATTTCGACTACCGATTGCGCAAGACATTCAGGAGACGACAATGGGCTATGTGAAGACAGCGATGCTGATGGCGGCGTTGACGGCGCTGTTCATGGGCGCGGGCTACCTGATGGGCGGATCGGGCGGCGCGCTGGTCGCGCTGGTCGTCGCGGCGGCGATGAACGCCTTTACCTGGTGGACCTCGGACAGCATGGTGCTGCGGATGCACAACGCCCAGCCTGTGATCCAGGGCGACCGGATGGGCCTGCATGCCCTGACCGCCGACCTGGCGCGGAACGCCGGCCTACCGATGCCCAAGGTCTATGTGATCGACACGCCGCAGCCCAATGCCTTTGCCACCGGGCGCAACCCCGAAAACGCCGCCGTCGCGGTGACCACCGGCCTGATGCGCAGTCTGAGCCAAGAAGAACTGGCCGGGGTGATCGCCCACGAACTGGCGCATATCCGCAACCACGACACCGCGATCATGACCGTCACCGCGACCTTTGCCGGTGCGATTTCGATGCTGGCGAACTTTGCCTTCTTCTTTGGTGGCTCGCGCGAGCGGATGGGGTTTCTGGGAACGCTTTTGATGATGTTCCTCGCGCCGATGGCGGCGGCGCTGGTGCAGATGGCGATCAGCCGGACACGCGAATATGCCGCCGACAAGGCAGGGGCCGAGATTTGCGGGCAACCGCTCTGGCTGGCCTCGGCCTTGGAAAAGATCGCCATGGGGGCGGCCCGGATCGACAATGACACGGCCGAACGCCATCCGGCAACGGCGCATATGTTCATCATCAACCCGCTGCACGCGCATAAACGCGACCGTCTGTTCGCCACCCACCCCGCAACCGAAAACCGCGTCGCCGCCCTGCGCGAGATGGCAGCCAAGCGCGGTCACGCCCCGCGCAGCGCCAGCCAGCCGCTGTCCAGCAGCCGCATCCCCAAGACCCGGAAAGGCCCCCAAAGCGGCCCCTGGACCTAGGCCGGCATGTCCGGAAAACCATAAAGCGCCGCCGGATTATCAACGAGGATCTTGCGGCGCAGCGCGGCGTCGCACCCCCAATCGGCCAGCTGTTCCAGCAGCGCGCCGTCGTTCGGCATCACGCCGACATGGCGCACATGCGGCCAGTCCGACCCCCAGATCAGCCGGTCTGGATTGGCGGCAATCAGCGCCCGGGCCATGTCAGCGGTATCGGTATAGGGCACCCTGTCCAGCGCGCTGATCCGGTAAGGACCCGTCAGCTTGACCCAGGCCTGACCACCTTCGAAGGCGTTCAGGAAACGCCGATACCCCGGATCGTTCAGGCCCTTGTGCACCTTGGTATAGCCCAGGTGCCCGAACACCACCGGCACATGCGAGGCCGCCAGAACCGCGCCGATATCCTCGAAGGTTTCGACATGGGCCAGGAATTCGATGTGCCATCCCAGATCGGCAATGCGTGCGGTGAATGTCAGGGCGTCGTTGATCGACGGAAATGTCATGCCGCCGCTGTCGACCACGTTGACGCGAATGCCGCGCGCCCCGGCGGCGTGAAAGGCCGCCAGCTGGGCGTCCGTGACATCCGGCGTGACCGACACCACCGCCCGCAACCGGACAGGATCGGCACCCGACACCGCAAGCGCGGCGGTGTTGTCCTCGCCATAGACACTGGGCTGCACGACCACCGCGCGCGCGATCCCCAAGGACGCGGCGACGCGGTCATAGTCGCCGATCTCCAGCGGCGGCGGGGTATAGCTGCGGTCCGGCACATAGCGATGTTCGTGCCCGGACGGGAAAACGTGGAAATGCGTATCGCAGGCCCCTGCCGGCATCTCGAAGGACGCCGCGCGCGGGGCCGCGTCCGGACTTGCGCAGAATGGCCTGTCGTCTGTCTGACCTGTCATGTCTTTCCTCCCGTTCTGGCACCATAGTGGACAGGATCAGCGCCCCGCCCACAAGCAGATTGAAGCGGGTCAAGCGGCCCTCAGGCACCCGGCGCGGCATGCACCGGCAGCACAAGGCGGAGCACCGTGCCGCGTTCGACCGCCAACAGCCCGGCGGTGCCGCCATGCCTGCGGGCCACCTGTTCCACGATGGCAAGGCCCAGCCCGGTGCCTTCGCCATTGCGCAGTTGCGAAAAGCGGCGGAACGCCGTGTCGGCCTGATCCGGGGGAATGCCGATCCCGTCATCCTGGACCGTCAGCAGAACCTGACCGTCCTGCAACGCCGTGCTGACGGTGATCCGTGTCATCCCGGGGCCGCCATGGTGCAGGGCGTTTTCGACAAGGTTGGTCAGCGCCTCGCCCATCAGCACCGGATCGCCCAGCACCGGCAGGGCCTGCAAAGCGCGTTCAAAGCCAAAACCGATATCCCGCGACAGGACGACAGGGGCAAGGGTACGGCACGCCTCGTCGATGATCTCATTGAGATCGAAAACCGTCTGCTTCCCCGCCGTGTCATAGCGCAGCCGTTCAAGCGACAGCAGCTGGTCGGCCAGCCGGGCAGAGCGACGTGCGGCATGGATCAGGTCGCGCTGGCGGGTCTCGCGCTCGGCCGGGTCCTTGACGCCGGGCAGGCTTTCCGCCAGCGCCAAAAGCGCGGACGCGGGATTGCGCAGCTGATGCGCAGCGTCGGAAATGAAGGCCTGGTGCGCGTCGATGCTGTCCTTCACCTGCCCGAAAAGCCGATTGAGGGTGGAAACGATTCCCGCGACCTCTTTTGGAACCGGGCGGCGGATGCGGCCCAGGTCATCCGGAGAGCGTTTGCGGATCGCCTCTTGGAGGTCGTCAAGCGGGCGCAGGCCGATCTGGACGCCGAACCAGATCACCAGCGCCAGCGCCAGCATCAGCCCCGCGATCAGGACGGCCGCCCGCAGCGCCAGTTCCCGGGCAAAGGCGCGGCGGTCACTGACCCGCTGCCAGACGGTGACGATGGTTTCGCCGGTCAGATTGCCGATGGTGTGGGTTTCCGCCATGCGCAGGACGCGCATCGGCTCTCCTCGATAGTCGGCGTGGAAATAGGCAGGCTCGCCGGTTTGCGTCTGCGTTTCGGGCCGGGGCGGATAGGCGTATCCCGTGACGTATATGCCACCCGGCCCGGTGACGTGATAAAAGATCTCGCCGCTGCCCGCATCCGAGATGAAGCCGCGTGTGCTGGGCAGCAACGCATCCCCGCCCGAGATTGCCACATCGCGCGACACCGCAAGCGCCGCGGCCAGCAGGCTGCGGTCGAACAGCTCTTCCGAGGTGCGTTCGGCGGCGTTCAGGCGCCAGAGGCCCAGCAGGACGGACAGCAGCAACAAGGGTGGAAGGATCACCAGAACCAGCCGCAATCGCAGGGAAAAGACCCGCATCAGCCGTCGATCTCCAGCATGTAGCCAAGACCGCGGGCGGTGCGGATGCGGATGCCGAAGGGCTCCAGCCGTTTGCGCAACCGCGAGACATGCGGCTCGATCGCGCTGTCCTCGGCGTCCGATCCGGTGCCATAGACATGGGTGATCAGCTGCGCCTTGGAAACGATGCGCCCGCGCCGTTCCAGCAGACATTCGAGCGTCGCGATTTCCCTGCGCGGCACGTCAAGCGGCCTTTGGTCCAGAACAAGCTGGCGGCCATCGCGGTCAAAGACCAGCGGCCCTAGCCGGTCAAAGGCGGCAAATTCCAGGTTCTTGCGCCGTGCCATCGCACGCAGCCGCGCCTCCAGCTCGTCCATCTCGAAGGGTTTCGTCAGGTAATCGTCCGCTCCGGCATCCAGTCCGGCGACACGCTCGGCCGTCTCGGAGCGCGCGGTCAGCAGGATCACTGGCGTGCTGTCGCCGCGTCGGCGCATCGCGCGCAGCACCTCCAGCCCGTCGAGCCCGGGAAGGTTGAGATCCAGCACCACAAGGTCCGCGCCCTCCTGGGACAGGAATTCATCGGCATCGCGCCCGTCATGCAGGATGTCGACCGCATGGCCACGATCGCGCAGACGGTAGGCAATACCATTGGCGAGGGCTTCGTTGTCTTCGACGATCGCAATGCGCATGCTCAGAACTTTGTCAGGTTGCGCAAGTTTCGCGCAAGGTTGAGATCGCAGGTTAGCGCTGTTGGAGGAGGGATTCGATCCCTGAATGTTAAACATGGCGACCGGAGCGGAATGCGCACCGGTCCTCAGGGTCTACGGGAGGACACCTATGACCATCAAGACACTTGCAACCTCTGTTGCAGCAATCGCCCTTATGGCGGCACCGGCCGTGGCCGAAGTCGATTTCAGCGGCAAGACGATCGAGTGGGTCATCCCCTTCTCGGAAACCGGCGGTTCGGCCAAATGGGCCAACTTCTTTGCGCCGCTCTTGTCGCAAGAGCTGCCCGGCCAGCCGACCGTGGTGGTGAAATTCATGCCGGGCGCGGGATCGACCAAAGGCGCCAACTGGTTCCAGGAACAGGAACACGGCGACGGAACGCTTTTGTTCGGCACCTCGGGGTCGACCCAGTTCCCCTATCTGCTGAACGATCCGCGCGTGCGCTATGAATACAACGACTGGATCCCGGTCATGGCGTCCGGCACCGGCGGTGTCGCCTATCTGAACGCCGAGGACGGCAAGAAATTCGACGGCTCGGCCAATGGTCTGAAGGACGTCGATTTCATCTTTGGTTCGCAGGGGGCAACCGGGCTGGACCTTGTGCCGCTGCTGGCGTGGAAGATGCTGGGCATGAACGTCGAACCGGTCTTTGGCATCAAGGGGCGCGGTGACGGCCGCCTGATGTTCGAACGCGGCGAGGCGACGATCGATTACCAGACCTCCTCGGGCTATCTGTCGGGCGCGGCCGATCTGGTCGCGGCGGGCACTGCCGTCCCGATGATGTCCTGGGGCGCGCTGGACGAAAACGGCGTGATCGTCCGCGATCCGACCTTCCCGGACATGCCGTCCTTCAAGGAAGTCTGCGAGGCCACCGAGGGCTGCGAAGCCGAAGGTGTCGCCTGGGATGCCTGGAAGGCCTTCTTCATCGCCGGCTACCCGTCGCAGAAAATCGCCTTTTTGCCGAAGGGCACGCCGCAGGATGTCGTCGACACCTATGTCGACGCCTTCACTGCCGTGCGCGCCCGGCCCGACTTTGCCGAAATCGCATCGAACGAAGTGGGCGAATACCCGCTGTTCGTCGGTGCCGGCGCACAAAAGGCCGCCGCTGAGGCGACCGTCGTTTCGGACGAAGCAAAAGCCTATGTCATCGACTGGCTCAAGACGTCCTACGGCGTGACGCTGGAATAAGCGCAGGCTTCGCCGGGTTCCCGCGCAACACGCAGGAACCCGGCCTCTCTTTCCTCGAAAATCTTTAGCCGAAAGGCCGGTGCGATGGACATCTTCGCGACCGCCCTGCCTGCGTTTGGCCAGGCATGGGCTCTTATCTTGCAACCTGTCGTCCTTGGATACCTCGTGCTTGGGGTGGTCATGGGACTGGCGGTCGGGGTCTTCCCCGGGCTTGGCGGTATCGCGGGCCTGTCGCTTCTTTTGCCCTTCATGTTCGGGATGGACCCGGTGCTGGGCCTGGCCTTGATGATCGGGATGGTCGCCGTCGTGCCGACCTCTGACACCTTTTCATCGGTGCTGATGGGCATTCCCGGGTCGTCCGCCTCGCAGGCGACGGTGCTTGACGGGTTCCCGCTGGCCCGCAAGGGTCAGGCCGCCAGAGCGCTGGCGGCGGCCTTTACCTCATCGTTGTTCGGCGGGCTTGTCGGGGCGATGTTCCTGTCGGTCTTCATCGTGATCGCGCGTCCCATCGTGCTGGCCTTTGGTCTGCCCGAGATGCTGATGATGACCGTGCTGGGGCTGTCGATGGTGGCCGTCCTGGCCGGCCGCGTCCCGCTCAAGGGGCTTGCCGCCGCGGGCCTTGGCATGTTGATCGGCACCATCGGCGTGGCCGATGCGGGCGGCAGCCTGCGCATGGTGACCTATGACCTGCCCTACCTGACCGACGGGCTGCAACTGGTGATCGTCGGCCTGGGCATCTTTGCGGTGCCCGAGATCGTTTCGCTGCTGCGCCAGGACAAATCCATCGCCGGGGAAACCGGGCTGGGCGCGGGCTGGGCCGACGGTGTGCGGGACTGGTTCGCCAACAAATGGCTGTCGGTGCGCTGTTCGCTGATCGGCGTGCTGGTCGGGTTGATCCCCGGGCTGGGCGGGTCGGTCGTGGACTGGATCGCCTATGGCCACGCGGTCCAGACCACCAAGGACAAATCCGGGTTCGGCAAGGGCGAAATCCGCGGTGTCATCGCGCCGGAAAGCTCGAACAACGCCAAGGAAGGTGGCGGGCTTGTCCCGACGCTGCTGTTCGGCATTCCGGGCTCTGGCTCCATGGCGATCTTCATCGGGGCCATCGCGCTGCTTGGGTCGGGCGATATCGAGGTCGGGCCGGCGATGCTGCGCGACAACCTGGACATCACCTATTCCATCGTCTGGCTGCTGGCGCTGGCAAACGTCGTGGGCACGGTCCTGTGCATCGCGGCCTCGAACCCGATTGCGCGGCTGACCACGATCCGGTTCACCTATCTTGCGCCGTTCCTGTTCATGCTGATCTCGTTCGCGGCGTTCCAGTCGGGGCAGAACTTCGAAGACCTGCTGGCCCTGTTCGCCATCGGTCTGATCGGCATCTTCCTGCGCCGCTTTGACTGGTCACGCCCGGCCTTCCTGATCGGCTTTGTCCTGTCGAACCCGGTCGAGAAGTTTTCCAACCAGGCTTTCCAGATCGCCTCGTTCCGGTTCCGCAAATCGTTCGAAGAAGGGATCGACTATCTTCTGTCGCCCATCGTGATCGTGCTGCTGATCGTGACGGTGGTGTCCGTGGTCCTGGGCATCCGGCAGTCCAAATCCATCATGGCCGAAGGCGACGTCCAGTCCGGCTCCAAGCGCGCGCCGATGGTCTTTGCGCTGGTCATCATGGCCTATGTCGTGGCCGCGCTGATCAATGCGAACATGATCCCCGACTACAACCTGACGGACAAGATCGTGCCGCTGATCATCGGGGGCATCACGCTGGTCGCGCTGCTGATCCTGATCGTGCAGATGATCCTGCGCCCCGAAACGGACGCCCTGTTCGCCGACAAGGAACACGCCGGCGAGGACGCCGATGCGCCCTATGGCCTTTGGGGAACGCTGGCCTGGTTCCTGGGCCTGATCGTGGCGACCTATCTGCTGGGCTTCATTCTTGCGCTGCTGGGCTTCCTTGTCGCCTTCCTGCGGGTCCGCGCCCAGACGCCCTGGGCCAAGACGCTGATCCTGACCGCCAGCGGCATCGCGCTGATGTGCGTGATGGCCGGCGCCCTGAACCGCGATTTCCCGCCGGGACTGTTGCAGGACGCCGTCGACCTGCCCTGGCCCCTGAAATGAACCCCGCATGGAGAAACTGACATGGCACAGACAGGCATTCCCTTTGTCTTCATGCGCGGCGGAACATCGCGCGGGCCCTACTTCAACCGTGCCGACCTGCCCCAGGACCAACAGGCCCTTGCCGAGGTGTTGCTGACGGTGCTGGGGTCCGGTCACGTCCACAACATCGACGGCATCGGCGGCGGCGTGGCAGTCACCACCAAGGTCGCCATGCTGTCCCCATCCGACGACGACTGGGCCGAGGTGGACTATTTCTTTGCGCAGGTTTCGGTCGAAGATCGGCTGGTCGATTTCAAACCGACCTGCGGCAACATATTGTCAGGCGTCGGCCCTGCCGCCATCGAACTGGGGTTGATCAAACCCACCGGCGACGAAACCGAGGTGAAAATCCGCGCCGTCAACACTGGCGCGCGGGTGCTTGCCCGGCTGCAAACCCCGGGCGGGACCCTACGCTATGACGGCGATGCGGCGATCGCAGGGGTGCCTGGCAGCGCCGCGCCGATTGCGCTGAACTTCATGGGGGTTGTCGGATCGTCGACCGGGGCTTTCCTGCCCACGGGCAACCTGCGGGACACATTCGACGGGATCGAAGTCACCTGCATGGATGTCGCGATGCCCATGGTCATCGCCCGCGCCGCCGATTTCGGGCTTTCCGGCCATGAAAGCGTGGCCGAGCTGGACGCCAACCGCACCTTCTTTGAACGGATGGAGGCGGTGCGGCTCAAGGCGGGGGCGGCCATGGGAATGGGCGATGTGGCGAAATCGGTGACACCGAAATTCGGCCTGCTTGCCCCGGCGCGTGATGGCGGCACCATCGCCACGCGGTATTTCATGCCCTGGACGACGCATCCTTCGATGGCGGTCACCGGGTCCCAATGCCTTGCCTCCTGCGCACTGACACCCGGCACGGTGGCCGACGGCCTGTTGGACCGGCCCACCACCAGCCCCGCCAACGTGGTGCTCGAGCATGCCTCGGGAACGATCGAGGTTCTGGTGGATTTCGAAATGAACAACCACTTCACATTGAATTCCGCCGGTCTGTTGCGCACCGCGCGAAAACTGGCGGATGGCAGGGTCTATGTTCCTGCTGCAGTCTGGAAAGGACGCTGACATGCCCGTGATGAACCTGCTTGTGGCTTTCAACGGATCGAAAGGGTCAGTTGCGGCGCTGCGCTATGCGGCCGCGCTTGCGCAACGGCACGGCGCCCATGTCACCGCGATGCTGGCCCATACCCGGCACGAAGTGATCGACCGCCGGTCACGCTGGATCCCGAAAGAGGCGCAGGCGCTTCTGGATGAGGCCAACAGCAACCTGGTGCGCGACATCGAAGCCACCTTCGAGACCGAGCGCAAGGCGCTTGGCCTGGCCAACGCGCTGCAACTGCACGAGGTGACCGGCCGCGTCGATACGGTCCTGTCCACGGCCGCCCGGCACTATGACCTGCTGATCGTCGGCGCGCGGTCCGATGACGATGACGAACACATCACCCTGCATCCGGACCGCATTGCGCTTTTGTCTGGTCGGCCGGTGATCGTGGTGCCGGCGGGCTATGACGCGGGCGCCGAACATAGCCATGCGGCGCTGGCCTGGGATGGCGGGCGCGCCGCCGCCCGCGCGTTGTCCGACAGCCTGCGCCTTCTGGAAGGCGAGGGCCGGGTCAGCGTCCTGACCGTGGGCCGCCGCGAAGACTGGCCGATCCAGGATCTGATGACCCATCTGGAACGCCACGGCGTCGAGGCGATCCTGGAAGAATGGCCCACAACCCATCCGGTGGCCGAGACGATCCTGGGCTATTGCGAGAAACACGACACCTCGCTGTTGGTTCTGGGGGCCTACGAGCATTCCAAATTCCGCGAGGATTTCCTGGGCGGGGTGACACCGCGAATTCTGGCCAAGGCCCGCATTCCCGTTCTTCTGTCACACTAACCCCTGCCCTGCCGAACCGGTCCGCATGGCCGCCGCGGCAGGGCGCCGGACCTTTTCTACGGGTTGCGGCCGCTTGGGCCCGGCAGGCCTCCAGGGTCAATCGCGGCGCCTGCGCGCGATGATCCCGGCGACCAGCGGCGCGCCAACAATCACCAGCACGATCCGCGCCAGATGATGCGTAACGACAAACCCCAGATCCGCGCCGGTGACGATGGCAAGCACCGTCATCTCGGCCTGACCGCCGGGTGCAAAGGCCAGAAAGGCGGGCACCTGCTGCCCCAGCCCCAGGGTCGTCACCACGCCCGCAAAGGCGGCGGCCAGCAGGGCCAGCACCAGCACATAGGTGACCCCGGCCGCGACGACACGGGTCAGCTCGCCCCATGTCACCCCAAGGAAATGCACCCCGATGCCGCAGCCGATAAAGAACTGCGCGACAAGGATCGCCTCGGCCGGCGGACGGAAATGCAGCATCCCGGTCAACGACAAGACCGCGGTCAGGATCAGCGGCCCCAGGATCGAAGCCCCGAAAAGCCCAAGCCGCTCCGCGCCCTTCCAACCGACGATGGCCGCCACGACCATCAAGGCAAGCTCGTGCAGGGGCAGATCGGCCGCGGGCGCCCCGATGGGATTGTCCAAGGGCGCCCCATAGAAATGCGTCAGGATAAAAGGTGCCAGCGTGACGATGATCAGAACGCGCGTTGCATGAACCAGCGACAAGGCCCGGGGATTGCCGCCTGCCTCGGTGCCGAAAATCACCATGTCCTGCAAGCCGCCCGGCATCGCCGCGTAATAGGCGGTGGGCGCGTCGAACCCCCAGACCCTGCGAAAGAACGGCACGCCGACAAGGGCGATCAGGCCGATGAAGACCGGGATCAAGGCCACAGACAGGGCCATGCGCGGCAGCTCGGCCACCACGGCGGGCGTGATCGAAGCTCCGACAGCGACACCCAGAATGGTGCGGGCCGCAACCGAGACCTGGCCAAACCCCTTGAGCGGCGCATGCAAAAGCGCCCCGGCCAGGCAAAAGGCCATTGGTCCGAACAGCACCGGCAGTGGCAGGTCCAGCCCCCAGAACAGACCGGCCCCCGCAGCCGCCAGGACAAAGGTGAACGCGCGGCGGGCGCCGCTGGAAACCAAAAGATGTTTGCGCAAACCGGCCTCCTGCCTGTCTTGACGCAATCTGTGTACGCTTGTATCCACCTGTATGCAATATGACCTGAAGGGGACAGGATGACCAACACGGATGACAGCACGCCGCAAGGCAACGCCGCATACAGCCGCCTGTTGACCGAACTGCGCGAGGGGCGGTTGAACCCCGGCGACCGTCTGCGCGAAACCGATCTGGCCGAAAGGCTGGGCATGTCGCGCACCCCCGTGCGCGAAGCGATCCGCCAGCTCGAGGCCGATGGCATCGTCACCCATTTGCCGCGCCAGGGGGCCAGCATCCGCGCCCTTGACTACGCCGAAGTCATGGAACTGTACGAAATGCGCGCCGTGCTGGAAGGCACCGCCGCACGGCTGGCCGCCCGCGCGGCCTCGGACATCGAGATCGAGGAACTGGCCGACATGAACCGCCAGCTTGCCGCGCTTGGCAGCGCGCCCGAGGCCTTTGTGCTGAACCGGCAGTTCCATGCGGCGCTGCTGGATGCGGCCAAGAACCGGTTCCTGGCCCGATCGATCCATGCCCTTCAAAAGGCCCTGCTGATCCTTGGCCCGACCACCCTGACCGAACCCGACCGCGCCACGAAGGCCGTCGAGGAACACGCCGAAATCCTGGCCGCCATCACCGCGCGGGATGGCAACGCGGCCGAGGTCGCGATGCGAACCCATATCGAGGCGGCGCAACGCGTGCGCGTCCGCGCCCTGCGCGCCCGCCCCGATCAGGGCCTGAAATACGATGGGGACTTTCTATGACACCGGATATCGTCGTCATCGGCGGCGGCAACGCGGCGCTCTGCGCGGCGATGACGGCGGCGGAACAGGGCGCCCAGGTGCTGATCCTTGAAACCGCGCCCAAGCCCTATCGCGGCGGAAACTCGCGCCACACCCGCAACTTTCGCTGCATGCATCACGGCCCCCTTGGCCCGCTTGTCGACAGCTACACCGAGGAAGAATACCTTGCCGACCTGATGAAAGTGACGGGCGGAAAGACCGACGTGGCCCTGGCCCGCCTGGCGATCCGCAGTTCCGAAGAGTGCCTGCCCTGGATGCAAGACCATGGCGTCCGCTTCCAGCCTTCGCTGTCGGGAACGCTGTCACTGGCGCGGACCAACGCCTTTTTCCTGGGCGGCGGCAAAAGCCTTGTGAATGCCTACTACCGCACCGCCGAACGCCTTGGCGTGCAGGTGGCCTACGAGGCCGCCGTCACCCATCTGGAGCTTGAGGACGACCGCATCGCATGGGTCGACTACACCCAGAACGGTGAATCCCGGCGCCTCACGCCCAAGGCGGTGATCGTGGCGTCAGGCGGGTTTCAGGCGGATACGGATTGGCTGGCGCGGGCCTGGGGACCGGCGGCCCGGAATTTCCTGATCCGCGGCACCCCCTACAATCGCGGCGTGGTGCTGGCCGATCTGCTGGAACAGGGCGTCGCGCAGGTGGGTGATCCGACGCAATGCCACGCCGTGGCCATCGACGGGCGCGCCCCGAAATTCGATGGCGGCATCGTCACGCGGCTTGATTGCGTGCCCTTTTCGATCGTGGTGAACAAGGACGCGCAGCGGTTCCACGACGAGGGCGAAGACGTCTGGCCGAAACGCTATGCCATTTGGGGGCGGCTGGTGGCCGCGCAGCCCGACCAGGTGGGCTATGTCATCATAGACGCCAAATCGCTGAACCTGTTCATGCCCTCTGTCTTTCCGCCGATCAAGGCCGACACCCTCGAGGACCTGGCCAAGGCGATGGGGCTGCCCGAGGACAAGCTTGCAAAGACCGTCGCGACCTTCAACGCAGCCTGCGGCGACACATCGAATTTCCATCCGACCGAGCTGGACGGCGTGGCCACAACCGGCCTTGCGATCCCAAAGACGAACTGGGCCCGGCCCATCACCGAGCCGCCGTTCTACGGATATTCCCTGCGCACCGGGGTCACCTTTACCTATCTGGGGCTGAAGGTCGATGAGCGGGCGCAATGCGCCATTGGCAACCGGCCCGTTTCCAACCTTTGGGCTGCGGGTGAAACCATGGCCGGTTCAATCCTGGGCCAAGGCTATCTTGCCGGATTCGGCATGACAATCGGCACCGTCTTTGGACGCATCGCAGGCAAGGAGGCCGCCGCCCATGCAAGCTGATCTACTTCAGGAAGCGCGCCGTCAGGCCGAGATCTGCAACGCCTGCCGCTACTGCGAGGGCTATTGTTCGGTCTTCCCCGCCCTGCACGCGGAACGGGCCTTTTCCGACGGGGACCTGACGCAACTTGCCAACCTGTGTCACAATTGTCGGGGCTGCTATTATGCCTGCCAATACACTGCGCCGCATGAATTCGACCTGAACCTGCCGCGCGCGCTGGCCGAGGTCCGGCAGGACAGCTGGGAAGACTTCGCCTTTCCCCGCGCCGGCGCCCGGGCGTTCCAGAAAAGCGGCGTGATGATCGCGCTGGCGACGGTGCTTGGCTTTGCCCTGATGTTCTGGGCCGCGCGCACCCTTGGCTCGGTCGGCGGAGAGGGTTTTTACGCGGTTCTGTCGCATAACGCGATGGTGGCCATCTTCTTGCCTGCCTTCGTGTTTCCGATGCTCAGCATTGCCATCAGCCTGCGCCGCTATTGGCGCGCGGTTGGCGCGGGGCCGCTGCGCCTGGCCCATCTGCGCACCGCCCTTGTGTCGGCCGCCAGGATGAAGAACCTGTCGGGCGGGCATGGCGACGGCTGCAATTTCGAGGACGAAGACCGCTTTTCATCCGCACGTCGACTGGCGCATCAGGCCGTAATGTACGGGTTCCTGCTGTGCTTTGCTTCGACCAGCACGGCGACGGTCATGCATTACGCCCTGGCCATGCCCGCGCCCTATCCGCTGTGGTCCTTGCCCAAGCTGCTGGGCCTGTCCGGCGGGGTCATGATGACCCTTGGCTGTATCGAGATGATCCGCCTGAAACGGCGTGCCGATCCGGCCTTGGGCGCGGCAAGCGCGCTTGGCGGCGAGATCGGCTTTGTCGGGCTTTTGGGCTTTGTCGGGCTCAGCGGGCTGGTGCTCTATGCGCTTGGGCAAACGGCGCTCATGCCCTTGCTTCTCGCGCTGCATCTTGGGGCGGTTCTGGCGTTTTTCCTGCTGACGCCCTTTACCAAGATGGCGCATGGCTTTTATCGGCTGGCGGCGCTGGTGGTGGATGCGGGGCGGTAAAATGACCGCCCTGCGCACCCGTCATGCCGACAGGTGTTGCGCATGGCCCCATTGCCGCGGCGACTGACCGTACAGGCGTTTGAATTCCCGGCTGAACTGCGAGGCGCTGACATAACCCACGTCAAGCGCCGCCTCGTTCACCGTCATGCCGGCGGCAATCTTCATCGCGGCATTGTTCAGGCGCATCGATTTGACGAATTGCACAGGCGACAGCGTCGTGGCCTGCTTGAACTTGCGGTGAAACACCGCGCGGCTCATCCCTGCGCGCGCCGCCATGTCATCAATCGACACCGGGGCCCCCAGATCAGAGGTCATATGCGCGATCGACCGGGCGATGCCATTGCCCGGCGCAAAGGCCTGCGTGGCCATGCCCCCGGCCTCGCCCCTGAGGATCGCGTAATAGACTTCGCGCAGCCGCGCATTTCCCAGGATCGCCGTGTCGACGGGACTGCTGCCCAGTTGCAGCAACCGGAACAAGGCGTCGAAAAACGGCTGGCTCCAGCGGGCAAGCCAGATGCCCTGACGGCCCGTGGGCCGCTTGTCCGCAATCGGGCCGCTGGCGTTTTCCAGCTCCATGACCAATTCCGTCATCACACGCTGGTCGAGGCAAATGTAAACGCCATACAGCGGATTGTCCGGCGAAGCGTCCGGGGTACCCGCCGTCACGGGCATCGACAGCGGGCAGCACATGTACCGGCTGTCGTCATAGACATAGCGCTCACCGTCCAGCACGGCCTCTTTGGCGCCGCTCACGATGGCGATGACGCTGGGTTCATAGACCGCGGGGGCGCAGGGAATGGCCGTGGTCGCCCGGAAAAGTTGAACACCCTTGATGCCGGTTTCGACAAGGCCGTCTTCGTGGATGCGACTTGCGATGAGATGTTTGAGCTGCTGCTTGTCCATAACGGCCAGATAGCGCGACCTCGGCCGGCAAAACAAGCCAGGTGATACAATCAGGCAAGGATCAGAGAGGATCGCGCCCACTTTTGGCCATGAGTGACATTTTACGGCAATCCGAACCGGAGCGTTTCCGTCGCAGGCTCCGCCCCCTGAGCGGGATGGCGCATCACGCGCAAGGCAACGAACAAGTCTTCCTCCGACACGCAAAGGGGACTTGCACCTGGCCCCCGGCAATGAGGGTCGCATGGATCGCGCTGGCCGGTGATCTTTTCCGTTTCGGCAAAGATCGGTTGCGCCCCCAGACCCTGAACGATCGGGGCCAGAAGGCCGTGGTCGATAGCGGCAAACGCCCGGGCGTCCGGAGCGCGATACGCCTGCGAACTGGATTCTGGACAAGCCACGCCGCTTGGCGCGATAGCGGTTTTTGTTGCGTCAGTCCCCGACCCTTACCCAACGATCAGTCCCGAAGACCCGGCACCCGTCTGGCCCGACGCCCATCATGGCGGCCGCCGCGTCGGGCAGGACGATTTCGATGGCCCGTTCAAACGACATTTCTTCGGGGGAAAGGACCTTGAGTGTCCAGACAAGCCTGGAGCCGCCACCCTCGCCCTGTGGGATCTGTCCAAAGGCCTCGGCGGCCATGTCTTCCGTTCGCCATTGATTGTCACCGACGCCCTGCCAACGCACCCCTGTGGTGCGCGACATTTCCAGACTGTCGGGGTGAAAGGGATCGGCAAATTCCATGCGGCGGGCCTCGCTCGTGAGGCCGGGCAAGGCACCGGCAGAGGCGGGGAATGCGCTCTGCATCATTGGCGGGCACCCTTCCATCGTGGTTTTTCCGATCTCGGCACGCCAAAGGCCACTGCGTGGCCCCGAGGGTTCCTCCGCAAACAGATCAATCGGTTCAGGGATCGGTCGACCATCGGGAAGCGCGATCGGCTCGCGACCCGGTTCTGACGGATCGTCGAATTCCCAGGCAATGTCCCTTGGGCGGCAGTGTTCGGGGCCCTTGTAGACCAGCGGTTGCTGCGCAGGCACCTCGAAGACATCAAGAATATAGCCGATCTCGTCCCGGCTGATCCATCCAGCGCGGCCCTTGCGAAGGTCGATGGCGACAATCGGCCGGTCGAGAGGCTGTTCATCCTTGGCGCCCGCGCGCGGAACGACATACTCAAGAACGCGCTGATACGTGTCGGGATCGGGGTGATAATAATAGGGCACGCCATCTTCGCGAACGGCGAAGATCGGGTTGCTGCAGTCCTGCGCCAAGGCCGGGAATGCTGACCATGCAAGGGTAGCAGGCAGAAGGATGTTGCGCAGCATGTCAGTTCCACTCGAGAATTTCGGAAAGCGCTTTTTTGTCGATCTCGTCCAGAGTGCCGAATTGAGGCACCGGACGGGCTGGCACGCCGGGCAAAGACAGGCTCGACGCGATCAGATCGAATTCCTCGGACGAGATGTAGGGCGTGTGTTCGCACAAGGTTGCCTCCTGCGCGATGTCGCGGCAATTGTCGCCGCCAGCTTGGTTCAAGCCGATCAAGGTCGGCTCGAAATCCGGGGTGATGCCGAAAAACCAGCTGGATAGACGTCCGTCCAACCGGTAGCGGCCAACCTCGACACCCCAGCGCGGCGGAAGCCTGCCGGTAAATTCCTGCGCCGGTAGCGCGAAGGAGCAGGTTTCATTGCCGCAGTTTCGAAGAACCTCGCCCGTGGTCATGTAGCGCCGCAGCAGGGTCATCGCCTTGGACAGGGTATCGTCTATCCCGGTCATATCGGTGCAAAGCGGGCCCGCGCGGGTGACAAAGCAACCGCTGTCGGGGGTAGGCCAGGTGACAGGGTTCAGGTGCGCCGAGCGCGCATCGCCCGACACCTCGTAGAAATTCGCGCGCGGCCCGGCATCATCAAGGTGAACCTCTGCCACCCAGTTCTCGGGCAGAAAGAAGGTCAGACCGGACGGCGCGTGGTGCATTTCGCAGATTGGATGCGTCTTGTCGTCGGGCAGGCAGCGGAACGGATAATCTGCCCAGGCGCGTGTCGATCCGGCATCCTCGCCCGTGCCGTCATCCGGCGCAGGCTGGGTGGCGGGGGCGCGTGATGCAGGCGGCCCCATGTCCCGGATGGCGCGGTTCAGAATGTCGATAGCCCGGGCCAACGCGTCACTGTCGCTGGTGAAATGGCACAGGGCGCCAGCCTGGATGTCCAGGCAGGGACCATTCAGCGTTGTCCACTGCCGCGGGTTCAGGGCGACGGTTTTCACGGGATCGCCCGTGCTGAAGAAATTGATCCGCACCGGTCCGGGCTGTCCGCCGGCGGTCGCGGCCTCGCGCGTGGGCTGATCGCTGATCCAGCCCTGTGGAAGGGCGAAAACCAGTCCTGTCGCCGCATCTTCAAAGAGGCAGGGCACCATGGCATCGGCGGCGCAGGCATAGGCCAGATCGTCGCCCGGAGCCTGCTTTGCACCGTCGGCTTCGGCCTGCTGCACCTTTGGTCCGGGAACGACAAGCGCGGCCTCGTCAAGATCTGGCACTTCGCCCACCATCAGGGGCAACCGGACCGCCACGGCGCTTGGCCCATCGATGCCGCCAAACACATAGACCAGCTCATAATCGCCCGGTTCGGCCGGGGCGAGCAAAGGCTTGGCCGGGCCATAGGCGTTGTCGAAAAACTCCCGAAGATAGACGCTCTGATCCCACGAATAAAGCGCGCCATCGCGCCATATCTCGACCCGGTCATCGGTGCCCATGCCGCCCGTGATCGTCACGGGCACCCGTGCGCCCGGTTCGACGGCCGGCGGGGCGATCAGGCGCACCTCGGGGCGGGTCTGGACCGTGATGACGAACCGTTTCATGACATCGTCGATGGGCATCTGCGCATTGCGGTGAAACACCAGCAGGTATTCCCCCGGCTCGGCGGGCGTCCGGAACTGGCCTGCATAGTCGCCCTCTCGGCTGTCTTGCGATGCATAGTCGATCCGGCGATCAAAGGTGTCGGTCGCATCAACGGGAAGGACCGAGAAGACAAAGTCGCCACCACCCGTGGCAAGGCCTTCGGCGAGGATCCGGTAAGGCATCAGGCCATTCACACCCGCCCGAAAGGCACCGGTTGGCGCCGGCATGTCGAGGCTGGGCAAAAGCCCGCGAAAAGGGACGTAGATCGTTGTATTCTCGTCCGCGATGATCGCGGACACGATTTCCCCGTTCCCTTGATCGCCTGCATCTGCCGTGATCCGCCAGGTGCCTTCGGCCAGTTCGACAGGAAGGACGCTAGAGATGGTGAAATCGAGAATGCCCAGATCCTGCGCCGCGCCGGTTGCTTCGTTGACCGCCCGGAACGCCACCTGATCGGGACGTCCGGCGATATCGGCGCGGATCGACAGGTTGAGCGACGCCGTGCCCGGCTGGACCGGTTCGGCCACAGGGGCCGAGGCAGTGCGCAACAGAGCATCCGATAGTTCCGCGCCGGACTGGGTGGCCAGGATCAGCCCCCCGGTCTGGTCCGCCACGCAGGCGATCTGCTGCACCTCTGCTTCGGTCAGGCCAAAGCCCACGACGTGGGCGCGGATGGGAATCCCCGATGCCGCCAGTTCCGCAGCCACCGCGCAGGGATCCCCGCCACAGGTCTCGAGCCCGTCCGTGACAAGAACGATGTCGGCTTGCTCCGCAGTCGACGGAATTTCCGAAACCGCGCGGCGCAGGGCATCGGCCAGGGGCGTCTTGCCCCGCGGCATCAATGCGCGCAGCCGCTGACTCAAAGCGTGGCCGTCCTGCACTCCGACCGCTGCGATCGTTTCGATGTCACTGCAATCGCCGCGCCTGTTGTGGCCATATGCGATGACGCCAAGCGGTTTCGCGGGATCGCGTGCGGACAGGAAATCGGCCAGCACGTCACGCGCCACTTCGATGCGGGACCGCCCCTCGGGTAGCTCCGCCCACATCGACCCCGACCCGTCAAGAACCAGGACCGTACCGCTATCCTGAGCAGAGGCGGTCATGGCCGCAAGGATCAGGGTCAAGGCCGCGCAAAACCGTGCAATCATCTTGGGTGTGCTCCCGTAAACGCTTGTACCGACGCTACGGTTCTGCGAATTTTGGCTCAATCTACGGAAATCCATAGGTCAGCCTTTGAGACTGGATGATTTTCTCGACATCGCGGTGCGCGAAACCGATCCCGATCAGCTGTGGTTTGCGGCGACGCGCTGGCTGGCGACCGAGGGCTTCGACAAGGTCATTCACATTGCCGCTGGAACTGGTGCGCCCGTGGCAAGAACAACGCTTGGCGACGCCTTCGAGGACTATTACCGAAGCGAAGGCCTGGACCGGCACGATCCTTTCGCGACCTATTGTCTGACGGCGTCCGGGTCTGTCGCAACCGGAGCAGATCACATCAGCGATTACCCCTATCTCAGCGATGACGAAAAGCATGTCATCCTGTCGGCCGCTGACGCCGGTTTCCGGGCTGGCTTTTCATCGGTCGTCCGGCGCGACGCGCAGGGATGGGAGGCCTGGAACATCGGTTCATCACTGCCGCGCTCGGACGTCCAGGCGATCCGCCGCGAACACGGCCGTGACATCAGGCTCGCGCTTCTGGCCTTGCGCGGCCGGCTGGGGTCACCAGTGCGCGCGCCCCTCTCTGCGCGCGAAAGGCAATGCCTTGATCTGATCTCGGACGGGTTCAGGATAAAGGCGATCGCCCGAGAGCTGGGTCTGGCGGACGTCACTGTCGAGCTGCACCTCAGGAATGCGCGCGAGAAGCTAGGCGCCAAGACCCGAGACCAGGCCGTGAAACTCTATCAGGCATCACCAAGGCCGTGAACGAAATGCAACCCGTTTGGGAACCGATCAATACGTTTGCCGGGCCAATGCGCTGAGCGGACGCCGGGATCATCCTGTGCGCAAATGGTCAGCGCGTTGCAAAGCGCGATGCCGCAGTCCGCTTGAAGTGGCTTGTGCCCCTGCAGGACCTTCCGCATAGAGGGGCCAGGATTTGAAACGGAGTTGGGAATGTCGATCCGCGACCATATCGCCGAAACCCTTGATCGCTCGGTGACGCGAAATGTCATCACCGGCGTGATCTTGTTCAACGCGGTGATCCTTGGGCTGGAAACGTCCGATACCGTCATGGCGGTCGCCGGAGATTTGATCGTTCTGCTGGATGTCCTGTGCCTGTCGGTCTTTGTGATCGAGATTGGGCTGAAGATCTTTGCGCGCGGTCCGTCGTTCTTTCGGTCGGGCTGGAACGTCTTTGATTTCGCCATCGTCGCGATTGCCCTTGTGCCAGCCACCCAGGGTCTTTCGGTGCTGCGCGCCCTGCGCATTCTTCGACTTCTCAGGATCATCTCGGTGGCGCCGACGCTTCGCCGTGTGGTCGAGGGGTTCGTAACCGCGCTGCCAGGCATGGCGTCCGTGTTCCTGCTGATGGCGCTGATCTTCTACATCGCGGCGGTCATGTCGACGAAACTTTTCGGAGAGGCTTTCCCGGAGTGGTTCGGCTCCATCCCACTTTCGGCCTATTCGCTGTTCCAGATCATGACGTTGGAAAGCTGGTCCATGGGGATCGTCCGACCGGTGATGGAGATCTACCCCTATGCCTGGATTTTCTTCGTCCCCTTCATCCTGGTCACGACCTTTGCTGTCGTGAACCTCGTCGTCGGCCTTATCGTCAACAGCATGCAGGATGCCCACGCGCAAGAATCCAACGCCGCAACCGAGGATTACCGTGACGAGGTTCTCAAACGCCTGGAGGCCATCGAGCGGCACCTGTCAGAGAGTGAAACGCGCCAAAAGTGATCTCGCGCAGTGTGATCCGGCCCGCAGCGCCGACAGCCTCGATCTTGGACGGTGCAACCTGAAAGACATCGCCGGTGGGCGCACGACCCCACCGGCACAAGTCCGTCAATCCCCCCCCCTCAGCTCTCCTTTGCGGCTGTCAGCATGTGCCTTTCCTGCTGCAACCTTCGCGAGGATGCGCCCGGCTCTGCGCCCCAGACGGCGATCCAGCGGTAGAACACCGGCGTCAGGAACAGGGTGAACACAGTCGCAAAGCCAAGCCCGCCGACGATGACCCACCCCACCGCAACGCGCGCCTCGGCGCCGGCACCGGACGACAGAACAAGCGGCAGGCCGCCAAAGACGGTAGAGACCATGGTCATCATCACGGGCCGGATGCGCAGCCGCAGGGCGTCGCGAATGGCGCTGTCGATGTCCTGCCCAGCCTCGCGCAACTGGTTCGCGAACTCGACAATCAGGATGCCGTTCTTGGCCATGACCCCGATCAGCAGGACAAGCCCGATCTGGCTGTAATAGTTCAACGACCCGCCCGTGATCGAAATGGCCAGCAGCGCCGCGGCAAGGCCGAAAGGCACCGTCAGCATAATGACCACCGCGCTTGCGATGCTTTCGAACTGCGCGGCAAGGACAAGGAACACCACGATCGCAGCCACGCCGAACACCGCGTACATGCCTGACTGGCTTTCGCCCAGCGACGCGGCCTCGCCCGTGTAGACGATGCCCATGCCATCGGGCAGGGTTTGCGCGGCCAGGTCATTGACCCGGTCCATGGCGGCGCCCAGATCGACACCGCTGCCAAGGTTGGCCTGCACCGACACGGCCAGGGTGCCGCCCTGACGCTCGATCGAGGATTGGCTGACCACGGGGATCAGTTGCGCCATGGACGACAGCGGCACATATTCGCCGCTGGACAGGCGCAGCTGGATGCCCTCAAGATCACTGGGGTCGTTGATCGGCGGCCCGCCCGGAACCACGCGCACGTCGGTTTCGGTGTCATCCAGGAACACGCTGACGGCGACGGTGCCCTGGGTCAGCGCGCTGATGGTTCTGGTGATGTCTGCCTCGCTCAGGCCAAAGACACCCGCCATTTCCTGGTCAACGGTGACTTCATACTGCGCCTGCACCCTGTCGCCTGACACCTGTGGATTGGCGAACATTTCGTCCTGCGCCATGGCAGAGACCAGCGCGCTGGCGGCCTCGGTCATGTCATCGACATTGGTGCCGCTGACCGCAAAGGTCAGACCGTTGCCGCCGCCGCGAATGTTCAGGCTGTTCGGCGAGATCGCGAAAACCTGCACTCCGGGCACTGCCGAAAGCCGGGCGTTGATCGGCCCCATCAGGGATTGCTGCGACCAGTCGCGCTCGGCCCAGTCAGGCAGGCGCACGACGATGAACGCCGATGTGCCGCCACCGATGCCGATGATGCTTTGCACCGAACTGATTTGCCCGCTGGCCTGATAGGGGGCAAGGATGTCTTCGATCTGCGCCACCTGTCCGTCCAGATACTGGGTCGTCGT
The DNA here is from genome assembly GCF_029958925.1 of Tropicibacter oceani. Taxonomy (NCBI): domain Bacteria; kingdom Pseudomonadati; phylum Pseudomonadota; class Alphaproteobacteria; order Rhodobacterales; family Roseobacteraceae; genus Pacificoceanicola; species Pacificoceanicola oceani. The sequence goes on from NZ_CP124616.1 coordinate 194,159, forward strand.
GTCCGATGCCCCCCGCGCCTGGATCAGGAAATAGCCGCGATCCTCGGTGGGCGTGATGGTCGAGGTCAGCGTGCCCGCCGCCCCGGCCGCGATCAGCGCAAAGCCGAAGGCAATGGCCAGCACAAGCAGGGGCGCGCGAATGGCGTGGTCCGTGACCCAGTCAAATCCACGCGCAAGGCGGCCGGGTGTCTGCGGGGCCTGCTGCGGTTTTTCCGCTTGTTTTCCGGGGTCCAGAAGCGCGGCCAGAACTGGGGCCAATGTCAGCGCCGCGATGGATGACAAGGTCACCGCGAAGGCCAGCACAAAGCCGAATTCGCTGAACACGCCGCCCGCCTGCCCGGGTAGGAAGGAAATGGGAATGAACACGGCGGCCAGCGTCGCGGTGGTCGAGATGACAGCAAAGAAAACCTCGTTCGTGCCGGCAGCGGCCGCCGCGAAAGCGCCCATGCCGTCCTTGCGTTTGCGCACGATGTTTTCCACCACGACGATGGCGTCATCCACAACCATCCCTGTTGCCAGAACCAGCGCCAAAAGGCTGATCGTGTTGATCGAAAACCCCGTCAGCCAGATCGCGGCGACGGTGCCGATCAAGGCGATCGGGATCGTGACCGCAGGGATAAGCGTTGCGCGCAACGAGCGCAGGAATGCAAAGATCACAAGAATCACGATAACCGTCGCCATGCCGATGGATTTGATCACCTCGACCAAGGCACCTTCGATAAAGACGCCATCATCGGTCGAGATGATCAGCTCGACCCCCTCGGGAAGGTCTGCGCGCAGCTCTTCGACAGCGGCACGCACGGCGGTTGAAATCTCCAGCGTGTTGCCCTCGGACTGGCGGGTGATGTCCAGCCCGATTGCGGCCTGCCCATTGACGCGGGTCGTCACGTTGATGTCTTCGGGCAGCAGTTGGACCAGCGCCACATCCGAGATGCGTGTATTGGAATCGACCAGGATCTGACCGATGCTTTCCACGGTGACCTCGGCATTGCCGACCTGCAGGGCAATCGTCTGCGCATCGGTCTCAAGCTCGCCCAGCGGGGTATCGTCGCGCAGATCGGCAAGCGCGGCGGTCACGTCGAAAACGGTCAGGCCGCGGCTCAGCAAGGACCGGTCATCAAGACTGACGCGGAATTCGTTCGACCGGTCGCCGCGCGTCGTCACCTCGGCGATGCCGTCAATCAGCGAAAGCCGGTTGTAGATCGGCCCCTCGGCCAGGGCGGTCAGCTCATCCAGGGAAACATCCCCCAGAACCGCCAGGCGAATGATCGCACTGGCGTTGCTGTCGGATTTGGAAACGGTCGGGTCATCCTCAAGATCACTAGGAAGCTGGCGCGCCGTGGCGGACACGATTTCGCGGGCCTCGTTGGCCGCCACGTCAATATCCGTGCCCTCGGACAGATCAATGGTGATGCTGCTTTGGCCCGTGGAGGAAGTGGATTCGATGTAGGACAGCCCCTCCAATGCGCTCAGCGCATCCTCCAGGACCTGGGTGATTTCCTGATCGACCGTCGACGGTGTCGCGCCCTCGTATTGGGTGCGGATCGAAAGCACCGGCTGATCGACATCCGGCATTTCGCGCACGTCCACGGACGACAGCGCCGCCAGACCGGCGATCAGGATCAAAAGGTTGACGACAAACCCGAAAATGGGTCGTGCGACGAACAGATCGGCCAAACCAGAGGCCGCGCGTTGGATGGTTGGCGTGCTCATTTCTGCTCCTGCACTGGCTGTTGCGGTTCGGCGTTTGCATCGGCGATGGCAGAGCCCGGGCGCAGTTTATGCGCGCCTTCGGTGATCATCATGGTGCCCACCGGCAGATCGACATCCAGCCAGACCGATTCATCGCGGCGAAACAGGATGGTCGCGGGGGTGCTTTGTGCCTTGCCGTCAGCCTCGAACCAGACGCTCGCGCCATCGCGCGACCATGTGATCGCCGTTGTCGGCACCACCAGCAATGGATCGCTCAGGTTGGAAAGCCGCGCGGTGAACGTCATCCCCGGCCACAGCGTTCCGTCCGGGTTTTCGACACGCGCCTTGACCGTGACGCTGCGGGTGACCGCATCAATTCGGCTGTCAAACGACGTGATCTCGCCCTTGAAGAACCGCCCCGTCAGAGACGGCGTGCCCAGAGTGACCTCGCGCCCAAGGGACAGGAAACCGACGGATCGTTCCGGCAGTTCAAATTCCACCAGCAGCGCGCTGGCATCGTCGATCGTGACAATCGGTGTGTTGGCGGTGATGAAATCGCCGACCTTGATCTCGCTCAGCCCCAGCTTGCCCGAAATCGGTGCCCGGATCGTGAGATCTTCGAGCGCAAGTTCCGCTTGTCCGACGCTGGCTTCGGCAAGGCGCTGCGCCAGCCGCGCTTCGGAAATCGTTACCTCTGAAACCGTGGAGTTCCCCGATTGCTGAAGACGTTCATAGCGGGTGACCGTGGCCGAGGCTTGCTCCAGCTCGTTCTGCGCGGTTTCAAGCGACAGCGTGGCGGCGCGTGCGTCCAGCTGCACCAGCACATCGCCCTGCGAAACCTCTGCGTTCGGGGTCAGGTTCAGCTCGACGATCCTGCCGGATACGTCGGCGGTCACGGTGGCGCTGCTTACCGCTTCGGAACTGCCGATCGCGCGGAATGAATCCTCGTAGGGTTGCATCTCCAGCGGCGTCAACACGACGGTGGTCGCGCCCCTGCCACCCGGTCCGCCGGGGCCCTGCGTCATGGGCGCTGCGCCGCCCGCACCGGGCGCCGCCGCACCGGGCACACCAAACGACCAGACATAGGCACCGGCAATGATGGCAAGTGATGCGGCGAAATAAACAAGCTTTTTCATCTAAGGGGCCTTTCATCGAACCCAGGGTGGGCGCGGTTCGTGTTCAAACAACGGATGTGCGGAGGTTGTACGGCGCAGGCGACCTGTGCCGTCGTTTTCATTTCTGGTGGCGGATCAAGCGGGTCAGTGTTGCAGCGCCATCAGGGATCCGGCGAGTCGACAAGCAGCCGTGATGCATTCATCAGCCCCGCCCAGACAATATCCAACGCGGCGCCAAGCGTGATGTCGTCTTCGCGCTCCCACAGGAAGATCGCCGCGCCTATTGCGTTGGTGGCCGTCCCTGCAAGGGCCGCAGCGGTGGCGCGGTCACCCAGGCGGCGGCAAAGAACCTCGGTCAGTTCCTCGCGTTCGGCAGTCAGGAAGCCGTCAAGGATGCCGCGCGCCTTCTCATTCGACCGAAGGATCTTTCCCACCATCCGAAGAATGGCCTGATCCTGCGCCAGCCTGTTGATGTGGCCGTCCAAAAGCCGCTTGAGGTCTGCCGCCAAGGGCGCGGTGCCTTCGCGCAGGGCATCCATGTCTGCCTGGTCAAAGCCGGGTGGATGCCCGATCGCGGCGGCTTCCTTGTTGGCATAATAGTTAAAGAAGGTTCGCGTGCTGACGCCTGCCGCAGCGGCGATTTCATCCGTCGTAACGCCTTCAAGGCCATTCGGCATAGCCAATTCCAAAGTGGCTCGCTGGATTTGAAGCGCCGTTTCCTGTCGCCGCCTTTGTCGCAACGGAAGTGTCATCTGCCTGCACCTTGCATAGTCTGCAAGTTTTGCATACCAAGCAGGTCAACGCTTCGCAAGTCAAGGAATCGAGAGCAAATGAAACATGCTGGAATGATCGCCCTTCTGGTCGCCCTCGTGGGCGCCGTCGCTGCGGCAATGATTCTGACAGGGGCGCGCCTGGGACTATGGGAACCTATAACCGGCTTCGGGCTCTATCGGTCCTATTTCAACCCGCTGGCGGCGGTGGTTGCCGGTGTCGGCCTGCTTGCGCTGGTTCTTCACCTGGTGCGAAGGGAAAAGCGCGGAGCCCTTGCCGGGGCGGTTGCGACCCTTGTTGGCGTGGCCTTGTTGACCCCGATGATCGCCTCGACCATCAACCCCGCGCCACGCGCGGCGCCCATCCACGACATTTCCACCGACACGGCAAACCCGCCTGCCTTTGAGATTCTCGATGAAACCCGTCCCGGGGCCAGAAATACGCTGGTCTACGGCGGCCCCGAATTGGCGCAGGCCCAGGCCGCCGCCTATCCTGACATCGCGCCCCTCACGACATTTCTGTCCGCGGACGCCGCCTATCTGCGCGCCTTGGCCGTCGCACAGGATATGGGCTGGGAAATTGTGACCACTGATGCTGATCGTCGTCGATTTGAGGCAACCGCACGCACCTCGGTCTTTTACTTTGCCGATGATGTCGTGGTCATCGTCAGCGAACAGGACGGCGGCAGCCGCGTTGACATGCGCAGTGTTTCCCGTGTCGGCCGCAGCGATCAGGGCGTGAACGCGGCCCGTATCCGCGACTTTCAACAGCAGTTCGCAAACTGATCCTTTTCGGATAGGCTTGCCCTATGAAGGCATCACCCCAAACGCCACCGCATCGGCCCTGAGCATCCCGCAGGCCGTCCTTGCCGATGCGCCGACGATCCAGACCAAAGGGCCGCTGATCCAATTGGCGGACACCCTTGACCAAGAGGCAAAGAGATGAAGGACCAAGACGCACGCAGCATTGCACAGGATTTTCTGGATCGCCAAGGCGAGGCGACGATCTGTGGCGATGTCGAAGCCACCTTGGCCTGTTGCGATATTCCCTGCACACTGGACAGCATGGAGGGGCGTGTGGTTGCGACAAACAGAGCGCAAATGCGCGCCATTTGTGCGGCCTTCATCGACGAATTGAAGGCAAAGCGCCTGACGCACATGGTACGCAAATGTCTCGACGCGCAGTTCAGGGATGACGATACCGTATGCGCCCTGTACGAGACACGGTATATCAAGGACAACTCCTTGTTGAGCGAAGAGCCCTATGCAGGTTTCGTCATACTCCGCCGCAAAGAGACCCAGTGGAAAATCATTGCAATGCAGTTCGCTGTCAGGGGTGCCAGTCCCGCGAACATCACCCTCAGGGATTGGATCCGGGAACGCAGCGACCTGTAAAAGACAAGACCAGAGATGGCGTGGACCAGATTCCCCTCACTCGGCCATGGATCGAATTGACTGGCAAAAGTGGTATAGGGCAGACCCCTGACAACCACTGCACTCACCACATGGGTCCGCGTTTATAATACAGGAAACGGCTGTTCCCAATTTTTGCACCGGCTTGGTCGTCGCACTTCCGAAGTTATTCCGACTTTCTGGTCGCGCCATTCCACCTTTGCCCCTGTTCGGGCGCGCCACTTCCCGGCTGTGCATTTCCGCAGGAAATGTTACGAAAGGGGTTTGTCGGAGTTGTCATTTCTTCGTGACACTCCGAGTGCAAGTTGATGCAATTTTCTTTTGAAAGCGCAAATACGGTGGGTACATGCCCGACATGCACCATGTCCCCTGCGTCAGATGAGCTTCATCGTCTGGTGGAGTCGGTTGTGGTGTCCTGGGACGCCGGCCAGGAGGGGCATGTCCTTGAGCTACGGGGCGAACTTGTTGAGATGTTGGCAAAAACAAAGCCCGCCGGAGGGGCGGGCTTTGTTGTGAACGGTTGTTCGCTAAAACTGGTTGCGGGGGCAGGATTTGAACCTGCGACCTTCAGGTTATGAGCCTGACGAGCTACCGGGCTGCTCCACCCCGCGCCAATTGTTTTGCCTCACGTTAAGTTTTATGGAGTGAGGCATCACACGTTTAGAGAGATATTGGTTTTTACTAGGTTTGGCGGTGACCTACTCTCCCACACCTTAAGATGCAGTACCATCGGCGCAAAGGCACTTAACGGCCGGGTTCGGAATGGAGCCGGGTGTTTTGCTCTCGCTATGACCACCAAACCAAGTAAAAACCAATCGCTGCGCGATTGGGTTTTACTTGGTTTGAGCGGGAGGCAGGGTATTGCGCAGCAATGCCCGTTCCCGCCCCTCGTAATTCCGGGCGCAGCGTTCATCAATCAAGTGTTGTCCAAGTCAGTACGCTTTATGGAGCGTATGCTTTTGTTTGTCACAGATAGCCAAGCCTGGCTATTACTGGATCAAATCAAGCCTATCGGGCAATTAGTACCAGTCAACTGAACATGTTACCATGCTTACATCTCTGGCCTATCGACGTGGTGGTCTTCCACGGCCCTCAGGGAGATCTTGTTTTGAAGGGGGCTTCCCGCTTAGATGCCTTCAGCGGTTATCCTGTCCGAACATAGCTACCCTGCACTGCTGCTGGCGCAACAACAGGTCCACCAGTGGTTCGTTCACCCCGGTCCTCTCGTACTAGGGGCAACTCTTCTCAAATCTCCTACACCCACGGCAGATAGGGACCGAACTGTCTCACGACGTTCTAAACCCAGCTCACGTACCTCTTTAAATGGCGAACAGCCATACCCTTGGGACCTGCTCCAGCCCCAGGATGAGATGAGCCGACATCGAGGTGCCAAACACTGCCGTCGATATGGACTCTTGGGCAGTATCAGCCTGTTATCCCCGGCGTACCTTTTATCCGTTGAGCGATGGCCCTCCCACTTGGGACCACCGGATCACTATGGCCGACTTTCGTCTCTGCTCGACTTGTCAGTCTCGCAGTCAGGCTGGCTTATGCCATTGCACTCAACGAGCGATTTCCGACCGCTCTGAGCCAACCTTCGCGCGCCTCCGTTACGCTTTAGGAGGCGACCGCCCCAGTCAAACTACCCGCCACGCAGGGTCCCGGATCCGGATAACGGACCGCGGTTAGACATCAAACAGAACAAGGGTGGTATCTCAAGGGAGGCTCCACAGAGACTGGCGTCCCTGCTTCGAAGCCTACCACCTATCCTGCACATGTTGTGTCTGATGCCAGTGCGAAGCTGTAGTGAAGGTGCACGGGGTCTTTCCGTCTAACCGCGGGTAGCCGGCATCTTGACCGGCAATTCAATTTCGCTGAGTCGATGTTGGAGACAGCGGGGAAGTCGTTACGCCATTCGTGCAGGTCGGAACTTACCCGACAAGGAATTTCGCTACCTTAGGACCGTTATAGTTACGGCCGCCGTTTACCTGGGCTTCAATTCAGAGCTTGCACCCCTCCTTTTAACCTTCAGGCACCGGGCAGGCGTCAGACCCTATACGTCGTCTTGCGACTTCGCAGAGCCCTGTGTTTTTAGTAAACAGTCGCCACCCCCTGGTTTGTGCCCCCAGCCCCTAGTTGCCTAGGAACCGGGCCTCCTTCTCGCGAACTTACGGAGGTATTTTGCCGAGTTCCTTCAACATCGTTCTCTCAAGCGCCTTGGTATTCTCTACCAGTCCACCTGTGTCGGTTTAGGGTACGATCTCATGATGGAGCTATTTCCAGGGACCAATGAGCGGCCCACCCAATCCAATAAGGGTGAACAACCTTCATGATCCGTCACTTCCATCTGGCCCAGGAATATTAACCTGGTTCCCATCGACTACGCCTTTCGGCCTCGCCTTAGGGGTCGGCTTACCCTGCTCAGATTAGCTTTAAGCAGGAACCCTTGGACTTTCGGCGAGAGTGTCTCTCACACTCTTTGTCGCTACTCATGTCATCATTCTCGCTAGTGATCTCTCCACCGGATCGCTCACGCGCCGGCTTCACAGAAAGCCTCTTGTGTCCAATCCCACCGAAGTGGGTAAGGACACATGAGACTATGTCACACTACGCTCTGCTACCATGCCTTACGGCATCCTCAGCTTCGGCTCATGGCTTGAGCCCCGTTACATCTTCGCCGCAGGACAACTTGTTTAGACCAGTGAGCTGTTACGCTATCTTTAAAGGATGGCTGCTTCTAAGCCAACCTCCTGGTTGTTTTGGTCGTCCCACCTGCTTTCCCACTTAGCCATGAATTAGGGGCCTTAGCTGGAGGTTAGGGTTGTTTCCCTCTTCACTACGGACGTTAGCATCCGCAGTGTGTCTGCCATCTAGTACTCCCGGGTATTCGGAGTTTGGTTAGGATCAGTAAGCCTGTGGGGCCCCATTACCCATCCAGTGCTCTACCCCCCGGGGTATTCGGATGACGCTCTACCTAAATAGATTTCGCAGAGAACCAGCTATCTCCGAGTTTGATTGGCCTTTCACCCCTAGGCACAACTCATCCCGACCTTTTTCAACAGGTGTGGGTTCGGACCTCCAGTAAGTGTTACCTTACCTTCATCCTGGTCATGCCTAGATCACTCGGTTTCGGGTCTGATCCATCTAACTCGACGCCCTATTAAGACTCGCTTTCGCTGCGCCTACACCTAACGGCTTAAGCTTGCTAGATAGACCAAGTCGATGACCCATTATACAAAAGGTACGCCGTCACAAGACTGGACACTAATGACAATCATTTGCCTGCAAATGATTGGCAAGTTGCCGGCAGGGCATTGCAAAGCAATGTCCCGGGAGGCAACCCCCTATCAATTCCAGGTGCTGATTATGTTTTGCTGCCGCATCCCTACCGCGTAGGAACACTGACACGGAACTGCACGGTCTCGATCCCGGGGTTGTCGTCGTAGATCCCGGCATTCGACCGATGGTCGTAGCTGAGACCAAACCGCCAACCGCGGTCGTTCTCGTAGCCAACCTCGATCCCCGATCTAAACTCGATCGGACCACCCAGGTCGAACCCTCCATTATCCAGGTACAGACCCGGCATGGAGTGCAATTGCGCAAAGATCGGCGCGTTCCGCATCTGGATCGTATAGGTCTGGCCGAAGCCAACCCATGTCTCACCATGCTCGCCAACCGAAAGTCCCGCCGCACTTCCGAAGGGGCCACGGTTGTGACCCAGATCGTAGCGCAGATAGATTTCGCTGGCTTCGCTTGCGCGCCGCTCAAGAACCTGGCCTGCCGAGATCGCAAACCTTGGCGTCGTCTCCGACTTGCCAAGGCACCCGCTCTCGGTGCCGCAGTGGTTGCGGCTCATGTCGGTCAGACCGAGTACGAGCATCAATACTGCAAAGGTTCCGTCAGCCATGATTTTCTCCATTCGTTTCCGAACGGTCATGGCGCAGATTATCATTAGAGTCCAGTCAAGCTCCGACTGTTTGTAGGCGTCCGGTTTCAGGTACTGTTTCACTCCCCTCGTCGGGGTGCTTTTCACCTTTCCCTCACGGTACTGGTTCACTATCGGTCAGTAAGGAGTACTTAGCCTTCGGGGGTGGTCCCCCGATCTTCAGACAGAATTTCACGTGTTCCGCCCTACTTGATACGTCCTATCGTGCTTCATATACGGGACTGTCACCCACTATGGTTGGTCTTTCCAGACCATTCTATTCACACTCAAGGCTCGGCTGGTCCCCGTTCGCTCGCCGCTACTAGGGGAGTCTCTATTGATGTCCTTTCCTCCGGGTACTTAGATGTTTCAGTTCCCCGGGTTTGCTCTTAAAACCCTATGTATTCAGGTAATAAGTACCTGTTTTACCCGATTATCAATAACCACGAGGGCTAATAATAACCGAGTATCAGGTGGGTTGCCCCATTCGGAGATTCATGGATCAAAGCCTATTCTCGGCTAACCATGACTTATCGCAGAGTATCACGTCCTTCATCGCCTCTTACTGCCAAGGCATCCACCAAACGCCCTTCTCGCGCTTGATTTGATCCAGAAATAGCAAGGCTTTCGTCTTGCGCAGTGCCCAGCTGGTTCGCTTGAGGCACCTGTCTTTCTGAACCAAAAGCATACTTTCCCGCTCCCGTATGCTTACGGGAACTTTAGGTTTCAGGCCTCGCGGCCCAAAACCTTCTCAGTCATTCCGTGCGGAATGAATGAGTGGTTAGTGTACTTGACTTGGACAACGATTGCTTTTTTCAGAAGGGATACAAACCACCGGCCGGCTAGACCCGTGTTTCGCCTTCCGCCCTGGGGCGGAACCAACTGAGATTGACTGTTACTCCAGCCAATCAAGCAATGTTGATTGATTATCTCTCTATACGATGTGAATTACTGCTGACCTTCTTGCAAAGGCAGCGTGTCCGATTGGACGGATAAGAACCCAAAGGTGCTTATCGATCTAATCGTCGTGAATGGTGGAGCCTAGGAGGATCGAACTCCTGACCTCCTGAATGCAAATCAGGCGCTCTCCCAGCTGAGCTAAGGCCCCTAAATGGTGAAGGCGTTGCTCTCGTGACATTGCTGCGCAATGCACTGTCGCAACTCCAACTCGTCGCTACGCGAGAGTTGGTGGTGGGTCGAGGAGGACTTGAACCTCCGACCTCACGCTTATCAGGCGTGCGCTCTAACCACCTGAGCTACCGACCCAGCGAGTTTTGCAAGGCAAAACCGCATCGCCGCGACAGGGGCTTGCTGCGCAAGCTCCCGAAAGCGGCCAGGCTTGCAGCAAAACTGGCAATTTCCATACGAGCCGGCGGCCCGCGTTACTTGTCTGAAGAGATATGAGGACGACCCAGGTTCGTCTGATGTTGTTCCGGCAAAGGTACCGGAACGTTGCTAAGTGTATCACGAGATCGGCAAGCCGATCTATCCAGATACATCCTTAGAAAGGAGGTGATCCAGCCGCAGGTTCCCCTACGGCTACCTTGTTACGACTTCACCCCAGTCGCTGATCCTACCGTGGTCCGCTGCCTCCCGAAGGTTAGCGCACGGCCGTCAGGTAGAACCAACTCCCATGGTGTGACGGGCGGTGTGTACAAGGCCCGGGAACGTATTCACCGCGTCATGCTGTTACGCGATTACTAGCGATTCCGACTTCATGCTCTCGAGTTGCAGAGAACAATCCGAACTGAGACAACTTTTGGGGATTAACCCACTGTAGTTGCCATTGTAGCACGTGTGTAGCCCAACCCGTAAGGGCCATGAGGACTTGACGTCATCCACACCTTCCTCCCGCTTATCACGGGCAGTTTCCCTAGAGTGCCCAGCCGAACTGCTGGCAACTAAGGATGTGGGTTGCGCTCGTTGCCGGACTTAACCGAACATCTCACGACACGAGCTGACGACAGCCATGCAGCACCTGTCACTGCGTCCCCGAAGGGAACCACAGATCTCTCTGTGTGGCACAGGATGTCAAGGGTTGGTAAGGTTCTGCGCGTTGCTTCGAATTAAACCACATGCTCCACCGCTTGTGCGGGCCCCCGTCAATTCCTTTGAGTTTTAATCTTGCGACCGTACTCCCCAGGCGGAATGCTTAATCCGTTAGGTGTGTCACCGAACAGTATACTGCCCGACGACTGGCATTCATCGTTTACGGTGTGGACTACCAGGGTATCTAATCCTGTTTGCTCCCCACACTTTCGCACCTCAGCGTCAGTATCGAGCCAGTGAGCCGCCTTCGCCACTGGTGTTCCTCCGAATATCTACGAATTTCACCTCTACACTCGGAATTCCACTCACCTCTCTCGAACTCAAGACCAGGAGTTTTGGAGGCAGTTCCGGGGTTGAGCCCCGGGATTTCACCCCCAACTTTCTGGTCCGCCTACGTGCGCTTTACGCCCAGTAATTCCGAACAACGCTAACCCCCTCCGTATTACCGCGGCTGCTGGCACGGAGTTAGCCGGGGTTTCTTTACCAGGTACTGTCATTATCATCCCTGGCGAAAGAGCTTTACGACCCTAAGGCCTTCATCACTCACGCGGCATGGCTGGATCAGGCTTGCGCCCATTGTCCAAGATTCCCCACTGCTGCCTCCCGTAGGAGTCTGGGCCGTGTCTCAGTCCCAGTGTTGCTGATCATCCTCTAAAACCAGCTATAGATCGTAGACTTGGTAGGCCATTACCCCACCAACTATCTAATCTAACGCGGGCCAATCCTTCTCCGATAAATCTTTCCCCCGAAGGGCGTATAAGGTATTACTCACCGTTTCCAGTGGCTATTCCTTAGAGAAGGGTATGTTCCCACGCGTTACTAACCCGTCCGCCGCTAAACCCGAAGGTCTCGCTCGACTTGCATGTGTTAGGCCTGCCGCCAGCGTTCGTTCTGAGCCAGGATCAAACTCTCAAGTTGAAAAGCTGTTACCAGCTTATCCTTGACGTTCGAACCTCTGCACATCTCCAATACTCAGGACCGCTTTGGGGGCAGATCCCTATGTTGACCCGGCTAGGAACCAACACGCATTGGAAGTCATCTGTTTGATAACGTGCTTCAGGTTTCATCAGAAACCGAAAGCCGCTACAAACAGTGAAGCTGACACTGGATCATCGGACCGAAGCCCTACCAGCGTTGATATGCAGACATTTGTCCATCGAAATGAACCCAAGTCGCCCGCATATCTCTTCAGATACTCGCGATGTCAAATAACGTCGAGACAACGATCAACCGGATGCGCCCTAACTTCTCGGCGCGCCCGCCCGTCATTACCTCAGTAGTGTCTCACAAACTTCCCGTCAAACCTCCGCCTCGCAGCGTGTCGTCCGGTCCGTCCAGTGCCCCGCAGCGCCTCAGCGCCGCCGGTGAAGGGGGTTCTACGGTTACTCCCAAACCTCCGCAAGCAGTTTTTTGAAGAAAAACGCATTTTCTGCCAATTTCTCAAATTCAAACACAAAATCAATACCTTAAGAACAAACCCTCAAAACAGTTATCGCAACCAATACACGAACGCGCTGCAATGCAGCATCCATAGGGTCAACATCTTGGGGCATCCCCGGCCTGACACCCAAGTCTGAGCGAGTCGTCGGCGATTCACTTGGTGCAATCGCTGCTGAATCGGTGTCCTTTTGCGGGATCGAACGTCGCGATTCACCGCGTGCGGGGCAGGCAAAGCCCAGTTCCAACCTCCGAACCCCACCCCAAACGGCCTCAACCGCCGAATGCAGCACTTTCATACTGCCGCTTTTCTGGGGATCGCGCCGTCAGGCCGCTGATTTTTTCCGCGCCGGACGAAGCCGCAGCGACAGCAGCGCAAGGATGATCGCCAGATAGATCAGCGGCTCTGGTTGCAGACCCTTTACCAGCATCACGAAATGCACGCCGCCAAGAAAGACGGCCGGGTAGACCAGTTTGTGCAGGCTGCGCCACGACGGCCCAAGCCGGCGGATCGCGTATGCGTTGGAGGTGATCGCCAGCGGCAGCAACAGGGCAAAGCCCGCCATGCCGACGGTGATATATGGGCGCTTGACGATATCCGCCCAGATCTGGCTGGGCACCTGCACGTCCAGCACCAGCCAGACCAGCAGATGCAGCGCGACGTAAAAAAAGGCCATCAAGCCGATCGCGCGCCGGAATTTCAGCAGGTTCACCCCAGCAAAGCGGCGCAGCGGTGTGATCATCAACCCGGCGATCAGCAGTTTGAGCGCCAGCGCGCCGTATTCATGTTCCAGCGCCTTGATCGGCTCGACGCCCAGCCCCCCGGTCAGGCCCAGGTAAAACAGCCAGGGCGCGGGCAAGGCGCATACAATATATATGTAAGCGCTCGAGAGCTTGCGCGCCCCGGCGTTGATCCGGTCGACCAGCATCAGAAGTTCCGGGCCAGGTCCATGCCGTCATAAAGGCTGGCCACCTCGTCATAGCCGTTGAACATCCGCGTCGGAACTTTGCCTGCAAACAGCCCGCCGCCCAGGGGGCGTTCGGTGGCCTGCGACCAGCGCGGGTGATCGACCGTGGGATTGACGTTGCTGTAAAATCCGTATTCGCCCGCGTTCGCCTTGTTCCACGAGGTCGGCGGCTGGCTGTCGGTCAGGGTGATGCGCACAACGGATTTGATCGACTTGAAGCCGTATTTCCATGGCACGACCAAACGCAGCGGCGCGCCGTTCTGGTTGGGCAGCGGTTTGCCATACAGTCCGGTCGCCATAAGCGTCAGCGGATGCATCGCCTCGTCCAACCGCAGCCCTTCGACATAGGGCCAGTCAAGCACCGGGAACCGGGTGCCGGGCATTTCATCCGGGCGCAGGACGGTTTCGAAGGCGACGTATTTCGCCTCGGGCTTGATGCCGGCCATGGTCAAAAGATCCGCCAGTTCAAAGCCGTTCCAGGGCACGACCATCGACCAGGCCTCGACACAGCGAAAACGATAGATGCGCTCTTCGATGGTCATCTTGTCCAGGATGTCCGTCAGGGCATAGTCGCCGGGGTTGTCGACCAGTCCGTCGATCTGCACCGACCAGGGCGACGTGGTCAGGGTATGCGCGTTGCGGGCCGGATCATCCTTGCCGGTGCCGAACTCGTAATAATTGCAGTAGTTGGTGATGTCCTCAAAGCTGTTCGGTTCCAGCGTTTCGGCCATGGCGGGCATGCCAAATCCGGCAATGGCCCCTGCCCCCATACCGGCCAGGATCTGACGCCGGTTCAAAAAGGCATGTTCGGGTGTCACGTCTTGTGTCGTCAGGTCATTGATCCAGCGTTTGGCCATCGGGGTCTCCTTGCTCGGCTTCCCCTTAATTATAGCGCGAGGTCCCGCTGACCAATGAACGTTTTCTCACTTTGGCGTAGGCGCTTTGAAACAAAGCCGCCGTCACATCCGTTTGAGCGCCTCTTCGAACACGCGGTGCCCGCCGGCCAGATCGCCGGCCAGATTGACCGATGGATAAAGCTCGCTCATCTGGGCGGACGAGCCATCATCGCAGACAAGGCGCACGTGGCTGCGCCGCATCAGCCGGGGTTCGGCCACGCCCACCGAATGGGCGATGGTTTCCACCTCGCTGATGATCGCCTTGGCAAAGCGGGCGACACGCTTGTCCTTTTCGGCCACCACCAGCCCCGCCTGCAGGCGCGGGTCGTGGGTGGTGATCCCTGTCGGGCAGGTGTTGCGGTTGCACTTGAGCGCCTGGATGCAGCCAAGGCTGAACATGAACCCGCGCGCCGAGGTGACGATATCCGCTCCGGCGCAGATCGCCCAGGCCACATCGCCGGGTGATATCAGCTTGCCGCTGGCAATGATGCGGATGCGGTCGTGCAGCCCGGCCAGGTCACGCAGGTCGACCATGCGCACCAGCGCCTCGCGCAGCGGCATGCCGACCAGGTCCAACAACGGCATGGGCGCCGCGCCGGTCCCGCCTTCGCCGCCATCGACGGTGATGAAATCGGGCGCATAGTCAGTGCCGCGTTCCTTCACCAGCTTGAAAAAGTCGAACCAGGGTTCGGCCGAGCCAAGGCAGGTCTTGAAGCCCACCGGTTTGCCCGTCACGTCGCGGATGTGGCGGATCATCTCAAGCAGGTCGTTGAAATCATCCACCTCCTGGTGGCGGTTCGGGGAAATGCTGGGCTTGCCTTCTTCGATGCCGCGGATGTCGGCGATTTCCTTAGACACCTTGGCACCGGGCAGGATGCCGCCCTTGCCCGGCTTGGCGCCCTGGCTCAGCTTGATCTCGAACATCCTGACCTGAGGGTGGGCCGCCACCTCGCGCAGCTTGTCGTCGCTCAGGTTGCCGTCCTTGTCGCGCACGCCGTATTTCGCGGTGCCGATCTGAAAGACGATGTCGCAGCCGCCTTCCAGGTGGTAGGGCGACAACCCGCCTTCGCCGGTGTTCAGCCAGACGCCAGCCATCTTGGCCCCGCGGCTGAGCGCGCGCACCGCCGGTTTCGACAGCGCGCCATAGGACATCCCCGAGATGTTGTAGATCGACGGCGCCGCATAGGGCTGTTTCGCGGTAGGCCCGATCACCATCGGTTCGGTGCGCCCGTATTGATCGTCCAGCGGGGGAAAGACCGCGTTCATGAAGATCGGCGTGCCCGGCACGTTCAGGTTTCGGGTTGACCCGAAGGCCACGGTGTTGCTGTCCCCCTTGGCGGCGCCGTCGATCCAGTTCCGCTGCGCGCGGTTGAACGGCATTTCCTCGCGGTCCATGGCAAAGAAATACTGGCGAAAGAATTCGCCCAGCTCGGTGAACAGATGCCGAAAGCGGCCGATCACCGGATAGTTGCGCCGGATGGCGTCGCTGGTCTGGGTGCGGTCGATGATGAAATACATGATCGCCAGCGCCGCCCCCATCCCGATCAGAAAGACGAACAAAAGCGCCAGGTATTGAAGCGCCGCCATCGCGTAAGTCATATTCGCCCTCCTGAATGCGTTGATTTGCCTCAAGGCAAATCGCGTACCCTGCGGTACTGTGCCATCATCGACGACGATTAGACATGCTTTCTGCATAAATCGTGAAGGGGAACGATATGACCAGATTTCTGAGCGCCGCGGCGCTGGTACTTTTCGCCACGGCGGCCTCGGCAGCCGACGTGATCACCTATGACACGGATCAAAGCTTTGACGATGTGGTCTTTGGCTTGGAAAACGCGATCGTTGACGCCGGGCTGGTGATCGACAGCGTCAGCCACACCGGCGACATGCTGGAACGCACCCGCGAAGACGTGGGATCGGATGTCATCCTGTACGACAAGGCGGATGTTTTCAGCTTCTGCTCGGCCAAGGTGTCGCGCGAAGTGATGGAGGCCGATCCGATGAACATCGTCTTTTGCCCCTACGACATCTTTGTCATGGTCATGCATGACACGCCCGACGTGACGACCATCGGGTTTCGCACCTATCCCGACGGCGCCATGAAGGCCGTCGAAGAGCTGCTGGACGGCATTGCACGCGCCGCAGTCGGGCTGGATTGATCACATACGATCACGAAAACGCGATTGGAAATTCTCGAAGGGCGCGGCTTAGCAAGCGCGCGCCCTTCGTCAAGCCGGCTTTGCAAAGAAATCCGGTGATCCGGGGGCCCCTCCTGCCCCGTAAGAGTTTGCAGATGTGACAGCCACATCGGCACAACTTTTTCTCAGGAGGACATCTCATGTTCCGCAGAACTTACCTTGCCCTGACCGCCGCAGCCTTCATCGCGGGCCCCGCCTTTGCTGGTGGCCACTCGATGGATATCGTCGACACCGCCGCCAACGCCGGCAGCTTTGAAACGCTGCTTGCCGCCGCCACCGCCGCGGGCCTCGTCGACACTCTCAAGAGCGAAGGCCCCTTCACCGTTTTCGCGCCCACCGATGACGCTTTTGCCGCCCTGCCCGAAGGCACGGTCGAAAGCCTGCTGCTGCCCGAGAACAAGGACCAGCTGACCGCGATCCTGACCTACCACGTGATCTCTGGCAAAGTCATGTCGACCGACCTGTCGAACAACATGATGGCAGCCACCGTCCAAGGCGGTGAAGTCACCATCATGACCGAAGGCGGCGTGACCGTCGATGGCGCCAACGTCGTGCAGGCCGATATCGAAGCCTCGAACGGCGTGATCCACGTGATCGACGCGGTCATCATGCCCAAGTAAACAAGGGCGCCATCCTTGCGCCTTTGGGCCCGCCGTGCACCACACGGCGGGCTTTTTTCATCCCCAATCCGATTGGCCCTAATTTTAACACAATTATCCGCAAATGACGGATTTGTTGAACACTGTCATGCGGAGCCATCATGGTCGGCACATCTTCTACACAATCCACTGGCGCGAACGCTGAGATTCTTGGCCTGGTCGTGAACGGCACATCCAAGAACGACACCCTGTATGGCGCCGATCTGAACGACACCCTGCGCGGTGGCTATGGAAACGACATCCTGCACGGTCTGATGGGGGACGATTCCATTCGTGGCAACAATGGCCATGATACGCTTTGGGGCGGCGGCGGCATGGATTTCCTGCAAGCCGGGTCCGGCAATGACTTTCTGGACGGCGGCAGCGGCAACGACACGCTGCGCGCGGGCAACGGAAACGACGAATCCCGCGGCGGCGACGGCGACGATTATGTCAACGGCGGCAACGGCAACGACGTGGTCATCGGCGATGCCGGGCACGATCTGCTGATCGGCGGCCTTGGGCTTGATTTCCTGCTGGGCGGCGACGGCAATGACACCGGCATCGGCGGCACGGGCAACGACACCCTGCACGGCGGCGCCGGTCAGGACAGCCTGTCCGGCAACAGCGGCGACGATTCCCTTGATGGCGGCGACGACAACGACTGGCTGCATGGCGGCACCGGCAACGACACGCTTTTGGGCGGAGGCGGCGATGACGCCCTGCGCGGCGCGGCCGGCCACGACAGCCTGCATGGCGGCGACGGGGTCGATACGCTTTGGGCCGGCAGCGGCAACGACATTCTCGAAGGCGGTGCGGGCAACGACCTGCTTTATGGCGAAAGCGGCCATGACACGCTGCGCGGCGGCGATGATGCCGACACCATCTATTCCGGCAGCGGCAACGACCTGATCTTTGGCGATGCCGGCAACGACATCCTGTGGGGCAGCGCCGGCGACGATTTCCTGATGGGCGGCGCGGGCGACGATACCCTGCGCGGCGGCTTCAACGACGATACGTTGAACGGCGGTTCGGGCAATGACGTGCTGCAGGGCGGCTATGGCAACGATCTGTTCGTCTTTGACGCCGGGTCCGGTTTCGACACGATCGAGGGCTTCAGCTCCAGTTCCGATGAAATCGACCTGACGTCGCTGGGCCTTTCGGGCACGGACGACCTGACCTTTACTGAAACCGAGGCCGGGCTTGAAATCGGCATCACCGCCGGGGACGTGATCCTGCTGGAAGGCATGTCGATGCACAACTTCGACACCAATACGATCATCTTCTGACCCGGCATCAGGCTCCAACAAAAAAGGCCCGCCATCTCTGGCGGGCCTTTTCCTTTGCATCAAAGCTCAGTGCACCACGGCATCGTCCGGTTTGGGCCGGTTCGTGGCCCCGACCCGATCACCGATCAGCAGCCCGTCGGCCCCGGCGCTGACCGGGATCACGTCGCCGTCGTTCACATCGCCCGACAGCAGCATTTCCGCCAGCGGGTTCTGCAAGGCACGCTGGATCACCCGCTTGAGCGGGCGCGCCCCGAACACCGGATCATAGCCTTCGCTGGCCAGCCACTTGCGCGCATCCTCGTCCAGCTCCAGCCGGATTTTCCGCGCCGCAAGCCGTTTCAGCAGGCGGGCCATCTGGATATCGACGATGCCGTCCATGTCCTCGCGCTTGAGCCGATCAAAGATGATCGTCTCGTCCAGACGGTTCAGGAACTCGGGGCGGAAATGGGCCCGCACCGCGTCCATCACGTCGCGCTTGGCCTGCGCGCCATCCGACCCTTCGGGCAGCTGGCTCAG
Source organism: Tropicibacter oceani (assembly GCF_029958925.1). NCBI lineage: Bacteria > Pseudomonadati > Pseudomonadota > Alphaproteobacteria > Rhodobacterales > Roseobacteraceae > Pacificoceanicola > Pacificoceanicola oceani. Next base: position 213,065 of record NZ_CP124616.1, read on the forward strand.
CGCCTGGCTGCCAAGGTTCGACGTCAGCACGATCAGCGTCTGCTTGAAATCGACCGTCCGCCCTTGACCATCGGTCAGCACACCGTCGTCCAGCACCTGCAACAGCACGTTGAAGACATCCGGGTGGGCCTTTTCGACCTCGTCGAACAGCACGACCTGATAGGGCCGGCGCCGCACCGCTTCGGTCAGCACACCGCCTTCGTCATAGCCGACATAGCCCGGAGGCGCGCCGATCAGACGCGACACCGCGTGTTTCTCCATGAACTCCGACATGTCGATCCGCACCATGGCGTTGTCGTCGTCGAACAGGAACTCGGCCAGCGCCTTGGTCAGCTCGGTCTTGCCCACACCGGTCGGCCCAAGGAACAGGAACGAGCCCAACGGCCGGTTCTCGTCGTTCAGACCGGCCCGTGCACGGCGCACCGCATTGGCCACCGCCGTCACCGCCTGGTTCTGACCGATCACCCGCTTGTGCAGGCCATCCTCCATCGCCAGCAGCTTGTCGCGCTCGCCTTCCAGCATCTTGCCCGCCGGAATCCCTGTCCAGCGTTCGACCACCGATGCAATCTGATCCGGGCGCACGGCCTCTTCGACCATCACGTCGCTGTCGTCCTGCGATTCCGCCTCGGCCAGTTGCTTTTCCAGCTGCGGGATCACGCCGTAAGACAGCTCACCGGCCTTGGCCAGATCACCGGCCCGCTTGGCCTGATCCAGTTGCGCCCGCGCCTGATCCAGCTTTTCCTTGATGTCGCGCGCACCGGCCAGCTTGTCCCGCTCGGCCTGCCACTTGGCGGTCATCTCGGCGCTCTGCTCTTGCAGGTTGGCCAGATCGACCTCGAGCTTGGCCAGACGGTCCTTGCTTGCCTGATCGTCCTCGCGGCGCAGCGCCTCGACCTCGATCTGCTTTTGCAGGATGTCGCGGTCCAGCGCGTCCAGTTCCTCGGGCTTGCTGTCCACTTCCATGCGCAGACGTGACGCGGCCTCGTCCATCAGGTCGATCGCCTTGTCCGGCAGGAACCGGTCGGTGATATAGCGGTGGCTCAGCGTCGCCGCCGCAACCAGGGCGCTGTCCGAAATCCGCACGCCGTGGTGCAGTTCGTACTTTTCCTTGATGCCGCGCAGGATCGAAATCGTATCCTCGACGGTCGGTTCTTCGACCATCACTGGCTGGAAACGCCGCGCAAGGGCCGCGTCCTTTTCGACGTGCTTGCGGTATTCGTCCAGCGTGGTCGCGCCGACGCAGTGCAATTCACCGCGCGCCAGCGCCGGTTTCAACAGGTTCGAGGCATCCATCGCCCCGTCTGCCTTGCCCGCGCCGACCAGCGTGTGCATTTCGTCGATGAACAGGATCACCTCGCCCGCGGCGGTCGTCACCTCGGACAGGATCGCCTTCAGACGTTCCTCGAATTCGCCGCGATACTTCGCACCGGCAATCAGCGCGCCCATGTCCAGCGACAACAGCCGCTTGTTCAGCAGGCTTTCGGGCACGTCACCATTGACGATGCGCAGGGCCAGACCCTCGGCAATCGCGGTTTTACCCACGCCGGGTTCCCCGATCAGAACCGGGTTGTTCTTGGTCCGACGGCTCAGCACCTGCATGGTGCGGCGAATTTCTTCGTCGCGGCCAATGATCGGGTCGATCTTGCCCTCGCGGGCGCGTTCGGTCAGGTCCTGCGCGTATTTCTTCAGCGCGTCATAACCCTCTTCGGCGCTGGCGGTATCCGCCGTGCGCCCCTTGCGCAGATCGTTGATCGCCTCGTTCAGCTTCTGGGCGGTCACGCCGCCCGCATCCAACGCCTCTTTGGCCGGGCTTTTGACCATGGCCAAAGCCATCAGCAGCCGTTCGACGGGGACAAAGCTGTCACCGGCCTTTTTTGCCAGCTTTTCGGCCTCGTCCAGCACCTTGCCGGTGCCGCTGTCCATGTAGATCTGCCCGGCATCGCCGGTCACTTTGGGGATCTTGGCAACCTTGGTTTCCAGAACCTGCACGACCCGCGCGGCATCGCCGCCCGCCCGTTTGATCAGGTTGCTGGCCATCCCCTGATCGTCGTCCATCACCGCCTTGAGCAGGTGTTCGGGCGCCAGTTTTTGATGATTTTCTCGCATGGCGATCGTCTGTGCCGCCTGAATAAAGCCGCGCGACCGCTCCGTGAACTTATCCAAGTTCATGGTATTCTCCTTCCATGTAAGCGCCCGGTTGATTTGGCCCGCGCCCGACTTGGCGGCACGCGGGGCCGATTGGGCCTCGCTCAAAAGATGGCGATTGCCCGCGGCGGCTTCAAGCCCCTCGCGTTGCAAAATTGCCACCCGCGCGCCTGCACCGATTGTTAAAGCCTTCGCTATATTCACCTCCGCAGGAGGCCCAGCATGTATGTAAAAAGCATCGAGTTTTCGGGGTTTGACGACACCGCCCCCGAAGGACCATCCAGGGGCGCGGTGCTTCTGGTCAACGACACCACGCGCATCCAGATCCCGCTGACCGTGCCCCGACACGTCGAGGTGCTCAAAAGCCGGCACCGTCTGCGCCTGCTGGCCATGGCACTGAAACGCGCGCGTCAGATGCCCGAATACCTTGAAGGCGATGAAATCCACTTTGCTCCGGGTCTTCTGCCCCATGGGCTGACATCGGTGGACTTGACGCCGCGACGGCAGGCACCCAAAAGCGGGTAAACCCCAGCTTGGAAAGGCCACCCCATGTCCGATGACCGATTGATCGTTGCGCTCGACGTTCCCACCGCCATCGAAGGGCTGCACATGGCCAGCGCGCTGGGGGATACCGTGTCGTTCTACAAGATCGGCCTTGGCATGCTGACCGGCGGCGGGCTTGCCCTTGCGAACGAGCTGAAACAGGATTTCGGCAAACGCATCTTTCTGGACATGAAGCTGTTCGACATCGGCGCCACGGTCGAGGCGGCGGTGCGCGGCCTTGCGCAATTCGATCTCGATTTCCTGACGGTGCATGGCGACCCATACGTCGTGCGCGCCGCCAAGGAAGGCGCCGCAGGCAAGGACATGAAAATCCTTGCTGTGACCATCCTGACCTCGCTTGACCGCGCCGATCTGGACGCCGCGCTGATCCAGCCCGGCGATATCCCCGAGCTTGTGACCACCCGCGCCGCCCGCGCCTTTGAGGCCGGGGCCGATGGCGTCATCGCCTCTCCGAACGAGGCCGCGCTGATCCGCGCCCTGCCCGAGGCGGCGGGCAAACTGATCGTCACCCCCGGCGTGCGCCCCGTCGGCGCCGACAAAGGCGATCAGAAACGAATCGCAACACCCGCCAGCGCCATCAGGGCCGGGGCCGACCATATCGTCGTCGGTCGCCCGATCCACCGCGCCCCCGACCCAAAGGCCGCCGCGCAGGCCATCGTGGACGAACTGCGCCTCGGCTAGGCCAAATCAGCCAAAAAGCGCTCAGATCCCGGGGGGATAGGCGGAATTTTGCACAATTCCGACCGCCAGCTCACACAGATTCGTGAGCCCCCCTTTTCGTCGCGGAACAAAATGCTCATCTGAAAGTTATCCACAGGACACCACGTCCGAATGGATCGCTACAGGAGGCATATCAATGTCGCGCAACAAGACTGAAATCGGTGAAATTCGTTACAACCCGGCCGAGCAGTGCTTTGAGGCCCTGGTTACATTTCACGGCACCACCGGAACGCGCCGGATCCCCGCAAGTTTCCGCGCGCCTCTCGAGGCCGAATTCGACGCTATCAGCAAGGGCCTGCTGCAGGCCGCGATGGCGCGCATCAACCGCCCCGACCAAATGAAATCCCGCCTGGAAAAGCTGCCCGCCCCCGCGCCGCAACCGCAACCCAGCGGCTTTGACTGGCAGGCCCTGCTGCACGGCAGCCGCGCCGCCTGATCCGAATACCGCCCGTTCTCATTGTCCCCCGAGAATGGCGGTTCACTGGCCGGGGCGCGTTTCGCGCTCCGGCCTTTATTTGTCAAGATAGCCGCGCAACACCGCGCGGAAATGCGGGATCGCCTGCGCATCGCGCACGAAATCGCCGGGCGCCATCACCTGCCACCCCTCGCCTTCGCCGCCGAACCGGATATCGCGCAGAATGCTGCCCGGCAGATGCGCCGCGAAAAACCACGTCAGCGCAGACCCCGTGTCGCGCAGATGCGCCATCCGCACCTGCGCCTCGGGCACGATCAACCCCAGCTCTTCGTGCGTTTCGCGCAAGGCGCAGGCCATCGGCGTCTCGTCCCCTTCGCGGCCGCCGCCGGGGAAATCCAGAAACCCCGGCCAGACCAGCCCCGGCGCATGATCGCGCCGCAACACGATGATATCCGCCCCCGCGAACAGCATCAGCTTGGCGCCCAGAAACGGCGCGAGTGGATCTGTCATGGCTTGCCCTTCCGCTTCACGCTAAACTGACCCCATGCCAGCCCTGTGCCGCGATTGTCTGACCTGTTTTGCATCCGGGCCGCGTTGCCCGGAGTGCGGTCGACCGCGCGTGCTGAACCATCCCGAACTGTGGGACCTGTCCATTGCCCATATGGACTGCGACGCCTTTTATGCCAGCGTGGAAAAGCGCGACAACCCGGATCTGGCCGACAAACCCGTGATCATCGGCGGCGGGCGGCGCGGCGTGGTGTCCACCGCCTGCTATGTCGCCCGCATTCGCGGCGTGAAATCCGCCATGCCGATGTTCAAGGCGCTGCAACTGTGCCCCGACGCCGTGGTGATCAAACCGCGCATGGACGCCTATGTCGAGGCAAGCCGCGCCATTCGCGCCATGATGGAGGAGCTGACCCCCGCCATCGAACCGCTGTCGCTGGACGAGGCCTTTCTTGACCTGACCGGCACCGCCCGCCTGCACGGCGCGCCGCCTGCCGTCATGCTGGCCCGGCTGGTCAAACGGATGAAATCCGAACTGGGGCTGACCGGGTCGATCGGGCTGTCGCACAACAAATTCCTTGCCAAGATCGCCAGCGATCTGGACAAACCGCGCGGCTTTTCGGTGATCGGCAAGGCCGAGACGGAATCCTTCCTGCGCCCCAAGTCCGTGCGCCTGATCTGGGGTGTCGGCAGCGCCGCACAGGAAACGCTGGAAAAGGCCGGCATTCGCAGCTTTGACGATCTGCTGCGCTGGGACAGGCGCGATTTGAACGCGCGCTTCGGGTCGATGGGCGAACGGCTATGGTACCTCGCGCGCGGGCAGGATTTCCGCCGCGTGACGCGCAATGCCCCGATGAAATCCATTTCGAACGAAACCACCTTTTCCGAGGACACCAGCGACACCGACCTGCTGGATGGCCACCTGTGGCGCCTGTCCGAAAAGGTCGCCGACCGCGCCAAGGCCAAGGGGCTGGCCGGCCGCGTCGTCACGCTCAAGGTCAAGCGCGCCGATTTCCGGCTGATCACCCGCCGCGTGTCGCTGACCGATGCCACGCAGATCGCCGACCGCATCTATCGCACCGCGCGCCCGCTGTTTGACCAGGTGCAGGCGCAGGGGCCGTTCCGGCTGATCGGCACGGGCATTTCCGATCTGGTCCCCGAGGATCAGGCCGACCGCGTGCCCGACATGCTGGACCCGCAGGCCGCCGCCCGCGCCAAGGCCGAAAAGGCCACCGACGCCCTGCGCGCCAAGTTCGGCGATGGTGTGATCCTGAAAGGCCGCGCGCTTCGGTGACCTACATCACCGCATCTTCTTCGTCCTGGGTGTCGTACCCCAGCGACTCCAGCCCGGCCTCAAGGTTGTCGGCCAGATGCGGCGTGCCGATCAGGTAATCCGCCGTCGGGGTCGATGCCTCGGCATAGGCGGTTTGATAGGCCTCCTGGAATTCCTCGGCCTCGAACGACCCGCGCCCGATCCACATGATCGCCACCAGCGCGGCCTGTTCCTCTTCGCCCATCCGGTCGATAAGGCCCCGCAGCTCGCCCTCGGCGCGCCCCAACTCGCGCGCCATCACGATGACGGCCGCCACTTTCCGAACACTGATCTGTTCCATCCCGCGTCTCCCTTTGCATTCGCAAGGGCGATCATGGGCGGCGCGGCCCACGCGCGCCTTGATCTTACGCAAACAGGCGGTAGTAGGCCCAATCGGGCAGGAATTGCCCCAGCCGGAACACCAGGCTGAACCCCATGGGGAACGACCGTTTGAAGCGGTCGGTGGTCATGTGCTCAAAGCAGATGCGCGCGGCCTCCTCGGGCTCCATCAGGAAGGGCATCTTGAAATCGTTCTTTGCGGTCAGGCGTGTCCGGATGAAGCCGGGGTTGATCAATTGCACGTCCACCTCCGTCTTGCGCAGGTCGGCATATAGCGACTCGGCCAGCGCCATCACCCCGGCCTTTGACGCGGTATAGGGCGCCGAATCCGGCAACCCGCGAAAGCCGGACAGCGATCCGGTCAGAACGATGTGGCCCTTGCCGCGTTCGACAAAGCGCGGCAACACCACGCCCATCAGCGCCATGGCCCCGGCAAAGTTGACCTGCGCCATGGTATTGGCCTGCCCGGCGTTCCAGTCCTTGGCGCCAAAGGGCCAATAGACGCCGGCCATCTGCACCACGCCGTCGATCTCTCCGATCTCTTGGGCGACCTGCTCCAGCGCCTTGGTGTCAGTCACATCCACCGGCGCGATCTGCGCCTTGCCCGGCAATTCGGCGGCCAGTTTTTCCAGCCCCTCGCGGGAGCGCGCCGACAGGATCAATTCGCACCCTGCCGCGCTCAGCCGGTGGGCCAGTGCTGCCCCCAACCCTTCCGAGGCGCCCACCAACCAATACCGTTTGCCGATCCAATCCCTCATGCCGCTTCCGCCTTTCGCATCGTGGCCACCAGTTCGGCCACCTTGATTCCGTATTTACGAAACTGACTGCGGTTCACGATGGTTCCATTCGGCGCAAGATACATCCAGTCGATGGTGTCCAGAACATGCCCGCCCGCGTCCTCGGGCAGGCGGATGCGATAGCGCAGATGCACGGACCCACCGCTTTGCGCGCCGCGCCCTTCGCCGACCAGATCGGGCGCGGTGGCGCGGATGCTGCCGTCATTGCCCAGCAAAAGCTGCCATTCGCGGTGCTGCTCGGACCCGCTTTCATAGCGGAAATGCTCTTTCATCACGCCCCGGTTGCCTTCCCAGTGCACGTCGAAATCCCCGACAAAGCGGGACGACACGCGCCCCGTCGGGCCATAGATCACGCCTTCGCAGATCAACGGCCCGTCCAGATCGCGGCGCAGGTCGATGGCATGGGCGTCACCGGCATAATCGCCGGCTTTCTGGGCGGCAAAGCCGAAGTACCGTGCCTTGAGCCATAGCAGCGCCAGAACCGCCACTGCTCCGATGGCCATGAAAAACGCATAGGTCATCCTTGTGCCTCCTTGGTGGCTTGACTGACTGAGTGGTCGGGCGGCGCAGGGCGGTTGCGATAGCCCGCGCCCTTTGCCCATAGTTTCAGGGCCTGCCAGTGGATCAATCCCAGGACACGCCGCGCCCCGAAGGGACGGCGCACAAGCGCCCAAAGGATTGCCCGGTTGGTCAGGGGTTTGCGTTCCCCGCACAGGGAGGCAATCACGCCGCCGTCGCCATGGGTCAGGTCGATCCAGATCCCGATGCGGTCCTTGGTGATGTCAAAGCGGAATTCATAGCCGCCCGCGATGGGCTGGAACGGCGAGACATGAAACACCTTGCTGGCGGTGATGCGATCGTGCCGGGTGATCGGCGCGCCCCCCGGCAGGGCGCACAGATAGGAATGCCGGTCGCCAAAGGTGTTGGTCACCTCGGCGATCACCGCAACCATCTGCTGCTGATCGTCATGCGCCAGCCAGAAGGACACCGGGTTGAACACATGCCCCAGCAGGCGCGGCTGCGTCAGCAGCAGCAGCGGCCCATCGGCCCGGATCTGGTGCTGCGCCAGCACCTCGCGCGCCCACGCGGCGCCCCTGCCCTGTTTCGGCGCCCCGCCATGGTCGCGGTCCTGGACCGAACACAGGTTCGCGCGATTGCGCGAGAACAGGCCCGGCGCGCGCAGCGGCGCCTCGGCGTCCAGCAGCACGTAATCGACCGAGTAGCGAAAGCTGTTTTCAACCTCGCCCTTGCGGCCATGATAGGTATGGCCCGCGATATGCGTGACGGTGGTCGTCATGCTGCCCGCACCGTGCCAGAGCTGCGCGCCATCAGCGCCTGAACCACGTCGACCGCGCTGGACAGGCCGTCCTCGTGAAAGCCGTTCTTCATCCACGCGCCGCAGAACCAGGTGTTGTTCGCGCCGTTCAGCGCCGCCACCTGTCTTTGCCCTTCCAGCGCGGCCAGATCATAGACCGGGTGCCGCAGGGTCACCTCGTCATGGATCAGGTCTTCGCGGATCGGACGGGTGGAATTGAGTGTGACGAACAGCGGATCGTCCTGCGGGATCGGTTGCAGGCAGTTCATCCAATAGGTCAGGTCGATCTGGTTCATTTCCTTGCGGGCGGTTTCGGTGTAATTCCACGATGACCAAACGGCCTTGCGCTTGGGCATGATCGCGGCGTCGGAGTGCAGAACGATCTGGTTGGGCTGATACCGCACCGCGCCCAGTGCCTGCCGTTCGGCCCTGTTGGCATCGCTCAGCAGGCGCAGGCTGTCGTCGGAGTGGGTGGCAAAGACCACGTCGTCGAACGCCTCCCAGTCGCCGCCGATCGCCCGGACCTGCACGCCGCCGGCGGTGCGTTTCACGCCCTGGATCGGACAGCCGACGCGGATCTCGGCGCCCTTGCGCAAAAGATCGGCCTGAAGGCGCTGCACGTATTGCACCGACCCGCCCTGAACGGTGTACCACTGGTGCTGGCCGGAATGGTGCAGCAGCGCGTGGTTCTCGAAGAATTGCACCAGGGCCTGCGCCGGAAAATCCAGGATCTTCTCTGTCGGGGTCGACCAGATCGCCCCGGACAGCGGCAACAGATAATAGCGGCGAAACCAGTCGCCCATCTGCAACTGGTCCAGGAATTCGCCCAGCGGCACAGACCGATCTTGCGCCGCATCCAAAGCCCGCGCATTGAACCGCGTGATGTCGCGGATCATGCCCCAGAACCGGGGGTTCAGCGCATTGCGTTTCTGGGCAAAGATCGCCCCAAGATCGCGCAGGCCATATTCCATCACGCCGCCGCGCAGGCTGGCCGAAAAGCTCATGTCGGATTTCGCGACAGGCACGTCCAATTCCTCGAACAGGGCGCACAGATGCGGATAATTGGCCCGGTTGAACACGATGAACCCGGTATCGACGGGCTGGTCGCCGCGCTTGCCGGCCATCACGGTGCGGGCATGACCGCCCAGCCGGTGCTCGGCCTCGAACAGGGTCACGTGATGCGCCCCGGCCAGCATCTGCGCCGCGCCAAGGCCAGATATTCCGGCGCCGATCACGGCAATCTTGCGCGGTGCGCTGGGGCGGGCTTCGAAGGGCATCATTATCACCTGTTTTTTCGTCGTTTTCAGGAATGATACGGGGGCCATCGCATTTTGGATGACATTGAGCAGAATTTAGTGATCCATCCCCGCGGGCGCGCCGTAAGAAAGATATGTTTGGACAAACCGACCTTTTGACTCGCCCTGATGCCGCGCCTGTTGATCTTGGCCGCGAGGCAGGACATGTCTTGGTGACAGCCGGGAAAAACAGGGCCAGACAGGTGACAGCTCAGGAAAACGACAGATCGGCCGATTGGATCGCCTGCATTGCGCGCATTCGCGATCACGGCGACGAAGCCGCCTTTGCCGCGCTGTTTCGCCACTTTGCCCCCCGCGTCAAAGGCTTTCTCATCCGCTCCGGCGCAGACGAGGCATTGGCCGAGGAATGCGTTCAGGACGTCATGGCGACGATCTGGAAAAAGGCTGCGCAGTTCGATCCATCGCGCGCATCGGTTTCAACCTGGATCTTCACCATCGCGCGCAACCGCAAGATCGACCACCTGCGCAAACAGCGCCGCCCCGAACCCGAGGATCTGACCTGGGGCCCCGAAGCCGAACCCGACCAGGCCGAGGTCATCGGCCTGCAACAGGAAACCGAACAATTGGGCGCAGCGATTGCCGCGCTTCCCGAAAAACAACGCAAGCTGATCGAACAGGCCTATTTCGGTGATCTCAGTCATTCCGAAATTGCCGAGGCAACGGGGTTGCCTCTGGGCACGATCAAATCACGTATACGACTGGCGCTGGAACGCCTTCGCCACGCAATGAGCCAAAGCTGACATGACACATTCCATCACACACCACCTGACCGACGATCTGATCCTTGGCTATTCGGCCGGCACCCTGCCCGAAGCGGTCAACCTGATCGTGGCCACCCATGTTTCGCTGTGCGACGAATGCCGGGCGGCTTTGGCGGCGCATGATACCGTGGGCGGCAGCCTGCTGGATCAGGGAACCACCGCCGCCGTTTCCGACGCCTGCCTTGACAAGGTGATGGCCCGCATCCGGCAATCCGGGGCTCCGGAACGGATCACGGTGCACTCCGATCCGGTGCTTCCGGCGCCGCTGCGCGATTATGTCGGCAATTCGCTGGCGGATGTGAAATGGCGCCCCGTCGGCATGGGCGTGAAACAGGCGATCCTGAAAACCTCGTCCGAGGCGACGGCGCGTTTGCTGTATATCCCTGCGGGCACCGCCGTGCCGGATCACGGTCACAACGGGCTGGAACTGACGCTGGTGCTTCAGGGCGCCTTCAGCGACGAAGACGGCACCTTTCGGCGCGGCGACGTCGAGGTGGCGACCGACGCGGTCGAACACACGCCCATCGCGGACATATCGCAGGATTGCATCTGTCTTGCGGTGACCGACGCGCCGCTGCGTTTCAAGGGATTGCTGCCAAGGCTCGCGCAGCCCTTCCTGGGTATCTGAGGCACCGGATCAATCAAATCTGACATAAAGTCATGCTGCGAACTCTGCGAAGGCGGGGTTCGCAAACAGCAATCTGTACCAAACTGGTCCAAAGTCGCACCGATGGCAGCTTACCGCGGGCGGCATTCGGGTTAAAAAACCTTGCGCCCTTGTGGGTTTTCGCGGGTTTGCCACCACATGCGCCCGCTGCGCAAAAGGGCGCGCGCTGCATTCCCCCAGCGCGCGCCCCCTTCTATAAACCCACCAAACCGGCAGGTTAATGCACTGAAATCAGTGCTTTTTCTTCTTCGGCGGCATCAGGTCCGTAATGGTACCTTCGAACATCTCGGCGGCAAAGTTCACCGTTTCCGACAGCGTCGGGTGCGGGTGGATCGTATGCCCCAGATCGACGGCATCCGCGCCCATTTCGATCGCAAGCGCGCATTCCGAAATCAGGTCACCGGCATTGGTCCCGACGATGCAGGCCCCGATGATCCGGTCATCCGCCGGGTCGAACAGCAGCTTGGTCATGCCTTCGCTGCGCCCGTTCGACAGGCTCTTGCCCGACGCCGCCCAGGGGAACACGCCTTTTTCGTAGGTGATGCCCTTGGCCTTGGCCTCGGTTTCGGTCAGCCCGCACCACGCCACCTCGGGGTCGGTATAGGCGACGCTGGGGATCAGCTTGGCGTCAAAGAACCGTTTGTGCCCGGCGCAAACCTCGGCCGCGACCTTGCCTTCGTGCACGGCCTTGTGCGCCAGCATGGGCTGGCCAACCACGTCGCCGATGGCGAAGATATGCGGCACGCCGGTACGCTGCTGGCCATCCACGGAGATAAAGCCGCGATCGTCCACCGCCACACCGGCCTGTTCGGCCGCGATCAGCTTGCCGTTGGGCTTGCGGCCCACGGCCACCAGAACCTTGTCAAAGGTATCGCTGAAGCTTTCGCCCTTGTCGTCCTCAAAGGTGACCTTCATGCCGCCCTTAAGCGCCTCGACTGCCGTGACCTTGGTCTTGAGAAAGATGTTCTCGTAACGGCCCTTGATGCGGTTCATCAGCGGTTTGACGATGTCCTTGTCGGCGCCGGGGATGATCTGATCCATCAGTTCAACCACAGTGACCTTGGACCCAAGCGCGTCATAGACGCAGGCCATTTCCAGCCCGATGATGCCGCCGCCCAGCACCAGCATCCGTTTCGGGATGTCGCGCAGTTCCAGCGCGCCGGTGCTGTCGATCACCCGGTCGTCTTCCGGGATGAACGGCAGCGCCACGGGTTCCGAGCCTGCCGCGATGATGCACTGGTCAAAGCTGACAGTCTTTGTGCCCTCGTCGCCGGTGACTTCGATCATGTTCGGGCCGGTGAACTTGCCATAGCCGCGCACGATCTGAACCTTGCGGCCCTTGGACAGCCCGTCAAGGCCACCGGTCAGCTGGCTGACGACGCTGTTCTTGAAACCGCGCAATTCGTCCAGGTCGATCTTGGGTTTGGAAAAGGCGATGCCGTGCGACGACATTTCCTCGGCCTCGGTGATCACCTTGGCAACGTGCAGCAGCGCCTTGGACGGAATGCAGCCGACGTTCAGGCAGACCCCGCCCAGCACCGGGCTCTTCTCGATCAGGACAACCTTCTTGCCCAGATCGGCGGCCCGGAAGGCGGCAGTATAGCCGCCAGGGCCCGAGCCCAGAACAACCACCTCGGCGTGCACGTCACCGGGGCCGCTGGCGCTGCCGGTGGCGGCAACCGCCTTGGGCGCTTCGGCGGCGGGGGCTTCGGCCTTGGGGGCCTCGGCCACGGCGTCCGCGCCCTCGAGCGTCAGGATCACGCTGCCTTCGGAGACCTTGTCGCCCTCTTTCACCAGGATCGAGGCCACCTTGCCAGCAGAGGGGCTGGGCACTTCCATCGTGGCCTTGTCGGACTCGATCTCGATCAGCGGGTCTTCGGCGGCGACAGTATCGCCGACCGAAACCAGAACCGTGACAACGGGGACGTCGGTGAAATCACCGATATCGGGTACTTTGACTTCCATTCGAACGTCCTCCCTTACCACATCAACTTGCGCATATCGCCAAGCAGCGTCTTGAGCGTCACGGTGAACCGCGCGGCCAAGGCGCCGTCGACGGCACGGTGGTCATAAGACAGTGACAAGGGCTGCATCAGGCGCGGCACGAATTCCGAACCGTTCCAGACCGGCGCCATTTTCGACCGCGTCAGGCCAAGGATCGCAACCTCGGGCGCGTTGACGATGGGGGTAAAGCTGGTGCCCCCGATGCCGCCCAGCGACGAGATGGTAAAGGTCGCGCCCTGCATGTCCTTGGACTTCAGCTCGCCATCGCGGGCGGCCTTGGACAGGGTCATCAGTTCCTTGGAAATCTCGACCAGGCCCTTGCGGTCCGCGTCCTTGATAACCGGCACCATCAGACCATTGGGCGTGTCAGCGGCAAACCCGATGTTATAATAGGATTTCTTGATCAGCTTGTCGCCATCGGGATGGATCGAGCTGTTGAATTCCCAGTGGGTTTTCAGCGCGGAAACGCTGGCCTTGATCACAAAGGACAAAAGCGTGACGCGATAGCCGTCTTCCTTGGCCTGCGTGTCCATTTCCTTGCGATATTTGTCCAGATCGGTGATGTCCGCCTCGTCGTTGTGGGTGACGTGCGGGATATTCAGCCAGGACCGGTGCAGAGCGGGGCCGCTGATCTTTTTGATCCGGGGCATTTCCACATCTTCGACCGGGCCGAACTTGCTGAAATCCACGGCGGGGATCGGCGGAATACCCATGCCGCCCTGGGCGGCGCCACCACCGGCGGCGGGGACAACGGCGGCTTTCATCGCCTTTTCAACGTCTTCACGCAGGATGCGGCCCTTGCGGCCCGATCCGTTGACGGTGTTGAGGTCCACCTCGACCCGGCGGGCAAAGGCCCGAACCGACGGCGATGCGTGCACCTTGGAGAAACCCGCATCCATGACCGGCGCGGCGGCCGGGGCGGCGGCAGCGGCAGGCGCAGCGGCAGGCGCAGCAGCGGCCGGGGCGGGCGCGGCGGCTTTCGGGGCCTCGGCCGGGGCCGCAGCGGCGCCATCGGCCTCGATGATCAGGATCACGCTGCCTTCGGACACCTTGTCGCCCTCGGACACCTTGATTTCCTTGACCACACCGGCGTGGCTGGAGGGAACCTCCATCGTCGCCTTGTCGCTTTCCAGTTCGACAATCGGGTCTTCGACGGCGACCGTGTCGCCCACGCTGACCAGAACGGTCACCACCGGCACATCGTTGAAATCGCCAATATCGGGAACTTTAACTTCAGTTGTCATGTGTTTTCTCCTCGTTCCCGCTTATGCCGTGCGCGGGTTCGGCTTACCGCCGTCGATGTCGTATTTCTTCATTGCCTTTTCGAGGTCCTTGTCGCTGACCAGACCCTCGCGCCACAGGTCCACCATGGCGGCGGCGGCGATGTGGTTTGCGTCCACTTCGAAGTGCCGACGCAGGTTCACCCGGCTGTCCGAGCGGCCAAAGCCGTCGGTGCCCAGAACCGTGAAACGACCCGGAACACAGGGGCGGATCTGCTCGGCGTAGTTCTTCATATAGTCGGTGGCCGCGATGATCGGACCCTTGACGCCTTCGAGCAGTTCGGTCGCATAGGCCTTGCGCTGTTCGGCAAAGGGATTCAGGCGGTTGAAGCGCAGGGCGTCCTGGCAATCGCGCGCCAGTTCGTTGAACGAGGTGGCCGACCAGATATCCGAGGTCACGCCAAAGTCCTCTTTCAGCAATTCGGCGGCCTTGATCGCCTGCACAAGGATCGTGCCCGAGCCCATCAGGTTCACATGTTTTTTCGCAGGCTTCGCCGTCTTGGACATGCGGTAGAGGCCACGGATGATGCCCTCTTCGGAGCCCATCGGCATTTCGGGATGCTGATAGTTCTCGTTCATCAGGGTGAGATAGAAGAACACGTCTTCCTGATCCTCGAACATCCGCTTCATGCCATTCTGCACGATGACCGCCACTTCGTAGCTGAAGGTCGGGTCATAGCTGATGCAGTTCGGAACGGTGCTGGCCAAGATGTGGCTGTGGCCGTCTTCGTGCTGCAGGCCCTCGCCGTTCAGCGTGGTCCGCCCGGCGGTGCCGCCCAGCATGAAGCCGCGCGCCCGGCTGTCGCCCGCCGCCCAGGCCAGATCGCCGATCCGCTGGAACCCGAACATCGAGTAGTAGATGAAGAACGGGATCATCGGGACGCCGTGATTGCTGTACGCCGTCGCAGCGGCGATCCAGTCGGCCATGGCGCCGGCTTCGTTGATGCCCTCTTGCAGCACCTGACCGTCCAGCGATTCCTTGTAGTACATCATCTGGTCGCGGTCTTCGGGGGTATAGTGCTGGCCCAGCGGGTTGTAGATGCCGACCGAACGGAACAGCCCCTCCATCCCGAAGGTGCGGGATTCGTCCGGCACGATGGGCACGACCCGCTTGCCGATCTTCTTGTCGCGCAGCAGCGTCGTCAGGATACGGACAAAGGCCATGGTGGTGCTGATTTCACGATCACCGGTCGATTCCAGCTGGCCCTTGAACTTGTCCAGGGCCGGAATCTCCAGCTTTTCGCTTTGGGTTTCACGCTTGGGGAAAGCGCCGCCCAGATCCTTGCGACGCTCGGCCAGATAGGCCTTTTGCGCGTTGTTCAGGGACACAAAGGGAATGTCCTTTTCCAGCTCGGCATCCGTCACCGGAATCTTGAACCGGTCGCGCATCGCCTTGAGCTGGTCGAACTGCATTTTCTTTTGCTGGTGGGTCGTGTTCTGACCTTCGCCAGCGGTGCCCATGCCATAGCCCTTGACGGTCTTGACCAGCAGAACGGTCGGTTGGCCGTCGGCCTTGGTGGCGCGCATGAAGGCGTTATAGACCTTTTTCGGGTCATGGCCGCCACGACGCAGCGCCCAGATCTGATCGTCGGTCCAGTCTTTCACCAGCTCCGCCGTTTCCGGGTATTTGCCAAAGAAATGCTTGCGGATATAGGCGCCGTCCTTGGATTTGAACGTCTGGTAATCACCGTCGATGGTTTCATCCATCAACTGGCGCAACCGGCCGCTGGTGTCCTTTTCCAGCAGCTCGTCCCAGCCCTTGCCCCAAAGCAGCTTGATCACGTCCCAGCCCGAGCCGCGGAAGTTGCCTTCGAGTTCTTGCACGATCTTGCCGTTGCCGCGCACCGGGCCATCAAGGCGCTGGAGGTTGCAGTTGACCACGAAAATCAGGTTGTCCAGCCCTTCGCGTGCGGCCAGGGCGATGGCGCCTTGCGATTCCGGCTCGTCCATCTCGCCGTCGCCAAGGAAGGCCCAGACCTTGCGATCGGCGGCGTCGATCAGGCCGCGATTGTGCAGGTATTTCATGAACCGCGCCTGGTAGATCGCCATCAGCGGGCCAAGGCCCATGCTGACCGTCGGGAACTGCCAGTACTCGGGCATCAGCCAGGGGTGCGGATAGGACGACAGCCCGCCGCCGGCGACTTCAGAGCGGAAGTTCTTCAGCTCTTCTTCGCTGATGCGCCCCTCCATGAAGGACCGCGCGTAGATGCCGGGGACAACGTGGCCCTGGAAAAACACCAGGTCGCCGCCGTGGATTGCCGATTTGGAGCGCCAGAAGTGGTTCAGACCGATGTCATACAGCGCGGCAGAGGAGGCAAAGGACGCGATGTGCCCACCGTATTCGCTGCTTTCCTTGTTGCGCTTGACGACCGTGGCCATGGCGTTCCAGCGGTTGATGGTGCGGATGCGCCATTCCATTTCATGGTCGCCCGGCATGTCGACTTCGTCATCCGGAGAGATCGTGTTCTGATAGGGCGTGGTGGACGAAAACGGCAGCTTGGCGCCAGCGGCACGGGCGCGCTGAACCGCCTTGTCCAAAAGGAAATGCGCGCGGTCGGCACCGTCGCGTTCGATGACGTCCTCTACGGCCTCCTGCCATTCCTGGCTTTCAACCGGATCAATGTCCTGGGGCGTGTCTTTCATTGGCCTCTTCCCTTCCATACGCAAAATGCGCAAAATTTGGTTTAATGCTAAACCATAGTGTTTTTGCGGGGAGGGTGCGTGCCATTCCGCCGCCCCCTCCCCAGGCTCAGCAGAATTGACGGCGTTCTAACAAGCAGGTTTACCTTGTGGCAGGCCCACTGTAGCATAACGTCCATGCGTCAGGCGCATAGAGGTAGTTCAGCTTTAAACTAATTTCCTGACCTCATCTTTCGACGCAATGATCTTGCTTTCTCCTCCGCCCATGTCGTCAGCCCTTGCAGCATTCCTGCCAGGCCCGAGCCGCCAGTGCGTAATCCCCTGCAGCGATTCCGCGAAACATGAACGCCCGGGGACCCTTGCCCAGCGCAACACCCTGATCCAGCAATTCGGCAAGATCCGCCGCGATCCGCCCCGGTGGAACAACCGGGTCGGGCATGTTTTCTTCCTGAACGCGGTCATCCACGACGACGGTTCCAAAGGCGGAAAATGTCTCGCGCATCCAGGGTTTGGCGGCATCGGTGACGATGGCCAGGCTTCCCGGCTTCATCAAGCGCGCATCCAGAAACGGCTGGCCGGAATAGGTGATGGTGATGGAGCTGACAACGATATCGACGCCATCCAGAACCTGGTCCGGCGTCTCGCAGACCTGGGCCTGCAGCCCCAAGTCGGTCGCCATCGCGCACAGGGCATCAATATTCGCCTGACCGCGCCCGAACAGGCGGATCTGTTTCAACGGGTAAAGCGCGGCAAAAATTTCCAGATGCGATCGGGCCTGCACACCGCAGCCGACGAACCCCATGATTTCCGATTGCGGGTTGGCCAAGGGCCCTGCCGCCACCGCCGAAAGCCCGGCGGTCCGCACTCCGGTGATCCATTCCGCATCCATCAAGGCCAGGCATTCGCCGGTCTGCGCGTCCAGCACCATGATCGCCCCGGTGATCGACGGCAGCCCCCTGCCCGGGTTGTCCGGGCAGACGGTCACGGCCTTGACCACGGTCACGTCAGGCGCCTGGCCAGTTGCAAGCGTCGTCATCATGTAACGCCCGTCGCCCGGCTGGATCACCGATTTGGGCGTGGTGATCAGACGCCCGGCTGCCTTGTCGCGGATCGCCTTGCCGATCGCATCGACAATCTCCGAAGGCCCCAGGCCAAGCGCCCTGAGCTCGGCATCGCCAAGAACCTTGGGGGCGAAAGGCATGTCATTCTCCGGGTTTTGTTAGCGGTACAACTGCACCTTCACCCGCAAGTTCCTCAAAGTCAAAGTTATCCAACCGACGGGCGCGTTTTCCTGCCTTGTCGGCGCTGATCTTGATATCCTCGATGTCTTTCGATGCCTGTGCGAAATGGCGATCAAGGTTGGCCACCCGCATCCCCAACCTGTCCACATCGGCATAAAGCAGGTGCAGTTCCTTTCGGATGGCACCGGCCTGTTCGCGCATCCGCGCGTCTTTCAGAATCGCCCGCATGGTGTTCAGCGTCGCCATGCAGGTCGTGGGCGACACGATCCAGACCCGCGCCGCGAACCCTTCGCGTACCAGTTCGGGAAAGTTGGCGTGAAGTTCGGCATAGACCGCTTCGGAGGGCAGGAACATCAGCGCACCATCGGCGGTTTCGCCTTCGATGATGTAGCGGTCGGAAATATCGCGGATATGGCGGCGCAGGGCGATCCGCAACTGCTGCGCGGCGCGGGTCAACTGGTCCTGCGTTTCGGCGCGGCGCAGCGCCTCGTAGCCTTCCAGCGGGAATTTCGCATCGACGACGATGGGCCCCGGAGGGTTGGGCAGATGGATCAGGCAATCAGCCCGCCGCCCGTTCGACAGCGTCGCCTGCAAGGTATAGCTGTCCGACGGCAGCGCCTTTTGCACGATGTCATGCAACTGGATTTCCCCAAAGGCGCCGCGCGTCTGTTTGTTCGACAGGATGTCCTGCAAGGACAGAACATCGCCGGACAGCTTGGTGATATTGGCCTGGGCCTTGTCGATGACCATCAGCCGTTCCTGCAATTCCCCCAGCGATCTGGCGGTACGCCGAGCCGATCCGTGCAGGTTTTCCGACATGCGTTCCTGCACTTCGGCCAGGCGCTGCTCCATCAGTTGCAACATGGCGGTCTGGCTTTGCGCCTGCGCTTCGCTGACGTGATGCAGCCCGCCCGCCAGCCGTTCCTGCCCATCCGACAGGCCGGTCACCCGCTGTGTCAGCGCGTGCATCTGGTAGGCCAGCGGCTCGATCGCGCGGGCCGAGCGCCCGGCGCCGCGCGCTGCCAGGAACAGCAGAAGAAAGACAACAAAGGCCCCGGCCAGGACGGCCAGAACCAGCGGGTCGTTCAACGCAAAAGCCGCGTCACCGATCTGGATCATGTGCGGCCAAACAGGTGTTCGATGTCGGACAGCTTGAGCTCGACATAGGTCGGGCGACCGTGGTTGCACTGGCCGGAATGGGGCGTTGCCTCCATCTCGCGCAGCAGGGCGTTCATTTCCTCGGCGCGCATCCGGCGGCCCGACCGGATCGAGCCGTGACAGGCCACGCGGGACAGGATCGCCTCGATCTTGTCCTGCACCAGTTGGCTTTGTCCAAGGTCGGACAACTCGTCCAGAATGTCGTTCAGCAGGTTTTTCGCGTTCACTTCACCCAGGATCGCCGGGGTTTCGCGCACGGCAACCGCGCCGCCGCCAAAGGGTTCGATGGTCAGGCCCATGCGAGTCAGGTCATCGGCCACCGACAGCAGCGCATCACGATCCCCCGGCGACAGGTCAACCACGTCGGGGATCAGCAGCGCCTGCGCGGCCACGCCGTTTTCGGCCATCTGTCGTTTGAGTTTTTCATAGACAAGGCGTTCATGCGCCGCGTGCTGGTCGACGATGACGATCCCGTCCTGGGTCTGGGCGATGATGTAGTTTTCATGCACCTGCCCCCGGGCGGCCCCCAAAGGCAGGGTTTCGGTCTGCCCGGCGTTTTCCGCAGGCAGGGGCGCATCGACCACGCGGCCGGAATAATCGCGCGCCATCTCGGCAAAGCCCTGTTCGGGCGCTTGCGCGGCGTATGAAACGGCGCGGGCAAAGGGGCTGGGGCGATCCATCTGGTAGACCCGCGCCTGCACCGGTTCAGGACGCATCGCCCCAAGGGTGGCGCTGGCCACGGTGGAGGACGCGCGGTGCCCTGCCTCGGCCAGGGCATGGCGCAGGGCGGACACGATCAGCCCGCGCACGACACCGGGATCGCGAAACCGGACCTCGGACTTGGCGGGGTGCACGTTCACGTCGACCTTGTGCGGGTCGCAATCAACGAACAGCGCCACGGCCGGGTGACGGTCACGGGACAGGAAATCGTGATAGGCGCCGCGCAGCGCGCCGATCAGCATCTTGTCCCGCACCGGGCGGCCATTGACGAAAAGATATTGCGCCACGGCGGTGCCGCGCGAATAGGTCGGCAGGGCGGCGTATCCCGTCAGGCGGAATTCTTCGCGCTCGGCGTCGATGGGCAGGGCGTTTTCGACGAACTCTGCCCCCATCACCCGGGCCAGGCGCCCGCGCAGCGCATCGAACAGGTCGCCGCTTTCGGGATCGACGCGAAAGGTCACGCGGTCATTGCCACCCGACACGTCGCGCAGGGAAAAACCGATCGACGGTTCCGCCATGGCCAGCCGTTTGATCACGTCGCTGATGGCCTGCATTTCGGCGCGGTCGGTGCGCAGGAATTTCAGCCGCGCGGGGGTGGCATAGAACAGATCGCGCAGGGTGACGACCGTCCCGGCGTTCAGCGCGCAGGGCTTGACCGGTTCCCTGACACCGCCATGGACGGACAGCTCCGCCGCCTCGGCGCCGCGCGCCCGGCTTTGGATCGTCAGGCGCCCGACGGCACCAAGGGACGGCAACGCCTCGCCTCTGAAGCCAAAGGAATGGATGTCCAGAAGGTCGCTGCCGTCGATCTTTGACGTGGCATGGCGCGACAGCGCCAGGGGCAATTCCTCGGCGGTCATGCCGCAGCCGTCATCCGTGACCCGGATCAGGGTCTTGCCGCCGTCGGCAATTTCGATTCCGATGCGCCGTGCCCCAGCGTCAATTGCATTTTCCACAAGTTCCTTGACCGCCGAAGCAGGCCGTTCGACGACCTCGCCTGCGGCGATCCGGTTGATTGCGGCATCATCCAGTTGACGAATGATCGGGCGCATATTGGGGGAATGGCTGTTCATGCCACAACACCTAGCAAATCACCTGCGATTCTGAAACGGGTGTTTTCGCCGGGCAGACCGGTGCGCAACGGCAACGGTATACAATCTACGCAACTATTGAACAAAAGTACTAGTTGCGTGATCATAAAGTTGCGTTAACGTTTTTCGTATAAGCAGACTCATCTGCTGGAGAAACGAAAAATGCTTGTCCCACTGATCACGTTCGAAACGATTTCACAGGTCTATGGCGAAGCTTTTGCCAAGGCTTGGTTCCGCCCCTATTCACCGGTCCGCAAACTGGGCTGATCCGGGGGCCGAAAGGCACAGGCCGGGGCGCGATGCGCCACCTGCACCCGGGACGACCCGGGCAACACGATGAAAAGAGGCCGCGGTCCCTTGGGTCCGCGGCCAATGTTTTTTCAGGACGGACGACCGGCCTTCATCAGCCCCTCGTCCTTCAGCTTGGCATGGGCCTCGTCCAGGCTTTTCCAGGCGCGTTCGATCAGCGTGTCGATTTCGCTCTTTGCGATCACCAAGGGCGGGGAAATGATCATCCGGTCGCCGACGTGACGCATGATCAGGTTGTTGTTGAAGCAGCGTTCGCGCGTGATGTAACCGGCGGTGCCTGCCTCGGCCGCAAAGGGGGCGCGGCTGGCCTTGTCCGGGGTCAGGGCGATGCTGCCCATCATGCCGATGATCCTGGCCTCGCCCACCAGGGGGTGATCCGTCAGCGACTCGAACCGCTCTTTCAGGTAGGGGCCGGTTTCGTCGCGCACGCGGTCAACGATGCCCTCATCTTCGAGGATGCGCAGGTTTTCCAGCGCAACGGCGCAGGCAACCGGGTGACCGGAATAGGTATAGCCGTGGTTGAATTCGCAGTTGCCGACAACTTCGGCGACCTCGTCGCACAGGATGCTGGCGCCGATCGGCTGATAACCCGAGGACAGCCCCTTGGCCACGGTCATGATGTGCGGCTTGATCCCCATGGCCTGGCTGCCGAACCAGTGACCGGTCCGACCAAAGCCGCTGATCACCTCGTCCGCGATCAACAAGATGCCGTATTGGTCGACGATGCGCTGGATCTCGGGCCAGTAGGTTTCCGGCGGGATGATCACGCCGCCTGCCCCCTGGACCGGCTCGGCGATGAAGGCAGCCACATTTTCCGGCCCCAGTTCAAGGATCTTCGCCTCAAGCTGGCGGGCGCGTTCAAGGCCGAATTCCTCGGGCGTCTTGTCGCCGCCTTCGCCCCACCAATAGGGCTGGTCGATATAGGCGATGCCGGGGATCGGCATGCCGCCTTGGGCGTGCATGCCCTTCATCCCGCCCAGGCTGCCCGCCCCCACGGTCGACCCGTGATAGGCATTCCAGCGCGAAATCACCCACTGCTTTTGCGGCTGGCCCTTTTCGGCCCAATAGGTGCGGACAAGACGCAGGTTCGTGTCGTTCGCCTCAGAGCCGGAGCCGGCGTAGAACACATGGTTCAGATCCCCGGGCGCCAGTTCGGCAAGCCGCTGGGCCAGCGCGATGGCCGGAACATGCGAGGTTTGGAAAAAGGTGTTGTAAAAGGGCAGTTCGCGCATCTGGCGCGCCGCTGCGTCGACCAGTTCTTCGCGGCCATAGCCGACGTTGACGCACCACAGCCCGGCCATGCCGTCCAGAATGCGGTTGCCATCGCTGTCATTCAGCCAGACGCCTTCGGCCCGCGTGATGATCCGCGCGCCCTTGGCGTTCAGCTGGGACGCATGGGTGAAAGGGTGCATGTGGTGCGCGGCATCAATCGCCTGCAGCTCAGCGGTCGGGGTATTGGTGGATAGGGTGGTCATCTCGACATCCTTCAGAGGCCTTTGCCGCAGAATATGATCAAATTCCGGCCTGTCAATCGAATCACGTAGCCGGGCAGGCCGGGGTTTCGCCCCGGGCCCCGCAGGGCGGCCAGCCCGGAAACAGCCCGCGCCCGGGGGCGCCTTTCGAACGCCCGACGTAACGTCAGGGGGCGGTCAATCCGGCCATGATCATCTCCATCCCCTGCACCACGTCCTCTTCGATGGCCTGTGCCGCGGCCTCGGGATCGCGGGCCTGCAGGGCCTGCACCAGGTCCTTGTGACGGTCCGGCAGGCTGCGCGTTCCGATCTGCCCGCAGACGACGCGCAGGCTGGGCCCGAACCGCAACCACAGGCTGTCGACGATCGCGGTCAGGATAGGCGCCTGGGCGACCTGGTTCAGGCGCGCGTGAAACCGGTGGTTTTCCTGCAAATACAGGCGGATATCCCCCTGTGAAATCGCAAGATCAAGACGGTCGTCAATGGCCGCCAGCTGGGCGATCACCTCGTCGTCGATGCGCGCAGCGGCCTGCCGGGCCAGGATCGGCTCGACCGCGACGCGGGCCGTCACCAGTTCGGCGATGCAATCAGGCCTGAGAACGGGCACCGCGATCCGGCGGTTGCCGAATGCCTCCAGCGCACCTTCGGCGGTCAGCCTGCGCAAGGCTTCGCGCACGGGGGTCATGCCCGCGCCGGTTTCATCGACCAGCCCCTGGATCGTCACCGCCTGACCCGGCGCCATCTCTCCGAACAGGATCATGTCGCGCAGGCGCCGGTACACGGTTTCATGCACGGGCAAGCCGGCGCGCCGGGTGCTCTCTGCCTGAATGTTCATCACGCTCCTCCCTGTCGCCCGCGCAGTGTGCAGCAACATCTTGCACCCGGTTTATCATCATGGAAACATCGAAACTGTTGCCAAGCAAGACAACATTTGATCAAATCCACGGACCAAAGGGGCAAAAGACCCCATTGTCCAACGGGAGTGCACTATGAAAACCCTCATGACTTTCACTGCAAGCTGCGCGCTGATCGCCGGATTTGCGAATGCCGAAGAAGTTCGGGTCTACAACTGGTCCGACTACATCGACGAAGAACTGCTGACCAAGTTCGAAGAAGAGACCGGCCTTGACCTGATCTATGACGTCTTCGACAGCAACGAACTGCTGGAAACCAAGATGCTGGCCGGTGGATCCGGTTATGACGTCGTGGTGCCGACCGGCACCTTCCTGCAGCGCCAGATCCAGGCCGGCGCCTTTCAAAAGCTGGACAAGTCCAAGCTGCCCAACATCGAAAACATGTGGGACGTGATCGCCGACCGCACCAGCAAGTACGACCCCGGCAACGAACATGCGATCAACTACATGTGGGGCACCACCGGGCTGGGCGTGAACATCGGCAAGGTCAAGGAACTGCTGGGCGAAGACGCCCCGATCGACAGCTGGGACCTGGTGTTCAAACCCGAGAACATGGAAAAGCTGGCCGCCTGCGGCGTGCATTTCCTGGACGCGCCGGCGGAAATGATCCCGGCCGCGCTGAACTACATCGGTGAAGACCCCGACAGCCATGACCCGGACGTGATCGCCAAGGCCGAGGCGGTCTATGCCCCCGTGCGCCCCTACATCCAGAAGTTCCACAGCTCGGAATACATCAACGCGCTGGCCAATGGCGACATCTGCGTGGCGGTCGGCTGGTCCGGCGACATCCTGCAGGCCCGCGACCGCGCCGCCGAGGCCGACAACGGCATCGAGATCGGCTATTTCGCGCCCAAGGAAGGCGCCCAGATGTGGTTTGACCAGATGGCCATTCCGGTCGATGCCCCCAACCCCGATGGCGCGCACAAGTTCCTGAACTTCATCATGGATGCGCAGAACATGGCGGCAGCGTCGAACTATGTCTATTACGCCAACGGCAACAAGGCGTCGCAGGAATTCCTGGTCGAAGACGTGATCGGCGATCCGGCGATCTACCCGTCGGCCGAGGCGCTGGACAACACCTTTACCACCACGCCGTTCGAGCCCAAGGTGCAGCGTGTCGTGACGCGCCTGTGGACCAAGATCAAATCGGGCACCTGACGCCCATTTCCCGGCCCGCGCCCCAGATCCGGGGGGCGGGCCATTCATTTGCCGGGACCACACATGGCCGCTAGCGTATTTGCCCCCTGGAACGATCCGAACCAGAAACCCCTGATCGAATTTCAGGGCGTGACCAAACGGTTTGGCGACTTCACCGCAATCGACAACCTTTCACTGAAGATCTACGCACAGGAGTTCTTTGCCCTGCTTGGCCCGTCCGGCTGCGGCAAGACCACCATGATGCGGATGCTGGCAGGGTTCGAAACCCCGACCGAAGGCCACATCCTGCTGAACGGCCAAAGCATCGACAACGTGCCCCCGAACAAGCGCGCCGTGAACATGATGTTCCAAAGCTATGCGCTGTTCCCGCATCTGTCCGTCTGGGACAACATCGCCTTTGGCCTGCGCCGCGAAAGCAAGGACAAGGCGACGATCGAGGCCCGCGTCGAAGAGATGCTGCGCCTGACCCGCCTGTCGAAATTCGCCAAGCGCAAGCCGCACCAGATTTCCGGCGGCCAGCGCCAGCGCGTCGCGCTTGCCCGGTCCCTGGCCAAGGCGCCAAAGCTGCTGTTGCTCGACGAACCGCTGGGCGCGCTTGACCGCAAGCTGCGCGAAGAGACCCAGTTCGAACTGATGGACATCCAGGAAAAGACCGGCACGACCTTTGTGATCGTCACCCACGACCAGGAAGAGGCGATGACCGTCGCCAGCCGCGTTGCCGTGATGGACGAAGGCCGCATCGTGCAGGTTTCGACCCCTGACGTGATCTACGAGGCGCCCAATTCGGTCTATGTCGCCGACTTCATCGGCGATGTGAACCTGATCCGTGGCACCGCCAAGGCCCGCGGTGTGGCCCCCGCGCCCAAGCCGGCCGAAACGCCCAAACAGCAGCCCGCCGCCCCCGCAAAGGCAGCGTCCGAACCGGATCGCCGCCCGCAACCCAACGCCCTTGGCGAATGGCTGCATGACAACCTGCTGGCCCCCGTTCTGGGCGAGCGTGAAAAGCCCCCGGCCATGCTGCCCGCCCCCGACCAGTCCAGCGCCCCGGCGCAACCCGATGACGACGGACTGCCCGAGGGCGGCATCGAAATCACCTGGGCCGAAGGCCAGCCCAAGGTCATCGCCACCAATGGCGCGCATGACCTGGATGGCAAGGAAATCGTCCTTGCCCTGCGCCCCGAGAAAGTCAGCATTTCGAAAACCCGGCCCGACACCACCAATGCCCTGAAGGGCAAGGTGATCGACATCGGCTATCTGGGCAACATCTCGACCTATCACGTTGAATTGGCGGGCGGGTTGATGGTCAAATCCCAGGTGACGAACACGCGCCGCATCTCGCGCCGCGACATCACCTGGGAAGACGAGGTCTGGATCAGCTTCACCACCACCGCTGGCGTGGTGCTGGTCGAATGACCCGCCGCGCACGCACATCGGTGGAGGGCTGACATGCGCCGCTTTACCCTGATCGCCGTGCCCTACCTGTGGCTGTTGGCGTTTTTCCTGATCCCCTTTGCCATCGTCCTCAAGATTTCCCTGTCGGACGTCGCCCTGGCACGCCCGCCCTACATGCCGCAGCTGGACCTGAGCGCCGGCTGGGAGGGGCTGCGCAGTTTCCTGGCCGATCTCGATTTCGAGAATTTCACCTTTCTGACCACCGACGATCTGTACTGGAAGGCCTATCTCAGCTCGTTGCGGATTGCCGCGATATCGACGGCCCTCACGCTGCTGGTCGGCTTTCCCATCGCCTATGGCATGGCCCGGGCCGCGCCGGAATGGCGGCCGACCCTGCTGATGCTGGTGATCCTGCCGTTCTGGACCTCGTTCCTGATCCGCGTCTATTCCTGGATGGGCATCCTGTCGACCGAAGGCCTGCTGAACCAGTTCCTGCTGGGCCTTGGCGTCATTTCCGAACCGCTGGCCATCATGAACACCAACAAGGCGGTCTATATCGGCATCGTCTACACCTATCTGCCCTTCATGATCCTGCCGATCTATGCGGCGCTGGAAAAGATGGACGACAGCCTGCTCGAGGCGGCCGAGGACCTTGGCTGTTCGCGACTGTCGGCCTTTTGGCTGATCACCGCGCCCCTGTCCAAGGGCGGCGTGATCGCGGGCTGTTTCCTTGTGTTCATCCCTGCGCTTGGCGAATTCGTCATTCCGTCGCTGCTGGGCGGATCGGAAACCCTGATGATCGGCAAAGTGCTGTTCGAAGAGTTCTTTACCAACCTCGACTGGCCCGTGGCCTCGGCCGTGGCGGTGATCCTGCTGCTGATCCTGATCGTCCCGATCATCCTGTTCCAGCGCAACCAGCAAAAGGCGCGCGAGGCCGAACAATGACCCTGTTCCCGATCCAGTCCCGCCGCCATGTCGCGGCGCAGCCCCCGGCGGCCTTTACGAAAGGCAAAGCAGCATGAAGCGGTTTACCTGGTTCAACGCCACCTCGCTGACCTTCGGCTTTGCCTTTTTGTACCTGCCGATGCTGATCCTGGTGATCTACAGCTTTAACGAAAGCCGCCTGGTCACGGTCTGGGCGGGCTTTTCGACCCAGTGGTACGGCACGCTTCTGCAAAACGAGGAATTCCTTGGTGCGGCCTGGGTCACGGCCAAGGTCGCGTTCTTTTCGTCCTGCATGGCGACCGTGCTGGGCACGATGGCGGCCTATGTTCTGGTCCGCGCCAACCGGTTTCCGGGGCGCACGCTGTTTTCCGGCATGATCTATGCTCCGCTTGTCATGCCCGAGGTCATCACCGGCCTGTCGCTGCTGCTGCTGTTCATCGGCATCGGGTTGGAGCGCGGCATTCTGACGGTCGTTCTGGCCCATACCACCTTTGCCATGTGCTATGTCTCGGTGGTGGTGTCGTCGCGGCTGGTCGCCTTTGACCGGTCCCTGGAAGAGGCCGCGCTGGACCTGGGCTGTTCCCCGTTCGAGGCCTTTCGCCTTGTCACCCTGCCGATCATCGCGCCTGCGGTGATTTCGGGCTGGTTGCTGGCCTTTACCCTGTCGCTGGACGACCTGGTGATCGCCAGCTTTACCACCGGCCCCGGCGCGACCACCCTGCCGATCAAGGTGTTTTCGGCCGTACGGCTGGGGGTTTCGCCGGAAATCAACGCGCTGTCGACGCTGTTGATCGCCATCGTGGCGGTCGGGGTGATCACGGCCTCGTTGATCTCGAAACGGGCTGCGGTGGCGCAGGCACGCGATGAACAGGCCGCCGTCCGCTCTGAATGAGACGGATATACGAGGCCGGGGCCTATGCACCGCAAAGCGGCTGTTACTGGGCGGATACCGTTCCGGCGCAGCAATGGCCCCGGCATTCCGGCGCAGGCACGGTTGATACCGCAATCATCGGCGGCGGGTTCACAGGGCTGAACGCCGCCCTGACACTGGCCGTAGCCGGTGACAAAGTCGCCCTGTTCGAGGCGCAAACCCCCGGCTTTGGCGCATCGGGGCGCAACGGCGGGTTTTGTTGCCTGGGCGGGGCCAAGGCCACGGGCGCCAGCCTGGCCCGGCGGTTCGGGGACAAGGCCCCGCAAGACTGGGCCGATACGGAACGGGCGGCGGTGGCGCATGTGGCCGGGCTGATCGACCGGTTCGGGCTGGACGTCGACGCCCATTCCAAAGGTGAAACGCTGATGGCGCATTCGGCCAGGGCCTGGCGCGCCATGCAGGCCGACGCGCCCCGGATTGCCCGGCTTTATGGCGCCGCACCCGACCTGACCCCTGCCAGCCAGCTTGCCCAGGGCGGTCTGGCAGGGCCCTGGCACGGCGCGATGACCCTGCCCATCGGCTTTGCCCTGAACCCGCGCAAATATCACGCCGGACTGGCGCAGGCCGCCAGGCAGGCCGGGGCGCAGCTGTTCGCGGGCAGTCCGGTCAAGAATGTACACAAGGCCTCGCAAGGCTGGACCCTGGAAACCCCGCAAGGGCAGGTCACCGCCCGGCGCGTCGTGCTGGCGACCAACGGCTATTCCTCGGACGATGTGCCCGACTGGCTGCGCGCGCGCTATCTGCCGGTGCAATCCAGCGTGATCGTCACCCGCCCGATCACGGCAGAAGAACAGGCGCGGCAGGGCTGGACCTCGGGGCAGATGGCCTATGACAGCCGCCAGTTGCTGCATTATTTCCGGCTGATGCCGGACGGGCGGTTCCTGTTTGGCATGCGCGGCGGGCTAAGGGCGACCGCCCGGGCGCAAAAGGCGATTTCGCAAAAGATCCGGACCGATTTCCACCGGCTGTTCCCAGCATGGCGCGACGTCGAGATCACCCATGACTGGAGCGGCCTTGTCTGCCTGATGCCAGGCCTTGTGCCCTTTGTCGGGCCGGTGCCCGGCCATGACGGGATGTTCGCGGCGATGGGGTTTCACGGCAATGGCGTGGCGATGGGCAGCTATGCTGGCCACCTGATCGCCAGCCGGGTTCTGGGCCAGAGGCCAGATGGGCCATGCCCGGAATTTCTGGGCCAGCCTCCGGGGCGGTTCCCGCTGGGCCGGTTCCGGCGCGCCTTGCTGGCCCCGGCCTATCTGCTGGCCGAAACCTTCGATCTGTAGCGGCGCCTGCCCTACATCCTTTCCGACATCTTCGGGCGCGCCTTGCCGCGTTGCAGGCCCAGTTGCCGTTCGCGCCAGATGATCAGCACCCCGGCCGCCATGACGATGGCCGATCCGATCAAAACCATCGCGGTCGGCACCTCGTCAAAGAAGAAATACCCGAACAGGATCGCAAACAGGATCGAGGCATAGTCGAAAGGCGCCAGAACCGCCGCCTCGGCGTGGCGGTAGGACGACGTCAGCAGGATCTGCGCGACGCCTCCGATCAACCCGGCGCCGATCAATTGCGCCGCGCCGATCAGTCCGGGCCAGACCCAGCCAAAGGGGATCGTGACCAGCGAAAACAAGGTCGCGGTCATCGAGAACCAGAACACGATGGCGGCGGTCGGCTCGCTTGCGACCATGCGGCGGATGTGGATTTGCGCCAGCGCCCGCAGCACCGCCGAAATCAGGATACAGGCCACGCCCAGCGCGGCGGCATCGTCCAGACCGTCCAGTGTCAACCGCGGCCACAGCACCACGACCACTCCGACCAACCCCAGCGCGACGGCGCTTAGCCGGAACAGGCGCAGCCGCTCCTTGAGCAGGACAGCCGCAAAGATCACCGTCAGCAGCGGCGCGGCATAGCCCAGTGCCGTGACCTCGGGCAGTGGCAACAGGCCCAGCGCAGTGAATCCGGTGCCCATGGCCGACACGCCGATCAGCCCGCGCCAGAAATGCGCAATAGGGCGCTGCACCTTCAGCCCCTGCGACAGGTCTCCGCGCAGGGCCAGCCACAGGATGATGATCGGCATGGCAAAGAAGGATCGAAAGAACACCGCCTCGCCCGGCGGCACGATGTCCGAGCTGGCCTTGATGAGCGCGGCCATGATCGTGAAAATGAAAACTGCGCTGAGTTTCAGCGCAATGCCGTGCAGGGGGGACATGGGGGACTCCTGAAAGTGGTGTCAGGGTGGACCGCTGCGCCCGCAAGGTCAATCCGCTGCGATCGCAGGCCCAAGCGGAAAACCAACCGCAAGGGTCTTGGTGTTGCGGGCGCGGGCGCTTTGGGACAGTGTCGGCGCAACGGCATCGTCAAAATGGGAGAGACGCGCATGCGCACGAAAGCGGCAGTTGCACTTGAGGCGGGCAAGCCTTTGCAGATCATGGAAGTGAACCTGGACGGCCCCAAGGCGGGCGAGGTTCTGGTCGAGATCAAGGCCACCGGGATTTGCCATACCGATGAATTCACCCTGTCAGGCGCTGACCCCGAGGGGCTGTTCCCCTCGATCCTGGGGCACGAGGGCGCGGGCATCGTGCTGGAGGTTGGCGAAGGCGTCACCACGCTGAAGCCCGGCGACCACGTGATCCCGCTTTATACGCCGGAATGCCGCGAGTGTTATTCCTGCCTGTCGGGCAAGACCAACCTGTGCACCGCCATCCGTAATACGCAAGGCCAGGGGCTGATGCCCGACGGCACCACGCGGTTTTCGATGCTGGATGGCACGCCGATCTATCACTACATGGGCTGTTCGACCTTTGCGAACCACACCGTCATGCCGGAAATCGCATTGGCCAAGGTCCGCGAGGACGCGCCCTTTGACAAGATCTGCTATATCGGCTGCGGCGTGACCACCGGGATCGGCGCGGTGATCAATACGGCTGGCGTTGAAATCGGATCGACGGCGGCGGTGTTCGGATTGGGCGGCATCGGGCTGAACGTGATCCAGGGCCTGCGCATGGCCGGGGCCGACATGATCATCGGCGTCGATCTGAACGATTCAAAGGCCGAGATGGCGAAGAAATTCGGCATGACGCATTTCGTGAACCCGTCAAAGGTCGAGAACACCGTTCAGGAAATCGTCAACCTGACCAAGCGCGGCATCGACCAGATCGGCGGCGTCGATTATTCCTTTGACGCCACGGGCAACGTGCAGGTGATGCGCGACGCGCTGGAATGTTCGCACCGCGGCTGGGGCGTGTCGGTCGTGATCGGCGTGGCCCCTGCGGGCGCCGAAATCAGCACCCGCCCCTTCCAGCTGGTCACCGGGCGCGTCTGGAAAGGCACGGCCTTTGGCGGCGCCAAGGGCCGCACCGACGTGCCGAAGATCGTCGACTGGTACATGGACGGCAAGGTCGAGATCGACCCGATGATCACCCACACCATGAAGTTGGAAGACATCAACGACGCTTTTGACCTGATGCACAAGGGTGAAAGCATCCGCTCTGTCGTGATCTACTGAAGGCGCGCGGGGACAGACCCCGCCCTATACAAAAGTCCATGCGAAGGCCCGCGAGAAATCCCGGGCCTTCAGCGCATCGGGCTCAATGTAGAAAATCAGCTCGTCCGAATAGTCGAAGCCCCAATCAAAATCGGATTGCAGCCGCAACAGCGGGATCTGACGCGCCTTCCGCAAGTGATCATCCTGATCGCCATAAAAATCAAAAAGCGTGTGCCGCGCGCAGGTGCTGCGCTCTGTCGTCAGTCCCGAACGATCCAGATCCGGCACAGGGGCAATCGCGATATGGTTGAGCATCTTGTCCGTCGCCATGACCCGATCGAGCATCGCGTCGGCAAAGTCCTGACCGACAAACATCCATGCAATCTGGTCATACTTATGGAAATGGACCGGCCATTTGCGAAAGACCTTTGGCTCTTCGAAAGCACACATCAAGCAGCGTCCGCTCTTTCCAACCCTCCGGGAAATCGGGCATGGCACGTTCCGGGCAGGCGCTGACATCGCCGTCGACCCAGATCACCGACGCGGTTCCGGGCACCCCCTCCAGATGATCCGCGTAGTCGGCAAAGAAGAACAGCGTGCCGGTCCGGGGCATCAGTTCGAAATCCTCTCCGAAGGGAAGGGAAGCCAGATTGATCTGGGCAAGGAAATGCATCGGATGCGTCGCTTCGTCGGTATGCCTTGCCACCCACGGCCACGCGATCTCGGGCGGCAGGGTCGGTGCCCCGCCAAGCCAGCAGCCCGTTCTTGCCGGCATTTCGGCAAAGGGCTCTTTCACCACCAACAGCGCCGGGTAGGTGGCCTTTGCCAGCATCTGTTCAAGCTCGCCGGGATCCAGCGCGCGGTGATGTTCGGAAGGATCGGCCCATTTTGCCGGATACTCGATAAGCGGAAACATGTGCGCCCTTTCTGGATTGCCTTGCCTGCCTTTGCATCGCCCGCGATTTCGGCAAGTTGCAGGCGACGGCAAGACAATCCTGGGAAACGCGCGCGGGGCATAGCGCCGCCCTTCCCAGCCTTTCGGAGCATCCGGCGGCGGCGCGCTGGCGGCGCGGTTTGTTTTTGAGTATTTTCGCCAAGAAGAAGGCAGGGGACAGCGCGATGAAAAACCGGATTCGCGAGCTTTACGCAGGCGACAGCGCCGAAGCGCACCGGTTTCGCTATGCCCTGCTGGTCTTTGACATTGTCACGATCCTGTTCGTCATCGCGACCTCGTTTTCCCATCACGGACCGGTGGTCGAGACGATCGACATGGTCTTTGGCGTATTCATCCTGGCCGATTTCGCCGCGCGCATCTGGATATCCGGCAGCCGCTGGCGATTGCTGTCCCGGCCGACCACGATTGCCGACCTGATCGCCGTGATTTCCTTTCTCGCACCGCTGGCGGGTGAGGGGCTTGGCTTTTTGCGGGTCTTGCGGACCCTGCGCCTGCTGCACACCTATCAGCTGACGAAGCGGCTCAAGCAGGATTTCCCCTATTTCGAGCGCAACCACGATGTCATCACCGCCGTTCTGAACCTGTTTGTCTTCATCTTCGTGATGACCGGCATCATCTATGCCACCCAGTACCCGCTGAACCCGCAGATCCAGAACTATGCCGATGCGCTGTATTTCACCGTGACGGCGCTGACGACCACAGGCTTTGGCGATATCACCCTGCCGGGAACCACGGGGCGGATGATTTCCGTGCTGGTGATGATCTTTGGCGTGACGCTGTTCTTGCGGCTGGTGCAGGTGTTGTTCCGGCCCAACAAGGTGCGCCAGCCTTGTCAGACTTGCGGGTTGGTGCTGCATGATGCAGATGCGGTGCATTGCAAACACTGCGGCGCCGTGATCCGCATCGAGACCGAAGGCCAGACATGAGCATTACCATTCGCCCCGCCACCGACGTCGACAAACCTGCCGTCTGGGCCATGCTGGAACCGGTGTTTCGTGGCGGTGACACCTATGCCATCGACGCGGACATCCCGCAGGACGAGGCATTGGCCTATTGGTTCGGGCCCGAGCGGCGGGTCTTTGTCGCCGAGGACGGCGGCACGGTGCTGGGCACCTATTACATGGTGCGCAATCAAAAGGGCGGCGGATCACACGTATGCAACTGCGGTTATGTCACCGCCGCCGCAGCGCGCGGCAAGGGCATCGCGCGCGAGATGCTGGCCCATTCGCTGAAGGTCGCGCCGGAATTCGGGTTTCGCGCCATGCAGTACAATTTCGTGGTCAGCACCAACACCCGCGCCATCGACACCTGGCAACGCGCCGGGTTCGAGGTGATCGGCCGCCTGCCGGGGGCCTTCAACCACCCGGTTCAGGGCTATGTCGATGCCTTGGTGATGTACCGCAGCCTGGTCTGAGCCTAGTCGTCCAGAAGCCGGTCGATCACCCTGCGGATCAGTGCCATGTCGGCAAAGACCCCGTGCAGTTCCTCTGCGACGGCCCCGGCCTCGGCGTCGATGGAGCCGAACTCCATGAACCGCGCCGAGCGGGGCAGCGCCAGCCACAGGTTGCTGCCTTCGAAGGCTGCGCGAAAGCCTTCGGCGCCGGTTTCGGATTCCTGTGCCCCGACATCCATCAGCGCCTGCAGAAGCGGCGGTTTCATCAGCGTCAGGGCGGCCTGCGGGTCCTTGGCGTGCAGGGCATAGGCAGCGTCAAAGGGGGGATGGCCGGTATCGACCTCTGGCATGCCGCGTCCGGTATCCCCCGCAAGAAACCCCAGAACCGCGCCGCCGACCTGCCCCATGTTGCGCGTCACCAGGATATCCGTTGTCGCATGCATGGGCAGCCCGATGCGGATCAGCAACCCGTCAAACACCTCTTTGGTTGAGGTCTTGCCCTGCGCTTCCTTCACCTCCTGCGTCAGCCGGGTTTCGGCCAGCTCGAAGCCAAGCCCGCGGTAGGTGCCACTGATGCGGTCCTCGTAATTCCCCTGATCGTGCAGGTCGACAAGGCCCATGGTGCTTAGCGCCTCGGGCTGGAACATCTGGCCGGGGCGCGGATCGTATTGCGTGTCGCCCAGGAAATCGCAGACCACAGGCATGACCAGATCGGACAGCGCGCCGGTGTACCGGGCCGACTGGCTGCCCCGGGCGATCGCACCGCCAATCAAGAAAAGGACAAACACCGCGATACCGCCAAGAATTCCGCCCGCTGACGCGCCGGTATAGGCGATCACTCCGCCCCCCAAAACGGCGCCAAGGCCAAGCGCGATCTTGAACATTCGGGCGCCTTTGCCCTGAAGCGTCTTTCGTTGATCTTCGAGCCCGCCCATATGCGGCGCGATCTTGCTGGCGAAAACCGGGGCAAATCCGGTTTCAATCGGCTGCGTTTCCTTAAAATCCATCGTGCAGTCCCCCATTCCCCTTGCCGTTACGGTAAGCCGGGTGGGCCTGTTTCCCTAGTCCGGTTTTCCTGACACCCGGGCGAAAGACTGTTACTATGGGACTTTGAACAACGAGGGTCCGAATGGCCGATAACAAACTTCTTGCCGTGCTGATCGACGCGGACAACACGTCACCCAAATACACCAAGGCGATCTTTGACGAGATCGCCGGGCTGGGCGAGGCCAGCGTGCGGCGCTGCTATGGCGATTTTTCCAGCCAGCAGATGGCGGGCTGGTCCAAGGTACAGGCCGAATTCGGACTGGTGCCACACCACCAGCCGGCCAACACGGTGGGCAAGAACGCCAGCGACATCGCCCTGGTGATCGACGCGATGGACCTGATGCATTCGGGGCGCTTCGACGGCTTTGTCCTGGTCTCCTCGGACAGCGATTTCACCCGCCTGGCCAGCCGCATCCGCGAACAGGGGCTGGATGTCTATGGCATGGGCATGCAGAAAACCCCGGACGCCTTCCGCAAGGCCTGCAAACGCTTTATCTATCTTGAAAACCTTGATGGCGCGCCCGAAAAGGCCGAAGGCGTCAAACCCAAGGCCAAGCGCGACCTGAACGAAGTGCGCGACATGATCTTCAAGGCGATGGACGCGATCGAACAGGACGACGAATGGTATCGCCTGGGCGATGTCGGCCAGTTCCTGACCACCTCAAACCCCGATTTCGACACCCGCAGCTATGGCAAGCGCAAGCTGTCGGATCTGGTGCGCGAAATGAAGATCTTTGAGACCAAGCAAAGCACCGGCAACCAGCTGATGGTGCGGCGGGTCGACTAGAACGAGCGGGTCACCAGCGCGATCACGAAGCTGACAGTCAGAATGCTTGCCGCCGTCGACACCAGGATCGAGGCCGAGACGCGCTGGGGTGCCACGCCATAGTGCTGCGCCAGGATGAACACGTTGCCCGCCACCGGCAGTGCCGCCGCCGAAACCGCGACGGCCGCCTTGTAGGCATCGACCGGAAAGAACAGATAGGCCCCCGCGGCGACGAACAGCGGGTGAAGGATCAGCTTGCCAAAGGAAAGCCAGGCCGCGATCTGGACCCGCTCGGCCGATTTTGACGCCAGCGAGGCGCCGATGGCGAACAACGCGCCGGGCGTGGCCGCCGCGCCCAATGTCGACAAAAAGGAATTCA
This sequence comes from Tropicibacter oceani, assembly GCF_029958925.1. Taxonomy (NCBI): domain Bacteria; kingdom Pseudomonadati; phylum Pseudomonadota; class Alphaproteobacteria; order Rhodobacterales; family Roseobacteraceae; genus Pacificoceanicola; species Pacificoceanicola oceani. The sequence continues at coordinate 249,196 of NZ_CP124616.1, forward strand.
CCACCTCGGGGACCGGCAGGCTGCTGGCCGAAATGCCCAGACCCAGGGCAATCGACACGATCATCGGGTTTTTCAGCAGGCCCAGCGCGACGGTCTTGAACACGCGCGCGCCGCGGACATCGCCGCGCGTGCCGGTGACAAGGATGGTCAGCAGCGTCGAAAACACGATCAGGTCGATCGACAGGATCAAGATGATCGGCCCGATGGCCTCTTGCCCCAACAGCACCGCCAGCATCGGAACCCCCAGGAAACCGGTGTTGCCGATGGCGGCGCATTGCGCCTCGATCGCGGCGGTGGCGGTGTCGAGCCCGCGCCAAAAGGCGACCCCGATGGCAATGCCATAGGTAAAGGCCGTCCCCCACAGGTAGGCCGCCGCCAGCCGTGGGTCGAAAATCTCGGAAAAGCTGAGGTTCGCTGAAAATTTCAGCAACATCGCCGAAAGGGCAAAGTAGAACACGAACTTCGTCAGGTGCGCCGAGGCTTCCTCGGGGAAAAAGCGCGACTTGGCGGCGCCATAGCCCAACCCGATCAAGGCAAAGAAGGGCAGGGTTTTGAGGAAGACTTCGATCATGTGGTTTGGTGGCACGCTGCCGGAGCCGCGTCAATGCGGGCCAAACCACCAATGGGCAATTCGCCCGCAGCCGCGATTGACAGGCGTCAGGTCAGGCCGGATCATGGCGCCATGAATGGCTATGCCCCCCACGAACGCCTTGTGCTGCATGCGCGCCGCAAACCTGAAATCTGGCGCCTGATGCTGGGCCTGATGCTGATCGCCATCGTCATGTATGCACTCAGCCGCGCCTTTTTCGCGATCTTGCAGGTCGTCGCGTCAGAGCAGACCTATTTCGACGTCTATTCCAGCATCCAGACTGCCACGACGCCTTCGGGTCTGTTGGTTTTGCTGTTCTTGATGGGGGCGATGGGGATTGGCACCATGGTCGCGGCCGAACTGGTCCACCAAAGGCCTGCAGCCACACTTTTTGGTCCGCGGCGGGCCTTTTGGGGTGATTTCCGGCGGGTGCTGGTGGCGATGGCGGCCCTGACGCTGGCGCTGTATGCCCTGCCGCCCTGGGGCCTGATCGAGGGCACCACGCCCAATCTGCCGCTGGGCGACTGGCTGCGGCTTTTGCCCCTGACGCTGATCGCGCTGCTGATCCAGACCGGGTCCGAAGAGCTGCTGTTTCGCGGCTATCTTCAATCGCAACTGGCGGCGCGTTTTCAAAGGCCGGGCGTCTGGCTTGTCCTGCCATCCGCCCTGTTCGCCAGCCTGCACTATGCGCCGCAGATGTACGGGGACAACGCCATCTATGTTGTCCTGTGGGCCTTTGCCTTCGGGCTGGCGGCCGCCGACCTTACGGCACGCAGCGGCACCCTGGGGCCGGCCATCGCGCTGCATCTTGTGAACAACTTTTCCGCCATGGCGCTGGTGTCGATGCAGGGGGACATGTCCGGGCTGGCGCTGTACCACCTGCCCTTCGGCCCCGAGGACGCCGGGGCGCTGGGGGCGTTGCTGCCGATTGACCTGGCGGTGATCGGCGTCAGCTGGCTAGCCGCGCGGCTAGCCCTGCGCCGCTGACAAGGCTGACAAGGCTGACAAGGCTGACAAGGCGGCCGTCCGAATGATTGCATTTCCTCGCAAGCGGGCTTAAGTCACGCTGCAACCAACCGGGAACAGGCTGCATATGAACTGGATCACAAACTACGTTCGCCCGCGCATCAATTCGATCTTCTCGCGCCGCGAAGTGCCGGAAAACCTCTGGTCGAAATGTGACGGCTGCGGAACCATGCTGTTCCACCGCGAAATCAGCGACAACCTGAATGTCTGCACCAATTGCGGCCATCACATGCACATCACCCCGCGCGACCGGTTCCTGTCGCTTTATGATGGCGGCGTGTTCACCGAGATCGCGGTGCCCGAGCCAATGGCCGATCCGCTGCATTTCCGCGATCAGAAACGCTATCCCGACCGGATGAAGGCCGCACAGAAATCCACCGGCGAAAAAGAGGCGATGCTGGTCGCCACCGGCGAAATCGGCAACACCCCGGTTGTGACCGCCGCGCAGGACTTTTCCTTCATGGGCGGGTCGATGGGGATGTACGTCGGCAACGCCATCATCGCCGCCGCAACCGAGGCCGTGCGCCTTGGCCGCCCGCTGATCCTGTTTTCCGCCGCTGGCGGCGCCCGCATGCAAGAGGGCATCCTGTCCCTGATGCAGATGCCGCGCACCACGGTCGCCGTGCAGATGCTCAAAGAGGCGGGCCTGCCCTATATCGTCGTTCTGACCCACCCCACCACCGGCGGGGTCACGGCATCCTATGCGATGCTGGGGGATATCCAGATCGCCGAACCCAATGCGCTGATCTGCTTTGCCGGGCCGCGCGTCATCGAACAGACGATCCGCGAAAAGCTGCCCGAAGGGTTCCAGCGCGCCGAATACCTGCTGGAACACGGGATGCTGGACCGCGTGACCGACCGCCGCCAGATGCGTGACGAGCTGATCGTGATCATCCGCATGCTGATGCAGATGCCGCCCGCCACCTGGGGCGACCTGCCTGCCCCCGGCCCCGACGAGCTGGCCAAGCCCGCCGAAAAGAGTGCCGAGAAGCCCGCGAAATGACCACCAAAGGCTCGGACGTCATCCTTGAACGGATGATGGCGCTGCACCCCAAGATCATCGACCTGACGCTGGACCGGGTCTGGCGCCTGCTTGATGCGCTTGGCAATCCGCAGAACGACCTGCCCCCGGTCGTGCACCTGGCCGGAACCAACGGCAAGGGCAGCACGCAGGCGATGATCCGCGCCGGGCTCGAGGCGGCGGGCCACAAGGTCCACGCCTATACCAGCCCCCACTTGGCGCGGTTTCACGAACGCATCCGCCTGGCCGGCGATTTGATCGCCGAAGACGCGCTGAGCGCGGTTCTGGATGAATGCTACGCCGCCAACCAGGGCGGAACGATCACCTATTTCGAAATCACCACCTGCGCCGCCATTCTGGCCATGGCGCGCACGCCGGCGGATTACACCCTGCTCGAGGTCGGTCTGGGCGGGCGGTTGGACGCCACCAACGTGATCGAAAAACCGGCGGTGACGGTGCTGACCCCGGTTTCGATGGACCACGAACAATACCTGGGCGACACCCTGGCCAAGATCGCGGGCGAAAAGGCCGGGATCATCAAGCGCGGCGTGCCCTGCGTGGTCGGCCCCCAGGCGGACGACGCGCTCGAGGTGATCGAGACCCGCGCGGCGCAACTGGGCGCCCCCTTGCTGGCGCATGGCCAGCACTGGCACGTCGGCGAAGATCAGGGCCGCCTGGTGTTCCAGGACGAAACCGGACTGCTGGATCTGCCGCTGCCCAATCTGCCCGGGGCGCACCAATACCAGAACGCCGGGGCCGCGCTGGCCGTGCTGCGCCACCTGAACGCGGGCGAGGCCGCCTATGAGGGCGCCGTGACCCGCGCCTATTGGCCCGCGCGCATGCAGCGCCTGAAAACCGGACCGCTGTTCGACATCGCCCCGCGCACCGAAGTGTGGCTGGACGGCGGTCACAACCCCGCCGCCGGAGAGGCCCTGGCCGCGCATCTGGCCCGCCTGCCAAAGCGTCCGACGCATCTGATCTGCGGCATGCTGAACACCAAGGATGCGCGCGGTTTCCTGCGGCCGCTGGCGACGCAGACCCAAAGCCTGACCGCCGTTTCCATCCCCGGCGAGGCCAACACCCTGCCCGCCGAACAGACCGCCCTGCTGGCCCGCGAAAGCGGCCACCAGGCAAAAAGCGCGCCGTCCCTGGCCGCTGCACTGTCGGAAATCGTGGCCGATTGCCCCGATGCGCGGGTGCTGATTTGCGGCTCGCTTTACCTTGCCGGGCATGTTCTTCGGGAAAATGGCTGACAAATACGGGACTTGGCCTGACAAAACCCCTTGCGTCACCCCTCAGCATATTGACTGATTCGCGTCCTCTGCCCTATATTTTGCTGAAACAATAACAAGTGCAGGCCTTTTTTGGCCGCCAGAGGACGAGCAGATGTTCAAAGGTCTTTGCCTGACCGCAGTCGCCGCCATTGCAGTGGCCGCGCCTGTGTGCGCGCAAAACACCCGGATTTCGGAGGACCGCGACAGCTTTCGATTCACCCTCAACGGCGCGTCGGTCAGTATCGAACGCAATGGCCCGGCCTGTCCGCCCAGTTGCCTGCAACCGATGCAGGCGGCAACCGGCGTGGCCACCATCGGCGAGTTGGAGTTGATGGATTTCCTCGATCTCTTTGTCTCGTCCGGGCAGGGGCTTTTGCTCGATACCCGCCTGCCCGATGTCTATGCCGCCGAAACGATCCCCGGCGCGGTCAATGTTCCTGCCGCGACCTTGCGTCCGGACAACCAGTACCGCGACGATCTGCTGAACGCGCTTGGCGTTTCGGCGGGCGATTTTTCCGGCGCCTACGATCTGGTGATTTTCGCCGGCGGCCCGGATGCGCCGGGCGCGGCCACCGCCGTGCGCGACCTGCTGGATGCCGGGTATCCGGCCAGCAAGCTCAAGTATTACCGAGGCGGCCTGCAGGCCTGGACGACAGCGGGCCTGAGCACCGCGTCAGGGCAATGAGGCAAAGGGTGTTTTCATGATCAGAATGGTTCTTTTCGCAGTCGGCTTTGTCGCCATCACCATTGGCCTGGTGGTCTTTCAGCCCGGTGCGAACCGGGGTGCGCGCGATGTCGCCCTTCCGGAACCGGTGACCCGGGCGGAACCCGCCCTGCCCGAGGCCGAACCGACCGCCGCCCCTGACCTGGTCGAGATCCCGCAGGCCGTCCTGCTGGCCCCGACGCCGGAGCCCAGCGCGCCGCGCCCCGCCCCGCGCGTGACCGCCAGCCTGCCTGCCGCTGATCTGGACGACCAGTCGCTGCGCAAGATGACCTGGGAAACGCTGTCCAACCTGAACCACGCCACCGGGCGTGAAAAGGCCCCCGGTCAGCCCGGCAGCCTGCTGCACACCATCGTGCGCCGGTCGCTGAACGAAGGCCCTGCACAGGTGGCCGCCACTGCCCCTGCCATGCCGGATGTCTATGTCGTGCAGCCCGGCGACAGCCTGGTTTCGATCGCCGAAACGATCTATGGCGACGTCAACATGACCGGCCCCCTGTTTGCCGCAAATCAGGGTCTGCTGACCCGACCGGACGATCTGAAGGCCGGTCAGACCTTGATCCTGCCCGCAAACTGACCACTAAGTCTTGCGTTTGATTGAAGAAGTTATCTCTAGGGCTTGACACCCCTACAAGATGTTGACTGGTTTGCGCCGATTCGCTTATAACCTGTGGTAGAGCGCGCCGACCCTGCCAGAACCAGGCGCACCACGGGGGACAGATCATGACATCGACCAACGCCTTGCCGCGTCACGACACAGTTGTACCTGGTCGGGCGATCCGCTGATGATGCGTTTGATCGTTCTGAGCACCGGCTTTCTGGCGATCACGGCCGGGCTATTGTGGGTTGGCCTTGCGCCGCTGGATGAACCCGCCGTCGATTTCAACGAAGTCAGCCGGTCCCAGCCCGTCCTTCTCAGCCTGACACCGGCAATGGCGCAGCCGCAACAGGCGCCCGTCGCCCCGGCCCCCGCGGCGGTTCAGGTCCAGGTTCAGCCCGAGCCGGTCCGCCAGGCAGCCCCGACACCGGCCCCCGCCGCGCTTGCCGCAGCGCCCGCCACAGGCGACGTCGACGCGATCGATGCCCTGCGCGCCATAAGCTATGGCATCATGAAAGAGCTGCAGCCCCCCGCGCCCAAGGCCGATGCACCGCAGCGTGTTGCCCTTGCCGACCCCGTCCAGCCCGCCGCGGCGGTGGCCCAGCCCAAGCCCGCCGGACAAACCTATACCGTTCAGCAGGGCGACAGCCTGCCGGGGATTTCCTTCCGCTTTTACGGCACCACGGTGGCCTACATGCAGATCATCGAGGCCAACCCCGATCAACTGGCCAGCCCGGCGGACCTGCGTGCCGGCATGACACTGAAAATTCCGAAAACAAACTGATCAGGCAGCAAGACCAAGAGCAGCGAGCAGTCTCAGAGGATCCTTCGGGATCCTCTTTTTTCTTCAGGACTGGCCCCAGTCGGCGGCCTGCATTTCGCGCAGACGGCTGGCGGTGCGTTCGAATTCGAAACTGCCCGCGCCTTCGACATACAGCATTTCCGGCTGTGCCGCGGCGCTGGCGATCAGCCGCACGCGGGCCTCGTACAGCGCGTCGATCAGCGTGACAAAGCGCTTGGCCTCGTTGAAGTTCTGCCGCGACAGGCGCGGGATGTTTTCCAGGACCAGCACGCGCACTGCCTCGGCCAGCGCCAGGTAATCCGCCGGGCCCAGCGCCTGACCGCACAGATCAAAGAACGCCGCGCGGGCCATGCCGTTGTGATAGCGGTCCAGCACCACATCGCGCCCCTTGACGCGCAGGGTGAATTTTTCCTCGAAGCCGTGGCTGAGTTCATCCCACAGCAGGTCGATCTTCTGGCGCGACTCGGCGTTGGCCGGCGTGAAATAGACCTGTTCGCCCGACAGACGATCCTGCCGGTGGTCACGGTCCGAGGCGAGTTCGTGCACCGCCATCCGCTGCTTGAGCAATTCGATGAAGGGCAGGAACAACTGCCGGTTCAGCCCGTCCCGGTACAGATCGTCCGGCACCCGGTTCGACGTGGTCACGATCACCGTGCCCGCGTCCATCATGTGCTGGAACAGCCGCCCGACGATCATCGCATCGGCGATGTCAGTGATCTGCATTTCGTCAAAGGCCAGCACCCGCACCGCATCGCTGACCGCCTTGGCGACCGGCTTGATCGGATCCTCGACGCCCTCTTTGCGCAGCTGGTGGATCTGGGCCTGCACCTCTTGCATGAAGGCGTGGAAATGCACGCGGCGCGCGGGCACGGTCAAGGTATCGACAAACAGATCCATCAGCATGGATTTGCCGCGCCCGACACCGCCCCACAGGTACAATCCCTCTGGCGGTTTCGGCGCCTTGCGGAACAGCCCCTTCTTGACAGGCACGGCCAATTCCGCGCGCACACGCTCCAGCTGCGGCAGGGCCGCACGCTGTGCGTCATCTTCCTTGATGCGGCCCTCTAGAACGCGGGCGTCATAGGTTTCCTGAACGCTTTTCATGGCAAGGGCCTTAGCCTGCCCGGCAGGATTTGTGTAGTGGGGCAATGCACATCAGTTTTGCTGATCCTTCAGGCAAGGTTTTCTGATTTGACCAATGGCGCCGGTTCTTTAAAGCATGTTCCTCTGAAGGAGTTCCACCATGCAGACGCGCGCGCCCCTGTTCACCCCGGTCCTGATCGTCGGGTGCCTGATCATCCTGGTGTCCTTTGCGATCCGCGCCAGTTTCGGCGTGTTCCAGATTCCGATCGCCGAGGAATTCGGCTGGCTGCGCAGCGAATTCAGCCTGGCCATCGCGATCCAGAACCTGGCCTGGGGGATCGGGCAGCCGCTGTTTGGGGCCATGGCGGAAAAGGTGGGCGACCGCAAAGCCATCATCCTGGGCGCCTTGGTCTATGCCGCGGGCCTGGTCCTGTCGAGCCGCGCCATCACCCCCGAAGCCATGCAGCTGTCCGAAACCCTTGTCGGCTTTGGCATCGCGGGCACCGGGTTCGGGGTGATCCTGGCGGTCGTGGGCCGCGCCTCCAGCGCCGAAAACCGGTCGATGAGCCTTGCCATCACCACGGCCGCGGGCAGCGGCGGGCAGGTCGTCGGCGCTCCGCTGGCAGAATATCTGCTGACCATGATGCCCTGGCAATCGGTATTCCTGGTCTTTGCAGCGCTGATCCTTGGCGCCCTGCTGATGTTGCCGCTGATGCGCGCGCCCGCCGCATCAAAGATCGAACTGCAGGAAAGCATGGGGCAGATCCTGGGCCGGGCGGCGCGGGACCCGTCCTTTGGGCTGATCTTTCTTGGTTTTTTCAGCTGCGGCTATCAGCTGGCCTTCATCACCGCGCATTTCCCCGCCTTTGTCACCGAAATGTGCGGCCCGATCGCCGCTGGCGGCATTCTGCACGGGCTGGGGATCACCACGACCTCGGCGCTGGGGGCGGTGTCGATTTCCCTGATCGGGCTGTTCAACATCGCCGGCACCTTGACGGCCGGGTGGCTGGGCAACCGCTTTTCCAAGAAATTCCTGCTGGCGGGGATCTATGCGGCGCGCACCATTGCCGCCGCCCTGTTCATCGCCCTGCCGATGACCCCGACCTCGGTTCTGGTGTTTTCGGCGGTGATGGGTGCCCTGTGGCTGGCGACCGTGCCGCTGACCAGCGGGCTGATCGCGCATCTTTACGGTTTGCGCTACATGGGCACGCTGTATGGCATCGTCTTTTTCAGCCACCAGCTGGGCGGTTTCCTGGGGGTCTGGCTGGGCGGACGGCTGTACGACGTCTATGGCGACTACACGCTGGTGTGGTGGATCGGCGTCGGGGTCGGCGCCTTGAGCGCGCTGGTGCATCTGCCGGTGCGGGAAAACGCACCCCGCATGCCGCTGCCCGCGCAATAGCGGTCAGACCACCGGTCCGACCCAGGTGTCCCGGATCGCCTGGATCACGTGATCCTTGTGGGTATAGGGCAACCCGTGGCCAGCGCCTTTGATCACCTCGTTGCGGGCGTCGCGGTTCCATTGCGTCAGCTGCGCCATGGCGCGGATCGGGATCACCGTATCATCGCGGCCCCAGATCGCCGTGACCGGCAGGGCCTGCCGCGCGATATGGCGGTGTTCATCGGGTTGAGTGGCCCGCAATATCCCGCGCAGCGAGGCCAGAACCGAGCGGGAATAACCGCGATAGGTCAGCTCGGCCTCCAGCAGCGGTTGCAGGACTGCGGCCTCGGGGTGGCGGGCCGCGTCTGCGCGGATCCCGTCCAGCAGGCTGCGCGGAAACCCCAGGTGAAAGGCCCAGTCCCCGATCACCGGCCAATCCACGGCCCAGGCGGCCAGCCTGCCAAGATCGTGGCCCATGCCCGCCGGCGCCAGCAGGATCAGGCGGCGCAACCGGTGGCCATGCTCGGCCGCGAAACTGGTGGCGATGGCTCCGCCCATGGAATAGCCGATCAGGGTGATGTCCTGCCGAACGCCTTCGTGGCGCAGCAGGTCATCCAGCTGCTGCGTGAAGAACGCCGCGCCCTGCGGGCCGCGCGGCCGGTCCGAAAACCCGCGCCCGAACAGATCATAGACCAGCACGCGAAAGCCCATGGCGCCAAGATCCTCAGCCAGGGTGCGCCAGACAAAGGACGGGGTCGTCAGCCCATGCACGCAGACCGCAACCGGGCCCTCTGCTGCGCCAAGCCATTGGTAGTGGGTGATCCCCTGCGACAGCTGTGCGAATTGCCCCGGCGCGGCCTCGCGGGCGCGGGCGTTCATCGGTTTGCGAAGACCTTCGCGAAGCATGGGCACCGACAGCGCGCCCAAACCGGCAAGCGTCGCGATGACCGAGGCGTTGCTCATGCGGCCTCGGCTTGGGTCAGCAATCCGTGGGCGACAAGGCAATCGGCCCAGCCCTGCGGGCCATCAAAGACATGCCCCTGCCAACCGCGCGCCCGGGCGGCGGCGATGTTTTCGGCCCGGTCGTCGGTGAACAAAAGCGCCCCGGGGGCGATGCCGCTGTCCTCTTCGACCATCTGGTAGATGCGCGGCGAAGGCTTGATCACACCCATCTGCCCCGAAACATAAGGGCGGTCGAATTCGTTCAGGAAGTCATAGACCGGCGTGGCGATCTGCCAGGTGCCGATGCCAAAGTTGGTCAGCGCAAAGACCGGTATGCCCTTGGCCCGCAAGGCCCGCAGCAGGCGCACGGAATGCGGGATCGCCGGTTTGGCAAGGTCCAGCCAGTGGTCGTGCCACATGCGGATTTCATCGCGCCACTGCGGGTATTTTTCGGCCCAGTCGTAAATCGTCTGGCGAAAGTCATGCCCGGTGTCCACGAGGTCGTTCATGCCGTGCAGATCGACCTCGTTGAACATCCGGGTGCGGCGGTCCTTGCCGATCACCGCGTCGTAATAGCGTTCGGGCTGCCATTCGATCAGCACGTTGCCGATGTCGAAAACCACCGCCTTGATCGTCATGTCGCGGCCCCTTTTGCCTTGCGCAGGCAGCGTTCGAGCGCATCCAGAAACCGGCTGCGATCGGCCTTGGTGAACCCCTTTCCGCCGCCCTGCCGGAACGGATCGGCAGACCGCAGGTCAACCATCAGATCGCGCATCGCCAGTTGCTGGCCAATGTTGCGTTCGTCCAGGATTGACCCGTCGTGGCGCAGCACCTGCGCCCCCGAGGCCACGCATTTCGCCGCCAACGGCATGTCAGAGGTCACCACCACATCGCCGGTTTTCGCGCGGTCGGCGATCCACATGTCCGCCACGTCCGGTCCTTCGGGCACGATCACGGTTTCGACCAGCGGATTGGCCGGGGGCCGCAGCCCGCCGTTGCTGACCAGCTTCATGGAGATCTTGTGGCGGGTGGCCACACGCTCGGCCTCTTGTTTGACGGGGCAGGCGTCGGCGTCGATGAACAGGGTCGTCACGCGTGCAGTGCCTCGGCATGAAAGGCGATGTGATCCTCGATGAAGGTCGAGATGAAGAAATAGCTGTGATCATAGCCCTTCTGGATGCGGAACGTCCCTTCCTGACGACGCGCCGCCATGGCCTGCGACAGGGCCTCGGGTTTCAGCAAGTCCAGGAAATTGTCGTCGCTGCCCTGGTCGATCAGCACCGGCCCGTCAAAGCCCCGGTCCCGCATCAGCAGGGTCGCATCATGGCGCGCCCAGGTGCTTTCGTCGGGGCCAAGGTAAGCGCCGAACTGCTTGCGGCCCCAGTCGCTTTGCGTCGGATGCGCGATGGGCGCAAAGGCCGAAACGCTGGCGAACCGGTCCGGCAGGTTCATCGCCAGCGTCAGCGCGCCATGCCCGCCCATGGAATGGCCGGTGATCGCCTGACGGTCCAGGTCGATGGCGAATTCGTCGCCCAGCAGCGCGGGCAATTCATCGGCGATGTAATCCCACATACGGAAATGCGGCGCCCAGGGGTCTTGCGTGGCGTTGACGTAGAAACCGGCGCCCTGCCCCAGATCATAGGCATCGTCATTGGCGACGCCCTCGCCGCGCGGCGAGGTGTCGGGAAACACCAGCGCCACACCGGCCTCGGCGGCCCAGCCCTGGGCGGCGGCCTTGGTCATGGCGTTTTCATGCGTGCAGGTCAGACCGGACAGGAACCACAGCACCGGCACCTTGATGTGGCGCGCGTCCTCGGGCAGGAACAGGCCAAAGGTCATGTCGCACCCGGTCGCGCCAGAGGCATGGGAATACACCCCCTGCACACCGCCAAAGCACCTGTTTTCCGATTTGATGTCCATCTGCGTCCTTCCTGGCCTTGCGCCCCGAAAGGGGGCTTTGTCACGTTTCGTAACGTGCCATGAAGGTGTCGATTGCGCCATCCACAATCCGGTCGACATCGGCCTGATCGAACTGGACCTGGATGCCAAAGATCAGCTTGGGCCACAGGTCGGCCTTGCACAGCTCGGCGAATTGGTCGGCGGCAAGGTTCAGATCGTCGATCGACACTTCGCCCCGTGCCTGGGCCTGCGCCAGATAGGCGACCAGCGCGCGGTGCACGGTTTGCGGGCCACTTTGATAGAACTGGCGGCCCAGTTCGGGGAACCGGTCGGATTCCGCCACGCAGATCCGAAAGATGCGCTGCCCCATGTCGGAATAGATGAAGGACAGGAACCGCCGCGCGGCCTCTTTCAGGACGGTGCGCGGCGGTTTGGAAAAGTCCATCGTGCCCAGGGCCTCTTCGGCCTGGCGGGTGCATTGGTCTGTCGCCACTTCCATGAACAACAGCCGTTTGTCCGGGAAATAGCTGTATAGCGTGGCCTTCGAGACCCCGGCCGCACGGGCGATGTCATCGACGCTGGCCCCTTCGAAACCGTCGCGCAAAAAGATGTCGCGCGCGCCTTCAAGGACCTGATCGTATTTCCGCCCTTTGCGGACCACGGCCTCAGTTGTCATTGTGGTTTTCCATGCCGGCATCATAAACCAGACGGTTCAGTTCCGGCAAGCGCGGCCCGTCATTTGCAGGGCGATACGCCCCCTTGGGTCGGCAGGCAACCCTGCGTGGACACATCCGGCTGCGCGGGCGGAAAGGTCAGGTCCGGCAGGGTCATGGTCGGAACGCCTGCGATCGCGGCAGAGGCGCCGATGGAAAGGGCAAGGGCCAAGGCGAGGGATTTCATTTCTTTTCACTCCAACTGAACTAATCTGTTCACCTAACTAAACCAATCGGTACAGAATTCAAGATGATTCTAAACTGATCGGTTCACATTTTGATGCTTGAACCTTTGGCGCGGCCCTTTAAATTAGAACTATTCTAATCGAGGGACGATCATGCGCTTTTTCACCCAACGCCGTCACTTCAAGGACCTTTCCGAACAAGAGGTGCTGGCACTGGCGATCTCCTCAGAGGAGGACGACGCCCGGATCTATCGTTCCTACGCCCAGATGCTGCGCGCGGATTTCCCCGATACCGCCAAAGTGTTCGACGGCATGGCCGAAGAAGAGGACACCCACCGGCAGGCCCTGATCAGCATGCACCGCAAACGCTTTGGCGAGGTGATCCCGCTGATTCGACGCGAACACGTGGCCGGGTATTACGCCCGCCGCCCCGTCTGGCTGACGCAGAACCTGCCGTTGGAGCGCATCCGCGAAGAGGCCTCGGCCATGGAGCAGGATGCCGAACGCTTTTACCTCGAGGCGGCCAAGCGCAGTTCGGACGCTGCGACGCGCAAGCTGTTGGGTGATCTGGCGGCGGCCGAAGCCGGGCACCAGTATTCGGCGGAACGGCTGGAACGCGAACACCTGGACGACGACAGCCGCGAACGCGAAGGCGCCACGGCGCACCGCCAGTTCATCCTGACCTGGGTCCAGCCGGGACTGGCGGGGTTGATGGATGGCTCGGTCTCGACGCTGGCGCCGATCTTTGCGGTGGCCTTTGCGACGCAGGACACCTGGACGACCTTCCTTGTGGGCCTGGCGGCCTCGATCGGGGCGGGGATTTCCATGGGCTTCACCGAGGCGGCGTCGGACGACGGGCAGCTTTCGGGGCGCGGATCGCCAATCAAGCGCGGCATCGCGGCAGGCGTCATGACCGCGGTCGGCGGGTTGGGGCACGCCATGCCCTACCTGATCCCGCATTTCTGGACCGCGACGATCATCGCCATGGTCGTCGTCTTCGTGGAACTCTGGGCCATCGCCTGGATCCAGAACAAATACATGGAAACGCCCTTCCTGCGCGCCGCCTTCCAGGTGGTGGTCGGCGGGGCGCTGGTCTTTGCCGCCGGGGCGCTGATCGGATCGGGCTAGGCAGCGGGGAACTGCCTTGCGGTGCCCCCTGCGGGCGCAAAGCCGTCGCAGGGCGGGGTTGTACCCCGCCCGCACTGTCCAGAACGCTTGTACAGCGGCCGACCGTTCGGTATGCCAAATTCCAGATCCATTCCCCGGGAGGAGCCGTCATGCTCAAGCGTCCATTCGACAAATCCAAACTGCCCAGCCGCCACGTGACCGAAGGCCCCGAGCGCGCGCCGCATCGGTCCTATTACTATGCCATGGGCATGACCGAGGCCGAGATCCATCAGCCGCTGGTCGGCGTCGCCACCTGCTGGAACGAAGCCGCCCCCTGCAACATCGCGCTGAACCGCCAGGCACAGGCCGTGAAGATGGGTGTCAAGCAGGGCTTTGGCACCCCGCGTGAATTCACCACCATCACTGTCACCGATGGCATCGCCATGGGCCACGAAGGCATGCGCTCGTCGCTGGCTTCGCGCGAAGCCATCGCCGATACCGTCGAACTGACCATGCGCGGCCATTGCTATGACGCCATCGTCGGCCTTGCCGGTTGCGACAAATCCCTGCCCGGCATGATGATGGCCATGGTGCGTCTGAACGTGCCGTCCGTATTCATCTATGGTGGCTCGATCCTGCCGGGCAAGGCGCCCCAGGTCGAAGAGATCCCCGCCGATTTCCGCAGCCGCGACCTGACCGTTCAGGACATGTTCGAGGCCGTCGGCCGCCACCAGAACCACGAGATGTCCGATGCCGCGCTGGACATGCTGGAACGCGTCGCCTGCCCGTCGGCGGGCGCCTGCGGTGGCCAGTTCACCGCCAACACCATGGCCTGCGTCTCCGAGGCGATCGGCCTTGCGCTGTTCAACTCGTCCGGCATGCCCGCGCCCTATGAATCGCGCGACCAGTACGGCGAAGCGTCGGGCCAGGCGGTCATGGACCTGCTGGAAAAGAACATCCGCGCCCGTGATATCGTGACCCGTCAGGCGCTGGAAAACGCCGCGCGCGTCGTGGCCTGCACCGGCGGTTCGACCAATGCCGGCCTGCACCTGCCCGCCATCGCACACGAGGCCGGGATCGAATTCTACCTCGAGGACGTCTGCGACATCTTCAGGGACACCCCCTATTTCGTCGACCTCAAGCCCGGCGGCCAGTACGTTGCCAAGGATCTGTACGACGTTGGCGGCGTGCCCGTCGTCATGAAAGAGCTGCGCAAGGCCGGCCTGATCCACGAAGACTGCGTCACCGCCTCGGGCCGGACCATCGGCGAGGAACTTGACCGCGTCACCCGCGAAGCCGACGGCAAGGTCATCTATCCGATCGACAACCCGATCACCAAGACCGGCGGCGTCGTCGGCCTGAAGGGCAACCTTGCCCCGCAGGGCGCCATCGTCAAGGTCGCGGGCATCCCGACCCAGCACCAGACCTTTACCGGCCCGGCCCGCGTGTTCGAATGCGAAGAAGACGCCTTTGCCGCCGTCAAGGCGCGTGAATACAAGGAAGGCGAAGTCATCGTCATCCGCAACGAAGGCCCCGCTGGCGGCCCCGGCATGCGTGAAATGCTGGCGACCACCGCGGCGCTGTCCGGTCAGGGCATGGGCAAGAAGGTGGCGTTGATCACCGATGGCCGTTTCTCGGGGGCGACCCGGGGGTTCTGCGTCGGTCACGTCGGCCCCGAAGCGGCGCAGGGCGGTCCCATCGCGCTTTTGGAAAATGGCGACATGATCACCATCAACGCCATCACCGGCGAGCTGTCCGTCGACCTCAGTGACGAGGTTCTGGAAGAGCGCAAGGCCAACTGGAAAGGCCCGCGCGAAACCATCTATGCCTCGGGCGCGCTGTGGAAATATGCCCAGTTGGTCGGCGAAACCTACAAGGGCGCCGTGACCCATCCGGGCGCCTCTGCAGAAAAGCACATCTACGCGGATCTGTAATCCGATGCGGGCACCGATCTTTCCAAGTCTTGTGTTTGCCGGGTTTGTGCTGGCCGCTTGTGGGAATACGGTGCCCGCCTCAAACCCCGATGCCGACAAGGGGCCCCGGGCCAAAGGCCCGCTTGCGGGGCTTTTGGCACAGCCCGGGGAAACCGATGCCTCCGGGCAGACGCGCCCCAGGATGCCCATGCCCCTGGCCAAGGCCCGCCTTGCCGGCGGCGATGTGGTGGTTGCCGGCCCCGAAGGCTATTGCCTGGACCCCAAGACAGTGCAGTCGCGCCCCGGGCGCGGCTTTGCCCTGATCGCCTCGTGCCGCATCCTGTCGGGCGGCGCGGTCGGCACCTGGGCCGAACCCATGCTGATCACCGTGACGGTCGGCCCCAAGGGCGCCAACGACGATCTGCCCAGCCCCGAAGCCCTGGCCCAGGCCACCGGCGCGGCGCTGTTGGGCGGCGAATCCTCGGCCGGGTTCGTCACCGCCAACCTGGATCGCGGCGGCGACACCATCCTGGAGGGCGGCGATCAACGCCATTGGCGCGGCGCTTTCGTGCAGAACGGGCACCTGGTCGGCCTTGCGCTTTATGCCCCCAAGGACAGCGCCTTTGCCGCGCAGCAGGGCGGTACGATGCTGGCCCGGGTCAAGGCGCAGATCGCCACGCTCAGCCTGCAGGCGGCTCCCGCCCGGACCACAAGGGGCACCGCAGCGCCGGGACCGAACAAAGGTCTGTTTGGGCGTTTATTCGATGGGAAGGATTTGCCATAATACTCGAAAGGGGTCAGCAAGGCCCCAGGACGTATCTGGAAGAAAACGGGGCACCACATGGCAGGCGAAAAGCAGGGGTTTCTGACACGCGCCGTGCAGCTTGGCGCGCTGCGCCGCTGGTCGCAGATGGCCAAGGCCGCCCCTGACACCGATTTGCCGGAACTGCGCCAGCAGCGCAGCATCGCCCGCAAGCTGAAGGCGCAGGTCGACCAGCTGATCCATGTGGCCGATGCCCGCCTTGCCCTGCCGCTGATCGGCAACCAGGCCTTTCCGCGCCCCGAAGATGCCGATTGGGCCTGGCGGCCGGAGCTGTGGTGCGGTCCGCTGCCGACGCCGGGGATGTCCTCGGTCCAGTCGAAAAGCATGCTGGGCAAGCAGGCGACGCTGTTCCACGATTGCGCCCAGTCGGAACTGACCCTGCGCCAGCTGCGCAACACGCGCGAGGCGGACCTTGCCGCCTATGGTCTGCGGCTGGACGTGTTCCGGTTTGACGGTTCTTACCTGTCGCTGGCCATCGACCTGCCCGAAGAGGCCAGCCGCGGCCTGACGCGCAAGCACCTGATCCGGATCGACACGATCGTCGAAATGGAAAAGCGGCTCGAAATCTTTGCACGGCTGAACATCAAGCACGGGCCGAACACCGAACAGATCGTGCGCGAACTGCCCTTGCACCAGGACGACATTCGCGTCGAATTCGACCTGGCCTATACCAAGCTGAACGAAAAGCGCGTCGAACGCATGTGGCTGGACCTGATCTTTGAAGGTCCGCAGATGAACCAGGTGATCCTGCGGGATCTGACCTTCAGCCGCCGCAAACGCGCCGAACTGTGACAGGGATACCGTCATGAGCCAATTCGAACTGACCAAGACCCGCTTTCGCGAAGGCGTATGGGAGGGTCTTTTGACCACCAAGGCCAAGGATGCCGGCAGCCCCGAAATCGCGGTGACCCTGCGCGACCAGCCGGTGCGCGGCGTGACCGTGTCGCAGACCAGCCAAGCCGGGCGCTGGGTGGTAGAAATCCCCGTGCCGCTGGATGCCCTGGGCGATGGCGTGCAGACCTTCCTGATTCTCGATGCCAATGCCGAAACCGTTCTGGACAGCTTTACCCTGATCGCCGGAGAGGTTCTGGGCGACGACATCCGCGCCGAGGTCGAACTGCTGCGCGCCGAGCTGGACATGCTCAAACGCGCCTTTCGCCGTCACTGCCTGGAAACGACCTAGGGCGTGACCAGAATTTCAGCCTGAAATTCCATTCACCTCGCGGACTCGACTCGCCCCCCGCCTGGCGCTAGAACAAAAAGAGAACAAACTGCCGGTTCTCTCATGCGTCACCGCCGTATCCTTTCGCTCTGGTTTCCGCGCCTTGGCGCCGAACGCCTGATCCGGGCCGAACCCTGGTTGGCCGATATCCCCTTTGCCGTGGTCGGCGAAGAGGCGCAGGCGCAGGTCATCACATCGCTCAACGACCGGGCGCAGCAGCTGGGGATCTACCGCGGCCAACCCCTGCGCGATGCCCATGCGCTTTGCGCGGATCTGGTCACCCGCAGCGCGATCCCCCACCGCGACCTGGCGTTTCTGAACGTCTTGCACCGCTGGGCCGGGCGCTATTCCCCCTGGGTCGCGCCCGAACCGCCCGACGCATTGGTGATCGACCTGACCGGCTGCGCCCATCTGTTTGGCGGCGAACCCGCCTTGATGCAGCAAGTGGCGCAGGACTGCGCCGACCTGGGGCTGAGCGTCCGGCAGGGCCTGGCCGATACCCTGGGCGCGGCCTGGGCGCTGGCGCGGTTCACCCGCCAGGACGCCACCAGCCACCGCAACGGCGACGCCATCGACCAGGAGGCACGCGCCACAAGATCCCGCGCGGGCAAGCGGCGGCATTGGGAACGCGGCGGCCTGCCCCCCGGCGCCCCCGCCCAGGACCTGCCGCAAGGATGCATCGCCGGCATCGGCCAAAGCTGGAGCGCGATTTCCCCGTTGCCCGTCGCCGCCCTGCGCATCGACGCCCATACCCAGAACCAGCTCAACCGGCTTGGGTTGCGCCGTATCGCGGATCTGATCGGCCAGCCCCGCGCCGGTCTGGCCCGGCGCTTTGGGCGCGGCCTGGTCGATCAGTTGGACAAGGCCACCGGCAGCGCCCCGGAACCGATCAGCCCGGCCCGCGCGCCCGACCGCTTTTCCGCCCGGCTGTCCCTGCCCGATCCCATCGGCCTGGCCGACGATGTCGCCGAGGCCCTGGCGCGGCTGACCGGCCACCTTTGCGAGCGGCTGAAACAGAGGGGGCGCGGCGCGCGGGTTCTGCGGCTCGAAGCCTATCGCGCCGATCACACCATGCAGTGGCTTACCCTGAAATCCGCCGTGGCCAGCCATGACCCGGCCCGCCTGATGCCGCTGCTGCGCATGAAGATCGACGAAATCGACGCAGGCCCCGGCATCGACATGCTGCGGCTTGAGGCGATCCAGCACGAACCGATCCATGCCCGCACCATGGCAGGCCACGCCGAGGCCGCCGCCCGCGGCCAGGCCCGCCAGGAAAAGGGGCTGGAAACCGCCACCGAAGACCTGCTGAGCCGCCTTGGCGCCCGCATCGGGATGGACGAAATCACCCGCCGCCACCCCGGCAACAGCCATATCCCCGAAAAGGGCGCGCTGGTTCTGGCCGCCGCCTGGTCGGAACCGGCGCAGGACTGGCCGCGCCATCCGGTGCGCCGGCCCTTGCAGCTGTGGCGCCCCGAACCTGTCCATGCCCCCGACACCCCCGCCCTGCCCAAGCGCTTTCGCTGGCGCGGCCGCGACTTTGCACCAAAGGGCGCCACCGGTCCCGAACGCATCGCGCCGGAATGGTGGCTGGACGATCCCGAATGGCGGTCCGGGCCGCGCGATTACTGGCGGGTGGAAACCGACAAGGGCGAAAGGCTGTGGCTGTTTTATGCGCATGGCGGGGCCATGTCCTCGGGGTGGTTCTGCCAGGGGGAATTCGCCTAGACCGCCGCGCCTGCCCATGGCAAAAGCCCGGCGCAATCCATGCCGAAAGGGTTTCCCATGTTCATCGTCTCGCTTATCGCCAAACCCGGCGCGCTTGATCCCGCCCTGGTCGACAACCTGCGCAACGCATGGGGGGGCGGCATGGCCAGCTGGCTGTCCGCGGACGAGGCGGCGGAATTCCCGGTCGAACAGATCCCCGGCAACCTTGAGCAGGTGCGCGCCTCGGTCGCCGATCAAGTTGACCTGAACATCATCCCCGCTGAAAACCGCCGCAAAAAGATGCTTCTGGCCGATATGGACAGCACCATGATCCAGCAGGAATGCATCGACGAGCTGGCCGAAGAGGCGGGTGTCGGCGCCCACGTCAAGGACATCACCGCCCGCGCCATGAACGGCGAGCTGGATTTCGAAGGTGCGCTGACCGAACGCGTCGCCCTGCTCAAGGGCCTGCCCGAAAGCGTCATCGACAAGGTCGTTCAGGACCGCATCACCCTGATGCCCGGCGGCCGCACGCTGATCGCCACGATGAAGGCGAACGGCGGCCATGCCGCGCTGGTTTCGGGCGGCTTCACGGCCTTTACGACGCGCGTCTCGGGGCTGCTGGGCTTTGACGAAAACCGTGCCAACACGCTGCTGATCGAAAACGGCGCACTGACCGGCGCGGTCGCGCGTCCGATCCTTGGCCGAGAGGCCAAGATCGAGGCGCTGGAACAGATCAGCGCCCGCATCGGCATCGCCGAGGCCGACGTGATCGCCGTCGGCGACGGCGCCAATGATCTGGGCATGCTGGGCCGCGCCGGTCTGGGCGTCGCCCTGCACGCCAAACCCATGGTCCAGGAACAAAGCGATTGCCGGGTGAACCACGGCGATCTGACCGCGCTGCTGTACCTGCAGGGCTATACCCGCGACGACTTTGTCACCGCCTGACCGTATTTGCCGCAGGCGGGCCCCTTGACCTTCCAGTGACTGGAAGCCCTATCTGAAGGGCAAGACTGTCACTGTCAGGGGGCCACCATGGCCAGGGAAATCCTTCGTTTCGAAGTCACCAAGCTGAGCTGCGCCGGATGCGTCGGCCGGGCCGAACGCGCCCTGGCTGCGGTTCCCGGTGTCACCGACGCCCGCGTCAACCTTGCCACCCGCATGGCGCAGGTCGAAGGCACCGCAGCAACGGACGCGCTGCGCAGCGCCCTGCAGACGGCGGGCTATCCGGCGGCGCAATCGCATCACCGGCTGACCATCCAGGGCATGAGCTGTGCGTCCTGCGCGGGGCGTGTGGAACGCGCCCTGACCGCCGTGCCGGGCGTTCTGGAGGCGCGCGTCAACCTTGCCTCGGAAACGGCCGAGATCACCGCCATGGCCGGCGCGGTCGAACCCGCGCAACTGGCGCAAATCGTCACCGCCGCGGGCTATCCTGCCAGCCCCGTCGCCGACCATGCCCGCGCCGAGACCGAGGATCGGCGCGCCGCCGAAACCCGTACCCTCAAGCGTGACCTGACCATCGCCGCCGCCCTGACCCTGCCGGTTTTCCTGGGCGTCATGGGATCGCACCTGATCCCCGCCCTGCACCACTGGATCAACGGCACCATCGGCCAGACCGCCTGGTGGGCCATGCAATTCGTCCTGACCACGCTTGTGCTGCTTTGGCCCGGCCAGCGGTTTTTCCGCATTGGCCTGCCCTTGCTGGCCAAGGGCGCCCCGGACATGAATTCGCTTGTGGCGCTGGGCACGCTGGCGGCCTGGGGCTATTCGACGGTTGCCCTGTTCGCCCCCACCCTGCTGCCCCAAGCCAGCCGCGACGTCTATTTCGAAGCGGCCGCCGTGATCGTCACCCTGATCCTGCTGGGCCGCTTTCTGGAAGCCCGCGCCAAGGGCCGCACCGGCGCCGCGATCCGCCGCCTGGTGGGTCTGCGCCCCGACAGCGCGCGGGTTGAACGCGATGGCGCCGTGATCGAACTGCCGGTCGATCAGGTCGTCGCGGGCGACATCCTGCACCTGCGCCCCGGCGAACGCATCGCGGTGGACGGCGCGGTTCTGACCGGACGGTCCTATGTCGATGAAAGCATGATCACCGGCGAACCCGTCCCGGTGGAAAAGCTTGCTGGCGCGGGCCTGGTCGCTGGCACCGTGAACGGCAGCGGCGCGCTGACCTTCCGGGCCACCGCCGTTGGCGCGGACACCATGCTGGCCCGGATCATCGCCCTGGTCGAGGATGCGCAGGGCGCCCGCCTGCCGGTACAGGCACTGGCCGACCGTGTCGTGCGCTGGTTCGTGCCGGCGGTCATCGCCCTGGCCGTGCTGACGGTGCTGGCGTGGCTGGCCTTTGGTCCCGGTCTCAGTTTTGCCTTGGTCGCCGGGGTCTGCGTTCTGATCATTGCCTGCCCCTGCGCCATGGGGCTGGCGACGCCGACCTCGATCATGGTCGGCACCGGCCGCGCCGCCGAGATGGGCGTGCTGTTTCGCAAGGGCGACGCCCTGCAGCGGCTGGACGAAATCAAGGTCATCGCCTTTGACAAGACCGGCACCCTGACCGAAGGGCGGCCCGAACTGGCCGCCTCGGTCGCGGCCCCTGGGTTCGACACCGGACAGGTGCTGGCCCTGGCCGCCAGCGCCGAGCAAGGCTCTGAACACCCCATCGCGCGGGCGCTTGAAAGGGCCGCCGGGCCGGGGCTGATGCAAGCCACCGAGACCGAAGCGATCCCCGGTCACGGGTTGCGCGCCGTGGTCGATGGAAAGATCGTGCTGGTCGGCGCCCCCCGCCTGATGATCCGCGAAGGCATCGACCTGGCCCCGCTGGCCGCCGCTCTCGACTCGATGCAGGCCAAGGGCCAGACCCCTGCCCTGGTGGCCATCGACGGCAGGATCGCGGCGGGCTTTGCCGTCGCCGACCGCATCAAACCCGGCGCGCGGGCGGCGCTGGATGCCCTGCGCGCCCGGGGGCTGGAAATCGCGCTGATCACCGGCGACACCCGCGCCACCGCGCAGGCCATCGCCGCCGAGCTGGGCATCACCCATGTCGAGGCCGAGGTCCTGCCCGAGGGCAAGCTGGAGGCCGTCAAACACCTGCGCGGCCGCTTTGGCCCCGTGGCCTTTTGCGGCGATGGCATCAACGACGCCCCCGCCCTGGCCGAAGCTGACGTGGGCCTGGCCATCGGCACCGGCACCGACGTCGCCATCGAAAGCGCCGACGTGGTGCTGGTTTCCGGCGAGCTGTCCGGCGCGGTCAACGCGGTCACGGCCAGCCAGTCGGTGATGCGCAACATCCGCCAGAACCTGTTCTGGGCCTTTGGCTACAACGTCGCGTTGATCCCGGTGGCCGCCGGGGTTTTCTATCCGCTGACCGGCTGGCTGCTGTCGCCGATGCTGGCGGCGGGGGCCATGGCGCTGTCTTCGGTCTTTGTGGTCAGCAACGCCCTGCGGCTGCGCGCCATGTCCCCGATGCAGGATCAACCCGGCGCACGGACCCGCGATTTGCAGGAGGCCCCGGCATGAACATCGGCGATGTCGCGCGGCGCTCGGGCCTGCCGACCAAGACGATCCGGTATTACGAGGATATCGGGCTGATCCGCCCGAACCGCACCGAAAACGGCTATCGCGCCTTTTCCGACAGCGACCTGCACAAGCTGACCTTTCTGGCCCGCGCCCGCGAATTGGGCTTTTCGATCGAGGATTGCCGCGCGCTTTTGGCGATGTACGAGGACGAAACCCGCGCCAGCGCCGATGTCAAACGCCTGGCCGAGGAACACCTGACCCGGATCGACGAAAAGCTGGCGCAGTTGCAGGCCATGCGCCGGACGCTCAGCGATCTGGTCCATGCCTGCCGGGGCGACAACCGGCCCGATTGCCCCATCCTTCGGGACCTCGCCGAAGGCAAGGAATGATCCGGCATTGACGCCCCGCAGCGGATCGCGTCATTTGCCCGCCAAGGAGGCCCGTCATGACCGACCATTACGCCGTTTTCGGCAATCCCGTCGTCCAGTCCAAATCCCCGATGATCCACGCGCGCTTTGCCGCCGAGACCGGGCAGGACATGGACTATGTCAAGATCGAAGCGCCGGTCGATGGCTTTGCCGATGCGCTGCGCGCCTTTGTCGACAAAGGCGGTCGGGGCTGCAATGTGACCGCCCCCTTCAAGCTGGAGGCCTATGCCCTGGCCACCGAACACACCCAAGCCGCGCGCATGGCCGGGTCGACCAATACGCTGCGCTTTGACGGCAACCGGATCGAGGCGCACAACACCGACGGTGTCGGCCTGCTGCGCGACATCCAGGACAACCTGGGCCATTCCCTGAAAGGCAAACGCATCCTGATGCTGGGGGCCGGCGGCGCCGTGCGCGGTGCGGCCCTGCCGTTCCTGCAGGCCGGGCCGGCGGAATTCGCGCTGCTGAACCGCAGCGTCGACAAGGCGCAGGCGATCTGTGACATGCTGAAGGACCACGGCGAAATCGTGCTGTGCGACCCGGTCCGCGCCAAGGGCTATGACATCGTGCTGAACGGCACTTCGTCCAGTCTGGGCGGCAGCTGCCCGACCATGCCCGACGGGGTTTTTGACGGCTGCGCGCTGGCCTATGACCTGTCCTACGGCAAAGGGCTGACGCCCTTTCTGCAGGCGGCGCAAAAGGCGGGTGTGCCGCAGCTGGCCGACGGGGTCGGAA
Organism: Tropicibacter oceani; assembly: GCF_029958925.1. Classification (NCBI taxonomy): domain Bacteria; kingdom Pseudomonadati; phylum Pseudomonadota; class Alphaproteobacteria; order Rhodobacterales; family Roseobacteraceae; genus Pacificoceanicola; species Pacificoceanicola oceani. The sequence continues at coordinate 272,872 of NZ_CP124616.1, forward strand.
TGTTGGTGGAACAGGCCGCCGAGGCGTTTGCCTGGTGGCGCGGGACAACCCCCGCGACCACCGATCTGATCCGCGAAATGACGATCCCGCTGACCTGAGCCTTACTGCTTTTGAAGGCGCTCCAGAACGCGGTCAAGCTGCTTGCCCTGCTTGCTGCGGGCGGTCGGCGCGTCCTTGACCAGGTTGTAGTATTCGGCCGGGTCGTATTTCACCACGTTCAGCTTGAGGTGTTCTGTGGTCAGCATGCCCAGCGAAGCCAGCACCTGATAGGCCGCAAGATGGCGGTCGATGGTTGCCGAAATCAGCCCCGACTGCGCATCCAAAAGCTCTTGTTCCGCTTCGAGCACGTCAAAGGTTGTCCGCGCCCCCAGCGAGGCTTCTTCACGAACGCCGCGGAAGGCGACTGTTGCGGCCCGAACCTGCTGGTTGCTGGCCTCGATGCTGGCTGCCGCCACCTTGAGCGTCGCATAGGCCGTCGAAACGTCCTGGGTGATCGCGTGGCGTACCGTGTGCAGGTTGCCCCGTTCGGCATCGCGGCGGGCGCGCGCCTTGCGGACTTCGGCGCTCAGGCGGCCGCCCTGGTAGATCGGGCCGCTGGCCCCAAGGGTGATGGACCCGATGCGCGAATTCGTCGGATCCTTGAAGTTGTCGGTCGCCGCCAGGCGGCCCGACAGCGAAACCGTGGGTTTCATCGCCGCTTCGGCCTGGCTGACCAGCAGTTCCAGCGCCAGGATCTGGTGCTGCACGCTGATCAGGTCGGGGTGCAGGCGCAGGGCCGTCGCAGCGCCTTCGGCCTGTGCGGGCAGACGCGGCAGGGATTTGGGCGCGACAAGGTTGCCGGGCTTCTTGCCGACAACGGCGGTATATTCGGCGCGGGCGATATCCAGATCCCCCTGCGATGCGGCCAGCGCGCTGCGGGCAGCGGCCAGGCGGGCTTCGGCAAGGGCGACATCGGTGCGGGTGACTTCACCGACTTCGAACCGGTCACGGGCGGCGCGCAGTTCGGTTTCGATCACCCGGACGTTGTTCTGCCGCAACCCGACGATTTCCAGCGTCCGGCGCACGTTCAAAAAGGCGGAAACCGCGCGCAACAGAACCTGCTGTTCGATCGAGACAAGCGTTTCGCGGGTGGCCAGAACGACCTCTTTGGCGGCTTCGATACCCAGCTGGCTTTTGCCGAAATCATACAGCGTGTAGCTGGCGATCAGGGCAACCGTCGATTCGGTATTGGAAATGCGGCCGCGATAGCTGGCGGAATAGTTGAACCCGAATTGGCGCTGGATCTCGGCAGACCAGCTGAGCGTCGGGCGCAGCGCCGACATGGCAATCGCCACATCTTCGTCGGCTGCGCGCAACACCGCGCGGTTCTGTTCCAGAAGCCCGCTGTGGTTGTAGGCCGAGGTCAGCGCATCGGCCAGGTTTTCGGCCATCGCGGTCCCCGCCATCAGAACCGAGATCGAAGCAACGGTCACAAGGCGGCGGACCCCCTGGCGAATGGTCCTGTTCATTCCGGTCAGCTTCATCGCCAGTCGCTCCATACATCAAACGCAATTTCCTGAATACTTGGTAGCGCCGCGGGCTGGGGCTGTCAAAACCCAAGCCGCCGCAGGTCGCATTGAACCGAACGGTTCAGACTCAGGGCTTTCCTTGGTGTTTCTTCCCCTTTCGGCATCACGGGTCAAGACTTGCCGGCGCCTGATCGTCAAATAGGCGCCGAACCGGGGCATTGTGCGATCACATCTGCGGCATGACCTCAGCCCTGCGCCGCCCAGATATACAGCCCATAGGCAGTCAGCAGTCCGAAACCGGTGATCCGCCCGATGGATGGGCGCAGCAGCAACAGCGCCGTCAGGACAACAGTCGCCGCAACCATGACGGGCAAATCAAAAGCGGGAAACCGTGCCGCGACCGGGATCGGGGCGACAATCGCCGTGACGCCAAGGATGCCAAGCACGTTGAAGATGTTGGAGCCGACGATATTGCCGATGGCGATTTCCGATTGCCGACGAAAGGCCGCCACCAACGAGGTCGCCAGTTCCGGCAACGACGTGCCGATCGCCACGATGGTCAGGCCGATGAATGCCTCGGACACGCCGAAACTGCGGGCGATGCTGACCGACCCGTCGATCAGGAACCGCGCCCCGACGATCAAGGCGACCAACCCGATGGCCAGCCAAACCAGGGCCCGCCAGATCGGCAGGGGCAGCACGTCATCCAGATCGTCCGGCGGCGTGTCCGCGCTTTTGTAAGCCCAGACCAGGTATCCGATCAGGCTGGCAAACAGCACGGCGCCCACCGGCCGGCTGATCATCCCGTAGGAGAAAGGAACGAACAGCACCAAGGCGGCGGCCAGCATCACGGCGGTATCCCGGCGCAGGCTGCCCCCCGAAACGCGGATCGGCCAGACCAGCGCCGACACCCCGACGATCAACAGGATGTTCCCGATGTTGGAACCGACGATATTGCCCACGGCGATGTCCGGAACGCCGCGCAGGGCCGCATCGACCGAAACCAGCATTTCCGGCATCGACGTGCCAAAGCCAACCACCGTCAGCCCGATCAGCATCGGCGACATGTTCAGCGACCGGGCCGCGCCCGTGGCGCCGCGCACCAGCGCCTCGCCCCCGAACAAAAGGCCGAGGAGCCCGGCAAACACAAAAAGAAAGTCCATTCAGATCCTCGTAGAGCGCAAGGGAAGGTCACAGGCATCGGCCAGCACGGGATCCGGGGCCGTGCGGGTCAAAGGGCGTAAAACCGCGCCCGAAGTGCGGAGAAAGGGGCTGGAATTGGATCGCCACCGCGCATTTGCGGTCATTTCAACGTCCTGCATGTCCCGCCGCGCAGCGGTTGACAGGCAACCGGGCAGGCAGGGGTGCGATCCGACATCACGACACTGCGTCGTCAGCGGGGCCCGGTTCGCTGTCGTAAAGATGAGCAGGCCATTCAGGCGCCACAAGGGGCCCTTGGAAATAATTCCGCCCGGTTTCGCCGGCCGGTGCGCGCCCGCCCAATGGCAACCAACCGATGTCCCGCCGGAGGAACGGCGCAGCGCCCGCCGCCTGTCCGGAAAAACCTTGACCCGACAGGCCCTCGAATGCACCCTGCGGATATTGTTGAGTTATTTTCCTTCGGAGCGCGCGGCATGACCTTCGACACGTCCAGAACCCTTTTCAATGGCGGCGCATTGCTGCGTCTTCCATCCCTTGCCCTGGGCTTTGCGCTTGGCCTTGTTGGCGTCAGCCCCGCGGCGGCACAGGGCAACCAGGACCTGATCTGGATCGACTACCCCGAACAGGGGGTCGTTCTGGGACAGGGCTATAACCTTGTGACGGACGAGCCCACGCAAGGGGTCTGCGTCGATTTCGTACCGGTGCAGGACCCCTCCCAGGAAGTCACCTATCGCTTCGAAGAGGTGACTTCCCACTCCACGATCAACGCGTCATCGCGCATCCACGCCAGCGGAAGCCTCAAGATGGCGCTGGTCAAGGCATCGGCCAAGCTGGATTTCTATTCGAAGGAAAACTTCTCGATCGACACGTCAAAGTTCCTTCTGACCGCCAATGTCACGAATTCATCGCTGTTTGCGGGGCCGTCCTTTGCCTACAAGATGGGCGCCAGCCTGCCGGGGATCGCCACCCTGCCCGACACGCTGAAAGAGGCCGCAACAAACGGCATCACCCGCGCCGCCGCCCCGACCACCGAAGGCGAAAACACCGGCGTCAAATTCAAGAACGTCGCGCTGAGAAACAACATCAAGCACTGCGGCCAGGGCTATATCGCGGCCATCGTCAGCGGCGCGCAGGTCGATGCCTTTCTGACCTTCACCAAAAGCGACGCCGAGTCGGTGGCCGAGATCAAGGCCGGGATCAAGGCGACCATCGGCGGGATCTTCTCGGTCTCGGGCAGCTTTGCCCAGAACCAGCAGGCCATCGAACGCAGCGAACGGACCGAGGTGAACGTCTACCGCTCGGGCGGGCGGGCTGCGGCCATTGCCTATGACCTGCCCGGGTTGCGCACCAGCCTGCAACAACTGCCCGTCGATGCCGCCGCCAATCCCAAACCGATCCGGATCGCGGTCATTCCCTATTCCAAGCTGGACGACAGCCCGCTGGCTGGCGGGCTGCAGGCTGTCGACCTGCTGGATTCCATCGCCGCCTTTTTCCTTGTCCGGGACGTGGTGAACGAAACCTCGGACATCGCGGACTGGTATCAGAACTACGATGTCGATCAGATCGCCAGCCCGGAAACCGACAGCAATGTCGCGCGCAACATCCCGCTGTTCCTGCACCCGCTGGACGACTACATCGCGATGAACGACCGCGCCCTTGCCCTGAACCGCGAGATGTCCGAAGCGCTGCGGCTGTGCCAGTCGGCCCTGCAGGACGCGAACCTGCTGCTGGATGCAAGCAACGCGGCCGCGGAAACGGCCGCAGGCGACAAGGCCGCAGGACGAACACTGGAGGCGCAGCAGCGCGCAATCCTGACAGGGTCACCAGCGCAAGAGGCCGCCAGCGCACCCTACAAAGACCTTGTCCAGCAACTGCTGGACGAGGACGTCAACCAGACCGACCGCGACGTTCTGGAACGGCTTTTGGCGGGCATGCAGGACAACGCCCAGACCCAGCGCAGCGCGCAATTCGCCAGCTTCCTGTCCGCCTTCGAGCCATCCGAAGAGACGCTGGAATCCAAGGCCCGGATCGAAAGCGCGGTTGGCATCGGGGCAAAAGACCTGAGCGAGGCCGATCTTGCGGCTCTCAGGACCAAGACGGAAAAGACGCTGGCAACATGCAATTCCGATAGCGGTTACCTGAAGACCGCCATAGATGACGCGCTTGCCCTGTCGCAGGATTTTCTGGCCGCCAAGCCGATCTTCTGGTCCGATCTTGGGCGACACTACCAGGGACGCCTGTGGAAACTGTTTCCCGGCGCGACCCTGCCGCAGGGGCAATCCAGCTGGGAACTGGTGGACCTGGTCACCGAGGACCTCAAAAGCTTTCACGCCAACATGGTCGCCAAGCGTTTCAAGCGCGACATCTGCCAGCGCGACCTGACCCATCCGGTATGCGGCGCGGAATTCGAGGCAAAGTTCAAACCCCTTGATCTGAAGCCATCGACGCTGGTTCTGGCTGGGCTGTCTGCCGGGCTGGCGCAGGGGCTGGAATGATGGGCGGGGTCATGCCGTCCCGGGTTCTGTCGGCGGCCGTGATCGCCGGATGCCTTGCCGGGTTGGCCGCCGCGCAAGACAGCAGCGCCAGCGACGCCGCCAAGCCGCCCGTTGCCGCCAACACCCTGCCCGATCTGGACCAACAGGACATCGCGGGTGTCGAAATCGTCGACCTTCAAGTGTCTTGCAACCTCAAGACACCGCTGAAAACCACCCTTTCGCTGACCTTCCAGAAGAATGGCGCGGATGTCACCGAAGATCTGGCCACCGTCACCGCGGATCGCTGCAAATACCTGTACGATCCAGAAGGCCGCGCGCATACCTTTTCGCTGAATGTCGCGCTCGACCTCTTGCCCACGGCCGAGCGTGCCGCGGTCTGCCCCAACCTGTCCTCGGCCTTTTTGTTGCGGATCGGCAGTGCCTCGGTCGATCTGCCGTGGCAAGGCAAGACCTTTGTCCTGCGCGACGGCCCCCTGCTGTCACCAGAGGCCGAAGGGAATTCGGGGCATACCGTGGCAATGGTCAACCTTTTGGCCCTGCAACGCGCCACCAATGCCGCGCCCACATCCTTTGCCAGCTATCTTTATGCCGACCTGCCGGTTTATTCCGACCGCGACGAAAACTGGACCAAGCGGGGCACTTTCTCCTATGGGCTGGCGGCGGCGGCCCCTGTGCCCGAAGGCGGGCTTTTCGACACCTTCGGCGCGGGCACTGCCACCGGTTCCGGCCAGCCTGCCAAACCTGCGCCCGCCACCACGACCAAGGACATCGTTGTCGATCTCGAGGTGCTTGGCTTCAAGGCCGCGTGCCTGACCGATGACCGCAGCCCCTCCGGCGCCGTCCTGAAGGAGAAACCATGATGCGCAGGGTTTTCCCAAGTCTCGCCCTGGCTGTCACTTTGGCCTGTGCCATGCCCGGCCCCTCAATGGCGCAATCCCTTCTGGAACAGGTCGACCAGGACACATGCGTCTTTGTACCCGATGACCGGCAACTTGCCCGCCTGGCGGGCCAACCCCGCGCCACGGTCGAAAGGCTGAAGGAATGCACAGGGATGGAGCTGGTCAAGATCCGCATCACGGAACAACCCGACTGTGTCCGCGCGGGCCACATCGTATCGGCGGGCATGGCCCCGCTGGCGGACCCGCCGTCGTGGCCGACGCTAAATGTCGTGGTGTCCAGCCAGCGCATCGCACCGGATTTCACCGGCAAATCCTATCGCGAAACCAGTCTTGAATTGCGCCGCTGCGGGCTGGCGGCCGAATTCCTGCCCCGCGCGGTCCTGGTGGGGGCAATCGTCCAGACGGTGCCCCCCGCCGGAACACCGATCGAAGACGATACCGAAATGCTGATCTGGACCGCTGGCGGAACAATCCTGCCCGACGTGACGGGCAGCACGATCGAAGCGGCCAGGGCCACCTTGGCAGAAAAGGGTTTCGAAGTCGGAACAATCGTCGACCAGCGGGTCAACCTGCCCGAATGGCAACGCCTTGGCCGTTATTCCTGTTCCTATGTCAGGGGTGTTCGCGGCAAGGTTCTATCGACACGGCCAGCCGCCGGCTCGACCATCGTGTTCGCGCCGGTGCAGGACGAACGCGCAAAGATCACCCTGACGGTCGAATCGCTCCCGGAATTGGAGCCGATCCCCGAGCTTTGCCCGTCCGATGGATCGATCCCGAAATGACACCGTGAAACAAGGGGCGCTTTGCCGATGAACGTCACCATCCGCTACATCACCGAAATCCCGTCGCAGGCCGTGGCGCTACCCGGTGCGGGAACCGGGTTCAACGGCGGCCGCAAATCCACGCTCGAGGCGCAGATCGACCTGTCGGTGAATGGGCCCGGTTCACTGACGGTGCTGACCCGAAGCTGGGGAACAACCCGCGAATACGCCAGAAAGGACCTGCTGGACGTCGCAGGAAAGCCGACTTGGTACAAATCCCTTCGGCCCGGCGCGACCGCGCTGAACACGGCAACCCTGCAATTGTCGAACGACAACCTTTTCGCCGCTTTCGTAGACGTCCCCGACGCAAGCCACGGTGTGCGGCTTTACGTGGCGGGGGGCAATCCGCTGGTCGTGCCCTCGCCTGAAATCGACGGAGAGTTCATCGTCAGTTTCCGCAATCACGGCGGCACATGGCAATATCGGGTTGTCGGGTCGCATGACGGGTTCCCGTCACACCGGATCGCCGTCGGTGCCAACACGGTTTTGGATCACGATTGCGTGGCGCAGGACCAAACCCCGCTCAGCCTTTTGCCACCGTCCGAATTTGCCGTCAGCACCGGATGGCTGGGGCTATAGCCCGCTCGCACGGGGCAGATCATAGCCCTGCGGCGACAGGTCGGGAAAAGCAAAGGGCAAACGGCCAGACATGGTTCGCGCCTGAACCGGGCGGCCGGGCGTCAAGAAATTCACGATGTCGGTGTCAGTGGTGAGCCGTGCAGGATTCGAACCTGCGACCCACTGATTAAAAGTCAGTTGCTCTACCAACTGAGCTAACGGCCCACTAAGCGGGGTCTTTAAGAATAAGCCGGGAAAGGGTCAACCCCATCCTTTGCTTTTTTCGCACAAGTTTGAAACTTCCTGCGCAATCAACACTTTTGATAGAATGCAGCCAAGGCCATACAAGGATACCGGGCGCCCGGTTTTCATGAGCTTTGGGCCAAGGCAGCAAACCGGGCCCGATCGCATCGGATTTTGCCTGGGCGGCCCCGGCGGCCCATCAGCGCGATGGCCGTTCGTCGAAAACTGACCCCTTGCAAGGAATCGCCCTGAACCTTCCCTGCCCATGTCGGCTCTGGATTCGCCGCGTCGGCGGGCGTATATGCGCAAGCATGGAAAAGACGCGCGAAACGGGCTTGCCCTTCATGAAGATGCACGGGCTGGGGAACGACTTTGTCGTGATCGACGCCCGTGTGCCCGGTATTCAGGTGACCCCGGCATTGGCCATCGCGGTGGCTGACCGGCACATGGGCGTCGGCTTTGACCAGCTGGCGGTGATCGAACAGACCGACAAGGGCGACGCGCATCTGGTGTTTTACAACGCCGACGGGTCCACTGCAGGGGCCTGTGGCAACGCCACCCGCTGCATCGCGCGTTTCCTGATGGATGAGACCGGGCAGGACAGCCTGACCCTGACCACCCAGCGCGGAACCTTGTTTGCGCGCGACGCGAGCAACGGGCTGACCTCGGTCAACATGGGCGCGCCGCAACTGGTCTGGAACGAAATTCCGCTGGCGCAGGCCATGGATACACTGGAACTGCCGATCGAGGGACGCCCCACCGCAACTGGCATGGGTAACCCGCATTGCACCTTTTTCGTCGAGGACGCCGAAGCGGTTTATCTCGAGGACTTCGGCCCGCGGTTCGAACATCACCCGATGTTCCCGCAGCGCACCAATGTTCAGGTCGCCAGCCTGATCGCCCCCGACCACCTGCGCATGCGGGTCTGGGAACGCGGCGTGGGGATCACCATGGCCTCTGGCTCGTCCTCTTGCGCCACGGCCGTGGCAGCGGCGCGCCGGGGTCTGACGGGGCGCAAGGTGCAGATCGATCTGGACGGCGGCACGCTGTGGATCGACTGGCGCGAGGATGGCGTCTGGATGACCGGCGCCACCGCCCACGTCTTTGACGGCGTGTTCACCCCTGCCTTTATGGCCGCGCTATGAACCCGCCCAAGTTCACGACGCTGGGCTGCCGGCTGAATGCCTATGAAACCGAGGCGATGAAGGCCTTGGCCGAACAGGCCGGCGTTCAGGACGCGGTGATCGTCAACACCTGCGCCGTCACGAACGAAGCCGTGGCCAAGGCCCGCAAGGAAATCCGCCGCCTTCGGCGTGAAAACCCGAATGCCAAGGTCATCGTCACCGGCTGCGCCGCGCAGATCGACCCGGGCAGCTTTGCCGCGATGGAAGAAGTCGACGCGGTCATCGGCAACACCGAAAAAATGGCCCCCGAGACCTGGTCCAAACTCGGCCCCGACTTCATCGGCGAAACCGAAAGCGTCATGGTCAACGATATCATGTCGGTGACCGAAACCGCTGGCCACCTGATCGACGGGTTCGGCACCCGCAGCCGCGCCTATGTGCAGGTCCAGAACGGCTGTGACCACCGCTGCACCTTTTGCATCATTCCCTATGGCCGGGGCAATTCGCGCAGCGTGCCTGCGGGCGTTGTCGTCGACCAGATCAAGCGGCTGGTCCAGCAGGGTTACAACGAGGTCGTGCTGACCGGTGTCGATCTGACCAGCTGGGGCGCTGACCTGCCCGGGACGCCGCGCCTTGGTGATCTGGTCATGCGCATCCTGCGCCTGATCCCCGATCTGCCGCGCCTGCGCATTTCCTCGATCGATTCGATCGAAGCGGATGACAACCTGATGCTGGCCATCGCATCGGAACCACGCCTGATGCCCCACCTGCACCTGTCGCTGCAACACGGCGACGATCTGATCCTGAAACGGATGAAGCGCCGGCACCTGCGCGACGACGCCATCCGTTTCTGCCAAGAGGCGCGCAAACTGCGCCCCGACATGACCTTTGGCGCCGATATCATCGCTGGTTTCCCCACCGAAACCGACGCGCAATTCGAAAACTCGCTGAAACTGGTGACCGATTGCGACCTGACCTGGTTGCACGTCTTTCCCTATTCGGCACGCCCCGGCACGCCCGCCGCCAAGATTCCCAGCAAGGTGAACGGCGCGACGATCAAGGACCGCGCTGCCCGCCTGCGCGCCGCCGGGGATGAACAGGTGCAACGCCACCTTGCCGCCCAGACAGGCCAGACTCACAAGGTTCTGATGGAGGCGCCCGACATGGGCCGAACCGAACAATTCACCGAGGTCACGTTCGGCATGCAGCAGCCGGTTGGCCAGATCGTCACGGCCCGCATCACGGGCCACCGCGGCACGCAGCTGGAGGCCTGATGCACCCCAACACGGCCTTTCGCAAGACGCCCGAAACACTGGCGCTGGACTTTGCGCGCACCCGCGCCTTTGGCACGCTTTGTGTCAACGGCGACCCCGTGCCGCTGCTGTCGCACATCCCGTTCCTGCTGGCGCAGGATGGCGGCCACGCCGACCTGCATCTTGTACGCTCCAACCCGATCTGCAAGGCGACTGGCCCTGCCCGGCTGTCTGTCACCGGCCCCGATGCCTATATCTCGCCCGATTGGTACGGCGTCGATGACCAGGTGCCGACCTGGAATTACATCGCCGTGCACCTGATCGGCACGCTGGAGCCGCTGCCGCAGGAAACCCTGCCTGACATGCTGGCGCGCCAATCCGCCTTTTTCGAAACCCGCCTGTTGCCCAAGGCCCCCTGGACCATGGACAAGATGACCGACGACACCACACGGCGGTTCCTGCGCATGATCCTGCCATTCCGCCTGCATGTCGACGACGTGCAAAGCACCTGGAAACTGGGGCAGAACAAACCCGATGACGTGCGCAAACGCGCTGCCGCACGGCTGACCGATGGCTTTGGGTCGGACCTTGCAGCGCTTGCGGCGCAGATGGACAGCCCGCCGGACGTCGGCTAGCCCGCCAGACCAATTGCAAACGCCCGAAATTTCCCGCATGAGGGAAGGATGAACATTCAACAGCGCGCGCTTTGCGTTCACCTTCTGACCGCCTCGGGGGCGGTGTTCGCCATGCTGGCCCTGCTCGCCGCCGCCAAGGACGAATGGGCGATCATGTTCCTTTGGTTGGTCGTGGCGTTCTTTGTCGATGGAATCGACGGACCTCTGGCGCGCAAATACGATGTCAAAACCAACGCACCGCGCTTTGACGGCGTGCTGCTTGACCTGATCATCGACTACCTGACCTATGTGTTCATTCCGGCCTTTGCCCTGTTCCAAAGCGGGCTTTTGCCCGGCTGGACAGGTTGGTTCGCGATCATCGTGATCACCTTTGCCAGCGCGATGTATTTCGCCGACAGCCGCATGAAGACCGAAGACAATTCGTTCCACGGCTTTCCCGGCTGCTGGAACATGCTGGTGCTGGTGTTGTTCGCCATCAAGCCCAGCTTCTGGATCATCCTGGCGCTGGTGGCGGTGCTTTCTCTCGCCATGTTCCTGCCGCTGAAATTCATCCACCCGGTGCGCACCGAGCGCTGGCGCAGCCTGTCGCTGCCCATCGCGCTGGCCTGGACCTTTTTCGCCGGATGGGCGGCCTGGATCAATTTCCACCCCGAAAGCTGGGCGCTTTGGGGGCTGATCGCGACCTCGCTTTACCTGATCGGCGTCGGCATCGTGCAGCAGCTTGTGCCGCCGCGCGCCTAGCCCAGCGTCTTGATGGCCGGATAGCTGGCGCGATAGGCCTCATAGGCGTCCTGGTAGGCCGCGACCAGTTCGGCCCTTGGCGCGATGGTCCGGGCCACAGCCGGGCGCGTCATGACCTGATCCACCGTTCCCTCGCCCGCCCCCACCATGGCCAGCCGCGCCGCGCCCAGCGCCGCGCCGAAATCGCCAGCCTCGGGCAGGTCCAGCGGCAGACCCAGCACCGTGGCAATCGTTTCCACCCAGAAATCCGAGGCCGCCCCGCCACCAATCGCCAACAGCCCGCCCAGCTGCGCGCCGGTCTGGCCAATCGCCTCGGCGCAATCGCGCAGGGCAAAGGAGACGCCCTCCATCACCGCCTGCGTCATCGCCTTGCGGTCATGTTCGACCCCCAGGTTCAGGAAAGCGCCGCGGATCTTGCTGTCATTGTGGGGGGTCCGTTCGCCGGACAGGTAGGGCAGGAACCGCAGGCTTTGCGGCCCGCTGATCTGTGCGCCCAGCTCTCGCGCCAGATCGGCGGGCCTGGTGCCTGTCACCCGCGACAACCAGTTCAGACTGTCCGTCGCCGCCAGGATCACGCCCATCTGGTACCATTGCCCCGGCACCGCGTGGCAAAAGGTGTGGACCGCCGAGGCGGGCAAAGGCGCATAGCCATCCCGCCCGGTCAGCAACACCCCCGAGGTGCCCAGCGATACGAATCCCTGCCCGTCGCGCATCGCCCCCACACCGCAGGCGGCGGCGGCGTTGTCCCCGGCGCCGCCCACGACGATCACCTGGCTGCTCATGCCCCAGGCGCTGGCCAGCGCAGGGCGCAGCGTCCCGCCCACCTCGCTGCCTTCGACCAGGCGCGGCATCTGATCGGCGCGCATGCCCCCAGCGGCCAGCAGATCATCCGACCAGCCCCGCGCCCCGGTATCCAGCCAGGATGTCCCGGCACTGTCGGACATGTCGGCGAAAAAATCACCGGTCAGATGGTGGTTCAGAAAGGTCGCCGGCAGCAAAACCTTGGCCACCCGCGCAAAGGCTTCGGGCTCATGCTTGGCGACCCACAGCAGCTTGGGCGCGGTAAAGCCGGGAAAGACGATGTTTCCGGAAAGATCACGCACACCCGGCGCGGCGTCCAGGCCGCGCGCCTCGGCATGGCTGCGCGTGTCGTTCCACAGGATGCAAGGGCGGATCACCGCGCCCTGCGCGTCCAAAAGAACCGCGCCATGCATGTGCCCCGACACGCCAATCCCGCGCACCGCCGCCATTTCCCCAGGATGCAAGGCCCTCAGCCGCGCAACGGCGGCATCCAGCGCCTTGACCCAATGCGCCGGGTCCTGCTCGCTCCATCCCGCGCGCGGATGCGAGACATCATAGCCTTCGCTCTCCGAGGCAATCGGCACGCCCGCATCGCTCACCAACAGGGCGCGCAGCCCCGATGTGCCCAGATCCAGTCCTAGAAACATGGCGTCCCCCTTTGATCGGCGTCTTCAGTCCGGGTGCATTTGCGGCAGGGGGGATCCAACTGTCAAACAGCATTCCGGGCGCCAAGGCCCAAGGCCAGCCGCGACAGACGCGGCTTGGCGGTCTATGGGACGGTGGGCGGGGCGCCGTTCCGCAGGAACCAGCGCCGACCAGCGCCCTGGTCAGCTGCCTTTTTCAAGCGCCTCGATGCGCGCTTTCAGCGCTTCGTTTTCCTCGCGCGCCTTCTGCGCCATGGCGCGCACCGCGTCGAATTCCTCGCGGGTGACGAAATCGCGGTCCGCCAGCCAGCGGTCCATCATCGACTTCATGGCCGTCTCGGCCTCGTTCTTCGCCCCCTGCGCAACGCCCATGGCATTGGTCATGAGTTGCGAAATATCTTCGAAAACCTTGTTGCGCGATTGCATTGGGACACTCCGGCGTTGCATTTCCCCCCATATATGGTCTCCAAAGGCACCGGTCACAAGGTTGACCTGACCAAAGAAGCAGAGGCAACAGGACGCATGCACGCCGTCATCACCTTTCCCGATCTCTCGCCCGAGCTTTTCTCGATCTCGCTTTTCGGCATGGAGTTCGCGCTGCGCTGGTACGCGCTGGCCTATATCGCCGGCATCCTGATCGGCTGGCGAATCGCGCTTTGGGCCGTGCGCCGCCCGCAGCTTTGGCGCAACAACACCGCCCCCATGACCGCCTCGGAAATCGAAGACCTGCTGACCTCGGCCATTCTTGGCATCATCATCGGCGGGCGGCTGGGCTATGTGCTGTTCTACCAGCCCGCCTATTACCTGGCGCATCCGCTGGAAATCCCGATGGTCTGGACCGGGGGCATGTCCTTTCACGGCGGGTTGCTGGGCGTCATGGCGGCGGTCTTGCACTTTTGCTGGCGCAGCAAGGCGCCTCTGGCCTCGACCGCCGACATCGTCGCCCTGGCCGCGCCCACGGGCCTGCTGCTGGGACGTCTTGCCAACTTCATCAACGCCGAGCTTTGGGGCCGCCCCTCTGATCTGCCTTGGGCGGTGGTCTTTCCCGGCGCCGCCGCGCAGGACTGCGGGCAGGCCGCGGGCACGCTTTGCGCGCGCCACCCCTCGCAGCTGTACGAGGCCGGGCTCGAAGGGCTGGTGCTGGGGCTTGTTCTGCTGGTCCTGGCACGGCGCGGCGCACTGCGCCATCCCGGCCGGATCGCGGCGGTCTTCTTTGCCGGCTATGGCCTTGCCCGCTTTTTGGTGGAATTCGTCCGCCAACCCGATGCCCAGTTCGTCACAGACACCAACCCGCTGGGGCTGGCCCTGCAACTGGGCAGCCATGGCCTGACCATGGGGCAGCTGCTGACCCTGCCGATGATCTTCGGCGGTCTTGCCGTTGCCCTTTGGACCGCAAGGCACGGCCGATGACCCCGCTGGCGAAACTTCTTGGCCAGCAGATCGCGGCCAGCGGCCCGATGTCGCTGTCCGAATACATGGCGCTGTGCCTGATGCACCCCCAGCACGGCTACTACAGCACCCGTGACCCGTTGGGCACCGCGGGCGATTTCACCACCGCCCCCGAGATCAGCCAGATGTTCGGTGAACTGATCGGGCTGTCCCTGGCCCAAAGCTGGATCGACCAGGGCAGCCCCACCCCCTTTGTGCTGGCCGAACTTGGCCCCGGACGCGGCACCCTGATGCAGGACGCCCTGCGCGCCACCCGCGCGGTCCCGGGCTTTCACGACGCCCTGTCGCTGCACCTGGTCGAAGCCTCGCCCATCCTGCGCGCCGCGCAGGCCCAGCGCCTTGCTGCCTTTGCCCCGCAATGGCACGACACGATCGACAGCCTGCCCGATGCCCCGCTGTTCCTGATCGCCAACGAATTCTTTGACGCCCTGCCGATCCGGCAATTCTGCCGCGAAGGCCAGGGTTGGCGGGAAAAGGTCGTGGGCGTGCAGGACGGCCTGCTGATCCCCGGGCTCACCGACGCCGCCGCGCAATCCGCGCTGGACGACCGGCTGGCCGACACCCACGACGGCGACATCGTCGAAACCTGCGCCCCGGCCTGCGCCATCGCCGGTCAGATCGGAGCCAGGATCGCGCAGCATGGTGGCGCCGCGCTGATCATCGACTATGGCGACTGGCATTCGCTGGGCGACACGCTTCAGGCGCTGCGCCAGCACCTGCCCGTCGATCCCTTTGCCCAGCCGGGCGAGGCGGACCTGACCGCCCATGTCGACTTTGAGGCACTGGCCCGCGCCGCCGCCCCCGCCGCCCATTCCCGGCTGACCCCGCAGGGCGTGTTCCTGGAACGCCTGGGCATCACCGCCCGCGCGCAGGCCCTTGCCACCGGAATGGGCGAGGCCGCGCTGTCTTCGCATGTTGCCGCACATCGACGGTTGACGCACCCCACCGAAATGGGTTCGCTGTTCAAAACCCTCGCGCTCTATCCTCAGGGCGCGACTCCGCCGCCGGGACTGGAACCATGACGCTTGAAATCATCACCGCCGACAGCCTGGCCCCGTTTCGCCACGGGTTCTTTACCCGCCGCGGAGGGGCGTCCTCGGGGGTGTTTTCCGGATTGAACTGCGGCGCGGGATCGACCGACCAGACGGAAATGGTCGCGATCAACCGCGCCCGCGTCGCCGACGCGATGGAGGTGTCGCCCGACAACCTGCTGACCGTCCACCAGGTGCATTCGCCCGACGTGGTCACCGTTGCCGGCCCGCTGGACGACCCGCGGCCAAAGGCCGACGCGCTGGTCACTGCGACCCCGGGGCTGGCGCTGGCGATCCTGACCGCGGATTGCCAGCCGGTGCTGTTCGCCGATTCCGCAAACGGCGTCATTGGCGGGGCGCATGCCGGGTGGCGCGGGGCGCGCGATGGTGTGCTCGAGGCAACGGTCGACGCCATGATCGCCCTTGGCGCCGAACGCGAATCGATCCGCGCCGTCATCGGACCGACAATCTCGCAGCGCGCCTACGAAGTCGGCCCCGAGTTCCTCGAGGATTTCCTGGCAGACGATCCGACCAATGCCCGCTTTTTCGCGGGCGGCGCCGATGACCGGGTGCATTTCGACCTGCCCGCCTTTGGCCTGCATCGCCTGCGCGAGGTCGGGGTGCAGGCCGAGTGGACCCGCCATTGCACTTATTCCGACGCGGATCGCTTCTATTCCTATCGCCGCGCCACCCACGCCAAAGAGGCGGATTACGGCCGCCTGATTTCGGTCATCCGCATGTGACCCCGGCGCGGCGGAAACAATGCCGCCGCTGTCGCCATATTATCGCGGACATGTCACACAGCCGCCCCAATCCGGCATCAGGATGGTTTGCAGACAATTTGTGACAAAGACGACAGGCAAGGACGACGCGCATGAAACCGCAAAGCCGATTCATCAAATCCATCATCGCCACCTCGAAACAGCAGCAGCCCGCCATGCCCTGGCATCGCGGCGCGACCCGCGCGGCTTTTGTCGCCGGGCGCAAACAGGCCGCACCGCAGGCCCGGCGCGCCTGAGCCACGCGGCCCAAGGCCCGATTGGGTCAAATGTGGCGAAGATGTCCCTCAAATCTTAACAATCCCGCCCGATTGGGCGGGATTATCATTTGGAACATCCCCAAATTCGGTTCAATTTTGACGAATCGGACGGATTGCGACTTATTCATGGTCAGGAAATCGCAATTGAAACTGTCCATTTGTCGTTGTTGGTGGGGGCCAGCACGGATGTGACGAACCTTCCGAGGGGATCACATGACAAGCCTCCGCCACAATATCTCGCCCGCCGCAGCAGCCTATTCCATGCCGGTGCCGGCCGATCGCGTCCCATCCCTGGAAAACCAGCCCCGGCGCAACGTGGCGCTGATGCGCAAATACGAAGCGGCGGCGCTGCTGCCGGATCTGACCATCTCGTTCAAAAGCCATGTCGCCCCGGCCACCCCGCTGTTCGAGGAAACCTCCTCGGCCTTTGCGCGGGGCACGCTGATTCCCACTGTGCGCGGCCCCGTCGCCATCGAGGACCTGCTGCCCGGCGACTATGTCGAAACCGCCGGAGGCGCCGAACCGGTGATGTGGATCGGATCGACCAGCTATGTGCCGTCCTGCGCGGATCAGTCGACGTCGCTGACCTCGCTGACGCGTGTCACCTCCGGGTCATACGGTCTGGGCCGCCCGGATTTCGACCTGCTGGTCGGGCCGGCGGCGCGCATGGTGGTAAGGCACCCCAAGCTGGCGACGCTGCTGGGGCAGGATTCGGTGCTGGCCCCGGTCATGGACTATGCCGATGGCGACCGTCTGTTCACCGTCACCCCGGCAGGCACCGTGCAGATGTATCACCTGATGATGCGCCGCCACACCACGCTGATGATCGGCGGCATCGAAATGGAAACCTATCACCCCGGCAAATCCGTCGGTCAGGCGCTGGGGCAGAACCTGCGCGCGCTGTTCCTGTCGATGTTCCCGAATATCTCGCAGCTTGAGGATTTCGGGCAGGTCAGCATGACCCGCACCAGCCGCGACGTCATCGACAACCTGATCGACTGCTGACGCGAAACCGCTTTTACTCTCTCTCACTCTCCGAAAAGGTGCGCGGTCTGACTGCGCACCTTTTTTCATGCCTGCTCAGGCAGAGCGGCTCAGCCGTTCCTCAAGCACGTCAAAGGGCACCCCGGGTTCGTCCTTGGCGCCGCGGATCACCAGGGACGTCTTGACGCTGGCGACGTTCGGCGCCGTCAGCAATTGCCCGGTCAGGAAGCTTTGAAAGGTCGACAGGTCGGGCGCCGCGCATTTCAGGATAAAGTCCACCTCGCCGTTCAGCATGTGGCATTCACGGACAAGCGGCCAGTCGCGGCAGCGCCCCTCAAAGGCGCGCAGGTCGGATTCCGCCTGGCTTTGCAGCCCGACCATCACGAACACCTGCACCTCGAACCCCAGTTCGCGGGCGTCGACATCGGCGTGATAGCCCTTGATGAACCCCTGTTCCTCAAGCGCGCGCACCCGGCGCAGGCAGGGCGGCGCGGAAATCCCGACGCGTTTGGCCAGTTCGACGTTGGTCATGCGGCCGTCGGCCTGCAGTTCCGCAAGAATTTTCCGATCAATCGGATCCAGCCGATGCCCAGCCATACAACCCTCCTGGTTTTCGCGATTATTATAGCATTCCGCATGGGCTGCGCAATATTATTTCACAAAAGCGCAATTATCTTCCGCCCTTTGCCGCCGCATGGTGCGCCCCCTTCCGTCGGCAGCCAAAGCGCCCTATATCGCGGGGGTCATCAGAATGGAGCCAGCAACATGTCCGACACCCGTCACACCAAGGTCCTGATCATCGGCTCTGGCCCCGCGGGCTATACGGCCGGTGTCTATGCCAGCCGCGCCATGTTGGAACCGATCCTTGTTCAGGGGATCGAACCTGGCGGCCAGCTGACCACCACGACCGAGGTCGAAAACTGGCCCGGCGAAACCGAGATCCAGGGCCCCGACCTGATGGTCAACATGGAGGCGCACGCCCGCGCCATGGGCACCGAGATCATCGGCGACATCATCAACAAACTGGACCTGGGCCAGCGCCCCTTTGTCGCCCACGGCGACAGTGGCACGACCTACACCGCCGACGCGGTGATCCTGGCCACCGGCGCGCGCGCCAAATGGCTGGGCCTGCCGTCCGAGGACGCGTTCAAGGGCTTTGGCGTCAGCGCCTGCGCGACCTGTGACGGCTTTTTCTATCGCGGCAAGGAAATCGTCGTGATCGGTGGCGGCAACACCGCCGTAGAAGAGGCGCTGTTCCTGACCAACTTTGCCAGCAAGGTCACGCTGATCCACCGTCGCGACGAACTGCGCTCGGAAAAGATCCTTCAGGACCGCCTGTTCAAGAACCCCAAGATCGAACCGCTCTGGTTCCACCAACTCGAAGAGGTCGTCGGCGACGACAACCCCAAAGGCGTCACCGGCGTGCGCGTCAAACACGTCAAGACCGGCGAGATCACCGAAATTCCCTGCGCCGGTGTCTTCATCGCCATCGGCCACGCGCCCGCGAACGAACTGGTCAAGGATGTGCTGGAAACCCACATGGGCGGCTATGTGGTGACCAAACCCGACAGCACCGAAACCTCGATCCCCGGTGTCTTTGCCGCCGGTGACCTGACCGATCACAAGTACCGGCAGGCCGTCACCAGCGCCGGCATGGGCTGCATGGCCGCGCTCGAAGCGGAACGCTGGCTGGCCGAACAGGGCGAAGCTGCCCAGCCCGACCCGGCCGCCGCCAACGAACCGGCCAGCGCCTGAAGCGCCGCACAACGATCACAAGGCCCGGCACCGAAAGGCGCCGGGCTTTTTCATGGCCAACAATCCGCTATCCGTCGCGCCCCGGCTCGTCCGGGTTGCTGGAAAACAGCGCGATCTTGTTGCCTTGGGGATCGCGCAGATAGCCGACGTAGAACCGCGGCCCATACGAGGCGCGAAACCCTGGCGCACCTTCGTCAACACCGCCAGCGGCCAGCGCCGCAGCGTGCAGTTCCCGGACCTGGCGCTGATTGCACGCCTCGAACGCCACCATGGTGCCGTTCCCCGCCGCGGCCGGACGCCCGTC
The DNA here is from genome assembly GCF_029958925.1 of Tropicibacter oceani. NCBI lineage: Bacteria > Pseudomonadati > Pseudomonadota > Alphaproteobacteria > Rhodobacterales > Roseobacteraceae > Pacificoceanicola > Pacificoceanicola oceani. The sequence goes on from NZ_CP124616.1 coordinate 292,317, forward strand.
GAACGGCGGTTTGACGTAGAAATCAGGCAAGGCTGCCGACTGGCCCGGCGCCACCGGCAGCGCATAGCTTAGCCCCTCTGGCCCCTCCTTTTGCCCATAGCCAAGGGCAGGCAGAAAGGCCCCGTAGAACCGTTTCGCACGGGCGATATCATCGGCACCGACGGTGACATAGGCAATCATGCTGCGCGCTCCTTCTGGCTCCTGCCGCTTTGGCCCCCGAAGCCTGATCCATCGCGGACCGCCGCACAAGCCCGCGCGGCAACCACCGCGGGTTGACCCAACGCACCGCCGTGCCCGCCAGCCATGCAATCCCGGCAACGCGGCTTTTCGGCAACAAGCCGCCATTGCGCCACAAAAGGGGTTTTCTGCAATCGCGAAACATGTGAAGTGTTCAGCGTTGAACATACTTTTGAGTCGCCCGCGATGACCACGCCCCAAGCCAAATCCAACCTGCCGGACGAGGACGATCTTTTTCGTCTTCTTCGTCAGTTGGATCACGCGCCCGAGGCCTCTCAGCGGGCCACGGCCGAGGCGCTTGGAATTTCGCTCGGGCGGCTCAACACCTATTTGCGGGCTGCCGCCGAGGCGGGCCTTGTCAATATTTCGGATCGCAAGGGGGCCGACCGGCGCCAGCGTTTCGCATATGCGCTGACCCTGCGCGGAGCGACCGAAAAGACACGGCTTGCCGACCGCTTTCTGGCCCGCAAATTCGCCGAGTATGACGCACTTCACGCCGAACTGACCGGCTCGACCAGTGGCCTTGTCCCCTTGAAGCATAGGACCGAACTCATGCAGAACAATCTTGCCCCCATTCCCGAACTCTACGTGTCTTACGAAAGCGCGCAGAAACTGAAGGTCGAAGCTGCCGACCTGACCTCGCACGATCTGACCCCGCGCCAGATCTGCGACCTGGAACTGCTGATGAACGGCGGCTTCAACCCGCTCAAGGGGTTCCTGTCGGAAGAAGATTACAACGGCGTCGTCGAAAACATGCGCCTGGCCGACGGCACCCTATGGCCCATGCCCATCACGCTGGACGTGTCCGAGAAATTCGCCGACACCGTCGAAATCGGTCAGGACATCGCCCTGCGCGACCAGGAAGGCGTAATCCTTGCCACCATGACCGTCACCGACAAATGGGAGCCGAACAAATCGCGCGAAGCCGAAAAGGTCTTTGGCGCCGATGACGATGCGCACCCCGCGGTGAACTACCTGCACAATCAGGCCGGCAAGATCTATCTGGGCGGTCCCGTGACCGGCATCCAGCAGCCCGTGCACTATGATTTCCGCGGCCGCCGCGACACGCCGAACGAATTGCGCGCCTATTTCCGCAAGCTCGGCTGGCGCAAGGTGGTTGCGTTCCAGACCCGCAACCCGCTGCACCGCGCGCACCAGGAACTGACCTTCCGCGCCGCAAGGGAAGCCCAGGCCAACCTGCTGATCCACCCGGTCGTCGGCATGACCAAACCCGGTGACGTCGATCACTTTACCCGCGTGCGCTGCTATGAAGCGGTGCTGGACAAGTACCCGGCCGCGACCACGACCATGTCGCTGCTGAACCTTGCCATGCGCATGGCCGGCCCGCGCGAAGCGGTCTGGCACGGTCTGATCCGCGCCAACCACGGCTGCACCCACTTCATCGTTGGCCGCGACCACGCCGGCCCCGGCAAGAATTCGGCCGGCGAAGATTTCTATGGCCCCTACGACGCGCAGGACCTGTTCCGCGAATATCAGTCGGAAATCGGCTGCGAAATGGTGGACTTCAAGCACATGGTCTGGGTTCAGGAACGCGCCCAGTACGAAGCCATCGACGAAATCGAGGACAAGGACAACATCACCATCCTGAACATCTCGGGCACCGAACTGCGCCGCCGTCTTCAGGAAGGCCTGGAAATCCCCGAGTGGTTCTCCTTCCCCGAAGTGGTCCGCGAATTGCGCCGCACCAAGCCGCCGCGCTCGCAGCAGGGCTTTACCGTGTTCTTCACCGGCTTCTCCGGCTCCGGCAAGTCCACCATCGCCAACGCGCTTATGGTCAAGCTGATGGAAATGGGCGGTCGTCCCGTAACGCTGCTGGATGGGGACATCGTGCGCAAGAACCTGTCGTCCGAACTGGGCTTCAGCAAAGAGCACCGCGATCTGAACATCCGCCGCATCGGCTATGTCGCGTCCGAGATCACCAAGAACGGCGGCATCGCCATCTGCGCGCCCATCGCGCCCTATGCCACCACCCGCCGCGCCGTGCGTGAAGAGATAGAACAGTTCGGCGCCTTCATCGAAGTGCACGTCGCGACCAGCATCGAAGAATGCGAACGCCGCGACCGCAAGGGCCTGTACAAGCTGGCCCGCGAAGGCAAGATCAAGGAATTCACCGGCATCTCGGACCCCTATGACGTGCCCGTGAACCCCGAACTGAGCGTCGAAACCGAAAACGTCGATGTCGACAACTGCGCCCATCAGGTGATCCTCAAGCTGGAAAGCCTTGGACTGATCGCCGGTCAGTAACCCCTTGTGACAACAAATAAAAAAGCCGGGCCCTGTGCCCGGCTTTTCGTTTTTCAAATGGCTGGTTCAGCCCTTTGGCCGCATCCGCATCATCAGGTTGTCCTTCAGCACGAACTGGTGGAACAGCGCGGCGGCCGCATGGACCACGACGATGAACATCGTCAGGTTCACCAAAATCTCATGCGCGTCCCCTGCGGGCGCGATCCCCACACCCCAGGCCGCCATGCCCGACAGCGGGATCAGGACCAGCAGCCCATACAGCGCCAGATGCGCCAGGTGCGCCGCCTTGTCCATCAGGGGGTTGTTGCCCTCGGGCAGCGCGGGCGCGCCCAGTTTCAGCCGGGCCACGATGCGGATCAGGGTCAACACCAGAACGGCGACACCGATGGGCGGATGGATGGTGGCGACCAGCCCTTCGGGGATGCCGCCCTCCAGCTTGGTGCGCAGCGCCTTACCCATGCCGTCCGAAACGACATAGTTGAAAGCGAACAGCAGGAAGATGCCCCAGTGCAAGGCGATCTGGATGCGGGCGTATTTGACAGGGTTGGTCATGATGTCCTCGAAGGTCGTGGGATCGCGCGATACCGTTTAAACGGTCCCGCAATTCGCCTCCGTCGGACATGGGCCGGTTTGACGCAGCCAACCCGGGACAGACCGCCCGCGTTGGCCGCAGTGTCAGTGCACCGTCACCGGTGCGAAATCGTTCTGCCGCGCCAGCACAAAGGCCAGGGCGCGGTCCTTGACCAACGCCAGGCGTTCGCCATCGGAATTGTGCACCGCATAGATTTCGTCCAGCCCGACCAGTCCGGCCTGCACGTCCTCGGGCAGGTCCTTAGTCTTGACGGGGCGCACATAGACGATCCGCCCTTCGTCGAACTGGCTCAGATCATGTTTCGTATACATAGGCTTACCCCTTTCTGATCTGGATGGTCTGCACCACCGTCTCGGGGCGCTGCAGGGTCAGGTCCACGTGCAAAAGGCCGTTCTCCATCACGGCTTCGCCAACCTCGACACCATCGGCCAGCACGAAACTGCGCTGGAACTGGCGCGAGGCGATGCCCCGATGCAGGAAAATGCGTTCTTCGCCTTCGTCGCGCTGGCGTCCCCGGATGACCAGTTGCCGGTCCTCCACGGTGATCGCCAGATCGCGTTCGGAAAACCCGGCCACCGCCAGGGAAATCCGGTACGAATCAGCAGCGGTCTGTTCGATATTGAACGGCGGATAGCCTTCCGAAGATTTCGCCGTGCGTTCCAGCAGGCGTTCCAGTTGCTCGAACCCGAGCATGTGGGGATAGGATCCCAAGGTCATTTTGGTCATCGACACGTCCTTTGCACAAGCGACCGTCCGCCAGGGCCCCGATATGGCGACCCCGACAGGGGAAATATGGGAAGCCGGGATCGGTAAAGCAAGGGCTTTGCTGACAGGCAAAGACCCGTTATATTGCCAGTCTGTATCAAATTTCCGGGGTTCCGACATGAACGCACCCACCGATATCTCGATGAAGACGGACGATGTATTGAGGGTCGAGCTGGAGGTATTTCGCCGCGAACACAGCGACCTGGATCAGGCGATCCAGGCCCTGCAGGCGACCGGAACCGCCGATCAGATCACGCTACAACGCCTGAAAAAGAAAAAGCTGCGCCTCAAGGACATGATCGCCCTGATCGAAGACCGGCTGCTGCCCGACATCACCGCCTGACCGACCCCCAAAGGCATCGGCCAGGCCACCGGGTCAGCCGCGGTAGACCAGCATCGTTACCTCGCGATGTGGCAACACGTTGGGCGCGCTGGACGATCTGACCGGGGTTTCGTCGGTCAGATCCGCCTCGTGCGTATGCCCGTCCGCCGCAGCAAAGGGATCCTCGTCGTCCTCACCCTTGGCTTCGTGCCGATCACCATGCGACGGGCCGATCTCGACGCTGTGGCTGTGCCGGAATTCGTGAAAATGCGTCGGCGAACTCAGCAACCCCGATGGCTCGGTCTCTCCGTTCACGATCCGCATGTGCAGCGGAAATTCCGCAAGCACGTTTTCCGGCATCTGGGCCAGCCGCCAGCCTTCTGGCAGGCGGTCATTATCGAAATCGCTTTCTTGCGGCGGGACAAAGGGCAACATCATGCCGTCCCCCCATTCGGCGTCTTCCTCGACCGACATATAGGCATACAGGCCCACGTTATACGGGCGGTTGTCGGCCTCGCCCGTCATGCGCGCGTCGGACTGTCCGATCATCTCGGCCGAGATTTGATGCGTGTGCTGCGGCGTCGCCGCCCGCTCTGTTTCGTCTCTGTCATCGTCGATGGTCACATTGATCGACCCATCCGGCAGAACCGACCCTTCCGGGTGGCCATGGGGCTTGCCGTCCCGGCCCAGCACCTCGTGCTGGTGAACTGGCGATCCCTGCTGCCCCTCTTCGGGCCAGCACCCGACGATTTTCAGCAATCGATCATGCCACAACCCCGGCCCGCCGGTCCGGTTCTTGTAGGCCAGATGATGCCAGCCCGGATAGTTGGGGAAAGGATCGCCATACGGCACATAACAATAAACGATCGACCCCAAGGGAATCTGATCGTCTGGCTTGGGCTGCCCGACGCACCAATAGGCGTTGACCTCTTGATGCAACGGGTCGTGAATGATCGGCTTGTCATCTGCGCCCAGCCCGAACACCCGCAGCTTGGTTTCCGACAACCTGACCTCATGCCGGTGATAGGGGCCACTCACGCTCCAATTATCTCCGCCATTGTCGTCGTCTATCTGCACCGCCTTGTTGACGGAAAACAGATGCGCCTCATAGAGGTGGCCGTGGCTCAGATCATGATGGTGTTCGGTGAAATCCGCCTGCCGCAAATCCGACTTGGTCACCAGATCGCCGGTCCAGGTCAGATAGCGCCCCGCCACCGTGGGCGTTGCCCCGGCCATTTCGCTTTCCCTGTCGCATTGCAGAAATTTGTCGTCACCTAAAAGCCGCCCAACATGGGTGCCCCCGTGTTTCATCCAGGGGCTATGCAGCAGCAGGCAGAATTCGGGCACAGAAGTCCGTTTGGGCATTAAAACAATCCTTTTTAAATCAAAGGGCCGAGGCTAGGGGCAATTCCTTAACCACGCAACCATTGGCTGCATTGCGCGCGCGCCGGATTCAGGCCGGGGCCGCATTGCCCCTGCGTCGCAATCCGCTATAGTCCGCGCTTCATTTTCGGGTGACGGAGAACGCTATGGCCCAGGTCAAAATCGGCATCATCATGGGCAGTCAATCTGACTGGCCCACCATGAAAGAAGCCGCCGATGTGCTGGACGAACTGGGCGTTCCCCACGAGGTCAAGATCGTGTCGGCCCACCGCACCCCGGATCGCCTGTGGACCTACGGCAAGACCGCCGTGGATCGCGGTCTACAGGTGATCATCGCCGGGGCTGGCGGCGCCGCCCACCTGCCCGGCATGATGGCGTCGAAAACCCGCGTGCCGGTGATTGGCGTGCCGGTTCAGACCCGCGCGCTGAACGGCGTCGACAGCCTCTATTCCATCCTGCAAATGCCGCGCGGCTTTCCCGTCGCCACCATGGCCATCGGCGCGGCCGGGGCGAAAAACGCGGGCCTCATGGCGGCTGGCATCCTTGCCCTGCAGGACGGCGCGCTGGCGGCGCGGCTGGACCAGTGGCGCGCCGATCTGTCTGCCTCGATCGCGGATGAACCGGATCGCGACGCGCTTTGACATTCTGGTTTTGAAATCTGTGCCAAACCGGCTGATTTTTGTACCAAAGGCGCGCGGCAGCCGTGAAATTGCCGCTTGAGCCACGGCTGCAATCTGTACCAAACAGGCCGTGTTTTGTACCGAATCCCTGCAGGAGCCGACCATGACCACGCCTCTTCCCACCGGATCGACCATCGGAATCCTTGGCGGCGGTCAACTTGGCCGCATGCTGTCCGTCGCGGCCAGCCGCCTTGGGTTCAAGACCCACATCTTTGAACCGGGCGCCAACCCGCCGGCCGCCGATGTCGCGCACGCCGTCACAACCGCCGCCTACGAGGATGAAACCGCGCTGCGGGCCTTTGCCCAATCGGTCGACGTCATCACATATGAGTTTGAAAACATTCCGACTTCTGCGCTCGACATCCTCGAATCCCTGCGCCCTCTCCACCCCAACCGCGAGGCCCTGCGCATCAGCCAGGACCGCCTGACGGAAAAGACATTCCTGTCCGATCTCGGCCTGAAAACCGCCCCCTTCGCGGACATCACCGACGCTGCCAGCCTTGATCAGGCCCTGCAAACCATCGGCACCCCCGCCATCCTGAAAACCCGCCGTTTCGGCTATGACGGCAAGGGGCAGGCAAGGATCATGACCCCGTCAGAGGCCCCCCAGGCCCTGGCCGACATGAACGGCGCCCCGGCAATCCTCGAAGGTTTCGTGACCTTCTCGATCGAGATTTCAGTCATCGCCGCCCGCGCCGCCGATGGCCAGGTCTCGGCTTATGACCCGGGCGAAAACGTCCACAAGGACGGCATCCTCAGCACCACCACCGTGCCCGCCAATATCCCGTCGCGCCTGCAAACCGACGCCGTATTGCTGGCAGGTCGCATCCTGAATGCGCTGGATTACGTTGGCGTCATGGGGGTCGAACTTTTCGTTACACCCCAAGGGCTTGTCGTCAACGAAATCGCCCCGCGCGTACATAATTCCGGCCATTGGACGCAAAACGGCTGCACCATCTGCCAGTTCGAACAGCACATCCGCGCGGTCGCGGGCTGGCCGCTCGGCGATGGCAGCCGCCACTCCGACGTGATCATGGAAAACCTCATCGGCGACGACATGGACCGCGTCCCGGCGCTGGCCCGCGATGGCAGCTGCGCCCTGCACCTTTATGGCAAGGCCGAAACCAAACCCGGCCGCAAGATGGGACACGTCAACCGCATCGTGAAACCCTGACCCCGGTTTCTTTGTGCCAAAAATATCCCGGGGGTCCGGGGGCAGCGCCCCCGGCCTGCGCTTTCATCCCAGGAACCGCCCCGCCACAGCGCCGCTCATCCAGGCCACTTGCCCACCTGCAAGCGTCGCAACGATCCGGCGGCTCTCGGGCTCCATGACAACCAGATCCGCCCGCTTGCCCGGCACCAGCGCACCGCGATCTTCCAACCCCAAAAGCTGCGCCGGACCGGCTGATACCAGCCCCCAGGCCGCGACCTCGTCCAAAAGCCCCAGTTCCACACAGCGCCAGGCCGCGCGCGCCGGCGCAGGATAGTGATAGTCCGAGGCCAGCGCATCGCACAGCCCCTCGGCGATCAACGCAATGGCCGAGACATTCCCGGCATGGCTTGCCCCGCGCACCACGTTCGGCGCCCCCAGAACAATCGGCTCTCCGGCCTGCCGCGCGGCCTCTGCCGCCTCCATCGTTTCGGGGAATTCCGACACGCAGACGCCGCGCGCGCGCCACGCGGCACGGGTCTCGGCGGTATGGTCGTCATGGCTGCCCATCAGCACGCCCTGCCCGGCCAGCCGCGCGCAAAGCGCATCCAACGCCTGCGGTACCCTGGCCGAGGCCTCATGCAGCCCCCGCATCAACCGCAGGTGATCCTCGGGGTTGCGCCCGGATTTCAACGCCTGCCCGGTCAGCCGGGGCGGCTTGCGCCCTTCTGACAGGCGTTTGTGCGGCAGGTGGTCGTTGAACACCACATAGCCGATCCCGAACCGTTCAATCGCGGCCTCGGCACGCTCGAAACTCTCCAGGTAGTGGGTTTCCAGCCGCAGTTGCAGCCGCAGGTCGACAGGGACCGATCCGGCCACCTGCGCCACGCTGTCAAACACCTCTTCGGCAAAGTCCGGCCCGCGCATGCCGCCCTCCCAGGACCAGAACTGCGCCAGCATTGCGGTGGTGATGCCATTGGCCGCCAGCTCGGCGGCGCAGGCCACCATCCCGGCGTCGCGTTCGCGCAGCGCGCCGCGCCGTGGCGCCATATGCCGTTCAAAGCCATCCCCGTGTACATCGACGATGCCCGGAAGCACGTCATACCCGGCCAGGTCCACCTGCCGGCCAACCTCGGTTTCTCTGATCGCGCCCCCCGACAGGCTCAGCGCATCGACCTCAAAACCCTCGGGTCTCAGCACACGCGCGCCGACTAGCGTGCATTCAATTGCCATTGCATTTCCCCAAAAGGCAGGACAACTGCCGCGCGTCGAAAAGCCGTGCCCAGTCCAGGTCCGGGTCGAAATGGCCCTCTTCCAGGAACAGCGCCGTCTGCCCCATCACGGCGGGCGATTGCATGATAAAGGTATGGGTGACCGGCAGGGTGATGTGCCAATGCATGCCTTCGACCTTGGTTGCCTCGACCGACACCTTGCCATCGTCCAGCCCCGGGATCATGGCGGAAAACAAAGGGTTCAGGGATTGCGATCCGGCAATCACGCCCAGTTCGAAATCCACCGGCGGCAACAGGTGTGGCAGATCCGCCGGACCCGTGCCCAGTTGCAGCCCCGCCGGACCGTTGATCCATTCGAACAGTTCCAGCCCGCCCAGTTCATCGACGATCTCGCTGCCCTGATTCGGCGGGGCCAGCATCACGACCCGTCCCAGGTGATCCGGCCGGTGATCGCGCAGCCAGAACCGCAGCAAGATGCCGCCCATCGAATGGGTGACGAAATGCACGGGCGCCTCGCCGCAGCTGGCCACGGCCTTGGGCAGGACTTCGTCTGCCAGCACCTGCACCCGCGCCTCGGTCGATGGATACCCCGGAACGACCACCGTATAGCCGCGCGCCTCGAACACCTTGGCCATGATGGCAAAGGAGTATTCGGTCCGCGCCAGTCCGTGCAGCATGATCACGCAATCGCCTGCGCGGGCGGGCGCGGCAAACATCAGCAAGGCTAGGGTCAGGATCAGCGCTTTCATACCGCTGGCATAGCCCGTCGCAGCGCCGTAAGAAAAGACCAAAAGGAAGAGGCCCATGCCCAGTCCGCGACTTGCCGCCCGCGCCGTGATCCTGCATGAAAACCGGTTGCTGTTGGTCAACGCCTGGCCGGGCGCCAAAGGCGATCTGTGGTGCGCCCCCGGCGGTGGGGTCGAACGCGGCAGCAGCCTGTCCGACAATCTCGCGCGCGAGGTCTTTGAGGAAACCGGGTTGCGGATCAAGGTCGGCGCACCCTGCCTGGTCAACGAATTTCACGATCCCGCGGGCAGCTTTCACCAGGTCGAAGTGTTCTTTCGCGCCAGCATCACCGCCGGGACGCTGTCGGACGATTGGAAAGATCCCGAAGGCATCGTCGACCGCCGGCGGTTCTTTTCACGCGCCGAGGCGGCGCGGCTGAAACTGAAACCGGACAGCCTGCCGCGGATCGCCTGGGGCGCAGGCTTTGCCTATGACCCCCTCGAAGCCATCGTCAGATAGCGCGGCCCCAACACCGACAGGGCCACGCCGCCCAGGATCACCAGCGCCGCAATGGCGAACTTCGCCGTCAACGCTTCGCCCAGGAACACGACACCGCCCAACAGCGCGATGGGCGGCACGGTCAGCTGCACCACCGCCGCCACCGATGACGGCAGCTCCGGCAGAACCCGATACCAAAGCGCATAGCCCAACCCCGAGGCAACAGCCCCGCTTGCCACCGCAAGCCAGACACCGCGCCCGCCGGCCAGAACCTGTTCGGTCGCGATCGGCGCGCTGCCCATGGCCAGAAAGATCAGCGGCAGGGCGACACTGGCCAGCAGAAAATTTGCCGCCGTATCCGCGAGGGGATCGGCGCTGCCCTTCCCGACCAGCGAATACAGCCCCCAGCCAAGGCCCGCGACGACCATCATGGCCAGCGCGATCTGGGACTGGGCGATCTCTTGCCAGGGCCAGACCAGGTAGATCAGCCCGGCCAGCGCCATGACGGCACCCAAAGCACGCAAGGCTGGCAAGGCCTCGCGCAGCAGCACCGCGCCGGCGAACATCGTCACCTGCACGGTTCCGAACAGAACCAGCGCGCCCAGACCGGCATCCATTCCCAGGTAAGCGTAGGTAAAGCCGATGATGTACAGGACAAGTCCCAGAACGCTGGCCGCGCGGCGCAGGCTGAACAGAGCCACCCTGCGGCCGGTGGCAAGGCAAAGCCCCAACAGGATCAGCGCGCCGGAGGCCAGGCGGATCAGGCCGAACAGCTCGACACTCAGCCCCGCCCCGGCCACACCGGCCCGGGTCAGTACGGAATTGGCGGCAAAGGCCACCATGGTCAGGGTCGTCAAGACAAACAGGCGCATGGGCCCTGTCTAGCGCGGCAATCGGACGGCGACCAGCACAAGCATCGCCCGATCACGAAAGCGCCAACGGGACGGTGGGCGGGGCGATGTTCCGCCAGGAACAAGCGCCGTGCAGCGGCCTCAGGCCACCAGCTTTTCGGCCACTTTCAGGTCAACGGACACCAGTTGCGAAACACCCTGTTCCTGCATGGTCACGCCGAACAGGCGGTCCATGCGCGCCATGGTGACCGCATGGTGGGTGATGCACAGGAACCGCGTGTCGGTGCGGCGGCACATCTCGTCCAGCATGTCGCAGAACCTCGTGACGTTGGCATCGTCCAGGGGGGCGTCGACCTCGTCCAGAACGCAGATCGGAGCCGGGTTCGCCAGGAACACCGCAAAGATCAGCGCCAGCGCGGTCAGCGTCTGTTCCCCGCCGGACAGCAGCGACAGTGACGACAGTTTCTTGCCCGGCGGCTGGCACATGATCTCAAGCCCGGCTTCCAGCGGGTCATCGCTTTCGACCATGACCAGGTTCGCCTCGCCGCCCCCGAACAGGTGGGTGAACAACATCGAAAAATTGCTGTTCACCTGCTCAAAGGCGGTCAACAGCCGTTCGCGGCCCTCGCGGTTCAGGCTGGAAATCCCGTTGCGCAGGGTCTTGATCGCCTCTTCCAGGTCGGCTTTTTCGGTGACCAGCTCGTCGTGCTCCTCCTGGACTTCCTTGGCGTCTTCCTCGGCCCGCAGGTTCACCGCCCCCAAGGCGTCGCGCTGGCGTTTGAGCCGGCCGACCTCGGCCTCCATCTGATCGGCGGCGGGCATCTCCGAGGGATCGGTGGCAAGGCTTTCCAGCAGCTTGGCCGGGGTGGTTTCCTGGTCTTCCTGAATGCGCTCGGCGGCGGCGGTCACGGTTTCCCGGGCGGCCTCGGCGCGGGCTTCGGCGGCGGCGCGGGCCTCGCGGGCTTCGCCGGCCAGCCGCTCGGCGTCACGTTCATTCGAAATCGCCTCGCGCAGGGCGCTTTCGGCGCTCGACAGGGCGTCGGCGGCCTCGGCGCGGCGGGTCTCGGCGCTTTCGATCTGATAGGACAGCTCTTCACGCTTGCTTGCCAGTTCGGCCGGAACCTCCGAGGCCTGCGCCAGATCCTGTTCCGCCTGCACCTTGCGTTCCGCCAGTTCCCCGGCGCGCTTTTCGGCGGTTTCAAGGCGGTGACGCCAGCCCGACAATTCCTTGGTCACCTGCTGGCTGCGCCCCTTGCGGGCCTCGCCTTCGCGGCGCAGTTCGTCATGGGCCGACCGCCGCGACATCATCGTCATACGCGCCGCCTCGACCGTCATCTTGACGTCCTCGACCTCAAGCCGCGCGGTCTCCAGATCGTCCAGCCCCGCCAGTGCGCGCTCTGCCTCAAGCAGTTGGCCACGGGCGGCACCAGCTTCGTCCTCGTGGCGTTTGACCGCAAGCGAGGCGCTTTCCAGCTTGGCCTCGGCCATGTCGCGATCAGCCTCGGCCCGGTTAAAGGCGCGGGCGGCCTGGGTCAGTTCCTGGTCAGCCTCGCGGCGGGCCTCGCGCGCGGCTTTGTCGGCGCGGGTCAGGTCGGCCAGCCGGGCGGTCAGTGCCTCGTGCGCGGCGCGGGTGCCGTCCAGGCGGGCGGTGGCGGCGGCCATTTCCTGCTTGAGCGCCTCAAGCCGGTTCAACTGCTCCAACCGCAGCGCCGCGGCCGAGGGTTGATCCTCGGCCCAGGCCCGGAACCCGTCCCAGCGCCACAGGTCGCCCTCAAGACTGACCAGCCGTTGGCCCGGTTGCAGCAGCGGTTGCAGCCGGTTGCCTTCGTCCGAGGATACAAGCCCGATCTGCCCCATGCGGCGGCTCAGCACGTCGGGCACCGAAACGTGCTGCGACAGCGCGGTGACCCCCTGCGGCAGCGGCTGATCCTTGTCATACGCCGGCAGCACCGCCCAGCCGGTGGGGCCGTCTTCTTCGACCTCGGGGGCGCGCAGATCGTCGGCCAGCGCCGCGCCAAGCGCCTTTTCAAAGCCCTGCTCGACCTGCAACCGGTCAAGAATCTGACCACCCTCGGCGGTATCGCGGTCCAGCAGCCGGGCCAGCGCCGTGACTTCGGCGCGCAGGGCATTGGTCTCGCCTTCGGATTCCGAGCGCTCGGCGCGGGCGTCTGCCTCGCGGGCCTGGGTTTCGGCCCGCGCTGCTTCGGCATCGGCCAGGACACGTTCGGCCCGTTCGGCCATGGCCTGCGCGCGTTCCTGGCGGTCCTGCGCGGTTTCTGACGACAGCCGGCTTTCGGCCAGCGCGGCCTTGGCGGCATCCACGGTTTCGCGGGCGCGTGCCGCTTCGGTTTCGCTGCGTTCCAGGGTCTTGCGACAATCGGCCAGGTAGCGCTGCGCTGACTGGTGGCGCGCGGCCAGGCGGGCAACGTCTTCGGTCTGTTGACCCAGATCGGCCTCGCGTTCCTGCAGGACGGTCGCGGCCTCGCGCGCGGCCTCGGCGGCCTCGGCCAGCTTGTCGTCATGGCCCTCGGCGGCCTTGGCCAGTTCGCGGGCCTCCCATTCCAGGCGCTCGATTGTTTCTCCGGCGTCGCGGTTCAGGCCAGCCTCGCGCTCCATGTCGCGGGTCAGCTGTTCGATCCGGCCCGTCAAGGTCCTGATGCGGTCCTCGGCCTGGGTTTCCTGATCGGCAAGGGTGTCGCGCTGCACGCTGAGCCGTTGCAGGATCGCGGCGGCAATTGCCTCTTCCTCGCGCAGCGGTGGCAGGGCGTCCTCGCGCGATTGCCTGACGGCCGCGCCATCGCGGGCCAAAGCCTCGGCCTTGGCGGCCTGGGTGATCCGGCTGCGCAACAGCTCGTCGGCGGTCTGGCGGGCTTCGTCAGCTTCGCGCCAACGGCGGTACAGCAACATGCCCTCGGCGCGGCGAAGCTCTTCTCCGATGGCGCGATAGCGAGCGGCCTGGCGGGCCTGGCGGGCCAGTTGGCCCAGCTGCCCGGCCAGCGCTTCGATCACGTCATCGACGCGCAGCAGGTTTGCCTCGGTGTTCTTCAGCTTCAGCTCGGCCTCGTGACGGCGCTGGTACAGACCGCCGATCCCGGCCGCATCCTCAAGCACCTTGCGGCGGTTCTTGGGCTTGGCGTTGATCAGTTCCGAAATCTGCCCCTGCCGGACCAGCGCGGGGGAATGCGCCCCGGTCGATGCATCGGCAAACAGCATCTGCACGTCGCGGGCGCGGGTGTCCTTTGAGTTCACCTTGTAGGCGCTGCCGACGTCGCGGGTGATGCGGCGGACGATTTCCAGCTGGTCGCTGTCGTTGAACCCGGCGGGGGCAAGCCGGTCACTGTTGTCGATGGTCAGGCAGACCTCGGCAAAGTTGCGGGCCGACCGCGACGCGGCACCGGCAAAGATCACGTCCTCCATGCCGCCGCCGCGCATCGCCTTGGCGCGGGTTTCGCCCATGACCCAGCGCAGCGCTTCGAGCAGGTTGGATTTGCCGCAGCCGTTCGGACCCACGACTCCGGTCAGACCGTCGGCGATCGTCAGGTCCGTCGGATCCACAAAGCTTTTAAAGCCGGTCAGTCTGAGCTTGGTAAACCGCAAAAACGCTGCCCCGATTCCATTGGTGCGGGAAAGACTGGCGCTTTGGTCAGGGTTCTGTCAACCGACCAACCGCTTCATATGGGTTCGGGCACTGACTTCTCCACAAGATATTGCGATTTTTCTTGGGGTCACGACTTGAAACAGGTCATGGATCCTTGCAGCAGGCCGCCCCGGCCTTGCAGGTCGATCAGGTCGCAATACAGCATTCTGGGCCGTTTGGGGCGTTTTGGGGGGCGTTCGCCATCACACGACAGGCCGATCAGCATCATCGCTGGATCGCCCTCGACCCAGGCGGCATGACAGCCGGTTTCGATCTGTGTGGCAATGGCGGCCCGGCGCGCGACATTTTCGAATCGCGGCAGCATCTCGGGCGATGTCCGGATTACCTCGGCCATGTTTTCGCGCAGGCGCAGCGTGAACCGCGACCCTTCGTAAGTGACCTCGCGGGCGTCGACCCCACGAAAGCCAGGCCCGGCGGTGTCGCAGGCCATCAGAGGCAACAGCATGAGGAATGTCAAAAAGCGCATCCCTTAGTGTCCCGCGATCAGGGTTACCAAACGTTTAACCGCTTTGGTCTGGCCCAAAAGTTTTGCTTTACATTCCAACTATCGAATGTATATAACATTCCGTAGTTGGAATATTTATATCGGAGGCCAAAATGGCTGCAACGCAAACCCGTCCGGCGGACAGCTATTCGCCGATCTACTTCCTCGCCTCGCTGGGCGCAGGGGGGATTACCGTGACGTTCTTCATGTTCCTTATGTTCTGGGTTCCCCACCCCGCCGCGCCGGTGCCCGTCTTCGAAGACATCGCCGCAGCCTGGAGCAGCGGCAGCCTGCCTATGCAGGCCGGGATCGCCATCGCGGTGGTGGGCATCGCCTATTTCGCCTTTCTGAACATCAAGTCGCTGATCTGGAACCTGAACGCCTATGCCGCGTTCAAACGGACCCCGGCCTATGAAACGCTGCGCAATTCCAACGCCGAAAGCACCCTTCTGGCGATGCCGCTGGCCATGGCGATGACCGTGAACGCCCTGTTCATCGTCGGCCTGGTCTTTGTGCCCAAATTGTGGAGCATCGTCGAATACCTGTTCCCGATGGCCATGGTCGCCTTTGCCCTGATCGGCTGGATCGCCTTCCGCCTGATTGGTGAATTCCTTGGCCGCGTGCTGTCCAAAGGGGGCCTGTTCGACGTCACCGCGCACAATTCCTTTGCGCAGCTGACCCCGGCCTTTGCCATCGCCATGGTCGCTGTCGGTTTTTCGGCCCCCGCCGCCATGAGCACGGCGCCCGCAACCGTGGCTGTGTCGTTGATTGCCTCGACCGTGCTGGGCGTCATCGCGATCCTTTACACGATCCTTGCGGCAACCACGGCCGTCACCTCGATGCTGCACTATGGCACCGCCCGCGAAGCAGGCCCGACCCTGATGATCATCGTTCCCATCGTGACCGTGCTGGGCATCATGTTCATTCGCCAGGACCACGGGCTGCACACCACCTTTGACGCGCATGGCAATGCCGGGGAAACCATGGTTTTCCTTGCCCGCCTGCTGTCGATCCAGGTCGCCTTTCTTGGGCTGGGTGCCGTGGTTCTCAAGGCGCAGGGGTATTTCAACGACTTCGTCATCGGGTCCAAAACCTCGCCCGGGTCCTATGCGCTGGTCTGCCCCTTCGTGGCCTTTTCGGTGATGATGCAGTTCTTCATCAACAAGGGGCTGGTGGCCGCGGATGTTGTGACCAAGTTCGGCACCGCCTATTGGGTCGTGACCGCCATTGCCATCGCGTCGCAACTGGTCGCCGTCTGGCTGGTGCTTCGCCTGAACCGGCAGCACTTTTCCAAAAGCGCCGCTGTCGCCGTTCCGGCCGAGTAACCCCCGTACCTCTGTCTGAACAAAACAAAGGCCGGATCCTACGATCCGGCCTTTTTCATGCGCGCAAAGGGCGGGGTCAGAACCTGACCTCGACCCCCGGCAATTTCAGCGCCTTGATCAGATCGCGCAATTCCTGCCGCGCCGCGACGTTCGAGATGTTCAACTGCTTGACACCCACATCCTTGAGATCCAGCAAGGTCAACCCGCGCGGGAAAAGTTCGCGAAAGATCACGCGCTCGGAAAACCCCGGCGCGGTGCGGAAACCAATGCGTTTGGACAGGCGGACCAGCGCGTTTTCCATCTTCATCTTGTTGACCATCTGCTGCGCCCCCAGTCGGTTGCGCAAGACGATCCAGTCGATCGGCTTCAGCCCGGCCTGCGCGCGCAGCTGACGGGCGCTCCAGACCATTTCGGAATAGACCGACGGGCCAAGGATCTTTTCGCCATCGCCATCGACCCGCGCCAGCAGGTCAAAATCGACAAAGCTGTCGTTCAGCGGCGTGATCAACGTATCGGCCAAGGAATGCGCCACCTGCGAAAGCCGCGTGTGCGACCCGGGGCAGTCGATCAGGATGAAATCCGATTTCGGCTCCAATTCGGCCACGGCCTGGCTAAGCCGGTGGTCAAAGGCGTTTTCGCCCGGGGCCAATGTGGCGCTGTCGACTTCGGGCAGTTCCACGTGGTTGGGGCTGGGCAGATCCATGCCCATCTTTTCCAGATGCGCGCGGCGGTTTTCCATGTATCGGCCCAGGCTGCGCTGGCGCAGGTCCAGGTCAAGCGTGCCGACACGGTGGCCCAATCGCGCAAGGGCTGTCGCCACATGCATCGACACGGTGGATTTCCCCGCGCCGCCCTTTTCGTTCCCGACAACGATGATATGTGCCACGTCGTGCCCCTTTTTCATCCCACATATCTGCCTGTGGAAGATCGCTCAAACAGTATCTTGTGTGCGCCGTCAAGAAAAGGATGGGGCAAATGCTTTGGCAAATTGCGTGTCCCGACAGCCGCACGGCAAAAGGCCCGACGCAAGCGCCGGGCCCTTTGAATTCCAGTGTGGTCGCGGCCGCTTAGTGCAGCTTGGCGCCCACTTCGCCAATGGCGTCGTCGATCAGCTTGCCCGCGTCCTTGGCGGTCATCTGAGCGGCAACAACATCCTGCGCGGCGGCAATGGCCACCGAAGCAGCGCGATCGCGGACTTCCTTGATGGCACCGGCCTGAGCCGAGGCAATCTGCGATTCAGCAGCCGCAAGACGACGCTGGATCGAGGCTTCGATATCGGCCTTGGCCTGGACAGCGGCCAGCTCGGCCTCTTCCTTGGCGTGGGCCACGATGCGGTCTGCCTGCGCTTTGACTTCGTGCGACTTGCGCTCGTAGCTGGCCAGCAGGGTCTGGGCCTCTTCGCGCAGGGCGCGCGCTTCGTCCAGTTCGTTGCGGATGTCCTCGGCCCGTTTGTCCAGCAACTTGGCCAGCATGCCGGGAACCTTGAAGTAGAACAGGACCGCAATGAACAGCAAGAAGCCCAGCAGCACGACAAAGTCCGTGTTGCCCAGCGAGAAGAACGGCCCGCTGGCGGCAAATGCCGGGGACGCGGTGAAGCCAGCGAGGGCGGCGGGAAGGATCAGCTTGCGCATTCGATTTACCCCTTTACCCGGCTGGCAACAGCCGCTGCGATTGCCTTGGCATCGGCCTTGCCGCCCAGGGCAGCAACGATGGCCTCGGCCGTGTCCTTGGCGACCTCTTCGACGGCACCCATGGCAGATGCCCGGATGTCTTCGATGGCCTTTGCAGACTCGGCTGCCTTGGCAGAAATCTGTTCGTCAGCCTTGGCCAGAGCAGCATCAAGGTCGCCCTTGATTTCATCACGCGTCTTTTGCGCGATGGCCTGTGCCTCGGCCTTGGCATCCGCCAGTGCCTTTTCATAAGCAGCTTCGGCATCAAGTGCCTTGCGCTTCAGCTCTTCGGCGGCTGCGATATCGTTGGTGATTGTCCCCTGACGTTCGGCCAGAACCGAGGCAATCCTCGGAAGCGCGATACGCGAAAGAACAAAGAAGATCACCACAAGAGTGATAACCAGCCAGAAGACCTGGTTGGGAATCCATTCGCCGCAAAGCTGCGGCATCCCGATGGCGGAGCCATGAGAGTCCGTGCAGGCGCTTACAGCTGCTGCTGCATGCTCTGCCCCGTGGGTTTCGGTCGCCATGTCGCTCTCCGTCGAAACGTGGTCTCTACATCGGGCGGCCTAACAATGGCCAAGCCGCCCGCGCGTAAGGATCGGTGTTCCGTGGATTAGACGGCGAACATCAGCAGCAGCGAAACGAGGAAGGCGAAGATGCCCAGCGCTTCTGCGAATGCGATGCCGATGAACAGGGTGGCCGTCTGCGAAGCAGCTGCCGAGGGGTTGCGCAGTGCGCCGGCAAGGAAGTTGCCTGCAACGTTGCCAACCCCGATTGCGGCTGCGCCGGAACCGATTGCTGCCAGGCCTGCGCCGATGTGTGCGAGATCGCCTTCCATGTGAATTCTCCTTACGATTGGAAGTTGAGGTAGATGCGGTAGGGTGGGGTCCAGCCCCACCGCTTCCATTAGTGATGCGGGTGAAGTGCGTCCTTGAGGTAGACGCAGGTCAGAATGGTGAAAACGTAGGCCTGAATGAAGGCCACGAGGATTTCCAGACCGTACATCGCGGTGATGGCGACAACGGACAGCGGGCTGATGGCGGCAATGGCCGCAAAGCCTGCGAAAACCTTGATGACGGCATGGCCTGCCATGACGTTGCCGGCCAGACGAATGCTGTGGCTGACGGGGCGCACGAAGTACGAGATCAGTTCGATGATCGCCAGGATCGGACGCAGCGCCAGCGGTGCCGACGACACCCAGAACAGGCCCAGGAAGGACGCGCCGTTCTTGACAAAGCCAAGGATGGTCACGGTCAGGAACACCGCCATGGCCAGAACCACGGTCACCGCGAAATGCGACGTGGTGGTAAAGGACATCGGCAGCAGGCCAAGGAAGTTGGCGACGACGATGAACATGAACAGGGTCATGATGTAGGGGAAATACTTCAGTCCGTCCTTGCCGGTGACGTCTTCGACCATCTTGTGGACAAAGCCATAGGCGAGTTCGGCAATCGATTGGCTGCGGGTCGGGATGACCGCGCGGCGCGACGTGCCGATCACCATCAGGCCGACGATCGCCAGAATGGCCAGGAAAAGCCACAGCGTGACGTTGGTGATGGTGAACATGCCGACAAGGCCGTCACCGAAAAGCGGCTTTACGATGAACTGGTCCATCGGGTGAAAAACAAGGCTGCTGCTTTCTGCGGCCTCTGCACCATGCGTCTCAGTCGCCATTCTTGTCCCCTTCGTTGGCCCCCGGCTTGCGGGTGGCCCCTTCGACGTCTCCGCCCAGCTGGGCGATCTGTTGTTTCTGGATCTCGGCCGCGCTGCGCAGCATCACCTTGATGCCTGCGGCGATCCCCAGCAATGTGAACAGCACCATGAGGAACGGGGTGGTGCCAAGCACCATGTCCAACGCGTATCCGATGCCAAAGCCGATCCCGAGACCGGCCACCATTTCCGTCACCATCCGCCAGGCCAGGTTGGCCTGAGAGTAGTGCTCTTCCTGGTGTGCCTTGCCTTGCGCTCCGGCCTTCTTGACCGCTGCAATCCGGGCTTCCAGCTCTTGCAGCTTGTCCTTCGGATCAACGTCGCTCACGCAAAACACCCCTTTCAGAGAGTTGAGTGGTTGCTAAGCCGAGGGCGCGCCTGAGTCAACAACAGGTTAAGGGGCGCGGAACAGAACGTAAGTGACTGAATTAAAAAGAAACACTTCCAACGCCGCCAGGCAAGGTCATTCCGTCGCAGCGGGGATTTGGGCCCAATCCGCCGCTTTGGCATATTCAACGATCTGGTTGAGTTTTCATGCAGCACCCTTGACCCCTGCCCCGCAACCGTCCTTATGAGCGGTGATGACCGACCGCCTCGACACCGTCTTTGCCGCCCTTGGCGATGCCACCCGCCGCCGCATCCTTTCGATGCTGCTTGAGGATGACATGGCCGTCACGGACGTGGCCGAACCCTTTGACATGTCGCTGGCCGCGATTTCCAAACACCTGACGGTGCTGACCAACGCCGGGCTGATCAGCCAGGAAAAGCGCGGCCGGGTGAAATGGTGCAAACTGGAACCCGACGCACTGCGCGACGCTTCTGTCTGGATGCAGGGCTTTGGTCAGTTCGAGCCGGTCAATCTGGACGCCTTCGAACGGTTTCTGGCCCAGGAACTGCCCGATCACGCCGACGATCCATAGGCCAGGGTTCCACCCCGGCGCCCCCTATTCACGCAGCAGCATCACCAGGGCCAGCACCGTCAGCCCGACCCCGGGCAGCACCAGCGCGGGTGGCACGCCCTTGCCCAGACCGATTTCCCAAAGGATCACCCAACTGGGTGTCAGGTAGGTATAGGCCATGACCTTGGCCGATGGCAGGCGCAGCGTGGCATAGCGCAGGATCAGGAATGTCACCCCCGTCGCCGGCAGGGCCACATAGACCAACGTCACCCAGACGATGGGCGGCAGCGCCGACCAGTCGGTGGCCAGCAAGGGCCCAAAGGCCCAGATCCCCAGCAGTACCGCCCCGGCCGTCAGGATCGCCGCCGTGAACCCCAGGGCGGGTTCGCCCCGGTTCAGCCTGCGCAGCAGCGGCGAATACAGGGCATGGGCGATGCAGCCCCAGAAATAGACCGTTTCCCCCCGGCCAACCTCAAAACCGCGCAGCGCCGCCACGTTGCCGTCAAAGATCACCCACAACGCGCCCGCTCCGCCCACGGCAATGGCCAGCGCCATCCATCCTGTCGTGATCTGCCGCAGGACGACATAGCCAAAGACCGCCGTCAGCGCCGGGTTCAGGGTAAAGACCGCCGACATGCTGACCGGCGACGCGGTCTTGAGACCCTCGAACATGGTGACGAAATAGATCGCAAACAGGCCAGCCAGCAGCCCATAGCGCCAGGGCGCCCGAAACACCTGCCGGGTGATCCCGTTTCCCGCCCAGGCCAGCCCCCACAGCGACAGCGCCGCAATGGCAAAGCGCACAGCGTTCATCACCGCAGGGTCGATGAAGGGCGCTGCCAGGCCGCCCAGTGAAAAGGATCCTGCGACCAGGGCCGAGAAACAGAACATCGCAAGATGCCCCTTTCCCGCCTCGGTCATCTGGCGGACCCTTCGCCGGTGTAATCCTTGAGATGGCTCAGAAAGGCCTGCACCTTGGCCGTGCGATGCAGATCGACATGGGTGACCAACCACAGCGGCGAGGTCCATTCCTCGCGCGGCGGCATGACCTGGACCAGTTCGGGAAACTGTGTCGCCTCGCGTGCGCCCATGAACCCGATCCCGGCCCCCGCGAGGATCGCGCGCTCCATCACGCGGCTGTCGGTCGTGCGGAACACGATATTCGCGGTGGGCACGGCATCGCGCAACCAGCGCAGAAAGGGTGCGCGATTGTCCAGGTTGTCGTGTCCGACGAAAAAGTGGTCCTGCAGAGCCTCGGCGGTTTCGGGCAGACCGTGCCGGGCGACATAGTCCTTGCTGGCGTACATCGCGATGTCCTGCCGGGCAAAGGGCTGGACCACGTTGTCGGGCTCTTCTGGCTGCTTCCCGGCGCGCAGGGCGACGTGGGCCTCGCCATATTCCAGGCGGAATACCCGGTCATCGGTCAGGTAGCGCACGGTCACATCCGGATAGGCCTGCCGAAAGGACGTCAGCGCCCCGACCATCAGCGGCGCAAAGGCCACGAGCGAGGTCACCAGCAATTCGCCCGACACATCGCTGCCGCGCCCCTTGATTCGCCCTTCGAGCTGATGGAACTGCTCGTCCGTGGTCTGGGCGACGCGCAGCAGATCCTGGCCGGCCTCTGTTGCCGTATAGCCACGGGCGTGGCGCTGGAACAGCTTTACGCCCAGCCGGGCCTCCAGTGCATCAATATGACGAATCACCGTCGCATGATGCACGCCAAGGATGTCGGCAGCCCCGCTGACCGTGCCCTGCCGCGCCACGTGAAAGGCCGTCCTGACCTCGTCCCAGTTTTCCATATGCCTGCCTCGCCCTGCTGTATGACCGGCGCATCATCGCCGCCCCGGGCGGGGGAATACAAGTCCATCCGGCATGGCGGGACTGTCCACGCTTTCAGCCGCCGCGGTACAGGCCGGAGGCTGAAAACAAAATTGCCGGCCACCTTCTTCAGGTTGCCGGCAACAGTGCTGGGCGCGGTCAGGAAAGACCGCAACCCTTTATTCTTATGGCCGTAGCCCGAGCTTACGGGGTGCCGGTCGAGGACGACGAGTCGCCATCGTTGGCAGCTGCCAGAGCGCCGACGACAACCAAGCCGCCGATCACGGCCAGAGCCGTGCCAACGCCACCGGCTGCGGAAGAGCTGGAAGCAGCAACTTCAACCGGAACGTAGGGGTCGGTTTCGGTTTCGGCGGTGTCGCCGTACATGCCAGCCATTGCGGTGCTTGCGGACAGGGCGACCGCTGCGGTCGCCAGGATGAATTTGTTCATGGTAAAACTCCGTTAGAGACGATTGGTCGCCAAGTTAGCAACTTCCACAAAAAAATACAAAAGTAAAACCGGGAAATCCAGCCAATGCCGGACAACCGGCAAGATTGTTCTCATACTGCATCATTTTAAGCGCGCGCGCACCGGTGATTTCGCATCGCTGCCTTTGAAACAAGCATGATCGGGCTGACAAACTTGACTTTGCCCGCCGATCGCCGTACCCCCGCGCAAACCTTCCGGGAGTCTCTGTGTGCTTCCGGTCCCATGGGCCTTGCCCGGGATCGCCCTCCGTCAGCGCGTTGCGCCCACGGGGGCGCTCGTGCGTTGACTGATGGGGTTTGAGATACAGGCCGCGCGTCCCTAGCTAAGACGCATCAGGATCAGAAAAGGAGGGGCTTCCCTCATGTTTGAAAATCTCTCGGAACGCCTTGGCGGTGTCTTTGATCGCCTGACCAAACAGGGCGCGCTGTCGGCCGATGACGTCAAGACCGCGCTGCGCGAAGTGCGCGTGGCGCTGCTTGAGGCGGACGTATCGCTGCCCGTGGCCCGGGACTTCGTGAAGGCCGTGGAAAAGAAGGCCACCGGCCAGGCCGTGACCAAATCGGTTACCCCCGGTCAGCAGGTCGTCAAGATCGTCCATGACGAATTGATCGCTGTTCTGGCAGGCGAGGGCGAGCCCGGCACGCTGAAAATCGATTCCGCCCCCGCCCCGATCCTGATGGTCGGCCTTCAGGGTGGCGGCAAGACGACGACCACCGCCAAGCTGGCCAAGCGCCTGAAAGAGCGGGACGGCAAAAAGGTGTTGATGGCCTCGCTGGACGTGAACCGCCCGGCGGCCATGGAACAGCTGGAAATCCTTGGCAAGCAGATCGGCGTCGACACCCTGCCCATCGTCAAGGGCGAAAACCCCGTCGCCATCGCCAAACGCGCCAAGACGCAGGCGGCCCTGGGCGGCTATGACGTCTATATGCTGGACACCGCCGGTCGCCTTTCCATCGACGAAGAGCTGATGGCCCAGGTCGAAGCGGTCCGCGATGTCGCCAATCCGCGCGAAACGCTGCTGGTGGTCGATGGCCTGACCGGCCAGGACGCGGTGCACACGGCGGAAAACTTTGACCAGCGCATCGGAATCACCGGCGTTGTCCTGACCCGGATGGACGGCGACGGACGCGGCGGTGCGGCCCTGTCCATGCGTGCCGTCACCGGCAAGCCGATCAAGTTCGTCGGCCTTGGCGAAAAGATGGACGCACTGGAAACCTTCGAGCCCGAGCGGATCGCAGGCCGTATCCTTGGGATGGGCGACATCGTTTCGCTGGTCGAAAAGGCGCAACAGACGCTTGAAGCCGAGCAGGCCGAGCGCATGATGAAGCGTTTCGCCAAGGGTCAGTTCAACATGAACGACCTCAAGATGCAGCTTGAACAGATGATCAAGATGGGCGGCATGGAGGGCATGATGCAGATGATGCCCGGCATGGGCAAAATGGCCAAGCAGGTCGGCGACGCGGGTCTTGACGACAAGGTGCTGAAACAGCAGATCGCCCTGATCAACTCGATGACCAAGAAAGAGCGCGCCAACCCGCAGCTGCTTCAGGCCAGCCGCAAGAAACGCATCGCGGCCGGGTCGGGCATGGAGGTCGCCGACCTCAACAAGCTGCTGAAAATGCAGCGCCAGATGTCCGACATGATGAAGAAGATGGGCAAGATGGGCAAAGGCGGCATGCTGAAACAGGCCATGAAAGGCATGTTCGGCAAAGGCGGAATGCCTGCCGACATGGCTGGCATGGACCCGTCGCAGATGGACCCCAAGGCGCTGGAAGCGGCGGCCAAGCAGCTGGGCATGGGCGGCAAGATCCCCGGCCTTGGCGGCGGCGCAGCCCTGCCCCCGGGCCTGTCGGGCTTTGGCAAGAAAAAGTAAATGCCCGCGCCCACGCTTCATACCTCGCGCCTGACGCTGCGCCCCCATGTCCTGAGCGACATGGACCCGTTCTGGGAATTTCACCAGAGCGACCGGGCGAGCTATGTCGGCGCGCCCAAGACCCGCACCCATCAGTGGTACGGTCTGGCGTCCGAGGTGGGCAGCTGGGACATGATGGGCCATGGCGGCTGGGGCGTGGATACAAAGGCCGGGCAGTTCGTTGGGCAGGTGGCAATCACCCAGCCCCCACATTTCCCCGAACGCGAAATCGGCTGGACCCTGTTCGATGGCGTCGATGGCCGCGGATATGCCTTTGAGGCGGCTTCGGCAGCGCTGACCTGGGCCTGGGGTCAGGGGTTTGAAACCCTTGTCTCTTATATCCACCCGGACAACGCCCGTTCCATTGCCCTGGCCACGCGGCTGGGCGCGCAGCACGATGCGCAGGCCGAATTGCCGACCGGGGAAACCGCGGCGGAAACGCTGGTCTATCGCCACAGCCCCGACACCGACGGCAGTCCGGAGGCCTACGCATGAGCCTTACGCAAGCCCCCCGTCTGGAAACCGACCGCCTGATCCTGCGCGGCCCCGAAAAGCGTGACGCCGAGGCGGTCATGGGTTTTCTGCTGGATCACGACCGCGCGGCCGGCTTCGGCAGCTCGCCCAATCGCGGCGATGCGTGGCGTTGGTTCAATCTGAACGTCGGGCACTGGCATTGGCACGGCTATGGCTATTTCACCATCGAGGACAAGGCGACCGGCGGGGCCGCTGGCATCAGCGGCATCTGGTTCCCCGAATCCTGGCCCGAGCCTGAACTGGGCTGGGTGGTTTTCGACGGCTACGAAGGCAAAGGCATTGCCTTTGAGGCGGCACAGCGCGCGCGGCAGTGGGCCTATGACGATCTGGGATTCACCACGCTGACCTCGAACATCGTGCCGTCGAACACCCGCTCCAAAGCCCTGGCCACCCGCCTTGGCGCAACCTACGAGCGGACATACCACAACGAAAACATGGGCGAAGACGAGCTGTGGCGCCATCCGGGACCGGAGGCGCTGGCATGACCTTGACGCCCTGCGAACAGCACCGCCCCGGCCCCGGCGCCCGCACTGCCGCCCGGCTGTGCGGCAAGGTACCGGTGATCGACACCCGCCGCCTGCAACTGCGCGGCCCGCGGATCTATGATTTCAAGGTCTACGCCAAGATCTATGAATCCGACCGGTCGATCCTGATGGGCGGCCCCTTTACCCGCGAAGAGGCTTGGCAAGAGTTCACCAATTATACCTCGCTCTGGCTGCTGCATGGCCACGGGCTGTGGACCATCGACGCGCTGACGACGCCGTCGGCGGGCTTTGTCCTGCTGGGCTATGAATGGGACGACCCCGAGGCCGAGCTGGGCATTTTCCTGTCCGAAGAGGCCGAGGGGCAAGGCTATGCTCAAGAGGCGCTCGAGGCGGCGCGCGACCATGCCTTTGAGGCGCTGAAATGGGACAGTGTCGTGTCCTATGTGGCGCCCGACAATGATCGGTGCATCCGCCTGATGGAACGCGTCGGCGCCAAGCGTGACAGCGCCGCCGAGGCGATTCACGAAGAAGACACGCTGGTCTACCGGCATCACGCGGGGGGCATGGCATGACCGACACCGTAAGCCGCCTTTGGCCCCAGCACGCCGACCACCTGACCGCGCGCGGTCCTTGCGCCTTGCTGCGCGGGGACGCTCCCTTTGACCTTGGCGTTGGCGTTGGCGATCTCCGCCGCCATCCCCCTGTGCAGGAGGCCGTGTAATGGGCCATCGCGACATTCCCGTCCTTGAAACCAAGCGCCTGGTCCTGCGCGGCCCCGTGCCCGAGGATTACTCGGCCTTCAAGGCAACCTTTGCCAGCTATCGGTCCCGTTTCATGGGCGGGCCGCTGAATGCCTATGAGACCTGGATGCTGTATGCCGCCGAAATCGGTCATTGGGAAATTCGCGGCTATGGCATGTGGATGGTGCACGACAAGCAGACCGGTGAAACCGTCGGCATGGCCGGTGGCTGGTTCCCCGCCATGTGGCCCGAGCGCGAAATCGCCTGGATCATCTGGCCCGACAAGGTCGGACAGGGCTATGCCCTGGAGGCGACCGACCGCGTGCGCCGCTTTTTCTTTCACGATCGCGGGTGGGAAACCGCCGTCAGCTATATCGACCCCAAGAACCTCGATTCGATCCGGCTGGCCGAACGCCTGGGCTGCAAGAAAGACCCCGAGGCAAAGACCGTCGACGGCAATGACGCAGTCTATCGCCACCCGACACTGGCGCAGCTGCAAAGCCAGCTGGGCCACGGGATCGACATGGAAATCGCACACTACCAGGACCCGCTGTTCAAACCGAAAGGCTATGCAATTGACTGAGAACGCTGTCTCCCGTGCTGCCGAGCTGCTCAAAGAGCACCGCGAGTCGATCGACCGTCTGGACGCGATCCTCGTCTTTACGCTGGCCGAGCGGTTCAAACACACACAGGCCGTGGGCGTCCTCAAGGCGCAGCACGATCTTCCCCCATCCGACCCCGCGCGCGAGGAAAATCAGATCGCGCGGCTCCAGGATTTGGCTCTCCAGGCCGACCTAGACCCGGAATTCGCCAAGAAATTCCTGAACTTCGTCATTCAGGAAGTCATCCAGCACCACAAGCAACACCAATCCTGACGGCATTGCCGTCAACCTGCCATTCAAAGGAGAAAACCAATGGCTATCAAAATCCGTCTCGCCCGTGGCGGCTCCAAAAAGCGCCCCTTCTACCGCATCGTTGCTGCCGATTCGCGCATGCCGCGTGACGGCCGTTTCGTCGAAAAGCTGGGCACCTACAGCCCGCTGCTGCCCAAAGACAGCGAAGACCGCGTCAAGATGGACGTCGAGCGCATCCAGTACTGGCTGGGCCAGGGCGCGCAGACCACCGACCGCGTCGCACGCTTCCTCGAGGCCGCTGGCGTGACCGCCAAGACCGAGCGCGCCAACCCCAAGAAGGGCGCACCGGGCAAGAAAGCCCAGGACCGCGCTGAAGAAAAGGCCGCCAAGGCCGCCGCAGCTGCAGAAGCTCCGGCCGATGAAGAGGCTTCGGCAGAATAATCTGACCGATTGGCCCACCCCGGCGGACAGCCCACCTGTCCGCCGGGGTACCTGACCGATGAGGCCAAATGTTTCGTCCCGTCCGCCTTGTCGTTCTCTTGATGATCGCCTTTGTTGCGGGCATCTTCTTTGAGCGCAATTCCCAGGCCGAAGCCTGCGCGGCACTGGGCGGGGATTGGCGCATCGGGATCTGTTCCGTCAAAGGGGATGCACATGAGTGATCTGGTCTGCGTTGGTGCCTTCTCGGGCGCGTTCGGCGTGCACGGCGAAGTCCGCCTGAAAAGTTTTACCGCCGACCCCCTGGCGATTGCCGACTACGCCCCCCTCACGCTTGAGGATGGCAGCGGCAGCTATGACATTCAAATCACACGCGAAATCAACAACGGTTTTGCCGCCCGCGTGACCGGCATCGCCACCAAGGAACAGGCGGACGCCCTGCGCGGCACGCGCCTGTTCGCCCCGCGCGACCGGCTGCCGTCGCTGCCGGACGATGAATATTACCATGCCGACCTGATCGGCGTTGCGGTTTTCGATGCGGGCGGCGCCCCTTTGGGCACGGTGAAATCGGTCCAGAACCACGGCGCCGCCGACCTGCTGGAGCTGGCCATCCCGGGGCAAAGCAAGACCGTGCTGCTGCCCTTTACGATGGCGGTGGTGCCAACCGTCGACCTAGCGGCGGGGCGCATCGTCGCAGATCCGCCCGAAGGGCTGTTCGACTAGGGCGACCTGCCCCGGACCTGCTCCGGGGCCTCATCGCCCGAGGTTCTTCCGGATCACGTCCGGGACGGGGACAGCATCGCGCACAGTATTTCGAACATGATCGACACGCCCAGAAAGGCCGTCCCGCCCGAGGCATCGAAGGGCGGCGACACTTCGACCATGTCGGCCCCCGCGATATCCACCCCGTAAAGTTCGCGGCAGACCTGAAGCGCCTGAAAGCTGTTCGGCCCGCCCACTTCGGGCGTGCCTGTGCCGGGGGCAAAGGTCGGGTCGACGAAATCGATGTCATAGCTGACATAGGTCGGGGCCTGGCCCACGATCTTGCGCGCTTCGGCCATGACATCGGGAATGCCGCGGTCAAACAGCTCTTCTATCGTGACGATGCGGATGCCGGCCGATTTGGCAAACTCGCGATCTTCGGTGTCGTACATGGTGCCGCGAATGCCGATCTGGATCACCCGCCCGGGGTCCAGCAACCCCTCTTCGACGGCGCGCCGGAAGGGTGTGCCATGGGTGTACATCGTGCCGCCAAAATAGGAATGGAACAGGTCGGTGTGGCTGTCGAAATGGATCATGCCAAGCGGGCCCCGTTTGGCCAGCGCCCGCAGGATCGGCAGCGATGTCAGGTGATCCCCGCCCGCGGTCAGCGGCCGGATTCCGGCGGCAACCAGCCCGTCATAAAACCCGGTAATCCGTGTCATCGAATCCTGGATATCCGCCGGGTTCGGCCCCACGTCCCCCAGATCGGCGCAATTGACCATTTCAAAGGGGCGCATGCCATTCACCGCATGTTGCGCACGGATCATGGTCGAGGCATCGCGCAGCTGGCGCGGCCCGTGGCGCGGGCCGGGGCGGTTGGTGGTGCCGCTGTCCCATGGCACGCCGACAAGGCCGATCTGCACATCCGCAAAGCGCGGGTGCGATGGCGGCACATGTGGCAACCGCATAAAGGTCGGAACGCCCGCGAAACGGGGCAGATCGAAGCCTGAAACCGGGTGAAAGAAGCTGTCCGACGTCATGTTCTGATCCTTGTTGCTGTGAATGCGGGAATGTCCGACCAAGCTGCGTCAGCCCAGCGCCGGCAGGCGGGCATGGCGTGTCACCGGGCCGTCGCCCTGGACGGCGATGCGGGCCACGGCGTCCCTGATCGGCTCGTAGGCGACCGCCATGTGGTGGGCGTTGGCGTGCAGCAGGGTATCCCTGTCCACCGCCATCGCGACATGGCCTTTCCAGAAGAACAGGTCGCCCGCCCGCGCGGGGGAATCGGGTGGCATGGTCTCGCCAAGGGCGTCCTTTTGCAGGTCGCTGTCGCCGGGACAGGGGTGACCACAAGCCAAAAGCGCCGCCTGCACCAGACCGGAACAGTCGATCCCAAAGGCGGAATTGCCGCCCCAGACATAGGGCGTGCCCAGGTACATCCGCGCCACCTGGACCGGGTCGGGCAGAAAGGGTTGCAAGGGGCGCAAATGGCGGCTTGGCATCCAGTTGGTCCAGAGTTTGCCCGGATCCTCCGGGAACCGCACGGCAACGCCGGACCAGTCTTCGCGCTCTTCGATCACCTCGACGAAGGATCCAAAGGACAGATCGAATATCGGCTCATAGGTTTTCAGGTCAGGCGTTGCCTTGAGATAGCTGCGAATGGCCGCCAGCGTGTGGGTCGGCTGGCGAAAGGCGGCATGCAGCGCATCATTGGCGATATAGCCGGTGTAGCCGTCCTTTTGCGCAAAGCCAAAGCTGTGGTCATCCCCCCTGTCCAGCACGCAAAAGGGCTCTCCGAACAGCAGCTCCCTTTCGCGTTTGCCGCCCGGCTTGTCCAGCAACGGCACCTTGCCGCCTGCCACCTGCGCCCAGGTGCCATCGGTAAACCGCGCCGCCTGAACCTGCCCTTCAAGCGAGCTGTGGGCGACCTGCCCGTTGGACCAGAGCAAACGGCGATCGGTCATAGCCCCAACACTTTGGGCAAGGCCGCAAGGATGGCGCGCCCGCCCTGGCCAAAGCCACCCTTGCTGCGCCCCGGAGCGGCGCTGGGTTGCCACGAATAGATGTCGAAATGGGCATAGGATTTGGCCCCGGCCGTGAACCGGCGCAGGAACAATGCGGCGGTGATGGCACCGGCAAAGCCGCCCTTGGGCGCGTTGTCCAGATCGGCGATGCCCGGTTCGATCAACGCCTCGTAGGGGTCGTGGAACGGCAGGCGCCAGACCGGGTCGGCCGCCTGACCGGCGGCGTCGGCCAGCGCCCGGGCCAGCGTTTCGTCATCGGTAAAGAAAGGCGCGATATCCGGCCCCACCGCGACGCGGGCGGCACCGGTCAGCGTGGCCAGCGAAAGCATCAGATCGGGCGCCTCCTCGGCGCCGTAGACCAGCGCATCGGCCAGCACCAGCCGCCCTTCGGCGTCGGTGTTGTTGATCTCGACCGTCATGCCGTTGCGCGCGGTCAGGATGTCCTGCGGCCGGAAACTGTTGCCGGACACGGCGTTTTCGACGGCGGGGATCAGGACCCGCAGTTGCACCGGCAAGCCCAGCGCCATGATCATCCGGGCCAGGCCAAGCGTGTTGGCCGCGCCGCCCATGTCCTTTTTCATCAACCCCATCGACGCACCGGGTTTCAGGTTCAACCCGCCCGTGTCAAAGCAGACCCCCTTGCCGACCAGTGTCAGTTTCGGACCGCTGTTGCCCCAGCGCATGTCGATCAGCCGCGGCGCCTGCTCGGCGGCGCGGCCGACCGCATGGATCATCGGCAGGTTTGCCTGAAGCAGGGAATCGCCCGTCGTGACCTCGATCGCGGCACCAAAGGCCCCGGCCAATTCCCGTGCGGATTTTTCCAGTTCGGCCGGGCCCATGTCATTGGTGGGGGTGTTCACCAGATCGCGGGTCAATGCCTCGGACGCGGCAAGGATTTCCAGCCGCGCTGCATCGACCCCCGCCGGGGCGACAAGCCCCGCGCAGCTGGGCGCGTTGTCGTGATAGCGGGAAAAGCCGTAGCCGGCCAAAAGCCAGCCCAGCGCCTCGGTCTCGAGCCGGTCATCGGGCAGATCATTGGCCAGGCGATAGTCCCCCGGCGCAAGCGCGGTGGCCGCCGCCGCAAGGACGAACCGTTGGCGCGCCCGCTGCGCCGCAGTGCCATAACCGGCAAGCGCCGCCCTGGGCGTGCCGTCCGGCCCCGGCAGCATCAGGGTCGCGCCCATGCCTGCAGAAAATCCGCTGGCCTTGACCCACTGGCGGGTAGGATCGTCCTGCCCCTCCAGCCAGGGCTCTAAACCGTCCGGTTCAAGCACGAACAGCGGCAAGGCATCGGTGTCGGAAGAGGCAAAAGTCAGGGGCATCGGTCATCCTATGAACAGTTGCCGCCAGCCTAGACTGGCCATCGGCAACCGCAAGGGGTCAGACCGAAAACTCCTGCAGGTCCCACAGCATGGCAAGCGATCCTTCCCCCATCCGGGCCAGTCGCGCCATGGTCGCGGCCTCGGCCACGCGATCGCCGAATTCGATGCAGATCATCACGTCACGCGCCACCTTGGACAGGCTTTGCAGCCCGATCTGGTCGGCGATCGCGCTGAGGGCGCGCAGCCCCTTGTGCAGGTCTACCCTTGGCCCGCGATTGGACTGTTCCTGAACCTGGCACAACCGTTGCGCCAGATCTTCCATGGCGCGGCAGACGACATCCTCGGCGGCGTGCAGCCCCAGGTCGTTGCGCAGCGTTTCGATTTGCCCCTGCTCCACGCGCGGTCTTTCCGCTGGCGCCAGATAAGTAACCTCTTTCACGTCTCACCCCATTTGGTTTTTGCCCCCACGGCATGACGCAACATGCGCAAAGGACCTTCCCAAATCGTTAGGCGCCCAGGTTCTTTTCCCTCGAATTCACTTTGAATTCCGCGTAATGGACGGCAAGTTCAACGAGAACACTTGGAGGACACCATGCACCCCGTACGCCCGCTTCCTGGATATCTGGTCCAGCGCTACCACGGTTGGAAAGCCACATCCTATTCAGAGAACCGTGCATGGTATCGCAGATTGGCCGACGAAGGGCAGCGCCCGCGCGCCATGGTCATCTCGTGCTGCGACTCGCGCGTGCATGTGACCTCGATCTTTGGGGCCGACCAGGGTGAGTTCTTTATCCACCGCAATATCGCCAACCTCGTGCCGCCCTACCAGCCCGACGGCAATCAGCACGGCACCAGTGCCGCCGTGGAATTCGCCGTCACCGCGCTGAAGGTGGCGCATGTAATCGTGCTGGGCCATTCGCAGTGCGGCGGCGTCAAGGGCTGTCTGGACATGTGCGAAGGGCGCGCCCCCGAGCTGGAGGAAAGCACATCCTTTGTCGGGCGCTGGATGGACATCCTTCGCCCCGGCTATGAACGGATCAAGGATACCGCCCCCGAACAGGCCACCCGCGCGCTTGAAAAAGAGGCGGTCGTGGTGTCGATCCAGAACCTGATGACCTTTCCCTTCGTGGAAAAGGCCGTGCAGAGCAACGAGATGACCCTACACGGATTGTGGACGGACATCGGCGAAGGCGGGCTGGAATACCTTGACCCCGCCACGGGCGACTTTCTGCCCGTCTGAACCCGGGAAAACCACGGCTCTCGGGGGTTAATGCAGTTCCCCCGCGTGCCCGTCGGCCGAGGCGCGCACTGCGGGCCTGCCGATCCGGGCGGCGATCTCGCGCAGCGGGATGCCAAGGCTGCTGCCAGTGCAAAGCCCCTGCCCCGCCTCGTCCAGGATCACCAGGTGACCTTCGCGAAAGGCGAGACCATAGCCTTTTTCTGACAGCTTGACCAAGATGTCCTGCCAGCTGGCAGCGGTTTCCAGGATCGGCCTCAGAAAAGCGCGCAACAGGACCAATGTTTCGCAGTCCCGTGGCGCAGGAAGCCCGCCTTGGGCGTCGGCGGCGGCCCGGCCAGCCGTGTCTTCGGATTGATAACGCATTGCTCAACTCCTTGCCTGTGCAGAAAGCATTCCAGCAGAAAACGGCAGAAATGCGGCCAATTTCCTAGGATTGCGCCTGATGTGGCAACGATGCCTTAACCAGTGTCAGGCAGGCTGGCGCGATGGGACACGACAAGGCCATCCACTTTCTTCCGGGCTGCCAGCCTTTCGACAGCGATCCACCGGGCGCGGGACTGGCCCCGGCGTTGGGCAGGGCGCCGCCGCCGGGTCGCGCGATTGGCACCCCAGCCAGACAAGGCGCGCATGGCGCATTGCGCCGTGAACTGCACGACGATTTCGCCCATGCCAAAAGCTGGCCTGAATTGCAGGGGCGACTGCTGCTTAAGGGGTACGTGCTGCGCATTGCCGGCGGTGGCCTTGCCCTGCATGCGCGCGCAAACGGGACGCGCCTTTGCCGGATCTCGGACCTGGGGCATCCATACAGCGCGCTGATCCGGCGGATCGGCCTGCCGTTTCCCGGGCACGCCCATCGCCGTATTGCCGAATACTTCCTTGGGAAAGCGGTCCGTCGATCGCCCTGAGCCTTGGCTCAGCAGGCCTGAGACGCGCCGCCAAGACCAACAAAGCCGCGCGATGCACGCCCGAACAGACGCGCCTGCAAGGGCCGCGACCGCCGAGGGCCTGCCTGCATGCGGGTCAGGGCGCGCAGGCGCCGGGCACGGGCCATTTCACTCAGATTGTCTGTCATTTCCGAACTCCTCGATCTGCCAATCGCCGTCTGTTGACCTGCCCTTCCGGGCGGGTCGCAGCGTTTCAACGATGCCCACCCTGCCCGGCAACTATGGCGCAAGAAGGACCGCAAGCGGACAGGCAAAAGGTGTTTTCTGGGTGACATGCCTGGGCCACGCAGGCCCGTGGCAAGGTCCGGATCGGCCCGCGCCGTCGCATCAGCATGACCAAAAGGAAGACGTCCGGTCGGCGCGGCGGTGCCAGAGAGAGCTGAGCAAGCACGCCGCGCCAGAGAGAGAGACGGAGAGAGAGAGATTTCAGGAAACGACGGCCCCGTACAGCGCAGCAAGGCGACGCAGGGCGCGGCTGATCCACCCAGTGCGGGGACGCGGTGAACGACGCCCGGGGGCAAGATCCCGCGCCGCCAGCGCCACGATTCTGCGACCACGCGCGATGTCGGCAAGATCGATCTGCAAGGGCAGGCTCCTGTTGGTTGAAACCGCCATTCTGGCCCGTGCCGCGGCTTCTGCCGCTTGATGACGCAACTGATACATCAGCCCCCGCATTCTGACCAGTTTCCGGACAGGTAAAATCTGCCGCAAATGGACAAACCCTCCTTGCCTTTCGAATGGGTCCCTTAAGAAAGCGGAAAGGACGACGCGGTGCCCCGCGCCGTCCCCTGTTGCATTTCAGCCAGGTCCTGGACCTGTCAGCCTTTCTTGAGGGCGCGCTGGCCCAGAAGCTCGGCAATCTGCACGGCGTTCAGCGCCGCGCCCTTGCGCAGGTTGTCGGACACGCACCACAGGTTCAGGCCGTTGTCGATGGTCGAATCCTGACGGATACGGCTGATGAAGGTGGCGAAATCGCCGACGCATTCCTTGGGCGTGACGTAGCCACCGTTCTCGCGCTTGTCGATCACCACGATGCCCGGCGCTTCGCGCAGGATATCGCGCGCTTCGTCTTCGTCCAAATGATCCTCGGTCTCGATGTTGATCGCTTCGGAGTGGCCGACAAAGACCGGCACGCGCACGCAGGTTGCGGTGACCTTGATCGACGGATCGACGATCTTCTTGGTTTCGGCAACCATCTTCCATTCTTCCTTGGTCGACCCGTCTTCCATGAAGACGTCGATATGCGGAATGACGTTAAAGGCGATTTCCTTGGTGAACTTCGAGGCCGGGACGTCCTTGATCGGGTTGTAGACCGCCTTGGTCTGTTCCCACAGCTCGTCCATGCCCTCTTTGCCCGCGCCCGAAACCGACTGGTAGGTCGACACGACGACGCGCTTGATCCGGGCGCGGTCATGCAGCGGCTTGAGCGCGACAACCATCTGCGCGGTCGAACAGTTCGGGTTCGCGATGATGTTCTTCTTGGTATAGCCCATGATCGCATCGCCGTTCACCTCGGGCACGATCAGCGGAACGTCCGGGTCGTAGCGGTACAGCGACGAGTTGTCGATCACCACGCAGCCGGATTTGGCGGCCTTGGGCGCGTATTCCTTGGTTGCTTCGGACCCGACGGCAAAAAGCGCCATGTCCCAACCGGTGAAATCAAAGGTGGCCAGATCCTTGGTCTTGAGGGTCTTGTCGCCGAAAGAGACTTCGGTCCCGATGGATTTGCGCGATGCCAGCGCGGCGATCTCGTCCACGGGGAACTCGCGCTCGGCGAGGATGTTCAGCATTTCGCGGCCCACGTTGCCCGTGGCGCCTACGACGACGACCCTATAGCCCATTTGGCCCTCCATTAGGTTCTGGTCTGCGCACGGACGTCGATGCCCGTACGACTGGCGCGCTCCTTACAGGGAAGCGACGTCAGGTGAAAGGGCGTGTTTCAACCTCTTTGCCACTGTGTTTTTCCGGTTCGGCCCGGCCTTGTGCGCGCCGATTTTTTCGACGCGTGGGAACAAAGCGGCAAAACTGGCGCAAAATTGATCAATTCCGGTGGAAATCCGCCCGTTTATGCAGGTGCAGAAAATCCGGACTTGCTTCATAATTGGGCGATCAATTAGAACAGTCGTGGAAGTTTCTGCTTCCCGCTTGGCGGGAGTCGCGCCAGGTGCGGACCCGTCTTACAAAAACAAGAACAAGGTGCGTCCGACCACCGAAAAGGTGGCGTCGCTGGGGACATTCGCGCAAATGTTTTACGAACTCGTCACGGCCCTGTCCCGCAAACAGAAGCAAGTCGTGTTCAGCGCCATCGACGCGGTCTTTATCCTGATCGCCTTTTTCCTTGCCCTTGCGCTTGAATCCTCGGTCGACGCCAACTGGGCCACGGCCAGCGCGAACCTGCCGCTGATTGCCGGGCTTGTGGTCGTCGGAACCGCCATTTCGTGGTGGCTGGGTCTGCCCACGATCAAGCTGGCGGCCTATGAAACACGCGGCATCGTGCGCACCGGCGGCTATGCCGGCCTTTTGGGGCTGGCCGGGATCGCCATGGATGCGGCGATGGGCGCACGCCTGCCTGTCCCCGTGTTCCTGATCTTTACCCTGCTTCTGGTGGTGCTGGCCGCCGCCTGGCGCATGGCGCTTTTGCAGGTGACGATCCAGATCTATCGCCGGGGCAAGACCCGGATGCGCGTGCTGATCTACGGCGCGGGCCAGACCGGTCAGCAGCTTGTCGCGGCGCTGCGTCAGGACAATTCGATTCACGCCGTCGCCTTTGTCGACGACAACCCGACGCTGCAAAGCTCGATGATTTCCGGCCTGCGCATCCATTCCCCTGCCCGGATCAAGGATCTGGTGGTCGAAAAGGACATCGACCGCGTTGTTCTGGCGATGCCCTCGATGCGCCCGCCGCAGCTGGCGCGAATCGCCCACCGGGTGCGCAGCATCGGCTGCGAGGTGCATGCACTGCCGTCCTTTGCCGAACTGATCGGCAAGGATGATCTGGAAAGCCGCGTCTCGCCGGTGTCGCTGGACGATCTTCTGGGCCGCAACCGGCTTGAAAACGAACTGCCCGGCGTCAGCCATGCCTATAGCGGTCGCCGCATCCTGGTGTCCGGGGCCGGCGGGTCGATCGGATCCGAGCTGTGCCGCCAGCTGATCGCCTGCAAACCAGATTGCATCGTGCTGGTCGAACATTCCGAACTGGCGCTATACAACATCGACAAGGAACTGCGCGATCTCAGCGCCGGCCTGAAGATCGTTCCGGTCCTCGGCTCGGTCCTGAACGAAAACCTGATGCGCGACGTCCTGCTTGCGCACAAGGTCGACGTCGTCCTGCATGCCGCCGCCTACAAGCACCTGCCGCTGGTGGAATGCAACCCGCTTGCCGGTCTCAAGAACAACGTGCTGGGCACCAAGGTGCTGGCCGATGTGTCGCGTGAAACCGGGGTGGAACGGTTCATCCTCGTGTCTTCGGACAAGGCGGTGCGCCCGACCAACGTCATGGGCGCGTCCAAGCGTCTGGCCGAACTGCTGGTACAGGATCTGGCGACGCGCAGCTCGGGTACCCGGTTTTCCATGGTGCGTTTCGGGAACGTCCTTGGGTCCAGCGGATCGGTGATCCCGCTGTTCGAGGAACAGATTGCCCGCGGCGGCCCCGTGACACTGACCCATGGCGAGGTCACGCGCTATTTCATGACCATTTCCGAAGCGGCGCGGCTGGTTCTTCTGGCCGGGTCCTTTGCCCGCGGCGGCGATGTCTTCGTGCTCGACATGGGCGACCCGGTGCCGATCGCCAAGCTGGCCCGCCAGATGATCGAAGGCGCTGGGTACACCGTGCGCGACGCGGAAAACCCGCATGGCGACATCGAAATCGCCGTGACGGGCCTGCGTCCGGGCGAAAAGCTGCACGAAGAGCTGTTGATTTCCCCTGACATGCTGACCACCCCGCACGCCAAGATCCTGCGCGCCCAAGAGGGGTATCTGTCGGAATTCGAAATCGCCACCGCGCTCAAGGACCTGCGCCACGCGGTGGAAACCCGCGACGAGGCCGCGGCGCGTGCCGTGATCTCGCGCTGGGTCGAACAGGGCGCAATGCCCGAGGCCGCCCAGAGCACCTGAGCGGCCGGGCCGGGGTTTTCAGCGCCCCGGAATGTCGTCGCGCGCCGGCGCCGGATCCCAGTTGGCAATGATCTCGTCCGCCTCTTCGGCGGTTTCGACAAAGCGGAACAGGTCCAGGTCTTCGGGGCTGATGGTGCCCGCTTCGGACAGCGCGTCCCAGTTGATGATGCCTTCCCAGAACTTGCGTCCGAACAGCAGGAAGGGCACCCGCTTCATCCGGCCGGTCTGGATCAGGGTCAGCGATTCGAACATCTCGTCCAGGGTGCCAAAACCGCCCGGGAACACGCAGATCGCCCGCGCCCGCATCAGGAAATGCATCTTGCGGATCGCAAAGTAGTGAAAGTTGAAGGACAATTCAGGCGTCACATAGGGGTTCGGCGCCTGTTCGTGCGGCAGCACGATGTTCAACCCGATGGAAACGCCGCCTTCTTCCTCGGCGCCCTGGTTGCCGGCCTCCATCACGCCGGGGCCGCCGCCGGTGCAGATCACATAGTCACGGTTCCCCGTCGCCTTGGAACGGCGTGTCATCAGCCGGGCAAAGCTGCGCGCCTCGTCGTAGAAATGCGACAGCTCGGCCAGAGTCTTTGTGCGGGCCGTGTCCTTGTTCGCGGGGGACGGAATGCGCGCGCCGCCAAACAGGACGATGGTTGAATCGATCTTGTGCTGGTCCAGCAGCATGTCGAACTTGAGCAGTTCCAGCTGAAGCCGGACCGGGCGCAGTTCATCCAGGCACATGAAATCTTCGTCCGCAAAGGCCAGCCGATAGCTGGGGGAACGGGTCTGCGGCGTGACCGGGACATGTTCGGCGGTATCGCGGTCCAGGTGGGCATCGCGGAAAGGGCTTCGGCGGTCTTCGGTCATTGTTCGGCGTCCTTGTTACTCATGCCCCACGACTATAGCCTTGGCGGACAAAGCGCCAGTGAGGGCAGGATGGACTGGAAATCAGAAATCGAAAGCGCCGCAGCGCGGATCAAAGGGCATGTGGTGCAAACCCCCGTCATGCGATCGGATGCCCTGTGGGACCGCGATATCGAGCTGAAGCTGGAACACCTTCAGCACACCGGCAGTTTCAAGGCGCGCGGGGCCTTCAACACGCTGACCGCGCTGGATGTTCCCGCGGGCGGCGTCGTTGCGGCCTCGGGCGGGAACCACGGGGCCGCGGTGGCCTTTGCCGCGAGCCGTCTGGGACACCGTGCGCGCATTTTCGTGCCCGAAATCGCCGGCCCCTCCAAGATCGCGCTGATCGAACGCACCGGGGCCGATCTGACGGTGGTTCCGGGCGAATATGCCGACGCGCTGGCGCTGGCCCAACGCTACGAGGCAGAACAGGGCGCGATGCAGGTGCATGCCTATGACGCGCCGCATACCGTTGCCGGACAGGGCACCGTGCTTCGCGAATGGGAGGCACAGGGCCTTGAGGCCGACACCCTGCTGATCGCCGTCGGCGGCGGCGGGCTGATCGCCGGGGCGCTGGCCTGGGCGCAGGGCGCGCGCAAGATCGTCGCCGTCGAACCCATGAGCTGCTGCGCCCTTGCCAAGGCACTTGAGGCTGGTGAACCGGTCGATGTTCCGGTGTCGGGCGTCGCGGCGAATGCGCTGGGGGCGCGGCGGATCGGGTCGATCTGTTTCGATTTGGCCCGGCAAAAGGAAACCAAGGTGGCACTGGTGCCCGATGGCGCCATCCTTCAGGCGCAGATGGCGCTGTGGCAAAGCCATCGGGTTTTGGTCGAACCGGCGGGCGCCTGCGCGCTGGCGGCCCTGCAATGGGGCGCCTATGTCCCAGACCCCGGCGAACGGGTGGCCGTACTGCTGTGCGGCGGCAATATCGCCCCGGACCCCCTGGGCTGACGACAGCACGGCAGCGCAACCATGGCGGCACCCCGGTGCCGCCTTTTTTGGGCCCACGCCCCTTGCCTTAGTATTTTTATCGGAATTGACACGTCTGACTGTTTTTGTCAGTTATTCAGCGACTCGCTTCGGATCGCAGGGCAAAGCGCGATTTGCCGCCGGATCGGGCGCTCTGGAACGAAAGGACAGGATGAGCATGACACGCATGATTTCAACGACGGCCCTACTGATAGGCATCGCGGCCCCGGCGCTGGCGGACAAGGCAGGTGTCCTTGAAACCTATTCCAACATTGCTCAGGCGACCTATGAGGACAGCCTGCTGAAAGCCCGCGACCTGAAAGGCGCCGTCGATGCGCTGTTGGCCAACCCCGGCCCCGAAACTCTGGGCGCTGCCCGGACCGCATGGCTGCAGGCCCGCGTTCCCTATCAGCAGTCCGAGGCATTCCGCTTTGGCAACCCCATCGTCGACGACTGGGAAGGCAAGGTAAACGCCTGGCCGCTGGACGAAGGGCTGATCGACTATGTCGACGCCTCTTATGGCGGGCCGAGCGATGAAAACGACTATGCCGCGCTGAACGTGGTGGCAACGCTGGTCTTTACCCTGTCCGGCCAAGAGGTGGACGCAACTCTGATCACCCCTGCCCTGCTGGCCGATACCCTGCACGAGGCCGACGCGGTCGAGGCCAATGTCGCCACCGGCTATCACGCCATCGAATTCCTGCTGTGGGGGCAGGATCTGAACGGCACGGCGCATGGCGCAGGCAACCGCCCCTGGACCGACTATGCCGAGGCAGAGGCCTGCACCAACGGCAATTGCGACCGCCGGGGCGCATACCTGTCCGCCGCGACCGATCTGCTGATTTCGGACCTGCAGTACATGACGGCGCAATGGGCGGCGGATGGCGCGGCGCGCGATGCGCTGATGGCAGACCCGGACGCCGGGATCGTCGCCATGCTGACCGGTATGGGATCGCTGTCCTACGGCGAACAGGCGGGCGAACGGATGAAGCTGGGCGTCATGCTGAACGACCCCGAGGAAGAACATGACTGTTTTTCCGACAACACCCACAACAGCCACTTTTACGACGGCATGGGCATCCGCAACGTCTATTTCGGCGAATATGTCCGCGCCGACGGCAGCACCGTGTCGGGTGAAAGCCTGTCTTCGCTGGTGGCCGAGGTCGCGCCCGAGGTCGACGCCGAACTGCGCGCCAACCTGAACCAGACGATGGTCGAACTGGGCCAGATCAAGGCCGCCGCCGAAGCCGGCTTTTCCTATGACCAGATGCTGGAACGCGGCAACAAGGCCGGAGAAGAGCTGATCCTGTCGGCAGTCGATGCGCTGGTCACCCAGACCCGGTCGATCGAACGCGCGGTCACGGCGCTTGGGCTGGACCAGATCGGCTTTGAAGGGTCGGACAGCCTCGACAATCCCAACGCCGTTTTCCAGTAAAGCCAGCTCCGGGGCGGTGTCGCGCGGCCCCGGACAACCAAAGGTCCCGCCGATGTACCGCAGCCTCTGCCTTTTTGCCGTTCTTGTCAGTTCCAGCGCAGGGGCCGCGCCGCCCGACCTGGCGGACCATCACCTGAACGTGCTGCCGCGCACACAGGCCGAAACGGCCCGGATTGATGCCGCCACGGCCCGCGCCACCGACTTCACGACGCCCGAAGCCTTCGAGGCCAATCAGGGCGGCGCCGCGACCGTCCGCGCCCGCAGCGATGCCGACGCCTTTTCGCAGTCCTCGGCCAATATCTCGTTCGAGGGTGAATTGAATTTCAAGCTGGGCAACGGGCTGTTCCGCAAGCTCTGGGTCTCGTCGCCGTCCTCCACTCTGGCCTCGGATGGGCTGGGGCCCTTGTTCAACGCGCGCTCGTGCCAGCGGTGCCACCTGAAGGACGGCCGCGGCCATCCCCCCGAGGCGTCCGATGACAGCCGCGTTTCCATGTTCCTGCGCCTGTCGGTTCCCGCCGCGCCGCAGGACGAAATGACCGAAATCGAACGCTACCTTGCGGCGCTGGATGGCCAGGTCGACCGCACCCGGC
This sequence comes from Tropicibacter oceani, assembly GCF_029958925.1. NCBI lineage: Bacteria > Pseudomonadati > Pseudomonadota > Alphaproteobacteria > Rhodobacterales > Roseobacteraceae > Pacificoceanicola > Pacificoceanicola oceani. The sequence goes on from NZ_CP124616.1 coordinate 334,273, forward strand.
CCGACCCAATGCTGGGCGGCCAGCTTCAGGATCTGGCCCTGCCCGGTCATGCACCCGAAGGACAAATGCACATCGACTACGAGGAAATCGCAGTCGATCTGTCGGGCGGCGACACCGTATCCCTGCGCCGCCCGACCTATCGTGTCGCGGGGCCCGGCTATGGGGCCTTGCGGCACGATTTGCAGCTTAGCCCGCGTGTCGCGCCACCGATGATCGGGCTTGGCCTGATCGAGGCGATCCCGGCAAGCGACATCCTGCGCGCCGAAGACCCCGATGACACCGATGGCGATGGTATTTCCGGGCGCGCCCAGATCGTATGGTCGACCGAATTCGATCAGCCGATGTTGGGCCGCTTTGGCTGGAAGGCCGGAATGCCGACCGTTCGCGAACAATCCGCCGCCGCCTTTTCCGGCGATATCGGCATTTCCACCCCGCTGTTCCCCGCTGCCGCCGGCGATTGCACGCAGGGCCAGTCTGCCTGTCTGGACGCCCCGCACGGCGACGGCGATGCGCGCGGCACCGAGATCGACTCCGAAGGGCTGGATCTTGTGACCTTTTACAGCCGCAACCTTGCCGTTCCCGCCCGCCGGAATCCGGACGATCCGCAGGTGCTGCGCGGCAAGCAGGTGTTCTATGAAACCGGCTGCACCGCCTGTCACACGCCCAAATTCGTCACCCATCGGCTGGACGACGACAGCCCGCAAAGCTTTCAGCTGATCTGGCCTTACTCGGACCTGCTTCTGCACGACATGGGCGACGGTCTGGCCGATGATCGCCCCGAAGGCCGCGCCAACGGGCGCGAATGGCGCACCCCGCCGCTTTGGGGCATTGGCCTGACCCGTCAGGTGAACGGCCACGACTATTACCTGCACGACGGGCGGGCGCGGTCCCTGCTCGAGGCGATCCTGTGGCACGGCGGTGAAGCCGAGCCCGCCAAAGCCCGGGTGGTCCAGATGCCCCCGGCCGACCGCGCCGCCCTGATCGAATTCCTGGAGAGCCTGTGATGCGCGCCCTGATCCTGTCCTTGCTGATTACCCCGCCTGCCATGGCCGGGGTGCCCGAAACCGTCGCGCAGCACATCCTGCCCGGCGTGGCCGCCTTTGCCGAAGGCACCGAAGCGTTGCGGCAGGCCGCCGCCGACGATTGCCGGGCAACGGCGCTGCACCCCGCCTACCAGAAGGCTTTTGACGCCTGGATGGGCCTGGCGCATCTTCAGTTCGGTCCGCTGGAACAGGACGGGCGCAGCCTGACGATTGCCTTCTGGCCGGACACCCGTGGCCTGATCCCCAAAACCGTGTCCAACCTGGTCACAACCCGTGACGCGGCCGCGCTGGACCCCGACAGCTTTGCCGAGGTGTCCATCGCCGGGCGCGGGCTGTTCGCGCTGGAGCTGATGCTGTTCGACCCGACGCTGTCGGACTATGGCCCGCTCGATCACGGCTGTGTTCTGGTGCAGGCCATGACCGCCGATCTGGCGCGGACCGGGCAGGCCCTGCGCGGCGACTGGGACAGCTTTGCCAAGGTGTTGAACACCGCCGGGGCGCCCGGCAACACGACCTACCTAAGCCCGGACGAAGCGGCGCAAACGCTGTACACCGCCCTTCTAAGCGGCCTGGAGTTCACCGAAGACCAGCGGCTTGGCCGGCCGCTTGGCACGTTCGACCGCCCCCGCCCCACCCGCGCCGAAGCAAGGCGGTCGGGGCGGTCCCTGCGCAACGTGGTCCTGTCGCTGACCGCGCTGCACGATCTGGCCCGCCACCTGTCCGACCAGCCCATACCGCGTACGGATGCGGCCTTTGAAACGGCGCTGTCGCAGGCCAAGGATCTGGATGATGCGACTTTTGACGGGGTCAGCGATCCGGCTGCGCGGCTGAAGATCGAGGTGTTGCAGCAATCCATCGGCTTTGTCCGCGATGCCATTCAGGGCGAAATCGGCAGCGCCCTTGGCCTGACTGCCGGCTTCAATTCCCAGGACGGAGACTGACCATGCAGCGACGCCATTTTCTGGGGGCTCTTGTCGCCTCGGCCGCCATGCCGCGGCGTGTCTGGGCGGATGCCGGAAACCCCGCGTTCCTGGCCGCCGCAAAAGAGTCTGGTGGCGGCTTTGCCCTGTTCGGTCTGGATGCGGGCGGGCGCGATCTGTTCCGCATTCCGCTGCCTGCCCGCGGCCACGCCGCCGCAGCCCACCCCGAAGCCCCCGAGGCGGTGGCCTTTGCCCGCCGCCCCGGCACCTATGCGCTGGTGATCGACTGCGTCACAGGCACGGTCCTGCATCAGCTGCAAGCGCCAGAGGGGCGGCATTTCTACGGTCACGGCACGTTCATCGAGGGCGGCACCCTGCTGTGCACCACGGAAAACGACATTGCCACCGGGCAGGGCCGCATCGGGCTTTGGGCGCGCGACGCCGGATATCGCCGCATCGGCGAGATCGCATCCGGTGGGATCGGCCCGCACGACATCCTGCGTCTGACCGGCGATGTTCTGGCGGTGGCCAATGGCGGTATCCGCACCGATCCCGACCAGGGCCGCGACAAGCTGAACCTGGCCACCATGCAACCCAACCTGTCCTACGTCACCCGGGACGGCGTGCAAGAGCAGGTCGCGCTGGAGCCTGAACTGCGCCTGTGTTCAATCCGGCATCTGGCCACGGATGGTGAAACCGTCGCCTTTGCGATGCAATGGCAGGGCGACCTGCCCGACCCCGCGCCCCTGCTGGGCCTGCACAGACGCGGGCACCCCCCGGTTCTGGCCACCGCACCACTGGCCGAGCAGATGACCCTGCAGGGCTATGCCGGAAGCGTCGCGATGGCCGATGGCCTGGTGGCCATCACCTCGCCCCGGGGCGGGCGACTGCATCTGTTCGATACGCAGGCCGGCTTTGTCGCCAGCCACAGGCGCGCCGATCTGTGCGGTGTGGCCAGCGGTCCGGGCGGGCTGGTGGCCACCGACGGGTTGGGCGGCGTCTGGCGTGTCGGCAGCGACGGGTTGACCCCGCAACACCGGGCGGCCCGCGCCTGGGACAACCACCTGGTGCGGATCGGATGACCCTGCCCCGGGGCTGACCCGCCCCCAGAAATGGCAAAAGCCCTGCCGGTTGTGGAACCGGCAGGGCTTGGTTTTTTAGCGGTGCCCGATGGGCGATCAGCCGATGATGGCGTTCAGCGTCGCGCTGGGGCGCATCACGGTTGCGGTCTTGGCCGCATCACCGTGGAAGTAGCCACCCAGATCGACCGCCTTGCCCTGACCCGCGGCCAGCTCGCTGACAATCGCTGCCTCGCCTTCGGCAAGCGCCTTGGCGATGGGCGCGAAATGCGCGGCCAGATCGGCGTCGTCGGACTGTGCCGCCAGTGCCTCGGCCCAGTAGCGGGCGAACCAGTAGTGGCTGTCACGGTTGTCCGGCTCACCCACCTTGCGGCTGGGGCTGCGGTTGTTGTCCAGGATGCCCTGCGTTGCCGCATCGACAGCCTTGCCCAGCACGCGCGCCTTTTCGTTCCCCTTGGCATCGGCCAGGAACTGCAGGCTTTCACCCAGCGCACAGAATTCGCCAAGCGAGTCCCAGCGCAGGTGGTTTTCTTCCATCAGCTGCTGAACGTGCTTGGGGGCCGAACCGCCCGCGCCGGTTTCGAACAGACCGCCGCCGTTCATCAGCTTGACGATCGACAGCATCTTGGCGCTGGTCGCCAGTTCGAGGATCGGGAACAGGTCGGTCAGGTAATCGCGCAGCACGTTGCCGGTGATCGCGATCGAGTTTTCGCCCTTGCGGATGGTTTCCAGCGAGGCACGGGTCGCTTCGCGCGGCGCCATGATCTTGAACTTGTCCGCAACGCCCTTGGCTTCGAGGATCGGCTTGACGTATTTGATCAGCTCGGCGTCGTGGGCGCGGTTTGCGTCCAGCCAGAAGATCGCTTCGCAGCCTTCGGCCTTTTGACGGTCGATCGCCAGCTGCACCCAGTCTTCGATCGGCGCCTTGCGCGACGAAGCCGAACGCCAGATATCGCCTGCTTCGACGTCATGCGAATGCAGCACGGTGCCATCGTCGAGGATCATCTTGACGGTGCCTGCGGTCGGGATTTCAAAGGTCGTCGGGTGCGATCCGTATTCTTCGGCCTTTTGAGCCATCAGGCCGACGTTCTGCACGGTGCCGGCGGTGGCCGGGTCCAGCTTGCCGGTTTCCTTGAAGTAGTTGATCGTCTCGTCATAGACCGGCGCATAGGAATTGTCGGGGATCACGCAGTTGGTGTCCGCCTCTTTGCCATCCGGGCCCCAGCCCTTGCCGCCAGCGCGGATCAGCGCCGGCATCGACGCGTCGATGATCACGTCGGACGGCACGTGCAGGTTGGTGATGCCCTTGTCGGAATTCACCATGTACATCGGCGGACGCTCGGCCATGACCTTTTCGATCTCGGCCTTGATGTCGGCGTTGCCTTCGACGCGGGCCAGAAGATCGCCCAGACCCGAATTCGGGTTCACGCCCAGCTTGTCCATTTCGGCGCCGTACTTGTCGAACACCGGCGCAAGGAAGGCCTTGACCGCGTGGCCAAAGATGATCGGGTCGCTGACCTTCATCATCGTCGCCTTCATGTGCAGCGAGAAAAGCGTGCCTTCTTCCTTGGTCTTGGCGATCTCATCGGCGAGGAAAGCACCCAGCGCGCGGGCCGACATGAAGGTGGCGTCGACCACGGTGCCCGCGGGATAGCTGACGCCCTCTTTCAGGACGGTTTCGCCATCGGCGGTTTCCAGAACGATCCTGGCGGTGGCGGCCGATGCCAGCGTGGCGCTTTTCTCGTTCGAGAAAAAGTCGCCGCCGGACATGGATGCGACGCGCGTCTTGCTGTCCTTGGTCCATTCGCCCATGCGGTGCGGGTTGGCCTGGGCATAGGCCTTGACGGCCTTGGCGGCGCGGCGGTCGCTGTTGCCTTCGCGCAGGACCGGGTTCACGGCCGATCCCTTGATGCCGTCATACTTGGCACGCACGGCTTTTTCTTCGTCGGTCTTGGGCTCTTCGGGATAGTCGGGCAGCGCGTAGCCCTGCGACTGAAGTTCCTTGACCGCAGCAACCAGCTGCGGGACCGAGGCCGAGATGTTCGGCAGCTTGATCACGTTGGCCTCGGGCTGTTTGACCAGCTGGCCCAGTTCGGCCAGATCGTCCGACTGGCGCTGACCTTCGGTCAGGTACTCGGGGAAGGTGGCAAGGATGCGGCCCGCAAGGCTGATGTCCTTGGTGCCGACCGTCACGCCTGCGGCGCTGGCAAAGGACTGGATGATCGGCAGGAAGGACGCCGAGGCCAGTTCCGGCGCTTCGTCAACTTTGGTGTAGATAATATCGGGGGTTTTCTGATCAGGCATCTGTTCCAAACCTTTCATAAGCTACGTTTGCCTTAGTGCAACATCAGTGCGTTTTCCAGCACTCGCTGATGGTGCAGGCTGCGCAAATCGTCGCGGTTGTATGCAATGGGATACCGAAAATCCAGTGTAGATTTCAGACCGGCGGCATCTTGCCTTGCGCCATGGCCAGCCGGGCAAAGGCCCAGGCGGCGGCGCCGTGGGTGATGGCGAAATCGCCGGACCACAGGGCACGGTCCAGCGCCTCGGGGCTGTGCAGTTCTTCGCGCATGTCTTCAAGATCGTTGTTGTCCGGCGCCTGTACCTTGCGGCAGCCGGTCGCCAGGAAATAGCTGCCCTGACACCCCAGCTGGTTGCCATTGTCCACGTAATCCCCCAGCGCCAGCCAATGCGCCGCCTGGTACCCGGTTTCTTCCAGCATCTCGCGCGCGGCGGCCTGTTGCGGAACCTCGCCGGTATCAATGAAACCGCCGGGAAAGTTCAGGCAGACGCGGCCGGGGCCATGTTTGTATTGCCGCGTCGTCAGAACGCGGCCGTCATCAAGGAACGGAACCACGATGGCAAAGGGGCGCAGATGGATCTGGTAGAAATCGTCAATCTGGCGCCCGTCCGGCAGGGCAATCCGCTGCCGCGATACGCGCAGATAGGGCGGCGCCTCGAACACGGTTTCCTTTTTCAACACTTTCCAATGGTCCATGTTGTCCCCATCCATGCCAAGCCCACGCCCGGTCTAGGCGCGACAGCCTAGGGTTTCCAGAGCAGAGTCTGGTTGCCCCCCAGCTTTGAAAAGGACAGGGGCCGGCGTTTGCTGGCCAGGTTCTCGATCGCGGGATCGGAATTCAGCACCAGGTAGGCCTCGAGCCAAGCCAGCTGGAAATCCTCAAGACGGGCGGTGCCGTCAAAAAAACTTTGGGTCTGACCGGTGATCTGCCGGGTCCTGTCGCCGCTGTCCAGATCGGACAGGGCAAAGGCAACGGCGCGGTCCAGCGCCCCGTCGCACCGATCCATCAAGGACACCCCCTGCCGTTCCAGCATCAGGACCGAGGTGACCAGCGGGGACAGCGCGTGCAACTGGTAGTGCAGCGCGTATTTTCCGCGCGTCATCTCCTGGGGCAGGCTGCCATCGGGGTTGGCCAGGCACAGGACATAGGCGGTGGACCAGGTGGACCACCCGCGCAAGACGACATCGCCGGTCAGGTCTGCGGTGGCGGCCCCCGCCAGCCCGGCCCAGGCCCGCAGGTTGCCCGAGGCAGCGCCCGGCGGCGCGACCTCCCAGAACAGCATCTGTTCGTTCATGCGACGCGTCAGCCAGCCGCGAATGTCGTCCAGCCCGGCGTAATCGGTGGTATGCGGCATGGCCTTGCCGGCGATGATCGCAAAGCTGGCAAGCCGCGCGCCGATCGTCAGCTGGGTCGTTTCCGACCCCTGGTCCGAAAGCGCATCGGCCCGCGCCCATTGCGCGATCTGACCGATCAGGCAATTGGCCGCCTCGCGGCGGTCCTCGGCGGGCTGTTCCAGCATGCTGCCCAGCTTGACCGAAAGATCACGGATGAAATCGTCCAGCGGTTTCAGGGCGGCCTCGGCCTCGGCCTCGGTTTCTGGGTTCACGGTGGCACGGGCCTCGTCGCTGCCCTGGTAGCGGCTGTCGAAGGACAGGCCAAGAACGGGCTCTGGCGCTGCGGGGCACCCCCCCTCCTGGGCAAGACCCATCTGCGCGGCGACGACAAGCCCGGCGGTCAACAATGGCAATCTGGCGGACATGATATCCTTAGGGTTCAACAGTGGCACCGATCAGCCGCGCAAGATCGGCGGCCCGTGGGTTGCTGGCGGATTGGGCGCGGCGCAGCCAGTCAAGGGCCGCCTTGGCATCGCGCGGCGCGCCAAGACCAAGGCCCAGCGCAAAGCCCAGCTCGACCATGGCCTCATCATGCCCGCCCTCGGCGGCCATTTGCAACCAGTGCAGGGCGCGGCCCAGATCGGCGGGGGCCTTGGCCCGGTCGCGCAGCAGCATGCCATAGTCATAGCTGGCCTGTGTGTCCCCAGCCTCGGCGGCCTTGCGATAGATGTCGTCCATGTCGCGCGCCGCACTGGCCGCCTGCCTGACCGGTTCGGGCGCGGTACGATAGCGGTGCAACAGCGGCAACAAGGCCTGCCCTTCGGCGCGGTCCAGCAGGGCCACCAGCCGTTCGGCAGCCAGCGCCGGATCATAGGACGGCAGGTCGGGGTTGGCCGTCAGGTCGAACAGGCGCAGATCGGCGGCCGGGTCACCATCTGCCCGGGTGCGGGCGACCACCTCTTGCGGGGTCGGCGCGCGGCCCTTGTCAAAGTATGCCATCTGTTCATTCGTCAGGCGCAGTCTGGACAACAGGTGGCCGCCTTCGAAATGCAGAGTGATCCGCCGCCAGTGATGGCTGAGGGTCGGATCAAAGCGCAGGGCATAGGCATCGCTGAGTTCGTCGGCGTCCTTGTTGCCGCAATTCATCAGCGACACGGCGCGGTCGATGTAATCGTCCGCCTTGTCCTGGGACACAAAGGGGATGGCGAACATCAGGGCAAGGAAATCGCCCCTGTCTTCGATCACATCCTTGAATTCCTCATAGACGCGGGCAGCGCTGGCCATAAAGGCCGCCGGGCCGGTGTTTTCGGCCATCACGCGCGATTTCAACCGGATCGAGGCGCCCTCGCCGCGCATGCCGGCCATGGTCAGCAGGTGCAGGATTTCCTTGGCAATCTCGGGGTCGCGGGCGGAATCCTCGAGCAAGGCGACGGACAGGTCCAGCGCCGAGGTCACGCCGTTGTTCAGATAGACCCGGCGAAAGAACTCCAGCGCCAGATCCCATTCGGCGGGCGATTGCGCCAGGTCCAGTTCCATCCGGCCAAAGCTTTCCAACGCCTTGTCCGACCGGCCGATCCGTTCGGACCAAAGGCGCAGCGCCCTGTCCGAGACAAGCGGATTGGACTGCATCCGCTGGCCCATTTCCGCCCGCGCCTGGGTGCGCCCCATCAGGGCATGGGTCTGAAGCCGCGCGATCCGTTCGGGCGACCGGAACGGGCTGAGCGTCAGGGCATCCCCGGCGCTCAGCTCGACCTCGGCGTCATGGGTGGCGCGGTAGTTGGCGGCCCAAAGCTCGGCCTCGGGCAGGCGCGGCGCATCGACGACCTGGCAGCGATACAGCGCGTCCAGCTTTTGCATCGACGAGGCCATGCCAAAGCGCGACACGGTTTCCAGCAACAGGTTTTCCGCCCGGTTCAGGCGCCTGGGATCGTCGCGATAGCGGACCAGCATTTCCGCCAGCATCTGCATGCCGTTTTCATCGCCGCGGCGCACCGCCTCTTCCAGCAGGTCCATTGCCTCGGGCTCGGCCTTCCAGCGGCCGATGCGTTCGATCAATTCCCTGGCCAGATCGGTAAAGACGAAACCAGGCGCTTCGGGCATCAGTGCCTGTTCGCGCAGGTATTGCAGGCGCAGGCTGTCCTTGTTCACCACCAGGCCATTGATCTTGAGACCCAGTTCCAGATGCGGGATCAGGCTGCGCTGCACCCGGCGGCGATCCTGATCGTGGTTAAAGCCAAGGATGCGTTCAAGATCATCCTCGGTGATCGCGCCGCTGGCCAGCAGCAGGCTGGTCTGCCGATCATCGGGGGCAACCCCCAGTTCGCGGGCCCGCGCCAGATAGTGGCGCATTTCCTCGATGTCCTTGCGCGCGCCATCGGCGTTCAGGTGGTATTCGACCACCCGCCAGGCGGCCTCGGCGCCGCCCATGTCGGCGGCAAAGCGGCGCCAGGCCTGCGCGATATCGGCATTGGCGACAACCAGGTCGCCCTTGAGGTATTCCTGCGCGATGCGTTCAGCACGCTGGCAGACACCTGGGTTCAGCTCGCCCAGCATGCCGCCCAGCGCCATGGTCACGGTCAGGTCCATCGGGGCATCCCAGCCCTCCAGCAGCTCACCGCGCAGTTGCAGACGGGCAATCTGGGTCAGGGCGCGGGCATTGCCGCCAAAGGCCGCCTCGCGCAGCATTTCCTGGGCAAAGGCCATGTCGACCGGAACGCCGACGCCGTCTTCGTAATAGCGCGCCAGGGCCAGACGCTGGTTGTTGGTCAATTCCCCGACGCGGGCGCGCAGCTGCGGGATCAGGTTGCGCGCGCGCAGCTCGTCCATCTTGCGGGCCCGCAGGTGCAGGGTGATCCGGGCAAAGGTTTCATCGACCCCGGCAAAGTCAGAATCCAGCCGCGCCTGCCAGCTGATCAGCGCATCGATGAAATCGAACCACCGCGCGGCGTCTTCGCGCTGCAGGCGGCGAATGTCCTGATCAATGAACTGGACGCGCAAAGCGTCGGTCAGCACCAGGTCACCGGTGCCTTGTTCGGTGTTCACCTCGCCCGCGCCCGTGTCCGGCGCGTTGCACAGATCGCGCGGCGCGATGTTGGGGGGCAGGAACTCGATCGGCAGGGGATCGGCCAGGGCGGCCTGCGGCAGCAGCACCGCCGCCACGGCAGCAAGCAGACGTCGGCGCATCACTGGCCCCCCTCGTGTTGGCAGGCAAACAGCCGCGGCGCCGGGCCGGACGGGGCATCCAGGCTGATTTCGACGGAAACCGCGCCTTCGGGCCAAAGCCCGGACATCGGCATATAGAACCGCCCGGTCAAAAGCTGGTCACCCCGGCGAAAGACCGCGCGCGTTCGGTGCAGGCCGGTGGCCTCGTAAAAGCTGAAACGCGCAGTCGCGGCCTCGGCTCCGTCGGTGTCCAGGAACAGGGTATGCGCCTGCTGCGGGTCCAGACGCGACAGATCGGCCCGCAGAACCCCGGCGTTGCGGTCAAAGGCCATCGGCAAGGCAATCGCGCAATCCGGCCCGGCGGCGGCGATCAATTCGCGCATGGGCTGGTCACCATTGGCCCCAAGGTTGAACCAGACCGGATGTTCCCAGACCAGAAAATCCGGGCGGGCGCGGCGAAAGGCCTGGGACGTCAGGTAGGACGAAATCGCCGCAAACGCCCCGCCATCGGGAACACCATACTGCGCGACGCTCAGGCCGCTGTGTTCCTGCAGATGCCCGGCGAAATTCGTGCTCGGCTCGCCTGTCAGCTTGGTCCCGACCAGGACGATCTGCGCCGGGGCGTTTTCTGCGTCGAAGGCCTGGCCCGGGGCGGTGCCGCGCGTCATCACGCTTTGCCGCGTTTCCGGTCGCGGCAGGGGCGAGTGGCAGTGTTCCTGCAAATCGAACCGCATGGCCGAGGGCAGCGTGACAAGCGATCCGTCACCGGTCCTGTAGGCGCTTTCCGGCTGGGACGGCGCGCCGGTGATCACGGCGGCAACCGCGCGGGCCAGCGCCCTTGTGCCGTCGGTCGTCAACCGGCTGTCGACGCCGAAATAGGCCGGCTGCTGCCGCGATGCGCTGGCCAGTGCCGCGCGCGCGTCGACGGCGCGCACACCGGCGGCCGCAAGATGCCCAAGCCCCTGATCATAGACCGTTGCGGCCACGTCCGGATCATAGCCAAGGTCACGCGCCGTGCGCGGCAAGTCCCAAGGCTGACCCAGCGCCTTGGTCGGCATCGGAAGATAGATCAGCGTGGTGCCCTGGGCCTTCAGCGCGCTGGACAGGTCGGCCAGATGCGCGATGTTTTCATCGCTCAGCCCGTGCGCCATCATCAGGTCGGGGTCGATCCGATAGAACATGCCGGCCTCGCCCTCGACGCTGGGCAGGGCATCCGAGGTTTCCAGCCCCGAGCAACCATAGGCCGATGACTGCGCCTGAGCCGGAGCACCAAGGCACAGCACAGCCGCCAGCGCCGCTGCCCAGCCTCTGCCTGTCCTGGTGTTCCTGCCCGTCATAGGTTTGCCCCCGCTCCCCTGTCGTGTTTCGCCTGTCAGCCGTCCGCTGCGTATTTCCTGTCCATCAGTCCCAAAAGGTTCTGCGCCGTGGCCATGACCCCCAGATGGGTCGATTTGCTGGCCTGGTCCAGCAGTTTCCGGGCCTGACGCCGGTCGGCAAGACCAAGGTTGTCCTTTTCCAGCAAGGCCAGCGCCATGCGCAATTCGACCCGCCCGTCGGCGTTTTCCTGGCCTTGCGCAAGGATCCTGTCGCGGGTGGCATCGCTGAGCGCGCCGAACAACCGACCCTTGCCGTTGAATTCCACCACCGCGCTGAGCGCAAGCGTGTTGCCCGCCCAGGCATGCGGATACAGAACCTGGATATACTTGCGCACCCGGTCGCGCGGTTCGGTGTCCGGGTCAAGGCGCTTCATCGCGTCGATCATGTCGGGCAGGGTCCAGACCCGCCCGGCACCGACCGCGATGGCGCTGAAATAGGCCACGTCCGAGTCGGCGGGCGCGACGGGTTCGGCCAGCAGGCGCCTGACCAAAAGCTGCGCGGCCAGGCCATCGTCGCTTTCGGCAAGGCGGCGCAATTGCGTTTCCGTCAATGGCTGGCCGTCATGCATGCGCCTGCGCGCGGCGACCAGATCGGCCGGAAGGCCCTTCATGCTGCGGCGACCGGGGGTGACAGTCACGCTGATCTGGCGCGCCTGCTGATCGTCCGGGAATGGCAGGGGGATGGTCTGCGCCTGCACCGGCATCGCCGTCAGGCACCAGATCACGGCAGCACCAAGAGGACCCTTCATTTCTGCCCCCAATCGCTGCAATCGGGTGCGGCCAGCGACGACGGAACCACGGTTTCCGAGGCACTCATCAGCATCGGCGTCTTGCCATGCAGATCGCGCACGATGGCATGGTTCTGCAAGGTCAGATCGCCGTCGATCAGGCGCGGGAACTGGTTCGAAAAATCATTGCCCGCCAGAAACAGCCGCGCACCGGTGGCCGTGGACAGCCCGGCGCCATTGCCGCGCAGGGTGTTTTGCGAAAGATAGGTGACGGCCTGTCGGGGCTGGGCCGAAACCCATATCCCGGCGCTGCCGCTGCCGCTGATCGTGTTGGCATGAACCTGGGTCGCATCGCTGCTGCGGATGTCGATGCCCTTTTGGCGGCTGTTGAGGATCACGTTGCCACGTACCACGCCGCAGCGGGTTCCCGACAGCTTGATCGCGCCGCCGCTGCGCCGCCAGATGACGTTGCCGCTGACCTCGACGCGGGTACTTTGCCCCTGGACCAGAATGCCTGACCGGTCGCCTTCAAGCAGCACGTTGCCCCGCACCACCGCATCGTCCGAGCCGGCCAGGACGCGCACCGCGTTGGTCGGCCCGTCGCCAAAGAACAGGTTGCCGTGCACCTGCGCGCCCACTGCATTGGCCAGCATCAGGGCGTTGTTGCGCATGTTGTAGAACCGGTTGCCGGTGATCACCGCCGCCTCGCCGCCGGTCATGGCAACGGTCACGAGGTTTTCGAAATGGCTGTCCGCGATCCGGGTGTTTCCGGTCGAGGGCATCAGCGGATGCGAGACGATCGACACCCCCGAAAACTTGGGCGTGTTGCCAAAGCCCAGCCCGTCGAAACTTGCGCCCCGGGCGTTCAGCGAACCGCCACCGGCAATGGTGACAAACGGCACGAAGTCCTTGCTGGTCGGGCTTTCGCCACCAACCGAGAAGACCCGCGCACCGTCCAGTTCGACGCGGCCAAAGCTGATGACAAAGACGCCGTCGGCACGGCTGAGGCCCAGGCGGTCATGCGGGCCCAGCTGCAACAGGGTGTCTTCCCACAAGATCACCGGAACGCGCAGGGTATCGTGCCCCGGCGCCATGTCGGCTTGCAGCCCGGTGTCACGCAGGCTTTGACGGATATGATCCAGCGTCACGACGCCCGAACGAAAGGTCAGCGCGTCGGTCCGGTCACCCGGATGGGCCAGAAGGACGTCCAGGTTGTCCTGACCGCCATGCACCTGCGACAGAACCGCCAGCGCGGTGCGAAAGGTTTCCACGCTGGCCTGCGCGGGCGGGCCCTGCGGCGGTGGCGGCGCGTCGACGGTCCCGGCTGCATCGCGGCCCGCCCGGGGCAGTGCGTCGGTCAGACCGGTCAACCCGGTGCGCAGCAACAACAACTCCAGGGGAAGGCTGCGCGCAGCGGCATCGGACTTCAACAGATCGGACAGCTGGTCCAGCTGCGTCGTCAGCCGGACAAGCGCAGGATCGGGCGCAGCCCGCGCGGGGCCGCTGACCAGAAGGCTGGCGCAGAGCATCATCGCGGCCGCAAGGGCCGGGATCAGTGTCCGCGCCACGCCGCTAGCCATTGCTGACCATCGACATCGTGGGGTGTGCGCCCACTTCCAGCTTTTCCAGGGTCACGAACAGCAGTTCGGCCTTGTCGTCGCCACTGTTGACGATCCGCACGGGGCCATTTTCATCGGCATAGATGCGCCCGCCCTCTGTGGCGATCTTGCTCCAGCCGGGGCCAGAGGCATGGACACTGCCCTGCACCACGATGACCTGACGGTTGCGCGCACCCTGGTCCAGAATGACGGTGCGCCCGACCTCGATCTCGGCGGTGCCCAGCTGGAACTTGTCGGAATCCACCAGCCTGGACAGCTCTTTCTGCTTTTCAAAGGGAACCATGGCGGGTTTGGCTTCGGCATGGACCTCGGTTTCGGTGCGATGGCTGGCCTTGAGCTGTTCGACCACCTTCTTGACGTTCTGAGTTTCGTCCATGCGGGCGACCAAAAGCGCGTCGGGCGTGTCGATCACGATGATGTCGGTCAGGCCGACGATGCTGACAAGGCGGCTGTCGGCGCGCACCATGGTATTCATCGCATCCAGCGCGATCACGTCGCCCTGCAACACGTTGCCGTTCTGATCGCGCGGCGAGATGTTGTACATCGCCAGCCAGCTGCCGACATCGTCCCAGGACACGTCCAGCGTCGCCATGGCGATGCGGTCGGTCTTTTCAAAGACGACGCCTTCGGTCGGCTCGGACGCGGCCTCGGCAAAGTCGACTTCGTTCAGGTACAGCGCTTCGGGCGTGTTCGAGCCGAACTCGACGGAATCCGCCACATAGGCCGCCGTTCTGGGGTCGAACTTGGCGTATTCCTCGATGATCGTGCTGGCCGAAAACATCGACAGACCCGACGCCCAGTAGGCCGATTTGCTGTCGATCAGGGCCTGCGCCTTGTCCGCCGGGGGCTTTTCGACAAAACCGCCGACGCGGCGAATGGTATCGAACCCCTCCATCGGTCCGGCGTCGGTGATGTAACCAAAGCCGGTTTCGGCATAGCGCGGCGCGATCCCGAAGGTGATGATGTGACCGGCCTTTGCCGCCGGGATGCAGGCCTCGATGGTCTTGTTCAGCGGGCCTTCGATGATGTGATCGGCAGGCACCACGACAAAGATCGCGTCCGGATCCTTGCGCGAAATGGCATGGGCGGCGGCCAGAACGGCCGGCCCGGTGTTGCGCCCCATGGGTTCGCAGATGATCTGCGCCCCGGACTGGATTTCGCGCAGCTGTTTGACCACGGTGCCGCGATGCGTGACGCCGGTGACGATGACAGGGTCCTGATAGATCCCGCCCCGGTGCCGCTGAACGGCCACCTGGAAAAACGTCGAGGACTCAGGACCGCTGATCTTTTGGAACTGCTTGGGGCTTTGAGTCCGTGACAGGGGCCACAGTCGGGTGCCTTTGCCGCCGCAGATGATCAGTGGGTAGATCGTGGTCATGGCTGGTGCCTCTCGTTTCATTCTCAAAGCCCGAACAGGCTTTTCGACAACCGCAACCTTGCGGATTTGCCGACGTCCTCCATTGTCAAAGCACCTTCCTCTGCCACAAGCTCGACGGGCACAAAGAGATCGCCGCGCATGCTTGCCGCGGTGGTCGCTTCGCTGGGGATGACCGTGACGGGAATGCTGCGCCCGTCGTTCAGATCCATGGTGACCATGTCTCCGTTCATCGCCCGATTGAGCCCTTCTATGCTCATCAGAGTCTGTGCTCTGACTTCAGAAGTATTAACGAAAATTGTCAGAATTAAGTCTGTTTGAAGAACAGTTGCGCCCTCGGAAACGCCTTGTGAAACAACGGCTTCGCAATCGCAGGGCATCTTGAAGTTCAGCACGTCGCCGGTGTTGGCGTTAATCGCGTAAAGCACTTCGTTCTTTGCCGCCGAGGGGTTGAGATAGGAAATCTGGCCCGCCGCGGTGGCGCGCATCTTTTGCCCGGCCCGTTCGACGAAAACCGGGTGCATTTCATAGGCCGTGGTATAGCGCTTGAGCACGACAAAGGCCGCCATCAGGATCAACAGCCCGGACACCGCCGCAACCGAGATCGACCGCACGCGATCCAGCACCGACTGCTTGCCCGCCTCGCCCTTGGGCTTTTTCGGTTCGACCGGGCCGGTATAGCTGACCATGCCGTCGATGGTGACGAAATCACCGGCGATGAAACTGTTCAGGATATAGCGCAGCTGCGGCAGGTGATCGCCCGTCGGGTTGGCGAACTGGAACAGGCTGCGGCCATCGCCGGCCTCTTCCAGGACTGTCACCTCGGGGTGCAGGGTAACCGAGAAATTCTCGAAGGCGATGTGCAGGACAGCGATGTGCCGCGACCCGACGCCAAGCGGGCTGCCTTCGTCCGCCTCGGCGCGGATCTGCATCAGCGACAGGCTTTCGCCGGTATAGCGCTGGCCCTGCACCGTCAGGCTGAAGGGCAGCTTCAGCAGCGGATGTTCATCGTCATAGCCAAAGTCCGGCGGCAGTTTCTGCTGCGCCGGGGCGGTCTGACCGCTTTGGTCGGCGCCTGCTGTGACAGATCCGATGTCATACAGAATGCTGACGCTGGGCTGCACGAATCCCTGACCGGCATCGGGCTGCGGTGCGCCAACCGGTTCACCGATCTGTTCGGGATCGGTGGAAGGATCGGGTCTGAAGATGTCGTTTGCCATCTGGATTACCTCGCCATGCCTATTCGAACGTGTTCAGAAACATGATGGCTATGGTCAGCCATGACAGGGCAAGCGCGTGATGGGCAAAGGATTCCCATGCCTTCACACGGTCGTACAAGGCCATGACCTTGCCCGAACCGCCGCTGCCTTGCCGCGTCCATTTCTGTTTATCGAGGCGGAAAAGAACAAAAGTTTTGATGATAGCGCCCGCAATCTGACCGAAATAAAGGATCGGAGGATGCGTCACCGGGAACCACTGCCCGTTGAAAAGCGCGATGATGATGCAGAACATGTAACGCGTGACCATGACCCAGGCGATGTACAGCGGGATCACGGTCGGCGACACGGTCACGGCGGCCACCAGGACGGAAATCGGTCCGACAAGAGTGGTCCACATGGAAACCCGCTGATCGAGGATCGACCACCAGGTGAAAAAGCCGATCTTGCGCGGGCTTTCGCGCAGCGCGCGGCCATTGGTGCGCATCATGTTGCCGAACCAGCGCACCATAAGCGTCTTGGCGCTGTCATAAAATGTCGGGCGCGGCTGGCCTTCGGCCGACTGGCTTTGGACGTCCGGCATATAGGCCATCTGATAGCCATTGCGCAGCAGCCAGTACCAGGTCGATTTATCGTCGCCAGTCAGAAAGTTCACGCGGCCCAGACGCCAGTGATCCAGATAGTCGAAACCGACGCCCTTGATGAAACCGGGGTTGGTCGCCAGGGTGGCGCGAAACACCGACATGCGGCCGGTCAGGGTCAGCACCCGATTGCCCAGCCCCATCGAACACATCATCACCTGACGCTGGTTGAACCGCAGGGTGAACCAGTCCTTGAACAGGTTTTCCTTGTCGATGATCGCGGCTTCGTCCGTGGTCAGCGCGCCCATGCGCGGATCGGAAAAGAATGGCGCGGCCTGCGCCCAGATATCGCGCGGCACAACCGTGTCGCCATCGACAAAGACCATGATATCGTCTTTGGTCGGTGCCTTGTCAGCCAGAATGCGCAACGCTTTATCCATGGCGTCGCGTTTGCCCGAAGATTTGATGCGGTCGATGATCAATTCAACATTGGACATGTCGAACTTGGACGTCTCGTACAACTGGCGGATCAAACGTACGTCCTTGCCATCCACCGCCGACACGACAATTGTTGCCCCGTCGCGGGCATTGGCTGCGGCTTCAAACAGGCGGCGATAGACCATGATGGTCACTTCGACATCGACCATGTAGGTCGTCACCATGAAATAGCAGTGCGATTTGACCTTGCTGGCCCAGAAACGGCGATTGTGCCGCCGCTTCCAGACCGGATAGGCGATCCGGCGAAAATAGATGGCCCGTGCAAAGTTGGTCAGCGCCCAGCTATAGCGCCACATCCCCAGAAAGCCGACGATGAACACCGCGTTGGACGCGCTGTGCAACTCCCCCAGGAACCCCTGGGGGATCACGGCCACCAAAAGGTAGATGACCGAGAAGTAGGCAAGATGGGAAAGGACCATTGTCACCGGCATCACCTTACCAGCAGATACCTTCGTAACCGTCGCCGCTGACCAGATCACGGTGCAGGCGGGTCAGATCGACCACCGGGCGCGTCTTGGCCGCGGCCTTCAGCTTGTCCACGGTTTCGTTGTAGTAGTTGCCCACCAGAACCGCGCCGCTGTCGTTGATCAGCTTGTCCAGGTCACCGACCAGACGGCCTTGCAGGTTCGGCACACTTTCGTTGCCCCGCCCGGCGCCGGGGGTGCCACTGTCATAGGCTTCCTTGACGAAGGGGTCGTAGATGTCCACCTCGATGCCCTTGCCGATCAGGCGCGCGGCCAGCGACACCAGCGGGCTTTCGCGCAGGTCGTCGGTGCCGGGCTTGAAGCTGATGCCGACAAAGCCGACGCGCTTGGCGCCGCTTTTCTCGACCATCTTTTCAGCCTTGGCGATCTGAGCCTCGTTGGCCTCCAGCACGGCGTTCAGCAGATGCGACGGCGTGTCGTTCTGGGCGGCCAGATGGCGCAGCGCGCGCACGTCCTTGGGCAGGCAGGACCCGCCAAAGGCAAAGCCGGGGCGCATGAAATAGGGCGACATGGCCGCCTTTTTGTCGCTGCACAGGATTTCCATCACGGTCTGGCCGTCGATCCCGCAGGACTTGGCGATATTGCCGATCTCGTTGGCAAAGGTCACCTTGACCGCGCGCCAGGTGTTGCTGGTGTATTTCACCATCTCGGCGGTGCGGATATCGACCTTGTTCACCGGGCAAGGCATGTCTTTGTTCAGGTGGGCCAGGATCTCGCCGGTCTTGTCATCCATGAAACCAAAGACCACCAGGCCGGGGTCATAGCTGTCGGCGATTGCCGTGCTTTCGCGCAGGAATTCGGGGTAGTAGCCCACGCCGAAATCCTTGCCCGCCACCTTGCCCGAGGTCTGTTCCAGAACCGGGATGCAGGCGGTTTCGGTGCTGCCCGGCACGATGGTCGAGCGGATGACAACCGAATGATAGGCGTCCTTGTCCGCCAGCGCCTTGCCGATGGTTTCGCAAACGCTGGTGACGTAATTCAGCCCGACCGACCCATCCGGCGCCGACGGAGTGCCGACACAGACAAAGGACAGGTCGCTTTCGTGAATTGCCTTCGCAAAGTCGATGGTTGCGCGCAGCTTGCCGCTGGCCACCATTTCGCGGACGAGATCATCAATCCCTTCCTCGACGATGGGGGACATGCCCGCGTTGATTGCGTCGATTTTACCCTGGTCTACATCAACCGCGATTACGTCGTGACCGTCCTGCGCAAGACACGCAGCCGATACCACACCGACGTAACCAATGCCAAAGACACTGATCCTAGCCATGTTTTCTGCCTCATTGTGTTAACACCGTCTTTTGCAGTGCTTTTTTATTGGGGCCAGTATGAGGCTGATCCTGAATGCAGCAAGGAAACCGGGTCACAGCCGTTAACTTTTTGGCGATTGTGGTTAAGTGGCTACAGTCCCCAAAGGCTTACCAAGCGGAAGGCTCGAACACCGGACCAGACCACAAAGCCATAAATATCACTTATTTTCATATGGTTAGCCAACCTATACCCCATCACGCCCGCAACCACGCCACCCACAACAAGTCGCTGATTGCACCATATATCGTGGCCCCCTATAGTTTGGCGGCAGGATATGGACGAATGGACACAAAGGGGCGGGCAATGCGCAAGGCAAAGCAGGTTGTCCTGTCTTTCACGCTGTTTCTGGCGGGGTGCCTGCCGGTGATCCCGGGGCTTGCACCCGATGCCGGCGACCTGACGACGCCTGCGCGTGGCTACGAACGGTTCTTCAGCCCCGCCCCTCACAACTTTCGCTATGCCGTTGCCGACGATGGCGCGCCGGTGCGTTACGGCGCGCGGGCCGAGCGATATGAGCTGCGCACCGGCGATTGCGGTGGCAGCGATTGCGGCAACGCCCGCTATCGCGCCGAGATCCGCATGACGGATGATAGCAACCCCGCCAAGATCGGCGAAGACATCTGGTATGGTTGGAGCTTTTACAACTCCAGCGTGCCGGGCTTTTTCCGGGACGAGTCGCTGCGGCTGGTGTTCGGGCAATGGACCATGGGCGGCGATGCCAACCCCGCGATCCGGCTGATCCAGCTGGGCGAAGGCGAAGGGAACTGGGACAGCTGCCGCCGCGCCATCTGCGCCGGTCCGGAACGCGCCACAGGCGACGTGGTGATACAGCTCGAGGACCTGCGCCGCACCTTCAACTGGGGCGACGGCGAAAACCAGGGGTATGTCTGTCGCCTGTTCGACATGCAGGACAATACCCGCAGCTGGGTCGATCTGGTCATGCAGACGAACTTTTCCCAAGGCACCGATGGCTATCTGCGGGTCTGGGTCAATGGCGCGCTGAAATGCGACTACAGCGGTCCGATCGTTTCCCCCAAAAGCCTGTTCGAAGGCGACACCCCCGGCCATCGGCGCGGCGTGTTTTCCAGCTATACGACGCGCTGGGATGACACGCACGGCAGACGGCCCAAGCCAACGCTGGTCGTCTATTATGATGAGTTTCGCGTCGGCAAATCGCGCGCGGATGTGGACACCCGCTGGCGCATCGCGGCGGGCGAACCCGCCGTCGATTAGGGGCCATCACCCGGCCCCAAGACCGTCACAGGTTCGCGATGGTGACCGAGGTCCCGTCAGGATAGCGCAGGACAAGCCCGCTGGTGTCGCAATGCACATCGGCCTTGCCGGCAAAGCGTCCTGCCTTCGGGACGATCTTCATCACCGTATCTTCGGCCATGTCGATGACGGAATGACTGGACTTCGCGATCTTGTGGATCTCGGTTCTCATAGGGGCAGCTCCTGGTTCAGGGCGATCGAATGGATATTGCGGGCAAACCCTTGCCCGAATGCTAACGTCGGCTGTGCAGATCAGCCTTCGTCAAAAATCCTTGCCAGAACCACGCGGTCCACAGCGGCAAGTGCAATCATGGCAAGAAGAAACACCATCGTTTCGCTCCGTTTCTTTTTGCCCCCAAACCCTGATCCGAGCAATAACATTCAAGGCGGGAATGTGGCGAAAAATGCGAATTGGGGCCGAAATTAGGCGTTTTTCGGTCATTTTTGTTGAAGGCCTCGCGACAACCGGAACGCCCACCGAAAACTGTTTCCGCTTTGCCCCGGGGCGCCGGCCCTGCTGATCCGAATCATGGTTAAAATGGGGCGCGCCACGCTGAAACCCCGGGATCAGACTGGCGGGTGGCCGCCGTTTGGATGCTGCCAGCGGCCCGCCCTGCGGCCCCTGCCGGTGAATCTTCTTGCACTATAGGGGCAAGCCGCCTATATCCCCCTCAACAGCGCGGCGCTGGGGTCCAAACCTACCGCCCACCGGAGACGCATCAACGGGCCGCTGGCCCGTTTTTTCGTTCTGGGACCAAGTACAGAATTCACCCGTGCCCGAAAGGCATATCCGCATGACCGACCTGATCGCCAAAACCGCCATCGACAAACGCCTGGCCGAGATCCTGACCCCAGTGATCGAGGACATGGGCTTTGAGCTGGTGCGCCTGCGTCTGATGGGGGGCAACACGCCCACCCTGCAGATCATGGCCGAACGCCCCGAGGGCGGTATCGAAGTCGACGAGTGCGCCCAGATCAGCACGGCCGTCAGCGCAACGCTGGACGTCCAGGACCCGATTTCGGACGCCTACACGCTGGAGGTCTCCAGCCCCGGCATCGACCGTCCGCTGACCCGCCTGAAAGATTTCGAGACCTTCGAAGGCTACGAGGCGAAACTGGAAACCGCCGACCTGATCGACGGGCGCAAACGCTTTCGCGGCGTTCTGGCCGGCGTCGAGAATGACGAAGTGCTGATCAACATTGAAGAAGGCACCGTTGGCCTGAACTATGAATGGCTTGTCGAGGCAAAGCTGATCATGACCGACGAGTTGATCAAGGAAATGCTGCGCGCCCGCAAGGCCGCCCCCGTTGACGAATCCCAATTCGATGAGATCGAGGCCGAAGGGCCCCAGGAGGAGTAAGACAGATGGCAATCACCTCTGCCAACCAGCTTGAGCTTTTGCAGACCGCCGAGGCCGTCGCACGCGAAAAGATGATCGACCCCGGTCTGGTCGTCGAAGCGATGGAAGAATCGCTCGCCCGGGCGGCCAAGTCCCGCTACGGCGCCGAGATGGACATTCGTGTCAGCATCGACCGCCGCACCGGCAAGGCGACCTTTACCCGCGTCCGCACCGTGGTCGAAGACGAAGAGTTCGAGAATTACCAGGCCGAATTCACTGTCGAGCAGGCCAAGCAGTACATGGCCGATCCCAAGGTCGGTGACACCTTTGTCGAAGAAGTCCCGCCGGTGGAACTGGGCCGCATCGCCGCCCAAAGCGCCAAGCAGGTGATCCTGCAAAAGGTCCGCGAAGCCGAGCGTGACCGCCAGTTCGAGGAATTCAAGGACCGCGCAGGCACCATCATCAACGGTGTGGTCAAGCGCGAGGAATACGGCAACGTCATCGTCGACGTGGGCCGCGGCGAAGGTATCCTGCGCCGCAACGAAAAGATCGGCCGCGAAAGCTATCGCCCCGGCGACCGCATCCGCTGCTACATCAAGGACGTGCGCCGCGAGACGCGTGGCCCGCAGATCTTCCTGTCGCGGACCGACCCGCAGTTCATGGCCGAGCTGTTCAAGATGGAAGTGCCGGAAATCTATGACGGCATCATCGAGATCAAGGCCGTCGCCCGTGACCCCGGTTCGCGCGCCAAGATCGGCGTCATTTCCTATGACAGCGGCATCGACCCGGTCGGCGCCTGCGTCGGCATGCGCGGCAGCCGTGTTCAGGCCGTGGTGAACGAACTGCAGGGCGAAAAGATCGACATCATCCCGTGGAACGAAGACATGCCGACCTTCCTGGTCAACGCGCTTCAGCCCGCCGAGGTGTCCAAGGTGGTTCTGGACGAAGACGCAGAGCGTATCGAAGTCGTGGTCCCGGACGAGCAGCTTTCGCTGGCCATCGGCCGCCGCGGTCAGAACGTGCGCCTGGCGTCCCAGCTGACCGGTCTTGATATCGACATCATGACCGAGGAAGAGGAATCCAAGCGTCGTCAGGCCGAATTCGAAGTCCGGACCAAGCTGTTCATGGACACGCTGGACCTGGATGAATTCTTTGCCCAGCTGCTGGTCTCGGAAGGGTTCACCAACCTCGAAGAGGTCGCCTATGTCGAGGTCGACGAACTGCTGGTCATCGACGGTGTCGACGAAGACACCGCAAACGAGCTGCAGACCCGCGCCCGCGAATACCTGGAAGAGCAGGCCCGCAAGGCACTGGAAGCGGCCCGCGAACTGGGCGCCGAGGACAGCCTGATCAACTTCGAAGGCCTGACCCCCCAGATGGTCGAGGCCCTGGCCAAGGACGGCGTCAAGACGCTGGAAGACTTTGCCACCTGCGCCGACTGGGAACTGGCCGGCGGCTGGACCTCGGTCAATGGTCAGCGGGTCAAGGACGACGGGTTGCTGGAACCCTATGACGTCTCGTTGGACGAAGCGCAGACCATGGTCATGACCGCGCGCGTCCTGCTGGGCTGGGTCGATCCGACCGAGCTTGAGGCAGAGGAAGACGGCGAAGAAACTGAAGAGAGCGAGGCATAAGCCGGACATGAGCCGCGGTGGACACATCAAAGACCGTGAGGACGGTCCGGAACGCAAATGCATCGCCACCGGCGAGGCACAGCCGAAATCCGGCCTGATCCGCTTTGTTGTTGGCCCCGATGCGCAGATCGTGCCGGATCTTGCTGGAAAACTGCCGGGACGCGGCATATATGTTGCGTCCCAGCGCGACGCCCTGGAAAAGGCGTCGAAAAAGGGGCTGTTCGCCCGCGCCGCCAAGCAACCGGTCACCGTGCCGGACGATCTGCCCGATCTGATCGAGAAGATGCTGGCCAAACGGCTGATCGACCTGATCAGCCTTGCGCGCAAATCGGGCGGGGCGGTCGCTGGGTACGAAAAGGTCAAGGACTGGCTGTCCAAAGAGGTAGCCCGCGTCCTTATTCAGGCCGAAGACGGATCAAGCCGTGGCAAGTCGAAACTGAGCACGCCCTATGGCGGCACATACATCGGTTGGCTGACGGCGGATGAGCTGGGAATGGCCTTCGGGCGACAATCTGTGATACATGCAGCGCTTGGCGCTGGCGGTCTTGCGCCGCGTGTTGTAGAGGAAGCCCAAAGATTGAAGGGTGTACGCGTCGGAACGTCTGACGCGGATCGCGCTGGCAGGGGCCAGCGGAAAGGATGAATGAGCTTCATGAGCGATGACGACGGTAAGAAAACATTGGGTTTGCGCGGAGGCGCCCGCTCGGGGAACGTGAAGCAAAGCTTCAGCCACGGACGGACCAAGAACGTCGTGGTGGAAACCAAGCGCAAGCGAGTCGTGGTGCCCAAGCCGGGTGCCGGCGGCGGTGCTGGCGCGGCTGGCGGATCGGTCGGCGGATCGGGTGCAAAGCGCCCGGCCGGCATCTCTGATGCGGAAATGGAACGCCGCCTTAAGGCCTTGCAGGCCGCCAAGGCACGCGAGGTAGAGGAAACCGCTCAGCGCGAGGCCGAAGAAAAGGCCCGCACCGAAGAGCGTGACCGCCTGCGCGCGGAAAAGGAACAAAAAGAGCGCGAACAGCGCGAAGCGGAAGAGCGCGCCAAGGCCAAGGCCGAGGAAGAAGAGCGCAAGGCCCGCAAGGCGGCCGAGGCCGCCAAGGCTGCTGCTGCGCCCGCTCCGTCCCCGGACGAACAGCAGCGCGCCCGCAGCGCCCCCAAGGAAAAAGAGGCCCCGCGCCGGGCTGCGCCCGAGCGTGAAGACCGCAACCGCGGCAAGGCCCGCGACGATGGCGGCCGCCGTGCCGGCAAGCTGACGCTGAACCAGGCCCTTGGTGGCGAAGGCGGTCGTCAGAAATCCATGGCCGCGATGAAGCGCAAGCAAGAGCGCGCGCGTCAAAAGGCCATGGGCGGTGCCCAGGCCCGCGAAAAGGTTGTGCGTGACGTTCAGCTGCCCGAGGCGATCACGGTGGCCGAACTGGCCAACCGTATGGCCGAACGGGTCGGCGACGTGATCAAGTCGCTGATGAGCAGCGGCATCATGGCAACGCAGAACCAGACGATCGACGCGGATACCGCCGAGCTGATCATCGAGGAATTCGGCCACAAGATGACCCGCGTTTCCGACGCGGACGTCGAAGACGTGATCAACGAAGTCGTCGATGCGCCCGAAGATCTTCAGGGTCGCCCCCCGGTCATCACGATCATGGGCCACGTCGACCACGGCAAGACCTCGCTGCTGGATGCGATTCGCGATGCCAAGGTAACCGCAGGCGAAGCCGGCGGGATCACCCAGCATATCGGCGCCTACCAGGTGACGACGGACAGCGGCTCGCTGCTGACCTTCCTGGACACTCCGGGCCACGCCGCCTTTACCTCGATGCGGTCCCGCGGGGCCCAGGTGACGGATATCGTGGTGCTTGTGGTTGCGGCGGATGACGCCGTGATGCCGCAGACCGTCGAGGCGATCAACCACGCCAAGGCGGCCAAGGTCCCGATGATTGTCGCGATCAACAAGGTCGACAAACCCAGCGCCAACCCGACCAAGGTGCGCACCGACCTGCTGCAACACGAAGTTGTCGTGGAACAGATGTCCGGTGACGTTCAGGACGTCGAGGTTTCGGCCGTGACCGGTCAGGGCCTTGATGAACTGCTCGAAGCCATCGCGCTTCAGGCGGAAATCCTGGAACTGAAGGCCAACCCCGATCGTGCCGCCCAGGGCGCCGTGATCGAGGCCCAGCTGGATGTCGGCCGCGGCCCCGTGGCCACGGTTCTGGTTCAGAACGGCACCCTGCGTCAGGGCGACATCTTTGTTGTCGGCGAGCAGTACGGCAAGGTCCGTGCGCTGATCAACGACAAGGGCGAGCGCGTCGCCGAAGCCGGTCCTTCGGTTCCGGTCGAGGTTCTGGGTCTGAACGGCACCCCCGAAGCGGGCGACGTGCTGAACGTGACCGCGACCGAAGCGCAGGCCCGCGAGATCGCGGAATACCGTGCCAATGTTGCCAAGGAAAAGCGCGCTGCCGCAGGCGCCGCGACGACCCTGGAACAGCTGATGCAGAAGGCCAAGGAAGACGAGAACATTTCCGAGCTTCCCATCCTGGTCAAGGCAGACGTGCAAGGTTCGGCCGAAGCCATCGTTCAGGCGCTGGAAAAGGTCGGCAACGACGAGGTGCGCGTACGCGTGCTGCACTCGGGCGTGGGCGCGATCACCGAAACCGACGTTGGCCTTGCCGAAGCGTCCGGTTGCCCGGTCATCGGCTTCAACGTGCGTGCCAATGCCTCGGCCCGTAACACGGCCAACCAGAAGGGTGTCGAAATCCGCTATTACAGCGTGATCTATGACCTTGTGGACGACGTGAAGGCAGCGGCCTCGGGCCTGCTGTCCGCCGAAATCCGCGAGAACTTCATCGGCTATGCGAACATCAAAGAGGTGTTCAAGGTCACTGGCGTCGGCAAGGTTGCTGGCTGTCTGGTCACCGAAGGCGTCGCCCGCCGGTCCGCCGGTGTGCGTCTGCTGCGCGACAACGTGGTGATCCACGAAGGCACGCTGAAGACGCTCAAGCGCTTCAAGGACGAAGTGTCCGAAGTGCAGTCCGGTCAGGAATGCGGCATGGCCTTCGAGAATTACGACGATATCCGCCCCGGCGATGTCATCGAGATTTTCGAGCGCGAGGAAATCGAGCGTACGCTCGACTGACCTTGGCCCGCACTGGAACAACAAAAAGGCGCCCTGCGGGGCGCCTTTTTACGTTTTACGGTGACGATCCGAACCAGGCAGCAGCGCCACAGGGTTCAGGAAACCGGTGACCCTGTATAGATGCGGTCGCCGACGCGCACCGAGATGCGCCCATCCGGAAGGGTCTTTTCCAAAAGACCCTGCACGGAAACGCAGCTTCCCAGTATGATTGTTCGCAGCATGCCATGAACTCCCCAATGTCAATGACAAGTGAAAAGGTAGGCCGGAAAGGTTAATTAATCCAGAAAAAGCGACTAAAAATGCGCCTGTTTCCCCCGGTTATTTTGACGCAAGGCGAAAGATATTGGGGAATCTGCGCAACTTTGTTGCGCAAGATCGCAAACCTGGCGGGGGCGTCTTACAGCCAGTCGCGTAGGATGGGAATCAGCGGAATGTCGGCAGGCGGCATCGGATAGTCCCTCAGCTGCGCTGGCGCGACCCATTTCAGGGTCTGCCCTTCGCGGGGCTGCGGAATGCCCTGCCACTTGCGGCAGGCAAACAGCGGCATCAGCAAGTGAAAATCGTCATAGCTGTGCGAGGCAAAGGTCAGCGGCGCAAGGCAACTGGCCCAGGTGTCGATGCCCAGCTCTTCGTGCAATTCGCGGATCAGGGCATGTTCGGGGCTTTCGCCCTGCTCGACCTTGCCGCCGGGGAATTCCCACAGCCCGGCCATGGATTTGCCTTCGGGCCGCTGCGCCAACAGCACACGGCCGTCCGGATCGATCAACGCAACCGCGGACACAAGGATGATTTTCATGGGCGTGCTCGTTTCATTGTCGGCAAGGCCAGGGGAATTGCCCCCGCCCTTGCCGGGATTTTCGGGTTACGACCGATAATCGGCGTTGATCGTGATGTAGCCGTGCGTCAGGTCACAGGTCCAGACCGTCGCCTTGCCCTGCCCTATCCCGATATCGACGTTGATGGTGATCTCGGGCTTTTTCATCAGGGCGGCGCCTGCCTCTTCGCGGTAGCTTTCCGCAACCCAGCCCTTTTCCGCCACAAGCACGTCGCCAAAGCTGATCGACAGGGTGTCGCGATCCGCTGCCGCACCGGATTTGCCAACCGCCATGACGATCCGGCCCCAGTTGGGGTCTTCGCCGGCGATGGCGGTCTTCACCAGCGGCGAATTGGCGATCGACAGGGCATGGGTGCGGGCATCTGCGTCACTGGCCGCGCCGGTGACGTTGACGGTGACGAACTTGGTCGCGCCCTCGCCATCCTTGACCACCTGATGCGCCAGGTCCTGCATGACGTCGCTCAGCGCTGCCTCGAACGCCGCATTCCCGGTGACATCGACGCCCGAGGCCCCGGTGGCCCCCATCAGCAGCGTGTCCGAGGTCGAGGTATCGCTGTCCACGGTGATGCAGTTGAAGGTCTTGTCGTTCAACCGGCTGACGATGGCCTGCAGGTCGGCGCGGGCGATCTTGGCATCGGTAAAGATGTAGACCAGCATCGTTGCCATGTCCGGGGCAATCATCCCCGAACCCTTGGCGATCCCGGCGATGCGCACGGTTTTCCCGCCTACCTCGATTTCCGCCATGGCGCCCTTGGGAAAGGTGTCCGTGGTCATGATCGCCCGTGCGGCGGCCTGCATGCCGTTTTCGTCCAGCTTGGCGTTCAGTTCGTCCAGCTTGGCGATGATCCGGTCGTGTTTCAGCGGCTCGCCG
This sequence comes from Tropicibacter oceani, assembly GCF_029958925.1. Taxonomy (NCBI): domain Bacteria; kingdom Pseudomonadati; phylum Pseudomonadota; class Alphaproteobacteria; order Rhodobacterales; family Roseobacteraceae; genus Pacificoceanicola; species Pacificoceanicola oceani. The sequence goes on from NZ_CP124616.1 coordinate 362,386, forward strand.
ATCACCCCGGTCGACGACGAAAAGACCCGCGCGGCAGGCAAGCCACAGGCCTTCGCCGTGGCTTCGGTGACTGCCTGCGTGGACAGGACACCGTTCTTGCCGGTAAAGGCGTTCGAGTTGCCCGAGTTCACGATGATCGCGGCGCCGGCATCGCTGTCGGCGCCTATCTTGGCCTGGCAGTCCAGCACCGGGGCGGAGCGGGTGGCAGAGCGGGTAAAGACCCCCGCCATCACGCTGCCCGGATCAAGCAGTGCAAGCATGACATCGGTGCGCCCTTGATAGCGCACCCCCGCTTCGACGGCGGCAAAACGCACGCCCTTGATGACGGGAAGCGCCGGAAAACTCTCCGGTGCGAGGGGCGATACGGGTGCAGGTTTTGCCACTTAGTCCTCCAGCAGCTCAGTGTTGGTCAGAATCGACGGATCGACCTCTGCCTTGTCCATCTTCGAGACTTCGGCCTTTTCGACCAGCCCGTCAATATAACCGCTGACCGCGTCCTGCTGCAGCGTGCCGATGATTTCCTCGCGGACGGCCTCCAGTTCGGGGGCGGCCATGACGCGGGTTTCATTCAACTTGATCACATGCCAGCCGAATTGCGTCTGGACAGGGCCGGTGATGTCGCCATTTTCCAGGCTTTCGACGGCAATCTGGAAGGGTTCGACCATCATCCCGGCGCTGAACCAGCCCAGTGCGCCGCCATTGGGGCCGGACGGGCCGGTCGACTTTGCCTTGGCGGTTTCCGCGAAATCGGCGCCGCCCTTGACCTCGGCCAGGATGGCGGCGGCCTCTTCTTCGGTTTCGACCAGGATGTGCGAGGCGTTGTATTCCTTGCCCTTCACGCCATCGACATAGTTCGCCTGATAGGCGGCCTGGATGGCCTCATCGGTCACGGCCTGATCGGCCACGACGGTGATCGCCTCGGCGGCCAGCAGGGACCGGCGTTCGTTTTCCATGGCAAGACGCACACGCAGCGTTTCCTTGGCCAGGTCGTCCTGGGCCATGGCCTCTTGCTGGATCAGCTGGTCCAGAATGCCGTCCCACAGCACGTCTGCGGGCAATTGCTGGTACTGCTCGGGCAGGCCCGAACGCACCATGATCATGTGACCCAGCGTAATCTTGGTATCGCCAACGGTGGCAATCACGGTTTCGGCGGAAATCTCCTCGGACCAGGCAGGCAGGGCCGCCATGACCGCAAAGGCGGCGGCGCTCAGGTTCATGAGGGTTTTTGACATCGTTTTGTCCTTCCAGACATGGCCGCGACACGGGCGGCGTTGACACTCTGCGGCCCGCCCCTTACATGCGCAAAAGGCTCTGCGTGGCCGGTCGTTCCCCTGTTTCATATGGGCTGTGTGCGAGGCGGGCAAGCAGATGCCGCACACGAAGATGGGAACAGGTACGACAGGCATGCTGGGAAAAATCGCGCGCAAGGTGTTCGGCACCCCGAATGATCGCAAGATCAAGGCAACCCGCCCTCTGGTCGAAAAGATCAGCGCGCTGGAGTCCGATTTCGAAAAGCTGGACGACGCAGGTCTGATCGCCAAGACCGAAGAATTCAAGAAGCGCGTCGCCGAGGGCGAAAGCCTGGACGCCCTATTGCCCGAAGCCTTTGCCAACTGCCGCGAGGCCGCCAAGCGCGCCCTGGGACTGCGGGCCTTTGACACGCAGCTGATGGGCGGGATCTTTCTGCATCAAGGCAACATCGCCGAAATGAAGACCGGCGAAGGCAAGACCCTGGTCGCCACCTTCCCGGCCTATCTGAACGCCCTGACCGGGCGCGGCGTGCATATCGTCACGGTCAACGACTACCTGGCCAAGCGCGACGCCGAATGGATGAGCAAGGTCTATGGCGCCCTTGGCATGACCACCGGCGTCGTCTATCCGCGCCAGCCCGACGACGAGAAAAAGGCCGCCTATGCGTCCGACATCACCTATGCCACCAACAACGAGCTGGGTTTTGATTATCTGCGCGACAACATGAAGTCCGAGCTGAGCCAGATCAATCAAAAGGACCACTATTTTGCCATCGTCGACGAGGTGGACTCGATCCTGATCGACGAAGCGCGGACCCCCCTGATCATTTCCGGCCCCGCCGATGACCGGTCCGAACTGTATGTCGGCATCGACAAGCTGATCCCCGACCTGACGGACGAGCATTTTTCGCTGGATGAAAAGACCCGGAACGTGACCTTTACCGACGAAGGCAACGAATTCCTGGAACAGAACCTGCGCGCCCGCGGCATGCTGCCCGAAGGCCAGACGCTGTATGACCCCGAAAGCACGACCATCGTGCACCACGTCAACCAGGGTCTGCGCGCGCACAAGCTGTTCACCAAGGACAAGGATTACATCGTCCGCGACGGCGAAGTGGTGCTGATCGACGAATTCACCGGCCGCATGATGGCCGGGCGCCGCCTGTCCGACGGCCTGCACCAGGCCATCGAAGCCAAGGAAGGCTGCCAGATCCAGCCCGAAAACGTGACGCTGGCCTCGGTGACCTTCCAGAACTACTTCCGCTTGTATGACAAGCTGGGCGGCATGACCGGCACCGCCGTGACCGAGGCCGAGGAATTCATGGAAATCTATGGCCTTGGCGTTGTCGAGGTTCCGACCAACCGCCCCATCGCGCGGATCGACGATGACGACGCGGTCTATCGCACCGCCCGCGAAAAATACGAGGCTATCGTCAAGCAGATCGGCGAGTCGCATGCCAAGGGCCAACCGGTTCTGGTCGGCACCACCTCGATCGAAAAGTCCGAAATGCTGTCGCAGATGCTGACGGCCGCCGGTCACAAGCACAACGTCCTGAACGCCCGCCAGCACGAGCAGGAGGCGCAGATCGTCGCCGACGCCGGCAAGCTGGGCGCGGTGACCATTGCCACCAACATGGCCGGTCGCGGCACCGACATCAAATTGGGCGGCAACGTCGAATTCAAGATCATGGAGGCCATCGCCGCCGATCCCGACGGCGACCCCGAGGCGATCCGCGAACGTATCGAGACCGAGCACAAGGCCGACGAACAGGCGGTCAAGGACGCTGGCGGGCTGTATGTCCTGGCCACGGAACGCCACGAAAGCCGCCGCATCGACAACCAGCTGCGCGGCCGTTCGGGCCGTCAGGGTGACCCGGGCCGTTCCTCGTTCTATCTGTCGCTCGAAGATGACCTGATGCGCATCTTCGGCTCGGAACGTCTGGAAAAGGTGCTGTCGACCCTTGGCATGAAAGAGGGCGAAGCGATCGTTCACCCCTGGGTGAACAAATCGCTGGAACGCGCGCAGGCCAAGGTCGAAGGCCGCAACTTTGACATCCGCAAGCAGCTGCTGAAATTCGACGACGTGATGAACGATCAGCGCAAGGTGATCTTTTCCCAGCGCCGCGAAATCATGGAAGCCAAGGACCTGTCGGAAATCGTGCAGGACATGCGTCATGAGGTTATCGACGACCTGGTCGACACCTACGCGCCGCCCAAGGCCTATGCCGATCAGTGGAACGTTCAGGGGCTTTATGCCGCCTGCATCGAAAAACTGGGGATCGACGTGCCGGTCATGGGCTGGGCCGAAGAGGACGGAGTCGATCAGGACGTGATCCGCGAGCGGCTTGAGGACGCGTCAGACAAGCTGATGGCCGAAAAGGCCGAGGCCTTTGGCCCCGACACCATGCGCCAGATCGAAAAGCAGGTTCTGTTGCAGACCATCGACGCCAAATGGCGCGAACATCTGTTGACGCTCGAACACCTGCGTTCGGTCGTAGGCTTCCGCGGCTATGCCCAGCGTGACCCGCTGAACGAATACAAGACCGAGGCGTTCCAGCTGTTCGAAGGTCTTCTGGAAGGTCTGCGCGAACAGGTCACCACCCAGCTGAGCCAGGTCCGCCCGATGACCGAGGAAGAGCAGCGCGCAATGATGCAACAGCTTGCCCAGCAGCAGGCCAAGTTGCAGCAAGCCGCGCAGCAGGCCCAAGCCGCCCACGAACCGGTTCTGCCCACCGCCGAGGATTCCACCGAAGCGGCTCCGCTGGTGGATGGTTTTGACGAAACCAACCCGGACACCTGGGGCAACCCCGGCCGCAACGACCCCTGCCCCTGCGGATCGGGGAACAAGTTCAAACATTGCCACGGCCGCCTGACCTGAAGGCGTGATTGGGCTCTGTTGCACAAATCGGCTGAACGCCGAGTTTCCCCTTTCCCCGGGCGGACTTATCCTACGACTTCCGTGACGGGCATGCCGAGCGCGGTGTAGCCGTTCAGGACGGCAATGCGGACCTGGAGTTCCGCGACCTGGCGGTCGAAGTCCCGCGCCATGAGCCGCTGGCCCAGCAACTTCATACAATGCATTTTTGTCTCGACGCGGCTTCGGCGGTGGTATCCGCTCCATCGTCGCCAGAGTGCGCGGCCCAGGTATTTCGCCGCGCGCAAGGCCTCGTTTCGCGCCACGGCTCCGGCGGTGATCGTCTTCCAGGGCTTCGCGTTTTTGCGGGGCGGGATGACGGCATGGGCGCCGCGATCTGCAATCGCATCGTGGCATTTGCGCGTGTCGTAGGCGCCATCAGCCGTGACGCTACCGATTTCCTGGTCCTGCGGGATTTGGTCGAGAAGGTCGGGTAGGATCGGCGCATCACCGATGTGGCTCCCGGTGATTTCGACGGCCCGAACCTCCAGCGTTTCCTCATCAATCCCCAAGTGGATCTTGCGCCAGACGCGGCGTTTAGGGCCGCCATGCTTGCGGGCGTGCCACTCGCCTTCGCCCTCGACCTTGATCCCGGTGCTGTCTATCAACAGGTGCAACGGCCCCTTGGAGCCGCGGTATGGGATGTTGACGGCCAAGGTCTTCTGGCGGCGAGATAGCGTGCTGAAGTCGGGCACCGTCCAGTTCAGACCGACCAGCTGCAGCAGGCTCTCGACGAACCCGGTCGTCTGCCGGAGCGCCATGCCGAACAGCACTTTCATCGAGAGGCACGTCTGTATGGCGGCGTCGCTATAGCTCTGCTGGCGGCCACGCCTGCCTGTCGGCACGGCATCCCAGATCATCTCAGGGTCGAACCAGATCGTCAGCGAGCCCCGGCGCTTGAGCGCTTCATTGTAGGCTGGCCAGTTTCTGGTCTTGTAGGTCGGGGGTATGGGTCTGCTCATGCATCCCAGCTACCACGCTGGATTCACGAGATGAATCCCTCACGCGATTTGTGCAGTAAGCGGTGCAACAAGACCCTGAGGGCTCCAGTAGCCGACGACAACATCCCGATTTACATTGGTGAGCGACACATTCACGCTCTTTGACATCGTAGAGATTCGTTGTGGGCAGGGGCCTTGCAAACAGGACGCATGCCAATAGTAGGCTGGGCCCCAAACGGTGGTACGACACGCACCCGCCTGACGCGGCTTAGCCGGAGCCGCTACCAGGTACGCCGAGTACATGCCTTTGTAAGGCTGACGCACATCCTGACGTCCTGCGCGCGTAATCAGTTCACAAGCGCTGAAATACCATGGCGAGCAATCAGAATTTGGTTGAAAGAGGCAATGACCGGAGTTGATGGCAGACGGAGCCTCGGAGCTACTAGGGCCGTAGTCGTGAAACGCCAGGAAAGGTGCGACCAATTCGCAAGTCAGACGGTTCAAGCATCATGTAAACGTGTGCGCGAGTGATCGCCTGCTTGAGGCGACCACTGGCGACCGCATGGTCCCACCTGAATATTCCTCGGGTTGCCTAATGGCACGGGCAACCCGAACCAGCTGGTATTTTGGACAGAGTCGATGAACTGGACTTCCTATCGGTTCCATCACGTATCGAGAGCCGTGGCGACTAATGCCTGAGTTGAACTGGTTCCATCCCATGGACCGTTCACGCCCAGGTATCGACGTCGGCTTCAACTCGACTCTCTTCCTTCTCGTCTAGGACATCCATCCGGCCGTCATGTATCTATCGGATCTTCACTGCGTCCCGGTTTAACATCACGGTAGCGTGGACCGGTGTGTCCCGATACAAAATCCATGAACTTTAGATGATCTCTGTCGCCACGAGCTTCGGCTTCCGCAAAATGCCAAGGAAGCAACTCTCCGAATGGGATGTTGTCCACTTTACTTTGAGACGCCTTGAAGCACAACCAGAACAGGTATCGTCTGGGATCGATATCATTTACTTCACATGTCGCCACAAGGCTTGCGAACAACATCCATACGTCTGCGGCCATCTCTGACCCGGCAAACTGGCTGTTTTTTCTGACCAGAGCAATCTTTCTGATGGCTCGTTCTACGGCATTGTTATCGATTTCGATGCGACCGTCTGTGAGGTACGTCCGCAGACCTGCTTCATGCCGCAGGAAGTAAGCTATCGCTTTTCCAAGTAGAGATGCTGGCTCAACTGATTGCTGAGTGCTTCGACAGATGTCTGTAATCTGGTCGAAGACACTCGCCGCGCGTTCTTGCCTGAGCCTCGCTCGAGTTTCATGATCGGACCAAGCGATCTCCTGTTCAATGGCGTACAGCTCTTGATACAGGGAGACCACCTTTTGGGCTACAGGGGCTCTGTTGCACAAATCGCGTGAGGGATTCATCTCGTGAATCCAGCGTGGTAGCTGGGATGCATGAGCAGACCCATACCCCCGACCTACAAGACCAGAAACTGGCCAGCCTACAATGAAGCGCTCAAGCGCCGGGGCTCGCTGACGATCTGGTTCGACCCTGAGATGATCTGGGATGCCGTGCCGACAGGCAGGCGTGGCCGCCAGCAGAGCTATAGCGACGCCGCCATACAGACGTGCCTCTCGATGAAAGTGCTGTTCGGCATGGCGCTCCGGCAGACGACCGGGTTCGTCGAGAGCCTGCTGCAGCTGGTCGGTCTGAACTGGACGGTGCCCGACTTCAGCACGCTATCTCGCCGCCAGAAGACCTTGGCCGTCAACATCCCATACCGCGGCTCCAAGGGGCCGTTGCACCTGTTGATAGACAGCACCGGGATCAAGGTCGAGGGCGAAGGCGAGTGGCACGCCCGCAAGCATGGCGGCCCTAAACGCCGCGTCTGGCGCAAGATCCACTTGGGGATTGATGAGGAAACGCTGGAGGTTCGGGCCGTCGAAATCACCGGGAGCCACATCGGTGATGCGCCGATCCTACCCGACCTTCTCGACCAAATCCCGCAGGACCAGGAAATCGGTAGCGTCACGGCTGATGGCGCCTACGACACGCGCAAATGCCACGATGCGATTGCAGATCGCGGCGCCCATGCCGTCATCCCGCCCCGCAAAAACGCGAAGCCCTGGAAGACGATCACCGCCGGAGCCGTGGCGCGAAACGAGGCCTTGCGCGCGGCGAAATACCTGGGCCGCGCACTCTGGCGACGATGGAGCGGATACCACCGCCGAAGCCGCGTCGAGACAAAAATGCATTGTATGAAGTTGCTGGGCCAGCGGCTCATGGCGCGGGACTTCGACCGCCAGGTCGCGGAACTCCAGGTCCGCATTGCCGTCCTGAACGGCTACACCGCGCTCGGCATGCCCGTCACGGAAGTCGTAGGATAAGTCCGCCCGGGGAAAGGGGAAACTCGGCGTTCAGCCGATTTGTGCAACAGAGCCAATTTTCCCTCAGCCTCGCCACGGGCGGCGAGATGTTCGGGCAGGACCGTCGCGCCAAGGTTCTGACAAGTGAAATGATAAAGCGCGTCGATGCTGTCGAGCTCAAGCCGGGACTGCCCCAGAACCTTTACAGTTTCGCCGCCTGGCCCGTGCAGCGTGGTGTGGTCCGGCCGGTTTTTGTACCGCAGCCAATCCCAGTCCTCCATCTGTGACGGATGCGCAGGGCGCGGCCGGACGGCGGCATACCCCGTGCCCGCCACCAGGATCCGCTCGCTTTCACCCAGCTTTCGCGACATCATCGAACTGTCCTCAAGCCATCCGGCGCGGATGGTCACATCATGGCCATCCTCAACAATATCCGTAGGCCCGTCAGAAAAGCGAAGCGAAACGGCGACCTGCGGGTGACGCAGGACAAAGTCCGCCACGGCCGTGGCCAGTTCAGAGGTCGCCAGAAAGGCCGGCATCGCCACATGCAGCGCACCCACCGGTTCCAGCGACAGGGCGTTGAGCTCGTTCAACCCGCTTTCCGCGCTGCGCAGCATCTCGGCCGCGCGGACATAGAACATGCGCCCCTCGTTGGTCAGGGCGATCTTGCGCGTCGTCCGGTAGAGCAAGGTCACGCCAAGGAAGTTTTCGAGATCAGACACCGTCTCGCTCACCCGTGACGGCGCCAGGCCTATGGCCTTGGCAGCGCCCCGAAAGGAGCCTTCGTCGACGACCCGCGCAAAAATTGCCATGTGCCGCAGATGCTCGATCATTGTTCCGCCTGTCCGAATTATCACTTCCGCATTCGATGAATACCCGGATCAATGCGGCAGGGATAGATGTTCGTTACAACACAAGGAACACCTCCATGAACGCGAGCACATATTTCAAAACGGACAACGCCGAACGGTTTCTGGGCACGCTTTGCAAGCATTTTGGGCACAAGGTTCCGGTCACGCATGAACCCGGATCAGGCCGGATTGAGCTGCCGTTTGGACACTGCGCGCTGAACGCTGATGCCGCCGGCCTTGGATTGACGGTCACCGCCCCCGACAAAGACGGGACCGACAAGACGATCGCTGTGATCACCAGCCACCTCGAACGCTTTGCCTTCCGTGAAAACCCGCACTTGGATTGGCGGCCTGCAGCGGCCTGACCGCGCAACGCGCCACCCCAACCCGATCCAACGCGCCCCCGATGGGAGCGTGACGGATGAACTTAGCCACAAACCATCATGACAAAGGAAACGCCATGACCCTCAAATCCCTTATTGCCTCGGCCGCCGTTGCAACCATGGCCACCGGTGCCTTTGCGGATGACACCGCAACCGTGACCGCATTCTACGACCTGCTCAGCAACCCCGGCTCGGAAAGCCACGTATCGGCCTTTGTCGACGCGACCGACGAAAACTGGGTCAGCGTCGGCGACTATTCGGTCAAGAACAAGTCCCGCGATGCCTTTATCGGGCAGGTCGGTGGCTTTGGCAAAGTGATCCCCGACCTGAACTGGTCCGTGCAAGACATGCACCAGGCCGGTGAATTCGTGACCGTACGCAGCCGCGCGTCGGGCACCCCTGTTGCCCCCTTCTTTGGTGTCGACGGCCAGGGCCGAGGCTTTGACATCATGACCATCGACATCCACCAACTGAAGGATGGCAAAATCGTCAAGTCCTGGCACGTCGAAGACTGGGCCGGTGCGCTGCAGCAGCTGTCGGGCAAGTAAGCGCCAGCGCAGTGGTGCTTTGGCGGAGCCGCTGAATTCGGCGGCTCCGTCCAATGCTCATTGCTTGAAGGGCGAGCCATGACGACTTATGCCGTAATCGCCCTGCCCGGCCAGTTTGGCCGGAAACGTGTCGCCCCTCCAAGGGGGCGGATGCCAGCAGCACCGCGGCGTGATCGGCAGCGCCAGAGTGCGTTGGCTGGTCTAGACCAGCGTTCAGGGGCCACAAGAGGACACCCGCTTTCCCGTTGATCCAAAGCAGACGCCAGACCAAGGCGGACATCATGCACCAGCCGTCGTCAGAACTGCCCCTTGTTCAAGATCTCGGCCAGCTCTTGGCGGACCTTCCCGGTCGCGGCCTGTTTGACAGGTCCGAACCCCCGTGCCTCAAGAACAGAGCCCGCCGCAAGGACGGCCCCTGGCAAGCTGTCCGGCGTCAAGGTGTCTGCCAGCAGCTCCAGAACCGCGCGATATTCGGCGATCAACGCGCGCTCTGTTCGGCGCTCTGACGTCTGACCAAACGGATCGAAAGGCGTGCCGCGCAGGCGCTTGCCCTTGGCCAAAAGACCCATAACAGGCCGGATCCAGGGGCCAAAGCTGCGCTTTTTCGGACGGCCGCGCGCGTCCTTTCCGGGCAGCATGGGTGGGGCAAGGTGGTGCCGGATGGTGAACCGCCCCTCGAACCGATCCGCGAGCCCCTCGGCAAAGCCGGTTTGCGTGTGCAGGCGGGCGACTTCGTATTCGTCCTTGTAAGACATGACCTTGAACAGCCCTTTCACGGCGGCATCGGTCAATGGACCGGGCGCGCCCATGACGCGGACCTCGGCGGCACGCACACGGGCGATGGCGGCGCGATAGCTGTCGGCCCAGGCCTTGTCCTGATAGTCGGTCAGGAAAGCGGCGCGGCGGTCGATCCGTTCGTCCAGCGTTTGCACCGGGGCGGCAGTCAGGCCGGCGACCTCTTCGACGGCGGCGCGGTCCAGCGTCGCCATGCGGCCCCAGCCAAAGGCGCGCTTGTTGTCGTCCGGTTTGACACCGTTAAGGTCGATGGCCCGCATCAGGGCCGCGTGTGACAGCGGCACCAGCCCCGCCTGCCAGGCCGCGCCCAGCATCATCACGTTGGCAAAGACCGTGTCGCCCAGCAGCGCCTCGGACAGGGCGTTGGCGTCCAGCGACGTCAACGCACCGACCCCGGCTGCGATGGCGTTCAGCCGTGCGCCTGCATTCAGGTCGGCGTCGCAGTTCTGCACGATGTCGCCTGTCGGCATCACGGCCGTATTGACCACGGCGCGCGTTCCGGCGTGATAGGTCTGCGACGCCTTGGGCGACGAACTGACCACGATATCGCAGCCGATCAGCGCATCCGCCGAGGCCGGTTCGACCCTGACCTGGTTCACCGCGCCTTCGTCGCGGGCCATGCGGATATAGCTGATCACCGGTCCGAATTTCTGCGCAAAACCCATGAAATCCAGAACAGAGGCCGCCTTGCCTTCGAGGTTCGCGGCCATGGCAATCACCTGGCCAACCGTCACCACGCCAGTTCCGCCAACACCCGTCACGACGATGTCCCAGGGTTTGTCCAGCGCAGGCAGGTCCGGGGTGGTCAGACGTTTTGACAGGCGGTCATAGGCGGCCTGGCCCGTGCCTGCCCCGGGTTTCAACCGCCCGCCCTCGACGGTGACAAAGCTGGGGCAGAACCCGTTCAGGCAGGTAAAGTCCTTGTTGCAGGTGTTCAGGTTGATGCGGCGCTTGCGGCCGAACTCGGTTTCCAGCGGCTCGACGCTGAGGCAGTTGGATTCGACCGAACAATCGCCGCAACCCTCGCAGACAAGCGGGTTGATCACGGCAAAGCGTTTCGGGTCCTCCATGCGGCCCCGTTTGCGCAGGCGGCGTTTTTCCGTGGCGCAGGTCTGTTGATAGATCAGGACCGTGGTGCCGGGAATGTCGCGCAACCTGCGCTGCACCGCGTCCAGCGCGCTGCGATCGTGGATATCGACCCCCGGCAGGCGGGCACGGCGAAAGCGTTTCGGCTGGTCCGAGACGATGACCACCTTGCGCGCCCCTTCGGCAAGCACCGATTTGGCGATCGCCTCGACCGAAATCGGCCCATCCACGGATTGCCCGCCGGTCATGGCAACCGCATCGTTGAACAGGATCTTGAAGGTGATGTTCGTACCGGCGGCAATCGCCTGACGAATGGCAAGCGATCCTGAATGGTAATAGGTGCCTTCGCCGAGGTTCTGGAAAATATGGCGGTTTCCGTTGAATTGCGACCGCGCGACCCAGTTCACCCCTTCTCCGCCCATCTGGATCAGCGACGTGGTGTTCCGCCCCATCCAGGACGCCATGAAGTGGCACCCGATCCCGGCAAAGGCCTTGGACCCGTCAGGCACCTTGGTCGAACTGTTGTGCGGGCAGCCCGAGCAGAAATAGGGGGTCCGGGTGGCGCCGGGCACCTGGATCGGTTTTGGTTCGGGCGTGACCTTTGCGGCCAGATCGACAACGCCCGCGTCGATGCCATTGCGGTCAAGCCGGTCGGCGATGTGCCGGGCCAGCATCACGGGGCCAAGCTCTTGCGTCCATGGGATCAGCCGCTTGCCGGTCTCGTCCCGTTTGCCGACCATGCGGTGCGGTTTGTGGCCCGGAAAGTCATAGAAATATTCCTTGAGCTGGCTTTCGATGATGCCGCGCTTTTCCTCGACGACCAGCAGTTCGTCCTTGCCCTGGGCAAACTCCAGCGCGCCCTTGTGCTCCAGCGGCCAGACCATGCCGACCTTGTACAGGTCGATGCCCAGCGCCGCGGCGCGGGCCCTGTCGATGCCCAGCAGGCGCAGCGCCTCGAGCACGTCCAGGTGCGCCTTGCCCGTGGTCACGATGCCAAAGCGGGCGGCATGGCCCCATTCGGCGCGGTCGATGGGGTTGGCGCGGGCAAAGGCCAGAACAGCCGCTTTCTTGTGTTCCAGCCGGGCCTCGATCTGCGGGCCGGGAAGGTCGGGCCAGCGGTAGTGCAAGCCATCGGCAGGCGGCGTGAAATCAGGCGTGGCAAAGACGCGGTCCGGCGGCAGTTCAAAGGACATGCCGGATTCGACGGTTTCGGAAATCGCCTTGAACCCCACCCACATGCCGGAAAACCGCGACAACGCGTAGCCCCATTCCGCGAAGGGCAGAAATTCGGCCACGTTCGCCGGGTTCAACACCGGCATGAAAAAGTTCATGAAGGCCACGTCTGACTGGTGCGACATGGACGAGGACACACAGCCGTGATCATCCCCCGCCACCACCAGAACGCCCCCCTGCGGCGACGCCCCGTAGGCATTGCCGTGTTTGAGAGCATCCCCCGCCCGGTCCACCCCCGGCCCCTTGCCGTACCACAGGCCAAAGACCGCCTCGCAGGTCTTGTGCGGATCGGTTTCGACCTGCTGCGTTCCGATCATCTGGGTCGCGCCGAATTCCTCGTTCACCGCGGGCAGAAAGGTCACGCCGGCATCGGCCACCAGCTGCGCATTGCGCCCGATCTCAAGGTCGATGCCCCCGACAGGCGATCCGCGGTAGCCCGAGATATAGCCACGCGTGTTCAGCCCGCGCGCCTTGTCGCGCCGCGCCTGGTCCAGCGCGATACGGACAATGGCCTGGGTGCCAGTCATGAAGACGCGGCCTTGGGTCTTGGTGTACCGGTCGCTAAGGGCGTAGTCGCGCAGGATCGGGGTCTGGTCGGTCATGCCGGGCCTCCTTGGAATGCGGATGGTTTGCGATCATCCTGCACGGAGCCGCGTGAAAAGGGCTTTCAACCTTGGGTCGCCCGGGGCATGATTTGATTGAAACCTTTCACAGGTGGCGCCCAGATGACCGAAAAACCTCAGATCACACAGCCGGAAGCGAAACTTCTTTCGATTCTGCAACGCGACGCCTCGGCCAGCGTGGCTGACCTGGCAGAGGCGACGCATGCGTCAGCCGCCACGGTCTGGCGCCGTATCCGCGCGCTGGAAGAGCGCGGCGTGATCGGTCCGCCCGTGCGGCTTGTGGACCCGGCGCAGGTCGGGCGCGGTATGGATGTCTATTGCCAGGTGCGGATGAAATCGCAGGACGCCGAGGCCCGCGCCGCCTTTCAGCGCGCGATTGATGCGGAACCGGCGATCATGGAGGTGTACTCGGTCACCGGCGAATGGGATTACATGCTGCACATGGTTGTCCGCGACATTGCCGATTTCGAATCCATCCTGATGCGCCGCCTGCTGGAACTGGACTGCGTCGCGGGCACATCGACGATCTTTGCGCTACGGCGGATCAAGCACACCCGAGAGGTGCCGCTATGATCCCGCAGCCTGCAAATAGGGGACCGGCAGCCATGCCGCCAGCCCGCGCGGGATCACCTATGCGCTGTAAGGCCGATGGCGTCAGCCAAGGGCAATCACCGTCCCTTTTTCAAAGGACAGCGTTGCGGCGTCCGCAAGGATCTGCGCGCGCAGCCCATCCGTTATGCCGGGTGTGACGGGCCGCTGGTTGATCACGGCGTCCACGAAATGCGCCATTTCGGCGCGATAGGCCGCGTCATAGCGTTCAAGAAAGAAATGCTGCGCCGGGGCCTTGCGGAAACCAGAGGCGGTGGCGATCTCGACGGTGTTTTCCAGCACGTTCTCGGCGCGCAGCATGCCCTTTTCGCCGTGCACTTCGATCCGCTGGTCATAGCCATAGCTGGCCCGGCGCGAATTGGTGATCTGGCAGATCCGGCCGCTTTGGGTGGTCAGCGTCACCGCCGCCGTGTCCACGTCGCCAGCCCGGCCGATTTCGGGATCGACCAGCGATGCGCCCACCGCATAGACGCTGACCGGCTCTTCTCCCAGCAGGAAGCGGGCCATGTCGAGGTCATGGATCATCATGTCGCGAAACAACCCGCCCGAGCTTTGGATATAGCTGACCGGCGGCGGAGAGGGGTCGCGCGACTGGATCGTCACAATCTCGACCGCGCCGATTTCCCCGGCGGCGATGCGCGCCTGGACGTTGGCAAAATTGGGGTCAAAGCGGCGGTTGAAGGCGGTCATGAAGGGCACGCCAGCAGCCTCGACCGCCTTGATGCAGTCGCGGATGCGGTCGGCGGACATGTCCACCGGCTTTTCACAAAAGATCGCCTTGCCGGCCGCGGCGGCGGCATGGATCAGGTCATAATGGGTGTCGGTCGGCGTTCCGATCACCACGGCATCGACCTCGGCGCTGGCGATCAGCGCGGCGGCCTCCATGACCTGTGCGCCGGTCTTTTCGGCCAGCGCCTTTGCAGGCGCCTCAAAGGCGTCGGCGACGGCGGCAACGCGCGCGCCCGCGATCTGCGAAATCGAGCGGCCATGGACCTGCCCGATCCGGCCACAGCCCAAAAGTCCGATGTTCAGCATGTCATGCTCCCTTGAAGGCTTGCAGAACGGTGCGGGTGGCGGCCACCAGCGGGTCGTGGGTTTCTTTCAGGATCTGGACGCGGTCAAAGCGGGCCGGATCACGGTTGACCGCTTCGCGCAGCGCCTGACCAAAGGCCATGCGCAGCTCGGTCCCGATGTTGAATTTGCAGATCGACGAACCCTGCGCCAGCGCCCGGCGCTGCGCCACCGGCACGCCCGATCCGCCATGGATCACAAGAGGCACCTTGGTGACCGCTTCGATGGCGCGAATGCGGGCTTCGTCCAAACCGCCCTGCTTGTCCTGTTGCAGGTGCACGTTGCCGACCGATATGGCCATGGCGTCGACCCCGGTTTCGCGGGCGAATTGCGCCGCCTCGTCCGGGTCAGTCCCGGCAGAGCCTTCGCCGCCGGAATAGCCGACAAAGCCGATTTCGCCCTCGCAGGACACACCGGCCGCATGGGCCATTTCGGCAATCGCCGCAGTCTCGGCGATGTTTTCGGCCAGGGGTTTGCGCGAACCATCGAACATCACGCTGGTAAAGCCGCTGTCGATGGCGATACGGCAGTCTTCGGCGGTATAACCGTGGTCAAGATGCGCCACGACGGGCACCGAGGCCCCTTCGGCCAGGTTGCGGAACATCGCGCCCAGCACGGGCAGGGGCGTGTGTTCGCGGCACGATGGCCCGGCCTGCAGGATCACCGGCACGCCCTCGGCCTCGGCGGCGGCCACATAGGCGCGCATGTCCTCCCACCCCAGGGTGACAAGGCCCGCGACGGCGTGGCCCTGGCGCAGGGCCGGTTGCAGGACGTCGGACAGCGTTACAAGCGTCATTTGAATTTGGCCACCATGTCCATGATCCCCGGGATCGTGTGCAATTGCGCCGCGTGGGTGGGCTGGAAGTATTGCTTCAGCGACCGCTGCGACAGCCCGCCCAGAATGGTGAAATAATACATCTCATAGCCCGGCAGGGTGCAGCAGGGGTGATAGCCCTTGTCGATCAGGATCGTCGAGCTGTTCATGATGTGATAGGCATCGCCCGGCTCGTTGTCTTCGCGCTGCAGCATCTGCAGACCCGAGCCATAGTCGGGGCGAAAGCGGAAGTTGTAGGTTTCGTCGTGGCGGGTTTCGATCAACTCGCCGTTTTCGTCGCGACGGTCGGTGTCGTGCTTGTGCGACGGGAACCCCGACCAGCCGCCAGCGCCGACGGTATACAGCTCGCTCACCAGAAGGCGGCCAACCTTGTCATGCTGGTTCGCGCCCAGGATATGCTTGATCTTGCGATGGGTCTTGGTGTCGTCCGAACCGTATTGCACAAGGTCGATTTCCGCCTCGCGGACATCGAAGGGCTCCAACACCTTGTCGTATTTCGCACCGGCGATGAAGGTTTCGGTATTGTCACTGGTGCAGGTCATGCGGACCTTGGCGCCGACGGGCACATAGACGCCTTCGGGTTCGCCGTCCCAGACATCGACACCGCGATTGCCCAGCTTTTTGTAAACCGCGCCGTCCACATCCACGTCGATCGTCCCGGTCGCGGGCACGATGCAGGTTTCATACCCCGGCACGGCATATTCGAAAACCTCGCCCTTCTTCAGCTTGACGATGTTGAAGTAGTTCAGCGGCACAAGGTCGTGATCGACGTCGACGATGGGCTTGTTGGCGTTGTCATGGGGCGCGATATGCATCGGGCTGTCCTTTCAGGTCTCGGTGGGGCCAGGGTGAGTGGCCAGAAAGTCATTGAGTTGCGCGGTCGTCGGCATGGCCGGGGCGCAGCCGGGCTGGCTGACCACGATCGAGGCGCAGGCCGAACCGCGCAGCACTGCCTCTTGCAGGGGGCGGCCTTCGGCAATTGCGGCCAGCAGGCCGGCCATGAAACTGTCGCCCGCGCCGTTGGGTTTGACGGCGGTGACGGGGTAGATGCCGGTGCGGATTTCCTTTCCATCCGCGAAGGTGATCGCGCCCTCCTGGCCCATCTTGTAGATCACCATCTTGCCCTTGGCGGCCAGCTCGCGGGCCTTGTCCAGCCCCTTGTCGATACCGCCCGCCATGAAGCCGAATTCTTCGTCGTTGCCGACGATCAGGTCGCTTTCCTCGCCAGCGCGGGTCAGCACGTCCGAGGCAACCTGCGCCGAAGGCCAACTGTAGGGGCGATAGTCGATGTCGAAAATCACCGGCAGCCCGGCCTTCCGGGCATTGTCAAAGGCGCGAAAGGTCGAACTGCGCGACGGTTCGGCGGCAAAGACGGTGCCTGCGGTGATCAGGGCACCAAAAGCGCCGTAATCGACGCGGTCCACGTCCTCGTCAGTCACCTGGAAATCCACCGCGTTGTTGCGATAGATCACCAGCTGGAAATCCTCGATGCAGCTTTCATAGACCGCGAGGGAAATGCGATATTCGCCGCCAAGCACCTTGAGATACCGGGTGTCGACGCCGTAGTGGCGCAGCCGGTTGGTGCAGAACCGCCCCGCCGCATCGTCGGACACCGAAGTGACAAGCGCCGATTTCATGCCCAGCTTGCACAGCCCGGCGCAGATATTGGCAGAGGACCCGCCCAGATCGGCGCGAAAGCTTTCCGCCTCATCGGCACGGGTGCCCGGTGGATCGGCGAACATATCCATGCCCGCCCGTCCGAAGACCGCGAAATTGCCCTTTCGGATGCCGTCGATCAACGCGCTCATCAGACGCCCCGCCGTTGTTTGCCGCGCGAGGATTCCCAGTCTTCATGCGCGCGGCGCACCTTGTCGCTGTCGGTGATGTGCGGCGTTCCCACCTCCCACCAGGCGTGGCCCTCGGTGGTCCAACCTTCGTAGGGATCGACGTCCATGACGATGACATAGGTCTTGTCCGATGCCTTGGCGCGCTTGAACGCCTCGGCCAGCTCCGCCGGGTTGACGACCTTTTCGGCCTCTGCCCCCATCGAGGCCGCATGGGCCACGAAATCCACACCAAAGGGTTCGGGGATGGTCGGGCAATCGGCAATCAGGTTGTTGAAACTTTCGTTTCCAGTGTTGTTCTGCAACTTGTTGATGACGGCGAAACCGCCGTTGTCCAGCACCAGAACGATCAGTTTCTTGCGGCTGAGCACCGAAGAATAGATGTCGGAATTCAGCATCATGTAGGACCCGTCACCGCAAAAGGTGATCGTGTCCTGCGCGGGTTCCTGTTCCGCCTGCGCGATGCGCGCGCCCCAAGCACCGGCGATTTCGTAGCCCATGCAGGAAAACCCGAACTCCACGTCGACCGTTCCGATATCCAGCGTGCGCCAGTTGGCGGTCACCTCGGCGGGCAGCCCCCCGGCGGCGGCGACCACCCGGTCGCGCGGATCGCAAAGATCGTTCACCACGCCAATGGCCTGTGCATAGGAATTGGGGCGGTTACCCGGCGCCACGTTTTCCGCTACATAGGCATCCCACTTGGCACGCTGCTGCCTGGCAAAGCCTGTCCAGCTTTCGGGGGCGGTGTAATCCAGTGCGACCGAAAGCGCGGCCAGTGACAGTTTTGCATCGCCCACCACGGGCAGCGACATATGTTTGCCCGCGTCGTGTCGGGCCGCGTTGATGCCGATGATCTGCGCATCCTTGGCAAAGGCCGTCCAGGACCCTGTGGTGAAATCTTGCAACCGGGTGCCAACGGCAAGGATCACGTCGGCGCGTTCGGCCACCGCATTGGCGCTGTCCGATCCGGTCACGCCAATCGGCCCGATATTCAGCGGATGGGTGGCCAGCATGTTGGCACGCCCCGCGATGGTTTCGACCACCGGGATCTGGTGCGCCTCGGCAAAGGCAGTCAGTTCCTTTACGGCGCGCGAATATTGTACCCCGCCCCCGGCGATGATCATCGGGCGTTCGGCGCCTTTCAGCGCGGTCAGGGCATCCTCGATCTCGGCCAGATCCGGAGATTGGCGGCGAATCCGGTGCACCTTTTTGACAAAGAATTCTTCGGGGTAATCATAGGTCCAGCCCTGCACATCCTGCGGCAGGCCAATGAAGGCCGGGCCGCAATCAGCGGGGTCCAGCATGGTCGCAAGGGCCGCTGGCAAGGATTGGATCACCTGCGCGGGGTGGCAGATGCGGTCCCAATAGCGGCTGACCGGCTTGAACGCGTCATTCACGCCAAAAGTGGGATCGTTGAAATTTTCCATCTGCTGCAACACCGGATCGGGCAGCCGCGTGATGAAGGTATCGCCGCACAGCATCAGCATCGGCAGGCGGTTGGCGTGGGCCAGCCCGGCGGCGGTCAGCAAGTTGGCAGTGCCCGGCCCGGCCGAGGCGGTGCAGAACATGAAACGCTGGCGCAGCCATTGCTTGGCATACCCGGCGGCCGCAAAGCCCATGCTTTGTTCGTTCTGGCCGCGATACAGCGGCAACGCATCGCGCACACCATGCAGCGCCTCGCCAAGGCAGGTGACGTTGCCATGGCCAAAGATGCCGAAACCGCCGCCGCAAACTTGCATCTGCTGGCCGTCGATCTCGATATACTGGTTTGCCAGCCAGCGAATGACCGCCTGGGCCGTGGTCAGCCGGATGGTGCCCTCTGTCGTGGTCATGTGCACGAACCCTCCCTTGGAAATCCTGTGCGCCGGTCGATTCCAGCTTGCGAGATGTCTAGACTCACGATAACTGTTTTGCAACCGGTTGCAATTCATAATCGCAAAAAAGGGAGGGGCGAAATGGCTGACATCGGCATCGGCATTCTGGGCGGTGGCTATATGGGCAAAGCGCACGCGGTTGCCATGTCTTCGGTGGGCGCGATTTTCGACACCGCGCTGCGGCCACGCCTGGAAATGGTCTGCGCCTCCAGCCCGCAAAGCGCCGAGCGCTATCGCAAGGCCTATGGCTTTGCCCGCGCGACGGATGATTGGCGCGCCCTTGTCGACGCCCCCGAGGTTCAGGCCATCATCATCGCCACCCCGCAGGAAACCCACCGTGAAATCGCCGAAGCCGCCTTTGCCCTGGGCAAACCGGTGTTCTGCGAAAAGCCGCTGGGCGCCTCGCTGGACGACAGCGCGGCGATGGTTGCCGCCGCCGAAAGCTCGGGCGCGGTCAACATGGTGGGCTTCAACTATATCCGCACCCCGGCCAGCCAGTTCGCGCGCAAGCTGATCGCCGAAGGTGAAATCGGCGACATCACCTGGTTCCGCGGAGAGCATACCGAGGATTTCCTGGCCGATCCGCAATCCCCCGCCACATGGCGCACCAGCGGCATGGCCAATGGCACGATGGGCGATCTGGCCCCGCACATGATCAACGGCGCGCTGGCGCTGATGGGGCCGATTGCGCGGACCATGGGCCTGTATGAAACCGTGCATGAAACCCGCCCCGGCGGCACCGTCACCAATGACGATCACGCCCAGATGATGTGCCGCTTTGAAAACGGCGCCATGGGGCAGATGTATTTCAGCCGCATCTCGACGGGGCGAAAGATGGGCTATGCCTATGAAATAACCGGGACAAAGGGCGCCATCAGGTTCGATCAAGAGGATCAGAACGCGCTTTGGCTGTACCGCATGGACGGCCCCGAGGCGACGCGCGGTTTCACCAAGATCCTGACCGGTCCGGCGCATCCGGATTACGAACCCTTTTGCCAGGGGCCAGGGCATGGCACCGGCTATCAAGACCAGATCATCATCGAGGCCAAGGATTTCCTGCGCGCCATCGAAACCGGTCAGGCCCTTTGGCCGACCTTCCGCGACGGGCATGAAGTGAACCGGGTGATCGCCGCCACGATCGCCTCGGCCGATAGCGGAACATGGAAAGACATCAAAGATTTCTGATGACGGGAGACATCGAACAATGACGATCAGAATTGGCAATGCGCCCTGTTCATGGGGTGTGGAATTCGCGAGCGATCCGCGCAACCCGACATGGCAGCATGTGCTGAAGGAATGCGCCGAGGCCGGCTACAAGGGCATCGAACTGGGGCCCGTGGGCTTCATGCCCGAGGACCCGGCCCAGCTGCGCGACGGGCTGGACGAACATGGGCTGGAATTGATCGGCGGCGTGGTGTTCCGCCCCTATCACGATCCGAACGCATGGGACGATGTGCTGGACGCCACCCACCGCACCGCCCGCGCGCTCAAGGCGCATGGCGCGCAGCACCTGGTGCTGATCGATTCCATCTCGCCGCGCCGAGCGCCGACCGCTGGCCGCGCCAGCGAGGCCGAGCAGATGGACAAGGCCGAGTGGACCGCCTACCGCGACCGAATTGCCGAAAGCGCCCGCATCGGCGCCGAGGAATACGGGCTGACCGTGGGCATCCATGCCCATGCGGCGGGCTTCATGGATTTTGAGCCGGAACTGGAACGCCTGCTGGACGAGGTGGACGAAAAGATCCTCAAGGTCTGTTTCGACACCGGCCACCATTCCTATGCGGGCTTTGACCCGGTGGCCTTTATGAAACGGCATATGGACCGCATTTCCTATATGCATTTCAAAGACATCGACCCGGTGGTCAAGGCCCGCGCGATCGAGAACCGCACCGGCTTCTACGACGCTTGCGGTCAGGGGATTTTCTGCAATCTGGGCGATGGCGACGTTGATTTCCCTGCCGTTCGCCAGCTGCTGCTGGATGCCGGATTCGAAGGTTGGTGCACGGTCGAACAGGACTGCGACCCGACGCTGGACCCCGACACGCTGGGCGATGCGCGCAAGAACCGCGAATACCTTGAATCCATCGGTTTCGTCTGAGGAGACAGAAGATGAAAAAACTGAACTGGGGCATGATCGGTGGCGGTGAAGGCAGCCAGATCGGGCCCGCTCACCGTCTGGGCGCGCAGGCTGACGGCCGTTTCAACTTTGTCGCCGGGGCGCTGGACCATCGCCCCGAGGCAGGCCGCGATTATGCGCAGCGTCTGGGGATCGCGGCGGACCGCGCCTATGGCGACTGGACCGAAATGCTGGCCGGGGAAAAGGGCCGCGACGACCGGATCGACCTTGTCACCGTCGCCACGCCCAATGCCACGCATTTCGAGATCACCAAGGCGTTCCTCGAAGCCGGCTTTAACGTGCTGTGCGAAAAGCCGATGACCATGACGGTCGAGGAGGGCGAGGAAATCGTCCGCGTCGCCGCAAAGACCGGCAAGATCTGCGCGGTAAACTACTGCTATTCGGCCTATCCGATGGTGCGGCAGGCACGGGCCATGGTGCGCGCGGGCGAGATCGGCAAGGTCCGACTGGTTGTCACCAACTTCAGCCACGGCCACCATGGCGACGCCACCGACGCCGACAATCCCCGGGTTCGCTGGCGCTATGACCCCAAGATGGCGGGCGTGTCCGGGCAGTTTGCCGATTGCGGCATTCACGCGCTGCACATGGCCAGCTTTGTCTGCGACGACGAGGTCGAAACGCTGTCGGCCGACTTCGCCTCGACCATCCCGTCGCGCGAACTGGAAGACGACGCCATGGTCAACTTCCGCATGCGCGGCGGCACGGTCGGGCGGCTTTGGACATCCTCCGTTGCCATCGGGCGTCAGCATGGCTTCGACATCCAGATCTTTGGCGAAACCGGCGGGCTGCGCTGGGCGTCGGAACAGCCGAACCAGCTGATCTATACCCCTGTTGGCGGTCGCACCCAGATCATCGAAAAAGGCGAAGGCGGGCTGCACGAAGATGCCCGGCGGCTTAGCCGCGTGTCGATTGCCCACCCCGAGGGCTTTCCCCTGGCGGTGGCAAACATCTACTGCGATTTGGCCGATGCCATCGCAGGCGAGACGCGCGATGGACTGCCCGGCGCCGAGGCTGGCGTGCGGTCAATGGCGGCGGTGCATACCGCTGTCGCATCGGCCAAGGAAAACGGTGCATGGCTGGACGCGCGTCCGCCGATGTTCCGCTAAGCGTTTTGGGCGGGGCGCAATGTGCCCCGCTCGACCACCGAACAGGAAAAAATGCGCCCTTCGGGATAGCGGTCGCCATCGGCCAGGGTGGCCACCATCAATTCGATCGACGAACTCACGATCTGCCGAATGGGCTGGTGGATCGTCGTCAGGTTGATGTTGTTCCAGCGCGCCATTTCCATGTCGTTCAGCCCGATGATGCCAACGTCTTTGGGGCAATCAAGCCCGCTGTCGATGATCGCCGAAAGCGCCCCGATCGACAGCACGTCGTCGCCACCGAAATAGGCCTGCGCCGGGTCTTTTTGCAAAAGGCGCAGCATCTCTTCACGTCCCGCATCAAAGGAATAGGCGCGGGCAAAGGAATAGCTGACCTTGATCCTTGGATGCGCCGCGACTTCGGACATGAAACCGGTATAGCGGTCTTGGGTCGAGGTTGCCGATTCCGGCCCGCCCATGAACCCCACGTGGGTATAGCCCCGTTCGATCAAGGTGCGCGCCGCCAGCCGTCCGGCTTCGCGGTTGTCGATCCCGACCACGTGCACCTCGGGGGCCGAGGAGTAGCGGCCAAAGGAATGCACCACCGGAACACCCGCATCGCGGAACGCCTTGGCAAAACCCGGCGACAAGGTTGACGAGGCGACGACAACGCCGTCGACGGAATACTGGCGCAGCATCCGCACTGAATTTTCCGGATCGGTTTCGTCCGACAGGTTGACCAGCAACGGCCGCAAGCCGCGTTCCTGCAACCCGCGCGTGAACAGATCAAAGACCTCAAGGAAGATCGGGTTGTGGAAGTTGTTCGACACCAATCCGATCAGCTTGGTGCGCCCGGTGGTCAGGGACGATGCCAGCGCATTGGGGCTGTACCCCAATTCGCGGGCGGCCTTTTCGACCTTGCGCCGCATCACCTCTGAAACCGAGGCGCCATCGGTAAAGGTGCGCGACACCGCCGACCGCGAAACCCCGGCCCGTTCCGCAACCTCTTTCAATGTCACCGCCATGCGTTCAGGCCCATATTTCAACGTGTTCGTATCAAATTACCGGGATTTTCGGCCCAGAACAGCCCTAAATGAAAATCGTTGATGCAACCGGTTGCAACGAATCTGTTCTGCCGCTACGGTAAGGCCCAAGAGACGGGCCTGACCCGCCTCGAAGATCGAGAATTCAGGGAGGAACACATGAGTTCGAAAATCAAGAAGCTCGCGTTGGCGACTGCGATTGCCGCAGTACCGATGATTGCGGCAACGACCGCATCGGCCGAGGGCGAAAAGTACATTCTTGTCAGTCACGCGCCGGACAGCGACAGCTGGTGGAACACCATCAAGAACGGCATCGCCCTGGCGGGCGAGCAGATGGACGTCGAGGTCGAATATCGCAACCCGCCGACCGGTGACCTTGCCGACATGGCACGCATCATCGACCAGGCCGCAGCCTCGGGCCCGAACGGCATCATCACCACGCTGGCCGACCCTGACATTCTCGAAGGTCCGATCCGCGCTGCCGTCGATGCCGGCATCGACGTCATCATCATGAACACCGGCACCCCGGAAAAGGCGCGTGAAGTCGGCGCCCTGATGTATGTCGGTCAGCCCGAGTATGACGCCGGCTACGCCGCCGGTCTGCGCGCCAAGGGTGACGGCATCGGGTCGTTCCTGTGCGTGAACCACTATATCGTTCAGCCGTCTTCGCAGGAACGCTGCCAGGGCTTTGCGGACGGTCTGGGCGTCGAGCTTGGCAACCAGATGATCGACGCAGGGCAGGACCCGGCCGAGATCAAGAACCGCGTGCTGGCCTATCTGTCGGCCAACCCCGACACTGACGCCGTGCTGACCCTCGGGCCGACCTCGGCTGACCCGACCCTGCTGGCGCTGGAAGAAAACGGCATGGCCGGCGACATCTACTTTGGCACTTTCGACCTTGGCGGCGAAATCGTCAAAGGCATCAAGTCCGGTGTCATCCAGTGGGGTATCGACCAGCAGCCCTTCCTGCAGGCCTATCTGCCGGTCGTGGTTCTGACGAACTACCACCGCTATGGCGTTCTGCCGGGCAACAACATCAACTCTGGCCCCGGTTTCGTCACCGCTGACGGCCTGGGCAAGATCGAAGAGTTCGCGGGCGAATACCGCTGATCTTCACCCCGGAAGGGCGCCGGGATCGCGGCGCCCTTCCCCTCAATCGCTCCTGAAAATCCTAGTCACTGGGGAGATGTCGCATGTCCAACGCGGCCCAACCCACGGCAGACTCCGACGAACGCATCAAGGAAATCTCTGCGTTTCGTAATGCGTTGATCCGTCCCGAATTGGGCGGCATCGTCGGAACCATCGCCGTGTTCACCTTTTTTCTGCTTTTCGCTTTCGACAGCGGCATGTTCAACAGCCAAGGCATCATGAACTGGTCCATCGTGTCCGCACAGTTCATGATCATCGCCGTCGGCGCCTGCCTGCTGATGATCGCCGGGGAATTCGATCTGTCGGTCGGTTCGATGATCGGTTTTGCGGGCATGATGATCGCCATTTTCTCGGTCACCTACAGCTGGCCGGTCTGGATTGCCATCCTGGTGACCTTTGTGCTTTGCACGGCGATCGGGGCGTTCAATGGCTGGATCGTGGTTCGGACCGGCCTGCCCAGCTTTATCGTGACGCTGGCCTTCCTGTTCATCCTGCGCGGCTTTACGATTTTTCTGCCGCAGGTGATCGAACGCAAGACCATAATCGGCGGCATTCTTGACAAGGCCGAAGGGGATTGGCTGGCGCCGGTCTTTGGCGGCAAGATCCTGAAAGGCCTGTTCACCTGGATGGGTGACGCGGGCATGATCGCCACCTTTGAACGCGGCACCAAGGCCGGGCAGCCGGTCGTCGACGGCATCCCGATGCTGATCGTCTGGGCCCTGGCGCTGATCCTTTTCGGGCATGTGCTGCTGACCAAGACCAAGTTCGGCAACTGGATCTTTGCCGCGGGCGGCGATCCCGAGGCCGCGCGCAACTCTGGCGTTCCGGTCAACCGCGTGAAAATCCTGATGTTCATGTTCACCGCCTTCTGCGCCACCGTCTTTGCGGTCTGCCAGGTGATGGAATTCGGATCCGCGGGTGCGGACCGTGGCCTGCTCAAGGAATTCGAGGCGATCATCGCCGTGGTCATCGGCGGCGCGCTGCTGACTGGCGGTTATGGGTCGGTGCTGGGCGCGGCCCTTGGCGCGCTGATCTTTGGCGTGGTGCAGCAGGGCCTGTTCTTTGCCGGTGTCGAAAGTTCGCTGTTCCGGGTGTTTCTGGGCGTGATCCTTTTGGGGGCTGTCATCCTGAACACCTACATCCGTCGCATCATCACGGGGGAACGTTGAGATGACCCAAGAGAGCAAGTTCCATCACGGCGATCCCAAGGGTGATGTGCAACCGATCATCGAGATGAAGAACATCGAAAAGCACTTTGGCCGGGTCATTGCCCTGGCCGGGGTCAGCTTTGACGTGAAACCCGGTGAATGCCATTGCCTTCTGGGCGACAATGGCGCGGGCAAATCGACCTTCATCAAGACCATGTCAGGCGTGCACAAACCCACTGCGGGGCAGATCTTTTTCGAGGGCAAGCCGCTGCACTTTGAAGATCCGCGTGACGCGATTAGCGCCGGGATTGCCACGGTGCACCAGCATCTGGCCATGATCCCGCTGATGAGTGTCAGCCGCAACTTCTTTATGGGCAACGAACCGACGCGCAAGGTGGCCGGGATCAGCTTTCTCGACAAGAAAAAGGCTGATGAGGTCACCATGGAAGAGATGCGCAAGATGGGCATCAACCTGCGTGGTCCCGATCAGGCTGTCGGCACGTTGTCAGGCGGGGAACGCCAGACGGTGGCGATTGCCCGGGCGGTTTATTTCGGCGCCAAGATCCTGATTTTGGACGAACCGACCTCGGCGCTTGGTGTGCGGCAAACCTCGAACGTTCTGGCGACGATCGACCGGGTGCGCAAACAGGGGATCGGCGTGGTATTCATCAGCCACAACGTCCGCCATGCCCTGGCGGTGGGTGATCGGTTCACCGTGCTCAATCGCGGTCAGACCCTTGGCACGGCCAAGCGCGGCGAAATCTCTCCGGAAGAGCTGCAGGACCTGATGGCCGGCGGTCAGGAACTGGCGCAGCTGGAAGGCTCGCTTGGCGGTACGGTCTGAGCGTTTGAAAACACTGCCCCCGCCGAACCGGGTTTCGGCGGGGGCCTGACCGGGGCCGAAGCACCCCGAAACGGTGCCCCATGCGGCTGCGCCCGTCTTTACGCCGGTTAATGCCAGCCCGGCAGAATTCCCCAATCATTGCAGAATATGTGACCACAGCCGCGCAGCCTGCGCCCCTGTGGTTCATTCCGTTTCTTGCCAAATGCACGATGGAGAATTCAAATGTCGCCTCCGGGGCCGGATCGCAAAGCGGGTTTCGAACTTGGCGCCTGTTCTGGCGATGGGCCGCCCGAACCGAACATGACCGTATCGTCGATCATGCAAAAGCCTGCCGTCACAATCGCGACGAATGCCACGCTTTGCGCCGCCGCACAAAAGATGCGGGATGAAAACGTCGGACTGCTGCCTGTTCTGGAAAACGATCATCTGGTTGGTGTCATCACGGACCGCGATATCGTTGTGCGCTGCCTTGCGGCGCAGCTATCCGCCCGCCAGTGCTGTGTCCGAGACGTGATGACCTGCAACATCCTGAGCTGCCGCGACACCGACCCGATCGAAGCCGCCGCCGCCCGAATGGGGGACAACCAGTTCCGGCGGCTTCCGGTGCACGACGCGAACCAGGTTCTGGTCGGTGTCCTGTCTGTCGACGACATCGCCGAGCATTACTCGGAACGGCTGGCCGGAGAAACACTGGGCGAAATCGTCGAGGCACGGGGCACATGGCTGTGACCCCCGTGCGCCTTTCCTAAAACTGCCGTGTCACGATGGCCTTGCGAAAGGCTTGCCGATCCAGTCCGGAAAGCGCGACCAAGGCATCCATGTCGTTGATCTGCACCTCCATGTGGTCCCGAACATCCAGAACGTCGTTGCGGACCATCCGGCGTAGCGTCCGGCAGATATGCACCGATGACAGCCCCAGATAGTCGCCAAGCTGCTGTTGCGTCAGCGGAATCCTGAACCGGGATTGGGGCCGCACGCCGCCGCCATCAAGCCGCATCAGGAATTCGATCAAGGCATAGGCCACCCGCATTTCCGCCGAACCCTTGCCAAGGCGCAGCATCCGTTCGACCAGCCGTGCCTGACGGGCAGCATCCATGCGTTGTGCAAAGCGATGAAGTTCGACCCTTTCCCGCAGCAACGCGGTCCAGATGTGCCGTGGCACCACCGACACCCGCCCGCAGGTCAGCGTTTCCAGAGTGCCCGACGCGGTCGACCCATCCGCCGAGGAGGCGTCGATGACATCCCCCGGCAGGACAAATTCGATGATTTGCGTCTGCCCCCCTTCGAGCGATTTGGACAGGTGCATCCAACCGTCCATTTGGACAAAGACGGCTTTGCAGGCTTCGCCCTCGATCAAAAGCGTGCTGCCCGCGTCAAAAGCCCGGGCATATTGGGACAGGACAGCCTGAAAGTCCTTGGCAATATCCGCCTTTTTCAATGGCAATGCCTGTTTCGAAACAAGCTGCGGGCGGTCTTTCAAAAGCAATTGGGCGGACACCGGGGAAACCTTTCTACGTTGGGCTTCAATTCTTTGTCTGGAACACTCGCAAAGCGGGCATCAATAATTCTGGCGCAGGGACGGTCGGGGTAATTACCCGTTTTCCTTGCCACTCGTCCCTCAGTATGCCCCGGGAAAACCCCGAACGATTGACATGAATCAAGCGGTCAGGTGCTCAGCCAACAAATGATTTTGCGGGTTTTCCATTTGCATTTCAGGCCCCTGACAGGAATGCGGCGGGGACGTCGGGCGAAAATCTATGCTCTGTGTGTTTTTCAGACCGCCTTTTTCAAGCCAAGCAAAACCAAACGCTGCGCGACGGCGGTCATGGCGCATCAACGCGAAAGGGCGGCCCCGGAGTGAGCCGCCCTTTTTCGTGAGCATCGAAAAGAGAGAGAGAGAGAGAGAGAGAGAGAGAGAGAGAGAGAGAGAGAGAGAGAGAGAGAGAGAGAGAGAGAGTTCGCTTACCTAGCGTCAGTCACGCAATGACAGTGCGTTTGCGGCGAATCCAGGTTTTGTCTTTTTTCTTGTCGTCCTTGGACTTTTCGCTTTCGTCGTGTGCCATTCGGTCGGACCCGGAGAACACAGCGCCTTCGTTGATCGTTGAGGGAACACCCGCCAAGGACAAAGACTGAGAAGCCAAGGCGAGGACAAAGATCAGGATGCGCATGTTTTGCTCCGGGTCGTTGGCCCCCACCAACAAATAGAGAATTGGGCGAAATTGCGGCGCGGGGCAACCCTTTGCTGCCACATTTGCCGGATTGGACGCGGGCTGCCAGACAATCAAGGGGCGCGCGGCCACTCTGTTGATCAGACGTGAACGGGTTCGCCACATTTCGGCCCTACGGCCCTACCATCCGCGATTCGCCAAGGCCGGATTTCGACAGGCAAAGAAAATCCGCCTCTGACGCCACGGCGCTTTTGACACAATCCCCGGTCCGCGCACAATGGCGCGGGGAGGACGTCATGCCGCTGCATATTCTGATTGCACTGGTTCTGTTCGGCATCACTGGGATCGCCGCACTGACCTATTTGTTCGGCTTTGCCGAACCGCGCCGGTTTGACAACACCGACGCGGCGGTTGCCGCCTGGCTGCGCGAGTTTCCCGATGTGCCGGTGCATCGCGTCACCCTTTGCCAAACCGGCAATGCCGCGCTAGTCGCAACCCCCAAGGGCCCCGGGATCGTCTGGGCCATGGGCGCCGACAGCACCGCGCGCCTGTTGACCAAGGCCCGACTGGACCCGTCGCCCAAGGGCCTGACGCTGCGCCTTGACGACTATGCCGCCCCCCGCCTGTCGCTGCGCCTGACCGAAGCCGAGACACGGATCTGGAAACAGGAACTAGGACCCTTTGCATGACCGATACGCTGACCTACCCCGATGTCGTGCAACTGGCCGTGCCGTTCTTCATCGCCGCGATCCTGATCGAGCTGCTGTGGATCAAGACCCGCAAAACCGGCGGGCGCTATGAAA
This sequence comes from Tropicibacter oceani, assembly GCF_029958925.1. Taxonomy (NCBI): domain Bacteria; kingdom Pseudomonadati; phylum Pseudomonadota; class Alphaproteobacteria; order Rhodobacterales; family Roseobacteraceae; genus Pacificoceanicola; species Pacificoceanicola oceani. The sequence continues at coordinate 391,998 of NZ_CP124616.1, forward strand.
CCCGCGATGCCGTCACATCGCTGATCATGGGGGCCGGGAACGTCGCGGCGGGAATCGCGCTGGGGTTTGTCGCCTGGGGGTTCTTCATGATGCTTTGGGCGATCACGCCGCTGGATCTGGGCACCTCGCTTGGCGTCGTGGTGCTGTGCTTTGTGCTGGATGACCTGCGCTATTACTGGGTGCACCGCTTTGGGCATCGCATCCGCTGGGTCTGGGCCAGCCACGTCAATCACCACTCGTCCCAGCACTACAACCTGACCACCGCCCTGCGCCAGACCTGGACCTATACCTTTACCTTCATGATGGTGGTCCGCGCGCCACTGATCCTGCTGGGGTTTCATCCGGCAATGGTCTTGTTTTGCGGCGGGCTGAACCTGATCTACCAATTCTGGATTCACACCGAAGCCATCAACAAACTGCCCCGCTGGTTCGAAGCGGTGATGAACACGCCCAGCCACCACCGGGTTCACCATGGGCGCAACCCGCGCTATCTGGATGCCAATTACGCCGGAGTCTTCATCATTTGGGACAAGCTGTTCGGCACTTTCGTGCCCGAGCAGTCCGATGAAAAGGTGGATTATGGCCTTGTCCAAAACCTTGGCACCTTCAACCCGATCCGCGTCGCCTTTCACGAATGGGTCGGCATCTGGAAGGACGTCACCCAAAGAGGCATCACATGGCGTGACCGCCTGATGTACGCCGTCGCCCCCCCGGGTTGGAGCCATGATGGATCGCGTGACACCTCGGCCATGATCAAGGCCAGGCATCTTGCCCGCAATCCGCAGGACAAGGGCAAACCGGGGCTTTCCACGAAGCCCTAGACCAGGCCCGGCACGTCGCCGGAAATCCTGACTTTTCAACCCGCGGGTTTTGCGCCACTCTTGGCACAAGCCCTTGGCGGTCATGCAAAAATTGGACAAACCTTGTTGTAACGCAGGCGTGAGGCCCCATATGAAAGGTATGCCGTTGCATACAAATCACGAAGACGCATATGTTTGATCCCTTCCTGACCGGGCCTTTTGTGCCCTTTACCATCGCTCTTGCCTTGCTGTTCGCGCTTCTGGCGCTTGAACTGGTCTTTGCCATTCTCGGCGGCACGCTTTTGGGGATGGGCGGAGAGGGGCTGGATGGCCCCGATCTGGATATGGACGCGCCCGACCTTGGGGATCTGGACATCGACCTTGATCTTGACGGTCTGGACATCGACACCGCCGATCTTGAACTGCCCGGATTTGCCGATACCGATCTTGATGTCGACGGGCAGTTGCCCGACGCGGCCAATGGCATGGGCGGCGTCGCGGCCTGGCTGGGCTTTGGCAGGATGCCCGCGCTGATCTGGCTGGGTGCGGTGTTTTTCGCCTTTGGCGCTGGCGGGATCGCGGTCCAAAGCATCGCTGTCTCGGTTCTGGGCAGTGCGCTGCCCGCCACGCTGGTCACCGTCCCGGTGCTGGTCCTGGCATTTGGCTTTGCCCGCAAATTCGGTGCGATCTTTGCCCGGCTGCTGCCCAAGACCGAAACCCAGTCCCTGTCCGAACGCCACCTGGGCCGCCGCCCCGGCATCATCACCCAGGGCACCGCCGCGCGCGGGCGCCCCGCCGAAGTGCGCGTGACCGACCGCTATGGCAACACCCATTACCTGCGCGCCGAACCCCTGCGCGACGATATCGCCATTCCGCAAGGGACCGAAGTTCTGGTCCTGCGCCACAGGCAGACCAAGGGCTACCTTTTGGTGCCGCTGACCCTTTGACAACCAGGAAATCATTATGGATCTGAACACCCTATTGATCATCGTCGGGGGCTTTCTTGCCCTCTTGCTGCTGCTAGGCCTTGTCGTCGGCCGCCTTTACAAGCGCACGACCCGGGAAATCAGTCTTGTCCGCACCGGCCAGGGCGGCAAAAAGGTCATCATGGATGGCTGGACCATCGTCGTGCCGCTGCTGCACGAGGTCAGCCCGGTCAACATGAAGACCCTGCGACTTGAGGTGAAGCGCGACGGCGACGCCGCCCTGATCACCCAGGACAGGATGCGTGTCGATGTGGGTGTCGAATTCTATGTCTCGGTCCAGCCCACGGACGAAGGCATCGCTCGCGCCGCGCAAACCCTGGGCGATCGCACCTTTGACGTCGAACAGCTGCGCGAGATGATCGAGGGCAAGCTGATCGACGGTCTGCGCGCCGTAGCCGCGCAGATGTCGATGGACAGCCTGCATGAAAATCGCGCCGATTTCGTTCAGGAAGTGCAGAACACAGTCTCCGAAGACCTGCTCAAGAACGGCCTGTCGCTGGAATCCGTGTCGCTGACGGCGCTTGACCAGACCCCCTTCGAGGCGCTGGATGAAAACAACGCCTTCAACGCGGTGGGGATGCGCCGCCTGGCCGAGGTCATCGCGACCTCGAAGAAAGAGCGCGCCCAGATCGACGCCGAGGCCGAGGTCGCCGTGCGCCGCGCCGCAATGGAGGCCGAGCGCCAGCGCCTTGCCATCGAGCGCGACGAAAAGCAGGCCAGCATCGAGCAGATCCAGCAGGTTCAGACCATGCAGGCCGCGCAAGAGGCCGAAATCGCCGCCCGCCGCGAAGACAGCCTGCGCGAAACCGAACGCGCCCGCATCGCCCGCGAAGAGGCCATCCGCAGCGCCGAGATCGAGCGTGAACGCAAGATCCGCGAGGCCGAGATCGCCAAGGAGCGCGAACTGGAAGTCGCCGACCAGGAACGTCAGATCATCATCGCAAAGAAGTCCGAAGAAGAAAGCCGCGCCCGCGCTTCGGCTGACCTGGCCCGGGCCGAGGCGACCAAGGCGCTGGAAGCAGTGGAAACCGCCAAGAAGGTGGCCGAGGCCGAGCGTCTGAAACAGATCGCCCTGATCGAAGCCGCCCGCGAGGCCGAGCGCGAAGCGACCCGCATCAAGCTGGCGGCGCAGGCCGAAAAGGATGCCGCGCAAGACCGCGCCGACGCCCGCCGCGAAGAGGCGCAGGCCGATGCCGATGCCATTTCCATCCGCGCCGAGGCCAAGAAAAAGGACATGCTGGCCGAGGCCGAGGGCACCCGCGCCATCACCGACGCCGAAAACGCGCTGAGCGCGGAACTGATCGCGATGAAGATCGCGCTGGCCCGCCTGCAAGCGATGCCTGCGATCATCGCCGAAGCGGTGAAACCCGCCGAAAAGATCGATTCGATCCGCATTCACCAGGTCTCTGGGCTGGGTGGTGGCAGCTTTGGCGCCGGCCTTGGAGCGGACGGTGACAAACCGGTGGTCAACCAGGCGCTGGATTCGATCATGGGCATGGCCGTGCAGATGCCCGCCCTGCGCAAGCTGGGGGATGAACTGGGCATTTCCATGGATGGCAGCATTTCCGGGCTGGTCAACGGCGCCCTTGGCGGCGATGCCCCTGCCAGCCCCCCGGCGCCCAAGCCCGCTGCGGCCAAAACCGATCAGCCCAATGATTGATCACCCGCGGCAAGGCCTGCGAAACCAGCGTAGGGCGGGTTTGTAACCCGCCTTACCTGCAATAGGGCCCGCCGCGATGGCTGGCCGTATCAAAATGGAAATGGTCCTGGTGGAACCGGTCCGATTTCGGGCCAAGCACCGTGCCGAACGGGCCACAGGCGGCTGAATGCATCTTTTTCAGCGCCTTGCCGTCCTTGCCGCCGCCCCAATGCTGCAACACCGACAATTCGCTGCCATCGGCCAGTTGCACCGCCGCGATGTCGATGGCCTTGCCCTTGCCGTGCTCCGATACCTTGGCCCCCGGCTGGTTGTTGCGCGTCCGGCAGGCATAGTGCGCCGCGACACGCAGGCCCGTGACGCCGCCGCCGCGCTTGCCCACCGCCGGTTTGGCCCCTGTGACCAGCCACTTTTTCAGCGCGCGCGCCGTCTGGCAATCTATCGTCGCAGGCTGGCTGAGTTGCACGTCGCCGACCGCACGCAGGCGCACCGCATTGTCGATCCCGCAAACGCCATTTCCCGGCACTTTGCCGATGGCCTCGCCGACCAGGGCCGGATCGCCGCAAAGCCCGCCGCCAACCACGGCGGCGCCATCATCGCGGGAAAACGCCTGTTTCAGAAACCCGCGAACGCCGTCGACATCGCTTTGCGCCTTCGGGGCCTCGGTCCGCCCCCCACAGGCGCCCAGCGCCAAAACCGTACAGACCGCCAGTCCAAAAAGCCTCACCGTTCCACCTTTGCGCGACCAAAATCGGGTGCATCTGTATCCTGTCCGGCCTCCAGAATGCTACGCCGGATGGCCCGGGTGCGCGTGAAATAGGCATGAAGCTGCTCACCATCGCCGGTTCGGATGGCCCGCTGAAGGGCGAACAGCTCTTCGGTAAAGCGGCCCAGCATCTCGATTGTCGCGTCCTTGTTGGTCAGGAAAACATCGCGCCACATTGTCGGGTCGCTGGCGGCGATCCGGGTGAAATCCCGGAAACCCGCGGCCGAAAACCGGATGACTTCCTGATCCGTCACGCGCTGCAAATCGTCCGCGACACCCACCATCGTATAGGCGATCAGGTGCGGGATGTGGCTGACCACGGCGCAGACCAGATCGTGATGCTCGGGGTCCATCCGTTCGATATTGGCGCCCAGCGCCTTCCAGTAATCCTCCAGCCGCACGACGGCGGTTTCATCCGCGCCTTCGGGCGGGACAATCAGGCACCAGCGGTTGTCGAACAACGTGGCAAAGCCGGATTCGGGGCCGGAATGCTCGGTTCCTGCCATCGGGTGCGCGGGCACGAAATGCACGCCTTGCGGGATATGCGGGCCCACGGCCGACAGCACCGTCCCCTTGACCGACCCGACATCCGTCACCGTCGCCCCTGCCTTCAGGTAGGGCGCAATTGCCTGTGCCACGCTGGCCATCGCGCCCACAGGCACCGCCAGAACCACAAGGTCAGCGTCCTTGACCGCCTCTTCGGCGCTGTCACAAACCGTGTCGCAGAGCCCGATCCGGCGTGCGGTATCGCGGGTTTCGGCGCTGCGGGCATAGCCACTGACATGGCCGGCCACATGGCCACGCTTCATCGCCCAGAACATCGAAGAGGCGATCAGCCCCAGACCGATCAACGCGACCTTTTCGTAAACGACAGTCATCGTTCGCCCGCCTTGAACAGCCCGACGCAGTGCGCCACCCGGCGGCAGGCGGATTCGTCCCCGACCGTGATGCGCAGCGCCGTCGGCAGGCCGTACCCCGCCACCCGGCGCACCAGGATGCCCTGGGTTTGCAGGTAGGTGTCGCAGGCCTCGGCCTCGTCCTGGCTGCCGAAACGCGCCAGCACAAAGTTCGCCATGGATGTATCGCAAGGCACGCCATGTTCGCCCAGCGCCTCGGCCAGCCAGACCCGCAGGCGGGCGTTTTCGGCCCGGCAGTACTCGGCATAGGCCTTGTCCCGCACGGCGGCCTCGGCAGCGGCCAGCGCGACCGTCGACAGGTTGAATGGCTGGCGGACACGGTTCAGCACATCAATGATTTCGCGCGGACCATAGCCCCAGCCGACGCGCATCCCGCCCAGCCCGTAAAGCTTGGAAAAGGTCCGCGTCATCACGACGTTGTCGCGCATTTCGACCATGCGGGCGCCGCCGTCATAGCCGTCGACGAATTCCGCATAGGCGCCGTCCAGCACCAGGATCGCCTGCGGCGGAATGCCCTCGGCCAGACGCTCCAGCTCGGACAGGCCGATCATCGTGCTGGTCGGGTTGCCCGGGTTGGTGATGTAGACCAGCCGCGTGCGTTCGGTGCAGGCCGCCAAAACGGCATCGACATCGACAACGCGTTCGTGTTCGGGGACTTCGACGGGCGTCGCGCCCACCGACAGCGCCATGATCTTGTACATCGAAAAGCCATGCTGGGTGTAAATCACCTCGTCGCCCGGCCCGGCATAGGCCTGCGCAAGAAAGTGCAGCACCTCGTCCGATCCGACGCCGCAAATGATGCGGTCGGCCTGGACGCCGTGCACTTCGGCGATGGCGGCGCGCAATTCGGCATGGTCGGTCGAGGGATATCGATGCAGCTCGTGCGCGGCGCGGGTGACCGCGTCCTTGACGGCATCGCTGGGCCCGAACGGGTTTTCGTTCGAGCTGAGCTTGATGACATTGTTCACGCCTTCGATGCGGGATTTTCCCCCGACATAAAGCGCGATTTCCATGATACCCGGCTGCGGTTCGATCTTGGACATGGGGTGCCTCCTTGCGGAGACGTGCTTACCCGCCCACGGCGACCAAGAAAAGCGCGAAACGCCTTAGACAATCACCTCTTGGGCGACTTGATCACCGACGCCGAACACCCGCTTGTAGCGCGCGATCTCTTCGGCCGGGCCCATCGCCTTGTTGGGATTGTCCGACAGCTTGACCGTGGGCGCGCCGTTGGCGCTGACTGCCTTGCAGACCAGCGAAAAGGCGGCCAGCCCGTCATTCGGCGCAAGGCCGCGAAAATCATTGGTCAGCAAGGTGCCCCAGCCAAAGGAAACCCGCACCCGGCCATTGAACTGGCGATAGAGCTCAAGGATCTTCGTCTCGTCCAGACCGTCCGAGAAAATCACCAGCTTCTTGGTCGGGTCCTCGCCGCGCTCTTTCCACCATCGAATGGCGGTTTCGGCCCCGGTTGCTGGATCGCCGCTGTCGATGCGAATGCCGGTCCAGCCCGCCAGCCAGTCCGGCGCGTTACGCAGGAACCCTTCGGTGCCATAGGTGTCGGGCAGGATGATGCGCAGGTTGCCTTCGTGTTCTTCGTGCCAGTCGGCCAGCACCTCGTAGGGGGCCTGGGCCAGCGCCGCGTCGTCCTTGGCCAGTGCGGCATAGACCATGGGCAGTTCGTGGGCGTTGGTGCCGATCGCCTCAAGATCGCGGTTCTTGGCGATCAGGCAATTCGAGGTGCCGACAAAGCTGCTGCCCAGCCCTTCGAGCATCGCCTGAACGCACCAGTCCTGCCACAAAAAGCTGTGCCGCCGACGCGTGCCGAAATCGGCGATGCGCACGCCCGGCTCGGCGCGCAGGTGTTCGACCTTTTCCCACAGCTTGGTCATGGCGCGGGCATACATCACCTGAATTTCGAAGCGGCCCATGTCCTTGAGGACCGCGCGACCGCGCAATTCCATCAAGACGGCCAGCGCCGGGATTTCCCACAGCATGACCTCAGGCCATTTGCCCTCAAAGGTCAGTTCGTACTGATCGCCGACCCGTTCAAGGTGATAGGGCGGCAGTTGCAGGTTCTCGAACCAGCCCATGAATTCGGGCGTGAACATCTGCCGTTTGCCGTAAAAGGTGTTGCCGCGCAGCCAAGTGCTTTCGCCGCGGGTCAGGCGCAGGCTGCGAATGTGGTCCAGCTGTTCGCGCAGCTCGCCCTCGTCGATCAGATTGGCCAGAGGCACATGTTTCGACCGGTTGATCAGGCTGAAGGTGACGTTGGTGTCGCGCTTGTTGCGAAACACGGACTGGCACATCAGCAGCTTGTAGAAATCGGTATCGATCAACGACCGGACGATCGGATCGATTTTCCATTTGTGGTTCCAGACGCGGGTGGCGATGTCCAAGGTTCCGTCCCTCTCTCGGCGCCCGGTCGTGATACGCCATCCAAGTGGGTTTGTGAAAGCGGTTTCTCCCCCCGGGTTGCGCGCAGCAGTGCCGCGATCAAATGTTGTCGGCGCAACGGCTTAGTCACAAAGTCATCCATGCCCGCCGCTGCGCAGGCCGCGCGATCGGATTCAAAGGCATTTGCCGTCAGCGCCGCGATGAAGGGTTGCGGGATGTCCAGCGCGCGGATCATGCGCGTCACTTCCAGCCCGTCCAGCTCTGGCATCGACATGTCCATGAAGACCACGTCAGGCAATTCGTCGATGATCATCTCAAGCGCCTCGCGGCCATTCCTCGCCTCGCTCAGGGTCACGGGTTCGTTCTTTAGAAAACGCGCCACCAAAAGGCGGTTGGTGGCGTTGTCCTCGGCCACCAGAACCCGCAGCTTGGTCGCCAGATCCAGATGCACCGCCCCATGACTGTCCTGCACCGGGGCCGCCCCCGCGCGGGGGTGGTGCAATTGCACCGTCATTTCAAAGGCGGACCCACCGTCCGGCGGCTGCGGCAGCAAGGTGATGTTGCCGCCCATCCGCTGTGCCAGCGCCCGAGAGATCGGCAGACCAAGCCCGGTGCCGCCAAACCTGCGCGTCGTGGCGGCATCCGCCTGCTGGAACTCGCCAAAGATATGCTCGGCCCGATCCTCTGGCACCCCTATTCCCGTGTCGCGAACCACCACCCGCATCCGCCAGCCTGCCGTGTTTTCGGCAGCCTCGGCTGTCACGGTCACGCCTCCGGTATCGGTGAACTTCACCGCATTGCCGATCAGGTTGATCAGGATCTGCCGTATCCTGCCAGCATCGGCCAAGGCCATCTTTGGCAGCGTTTCCTTTATCGCGACATCCAGGAACACCCCCTTTTCCCGTGCCATCGTCCGCAGCATCTGCGCTGCGTCCTGCACCGTTTCGGCCGGGGACAGGGGCGCGTTTTCGAATTCGACCTTGCCCGCCTCGAGCCGCGAGAAATCGAGCACGTCGTTGATCAGCGCCAACAACGACGTCGAGGCCGACTGGATCGTGCTGACATATTCGTTCTGTTCGTCCCCCAGATCACCGTCGGCCAACAGATCCGCCATGCCGAGAATGGCGTTCAACGGGGTGCGCATTTCATGGCTCATGGTGGCCAGGAAAATCGACTTTGCACGCGCGCCCTCCTCGGCGCGGACGCTGGCCTGCGCCAACACCTGTTCATGCTTTTGAATCTCGGTGACATCGCGCTCGATGGAAATCAGGGTTTCAACCTCGCCATCCGGCCCCTTGACCGGCACGCGGTTGATATCGAACCAGATTTTTTCGCCGCTTTTCGAATAGTTCAGCAGCCGCGTCTGGAACGGCGTCTTGTCCCGCACCGCCTTTTCCAGCGCTTGCCCGGTCAGGGGGCTGGTTTCAGGCCCGCTGAGCAGAACCCAGGGTTTTTGGCCCACGGCCTCCTCTCGAGAGTAGCCGGTCAGCCGCGTAAACGCCTCGTTTACCCAGGTTATGGTCATTTCGGGGTCGAACAGGATCACGCTGTCATTGGCATGGCGCGCAACCAGCGACAATTCGCGCATTTCGCGCTGATGGTCGGCCAGGTCCTTGTTTGCCTTGTTCAGGCGCTCAGCCGCCTCGATCAGCGCCTTTTCATTGCCCAGCCGCTTGTTCCACGAACGCACGGAGAAATTGACAAAGGTATAAGTCAGATAGGTCAGCAGCGCGATTTCAAGGATATGTGTGATTTCAGCCAGATCGGCCTGCGCCTCCAGAACGACCTCCTCCCACAGGAAACCGGCGGCGATGGTGGCGAAAATGGCCAGCTTGACCCTGGACACTGGCGGGTGATGGGTAAGGGAAAAGCCCGCATTGACCGATGCCGCCATCAACAGGCACAGGCCCACAAGCTCCACATCCTGACTGGGTGCGCCGACTATCAAAAGCAGAATGCCCGCCGCGACCGATGCCCCCTGCACTGCACCTGCCAGAGTCGTCCAAAGATAGACTTTCCCAATAGGCATTCCCGCGCGGTTCCAACCCCGCGCCCGCTGCAACACGGTCAGTTCGACCACGTCCCCAAGCAGGGCAAAGGCCAACCCAAACGAGGCAACGGCAGGCGAAAAAAAGACCCAAAGGTAGGTTGCGCCGATCATGATGCAAACCAGGCGCAGCCAGAACTGCCCGATGCGCGACCGGGCATAGCGCTCGAACAGGGCGGACCGCCCGTATCGCGCCTCAAAGGCGTCCAATGCGTTTGTTGCGTCAGATCCGTCTTGGGCAGGCATGGTGGCTCACTTCAGGGGCAAGCCCTGTCTAGCCACGGAATCTTTAGAAATGGCGAACGCGATACGCCCTGCCATCTGGATGCCCGGCGCCCGGGTTCAAAGCAGACGCACGCCCGCCTTGGCCATGCCTTCGCGCGCGGCCGAAAGACTGCCATCCATGTCGATCGCGCGGCACAGATCCTGCCGGACGGTGACATCAAAGCCCAGGTTGGCCGCATCCACCGCCGAAAAGTTGACGCAAAAATCCGTCGCCAGCCCGACCAGCGTCAGCGACGTTATCCCGCGCGTGCGCAGATACCCCTCAAGCCCCGTCGGGGTCTTGTGGTCATTTTCGAAAAAGGCGCTGTAACTGTCGATCTCGGGGCGAAACCCCTTGCGGATGATCAGATCGGCGCGGTCAGTCTCCAACTCCATGTGAAAGCCTGCGCCCGGCGATCCCTGAACACAGTGATCCGGCCACAGAACCTGTGCGCCATAGGGCATCTGAGTCACGCTGAAGGGCGCAGCCCCCTGATGCTGAGAGGCAAAGGACGAATGCCCGGCAGGGTGCCAATCCTGCGTCAGGATCACCGCTTCGAATTGCGTCATCAGCGCATTGATCGGCTGGACGATCTCGTCGCCCCCGCTGACGGCCAGGGCGCCCCCGGGGCAAAAATCGTTCTGAACGTCGATGACGACAAGTCCGTGCATGGGCAAACTCCCTTCCTGTCCGTCAAGGTTAGGCGCGCGCTGCAGCCACCGCAACCGCAATGCGGCAACTCACCCGCTTGGCAAGGCGCCCCTTTCGCGCCTATTTGACAGCCATGTTTACAGTCTGCGCCCTCTACCACTTTACCCGCTTCGATGATCCGGCCGCCCTGCGCGGGCCACTGCTGGACCTGTGCCGCGAAAACCAGATCACCGGAACGCTGCTTTTGGCTAGCGAGGGGATCAACGGCACCGTCGCAGGGCCCGCCGCCGGTATCGACACCCTGCTGGCGCACATCAAATCGCTGCCCGGCTGCGCCGATATCATCTGGAAACTCTCTGACGCGTCCGAACGCCCCTTCGCCCGGATGAAGGTCCGCCTGAAGAAAGAGATCGTGACCATGGGCCAGCCCGACGTGGACCCCCGCGCCAGCGTCGGCCACTATGTCGAGCCCGCCGATTGGAACGAACTGATCCGCTCGCCCGATGTCGCCGTGATCGACACCCGCAACGATTACGAAGTCGCCATCGGAACCTTCGAAGGCGCGGTAGACCCGAAAACCGATACGTTCCGCGACTTCCCCGCCTGGTGGCAGGACAACAAGCACCGCTTTCACAACAAGCGTATCGCCATGTTCTGCACCGGCGGCATCCGCTGCGAAAAATCCACCAACTACCTGCTCAGCCAGGGGGTCGAGGATGTCTATCACCTCAAAGGTGGCATCCTGAAATATCTCGAAGAGGTGCCGCAGGACGACAGCACCTGGAACGGTGCCTGCTTTGTCTTCGACGGCCGGGTGTCGGTCGAACACGGCCTCAAGGAAGGCCCGCATCAGCTGTGCCATGCCTGCCGCCGCCCGATCCTGCCCGAGGACAGGCATCGCCCCGAATACGAACACGGCGTGTCCTGCCACCTGTGCATCCACGAAACCACCGAATCGGACAAACGCCGGTTTCGCGAACGGCAGAAACAGATCGCCCTGGCCGAAGCCCGCGGCGAGCGTCACCTGCACTCGGATGTCAGCGACGACCTTTAGGCTTCTTCTTGGTCAAAAATACTCCGGGGGTGAGGCCGCAGGCCGAGGGGGCAGCGCCCCCTTGAACCGCCGCCAAGGCTCTGCGCGCCGGGCTATGCTGCTGCCCAGTCCTCTGATACGTCGGTCCTGCATGCGACCGGAGGCCAAGATGCACGACCCCATCCAGACCCACACCCTGCGCGACGGCGACACGGAAATCACCGTCCTGTCGATGGGCTGCGCCATTCAGGACTGGACGGTCGCGGGGCGGCGGGTCGTCCTTGGTTATGATGACATGGAAAACTACCGCGAGAACCCCAAATCCATGGGCATCGTCGTCGGGCGCATCGCCAATCGCACCGCTGGATCGCAGTTCGAACTGGACGGGCAGATTTGGAAACTGACCTCCCGTGGCGAACGCCCGCATCTTCATGGCGGGCCCGGCGGGATTGGCTGGCAGAACTGGCAGATGGAGCCGCAAGGCGACCGCGCCGTGAACCTGCGCCTGCACTCGCCGCATCTGGATCAGGGCTATCCCGGCGCGGTGGATTTCGTGGTGCGGCTGACGCTGGACAGGCCGGCCCTGACCTGGGACATGACGGCAACCCCGGATCGCAAAACCCCGATCAACCTGGCGCAACATGTCTATTTCAATCTCGCTGGGCGGGGCACGATCCGCGATCACAGCTTTCAGATAGCCGCATCGCATTACACGCCCGTCGACCAGAACCTGATCCCGACCGGGGTGATCCTGCCCGTCGATGACACGCGATACGACCTGCGCGCACCGCGCCTGCTGGACGCGGTCGATCCCGAAAACCTGGGCTATGACCTGAACTTCGCGCTGGATCAGGCAGCAGGGCCCAAGGTGACGGTCCGCGCCCCCGACGGCATGACCCTGACGCTTTGGACAGACCGAAAGGGGCTCCAGTTGTATACATCAAACATGCTTTCGTCCTATGGCACCCCCCATCCCGACATCCCCCACGACCCCTTCGCAGGCTTTTGCGTCGAAGCGCAGGATTTCCCGAACACCGTCAATACGCCTGATTTCGGCTCAATCCTTTGTACACCTGATGCGCCCTACCGGCAGCGGACCACAATCCGCATCGCCAAGGACTGAAATCCCCGGCTTAGGTCGGTTGTATGCAACACCCTGTCGTTGCCCTGCTTTCGCCCGGCGCAACACAGGCCTATGGTGCCCGCAAGAATCCCCCCTTTTCCGCAGGAGACATCAATGCTCAGGAACGATCAGCTGGACCAATGGGACCGCGAGAACTTCTTTCACCCCTCGACCCATCTGGCCGAGTTCGCGCGCGGGGTCACGCCGCAGCGGATCATAACCGGCGGTCAGGGCTGTCACATCGAGGACCGCGACGGCAACCGCTTGCTGGATGCCTTTGCCGGTCTTTATTGCGTGAACGTCGGCTATGGCCGCACGGATATTGCCGATGCCATCGCCGCGCAGGCGAAAGAGCTGGCCTATTACCACGCCTATGTCGGTCACGGCACCGAGGCGTCGATCACCCTGGCCAAGATGGTACTGGACCGCGCGCCCGACCACATGTCCAAGGTCTATTTCGGGCTGTCCGGGTCGGACGCGAATGAAACCAACGTCAAGCTGATCTGGTATTACAACAACATTCTTGGCCGCCCCGAAAAGAAAAAGATCATCTCGCGCTGGCGCGGCTATCACGGGTCGGGCCTGATGACCGGGTCGCTTACCGGGCTTGAGCTGTTCCACAAGAAATTCGACCTGCCGCTGGCGCAGGTCGTCCACACCGAAGCGCCCTATTACTTCCGCCGCCCCGATCTGGACATGACCGAAGCGGGTTTTGTCGCCCATTGCGTGTCCGAATTGGAGGCGCTGATCGACCGCGAAGGTGCCGACACCATCGCCGCCTTCATCGGTGAACCCGTGCTGGGAACAGGTGGTATCGTTCCGCCCCCGGCCGGCTATTGGGCCGCCATCCAGGAAGTGTTGAACAAGCATGACATCCTGCTGGTCGCCGATGAGGTGGTCACCGGCTTTGGTCGCCTTGGCACGATGTTCGGCTCAGAGCACTACGGGATGAAGCCCGACCTGATCACCATCGCGAAAGGCCTGACATCGGCCTATGCGCCTTTGTCTGGGTCCATCGTGTCGGACAAGATGTGGAAGGTTCTTGAGCGCGGAACCGATGAAAACGGCCCCATCGGGCATGGCTGGACCTATTCCGCCCACCCGATCGGCGCGGCGGCTGGCGTTGCCAACCTCAAGCTGATCGACGAATTGAACCTTGTGCACAAGGCGGGCGAGACCGGCCGCTATCTCAACGCGGCAATGCGCGACGCCGTTGGCGGGCATGCCCATGTCGGAGAGGTCCGCGGCGAGGGCATGCTTTGCGCGGTCGAGTTCGTCAAGACACGCGAGGGGCGCGGCTTTTTCGACGCTTCGGAAAAGGTCGGGCCGCGGATCGCCGGGGCGCTGCTGTCCCGCGGCGTGATCGCCCGCGCCATGCCGCAGGGCGACATCCTCGGATTTGCGCCGCCTTTCTGCCTGACCCGGGAAGAGGCCGACGAGATTGTCGGCAAGACAGCGCAGGCCGTCGCCGAAGTGCTGGGCTGACCGGGATCGCGGCTGCGGGGCAACAGCCCCGCACCACCCGCCCGAGGGGTCAGAAATACCCGCGCACCAGGCTACCAGCCAAAAGCGCCCAGCCATCCGCGATGACAAAGAACGCCAGCTTGAACGGCAAGGATACGATCGCGGGTGGCACCATCATCATGCCCATCGACATCAGCACCGCCGCCACAACAAGGTCGATGATCAGGAAGGGCAGAAAGATGAGAAACCCCACCTGAAAAGCCCGCGCCACCTCGGACAGCATGAAGCTGGGGATCAGGACGGAAAGCGGTGCCTCGGGCGCCAGGGCGGTTTGTGCCGCATCGGGGCGCAGGTCGGCCATCGCGCGATAGGTGTCGGGATCGGTGCGGCCTGCCATGAAACCACGAAACGGTTCCAGCGTCAGCGAAACCGCCTCTTCGACCTCGATCTGTTCGTCCAGCAGCGGTTGCACGCCGGTTTCCCAAGCCTGGGTGAAAACAGGCTCCATCACGAAATACGTCAGGAACAGGGCAAGGCTGACGATCAGCATGTTCGGCGGCGACTGCTGCAGCCCCACGGCCTGCCGAAGAATGCCCAGCACGGTCACCATGAAGGGAAAACAGGTGACCATGATGGCGATGCCAGGCGCAAGGCTGAGCAGCGTGATCAGCACGATCAGCTGGACGCTGGTGGCCGTCACCGAGCCGCCTTCGCCTAGGTCGATCGCGACGGATTGCGCCTGCGCAGCAAGGGGCAGCGCCAAAAGGCCTGCCGCAAGGAAAACGCTGCGCATTGACTAGGCGGGCGTCTGCAGGTCGACCACTTCGGTCAGGCGGACGGCCAGCTGGCTTTGCCCATCGCCTTCGACGACCTCAAGGACACCGATGCCGATCAGGCGCTCACCCACATACAGTTCAACCGGATCCTCAAGGCGCTTGTCCAAGGGCAGGACCGAGCCTTCTGCCAATTGCAGCAACTCCCGGACAAGGGGACGGGCGCGGCCAACCGAGACGGTGATTTCGATCGGGACAGAGGTGAACGGCGTCGATTGCTCACTCTTCACAGCGGTTTGGGCGTTATCCATTTGCGAGCTTTCTTTGATTTTCATGGGCAAACCCGGCTATCGCCTCCGAAACGGACCGGACCAGTTCCCCAAGATCGATTTGCTTTTCGGTTTTGCCGAACCGGATGTCTGCCTGTTCATCGGCCAGTGTCGAATCCTCGATCAGCCGGACAGGAAAGCCGAAGTCTTCTTCCAGCAGGCCTGACACGGCCTCGACATTACCGGGGGACACCGCGATCTGAACCTCGAGCGTGCCGATTTCCCGCGACATTTCGTGAAGTTTTTCGACGATATGGGCGCCGATGGTGGCGCGAGCCATTCCGGGCAACAAGACGTTCACCATTTCGTTCAGCAAGGGTGTCATCGCGTTCATCACCTGGCTGCAAGCCTCGTGATAGGTAAAGGACAGATCCTGCAGGTGCTGACCGAATGAGCTCGAAATCCGCGTCTTGTCGTCGGACTGCGCCTTGATCGCGTCATCCCAGCCGGCCTTGAACCCGTTTTCGAACGCTTCCAGCCGCTGGCCTTCCAGGTCTGCCTCGTTGAACGCGGGCGCCGTTTCGACCGGCACGGTCGGGGCCGCGCCACCGAAGTCTTCGAATAGTTGCCTCAGGGCTGTCATCCGACCTCCTCCTTTTCTTCCTCGAGCCAGCTGCGAAGGATTTCGACAGTCTCGCTTTTGCGTTCCTCGATCAGGTTGCGAAGCCGTTCGACCGGGTCTTCGTCAGGTTGAGAATCGAAGTCGACCATGCCCATGCCGCCGAAATCGCCACCGCTGGCCATGACCGGAAGATCGGCAAAGCCGCCATCGTCGATTTCACCATCCAGCGCCACCGGGCTGTCGCCATCCGGCGAAGGCAGCGCCGCCGCAACCGCCCCCGAGGCCGCCGGCTTGGCAAGCACAGGACGTACAACGAACAGCCCCAAAATCAGCGCGACCACCGCCAGGACCCCCATTTGGATCAACCGCATGGTATCGATCGAGCCGGTGAACAGCCCGGGTTCGATCGGCCCGGTGCCAAGCCCCTCGGGGCGTTCGAACGGCAGGGACCGGATGGTGATTTCATCGCCGCGATCCGCGTTGAATCCTACCGCCGAAGACACCAGCGCCTGCAACGCGCCCAGTTCCTCTTCGGCCAGCGGAACAAAGGTCTGCGAGCCGTCCGGGCCGGTCTCGTAGGTGCCGTTGACCAGCACGGCAACAGTCAGACGTTTGATGGCCCCAGGCGCGCGGGTGACCTCGCGCATGGTTTCCGAGACCTCATAGTTTATGCGTTCCCGGGTTTCCGCAGTCTTGGCAGACGAGTTTTCCCCGCCGCCCGCCTGCCCGTCGGGCAGGTTCGACGCGACGCTGACATCCCCGGAACCGGAGTTTTCCGAGCTGTCGTTGCGCTCTTCGGTATCGGTCGAGATGACGACGCGGCCCTCGGGGTCAAAAACCCGTTCACGAATCGATTCCGCCTCGGTCACGGTGTCGACGCTGACCTCGACCACCGCGTTGCCGGTGCCGACCCGCGCCTCCATCAGGCGCTGCACCCGTTCGCGCAGCTGGGCTGCCTTGTCATCGGCCGAAGGGCCGGTTGCACCGTCAGCCTCGGCGCCGATCAGGCCGCCCTTGCCATCAATCACCGCCACATCCTCGGCATCCAGTCCGGGGACCGCCGATGCGATCAGGAATTTCAACGCCCGTGCCTGTTGCGGGGACAGGACGCCGCCCGTTGTCGTCACGGAAATGGAGGCCGTCGGCGTCACATCCCTTTGGAAGGGATTCGCGCTGCTGTTGGCGATATGCACCCGCGCCGTGGCAATCTGCGGGTTCGACACGATTGTCCGGGCCAGCTCACCCTCTTTTGCGCGCCAATAGGCGGCATCGAACATCTGCGACGTGGTGCCGAAACCCGACAGCCCGTCCAGCAGTTCGTAGCCTTGCGAATTGTTCGCCGGCAACCCTTCGCTGGCCAGGGTGAGTCGCAGCGCATCGCGCTCCCCGTCCGGTACAAAGATCGCGCCGCCGCGCACATCAAAGGGAACCCCGCGGCTTTCCAGGGCCTGGACCACTTCGCCAGCGGCGCCGTTTTCCAACCCCGCATACAGAAGGGACATGTTCGGAGCCGAGGCCATGCGGGCAAGCCCGAGGACCGCCAGCACCATGGCACCCGTTGCGCCCAATACGACGACCCTTTGTCGCCCACTCAATGCGTTCCAGACTGAAAAGATCTGCTGCAAGTTCGACCTCCGCTCCAAACGTTCTGTTCGGTTGCGACCAAGGTTGGACCATTCGCCTTAACAATCAGTTAGCCCCTTTGCGTCTATAACGGTTTCAGATCGAAAAAGAGGTTAAGAATGGCTGACACCACCGTCGAGGAACAGGAAGAGGAAGCGCGCAAGCCTTCCAAGCTTCCCTTGATCATCGGCATCGTCCTGGCGCTGGCCGGTGGCGGGGGCGGTTTCTTTGCCGTCTCGTCCGGCATGCTTGGTGGCGGGGGCGGGGAAAAGGCCGCCGCCGAATCGCCCAGCGGCGAAGAAGGGCAGGCCGTGCCCGTGGACAACGCCCCGCTTGCCGACATCGCCTTTGTCGAGGTGCCGCAGCTGCTGATCTCGCTTGGACCAACGGCGCAGGCGGATCACTTGCGGTTTCGCGGCAGCCTTGAGGTCCCCAAACAATATGCCGCCGAGGTCGAGGGGCTGTTGCCGCGCGTCCAGGATGTCATGAACAGCTATTTGCGCGCCCTTGACCCGGCGATGCTCGAACAACCTGGCGCGCTGGTGAAACTGCGCTCCCAAATGCTCAGACGCGTAAGCATGGTGGCCGGAGAGGGCCGCATCCGTGACTTGCTCGTTCTGGAATTTGTACTGAACTGAAAGGGATAGGAATGGACTTGATTGCAGACATATTGCTTGTCGCAGGGGCTTTGGGGGCGGGTTTCTACTGCTTTATTCTGTCGCGGCGGCTGACGCGATTCACCGACCTTGAAAACGGTGTCGGCGGGGCCGTGGCGGTCCTGTCGGCCCAGGTCGATGATCTGACCAAGACGCTGAGCGCAGCGCAGGCCAGTGCTGGCCATTCATCGAAATCGCTAGAGGAATTGACCGCCCGCGCCGAAGACGTGGCCAGGCGGTTGGAGCTGCATGTCGCCTCGATGCATGACCTGCCGCAACAGGCCGCAGAGCCGCCTCAGAAACCGCAACCGGACAACGTCTTTTTCCGTCACCCCAGAAACTGAGGAACGCAAATGGCCAAAGCGAAAACCGCCAAACCGCCTGTCCCTGCGCCCAAGGGCAAACCGCGGCGCAAGATGCGCGGCGCCCTGACCACGATCGGCGGTCTCTTGATTGCCTCGGCCGTTCTTCGCGCGGCGGTCGGCGCCGGCGAGGCTTTTGCCCGAGAGGGGTCGTCAACCGACCATGAAATGCCGGCAACAGCGGCCCATTCCGGACAAATGCAGACCGCCGCGAACGCCCATTCCCCGGGGCTGGACGCCCCGACCGGGGCGATTCAACGGGTCGGCGAGGCCGAGATCATGCCCCTGATCGAATCCCTCAACAAACGGGAAAGCCGAATCAAGGAGCGCGAACAGGACATCGAAGTCCGCATGCAGGCGCTGACCCTTGCGGAAAAGGAAATTGACCGGAAGCTGGCCGAGCTGGAAGCTGCGGAAAATCAGCTTAGGGGGACTTTGTCTTTGGCGCAGACCGCCGCCGAGGACGATATTACGCGCCTGACCGATGTTTATGCCAACATGAAGCCGAAACAGGCCGCTGCCCTGTTCGAGCAAATGGACCCTGAATTCGCCGCAGGGTTCCTTGGCCGCATGCGATCCGATTCGGCGGCAGCGATCATGGCGGGGCTGACCCCCGGCGCGGCCTACACGATCAGCGTGGTTCTGGCCGGACGCAACGCCGAGGTTCCCAAACAGTGAGTCAGGCTTTGCGCATGGCGTCACTGGCAAAGGCGGCAATCTGCTGGGCTGGCATTGCGCCGGATTGCCGCGCGCGCTCGCGCCCGCCTGCGAACAGGATCATCGTCGGAATTCCGCGAATGCCATAGGTGCCGCCAACCTGCGCGTGATCCTGAGTGTTGATCTTGGCCAGACGCGCACTGCCGTGCAACGTCTGCGCCGCCTTGGCGAATTCCGGTGCCATCATGCGACACGGGCCACACCAGGGCGCCCAGAAATCCACCAAGAGAGGCACGTCATCCGTGCGCGCAGCCATGGCCAGTGTCGCGGCGTCGATCTCGGCGGGTTTCGACGGCATCAGGGGCGCTCCGCAGGTGCCGCACTTGGCCCCTTTGCCCAGCTTTTCCTTAGGTACCCGGTTCGTTTGCGCACAATCCAGACAGACAAGTTTGAGGCCAGCCATTGGAATCTCCATCATATATTGAAATCATTATATGTGTCTCGCACGCCATCGTGACAAGCCATTCCCGACCTCGGGATTGATTTTCAGGCCCATTCGGGCAAAATTCCCAAAGACCAATGAAAGAACGAGTGCTGCCATGATTACCCGCCGAACCTTTGTTGCCGCCGCTGCTGCAAGCGTCGCAATGCCCGCCTATGCCTTTGAAGTCGATCCGGTCTTTCGGCCGCAAAAGGTCGCAATCAAGAAGGACCTTGCCCCGGGCCAGATCCTGATCATGCCGCGCGCGCATTTCCTCTATTTCGTCGAGGCCCCCGGTCAGGCCATGCGCTATGGCGTTGGCGTCGGGAAGGCCGGTCTGGAATTCACCGGCAGCGCCAATATCGGCGCCAAGAAGGAGTGGCCGACCTGGCGCCCCACCGATGAGATGATCGATCGCGATCCCGGTGCTTATGGCCGGTTCAAGGACAACGAATATGTCCAGCCTGGCGGCCCGGACAACCCTCTTGGCGCGCGGGCGCTGTACCTGTTCCAGAACGGTCGCGACACGTTTTTCCGCATCCACGGCACCACCGCGCCCAGTTCGATCGGGCGTTCGGTGTCGAACGGCTGCATCCGGATGATCAACGAACATGTGATCGACCTTTACGGTCGCGTGCCGGTGGGCACCCCTGTCACCGTTCTGTGAAACAAGGCACGGCGGCGCGAACGCGCCACTTCGACCTGATCGTGATCGGAGCCGGTCCAGCCGGCGCAGCGGCGGCCCGAACGGCCGCCGTTTCC
The DNA here is from genome assembly GCF_029958925.1 of Tropicibacter oceani. NCBI lineage: Bacteria > Pseudomonadati > Pseudomonadota > Alphaproteobacteria > Rhodobacterales > Roseobacteraceae > Pacificoceanicola > Pacificoceanicola oceani. The sequence continues at coordinate 412,306 of NZ_CP124616.1, forward strand.
GGTTTGCAGGTGGCCTTGGTCGACAAACGGCGTTTTCCCCGTCCAAAGCTGTGTGGCGGCGGCATCACCGGCCGGGCCATGGGGCACTATCGGCGGATTTTCGGGGATGCCCTGCCGGATATTCCGCTTGTCACCTGTGATCGCTTTTCATTTTTCGGCTTTGGCCAGGACCTGGGCCTGACCACCGGCGTGGCCCCCCTGTATCTGGGGATGCGTCATGCGCTGGACGCGACGCTGGTGGCGCAGGCGCTGGATGCCGGGGCCGCTGATTTTACCGGTCAAGGCGGCGCGCTGGACACAGGTGACAACTGCCTGACCCTGAATGGTCTGCGCCTGATCGCACCCCTGATCATTGCGGCGGATGGCGTCAACAGTCCGACCGCCAGACAATTGTTCGGGCAGGCCTTTGACCGGGACAGGATCGGGTTTGCGCTGGAAGTCGAACATCCCGAAACGGACACGACCGCGCCGGTCAGGATTGACTTCGGGGCGGCCGACTGGGGCTATGGTTGGCGGTTTCCCAAGGCAAGCGGGACAACTGTCGGGATCGGCGGCGTTATGGCTCGCAACGCCGACATGAAGTCCGCGCTCGCTGCATATCAGCAGCGCCTGAACCTGCCCGGCGATCTGCCTGTCAAAGGCCAGTTCCTACCTTTCGGCGCCTTTCGCAGCGTACCGGGCAAGGGTCGCATCCTGCTGGCCGGGGATGCCGCCGGGCTTGTGGATCCGATCACCGGAGAAGGCATCGGCCACGCGCTTTTAAGCGGTGAATTGGCAGCGCGGGCCGCCATCACGGCCTTGTCCCGGGCAGCGCCGGATCAGGCCTTGGCGCATTACTGCCACGCCCTGAAGCCCACGCATCAGGGGCTGCGACATGCCTGTCTGTTGCGCAACATCATGTTCCGGGAACGGCTGCGCCCGGCGTTCATTCGCAGTTTTCGGTCATCGCGCACATTGCGAACCGAGTATTTTCGCCTGATGGCTGGCGAAACTGAATATGGCCCCCTGATGCGGCACATGGCTGGCCGCCTTCCGGGCTTTGCGCTCAAGGTATTGCGAGGAATCTGAGGTATTCGACGCACGCGCGTCCCAGCCTTGACGTTTTCCCGCCACATTTCCCCCCTCTTAATTCTTTTTAAGGATTTACCCGCCATCTTGGCGCAAGGAGGTTCACCATGGCAGTCTTCGGATTTCTTTTCGGCAGCATCATCGGCATGGTCGGGGCCATTTTGGGGCTGGCATTTTGGAACTTTTCCGCGATGCAGGCCGCCGGTCTCTATCTTGGCTGCGGTTTCGGCATCGGGTTTGCCCTGATCACCCTTGGCTGCCTGCGCGGCGGTTTGGTGTCGCCTGCCAGAAACCAGGCATACGGGTAAAATGTTTCCCTGATCTCCGGGCTTTTTGCCGCCACGCCAGCGCGAAACAGACCTAGCGTTCGGTCAGCTTCAATTCGATCCGGCGGTTCTGGGCGCGGGCCTCGGCGGTGTTCGCCGGGTTGACCGGCTGGAACTGGCCAAACCCATTCGCCGCAAGCCGGTTTGGCGGGATGCCCAAGGCGTCGATCATGTACCGCACCACCGACAGCGCGCGCTGTTGGCTAAGCTCCCAGTTGTCCTGAAAAGCCGCGCCGGGGCGCAGGGGCACATCATCGGTGTGGCCATCGACGCGGATGATCCAATCGATGCCCTCGGGGATCTGGTCCGCGACATCGCGCAAAAGGCCAGCAACCTTGGCGATCTCGGCCTTGCCCTCATCCGACAACTCGGCATCACCCAGCTGGAACAAGACCTCGGAGGAAAAGACAAATCGGTCGCCTTCGATTCTGATGCCTTCGCGGTCGCTAAGCACATCGCGCAACCGCCCAAAGAATTCCGAGCGGTATTTTTCCAGATCCTTGGCCTGCTCTTCCAGACGAATACGCTCGGCCTCTTCCAACTGGCGGCGGCGGCGTTCCTCGGCGGCGACGCGGGCCAGCGCGGCGTTCAGTTCCGACCCAAGGTTCTGCAACTGCACCTGCGCGGCCTCGTCCGAGGCCTGGGATTCATCCAGAAGCGCCTGCAACTGGCCCAACTGCTGGCGCAGCGCGGCAACCTGCTGGTTTAGCAATTCCGCCTGTTTTTGCGCCGCGCTGGTGCGTTCCTCGGACTGGGCCAGTTCCTCGCGGGCCTGCGAAAGCAGCAACTGGCGTTCTTCGGCCTGGGAAATACGCGCGGCGGCGTTGGCCTCGGCGGCCTTTTTCGCGGCAAGGGCGGCGGCCAGTTTTTCGCGGGTTTCCTCGACGCTGGCCTCGGCGCTCAGCCGGGCGGCAAGGGCCTCGGCCAGCTTTTCCTCAAGCGATCTGGCGTCGCCGACGCGTTCCAGCGCACTGGCTTCCGCGATGGCCAGGGATTGGCGCAGCTCTTCGATCAACGCCTCGCGGCGCGCATCGCGGTTTTCCGCCTCTTGCAGGGCGGCGCTCAGCTGCGCGTTTTCCGACCGCAATTGCGACTGCGACTGCTGCGACGCGCTTTGCGCACCCGACATTTCAGCGACCAGGGCCTGATTGCGCTGGCGCAGGGCATCCAGTTCGGTTTGCAGCGACTCCGCCTCGGTCACGCGGGCAAGCGCGGCGGCCAGTTGCGCCGACAGGTCCGACAGGCGCGACTGCGCGGCCTCGGTCGCACCTTGCGATGCGGTCAGATCGCGTTCGATCGCCTCGCGGGTTTTCTGTTCATTGTTCAAAGCGCGCTCGGCCGCGGTTCGGGCGGCGCGTTCGTCTGACAATTGTTCACGCAGTGTTGACAGCCGTTCGTCGGTTTCGGCCCCTGCAGCACGAGTGTCAGCAAGGGTCGCGGACAGTTGCGCAATCTCGGTTGTCGCCTGGTTCAGCTTGGTCTGCAGGGCCTGCGCCTCGTCCTCGCCGGCCAAAAGGGCGGCGGCCAGACGGGCGTTCAGATCGGTTTCCGCCTCGCGCGCGGCGGCCAGCAGGGTCAGCGTTTCCTCGGCGCGCTTGCGCTCGGCCTCGAGCGCCATGGTCATGGCGGTCAGTTCGGCATCGGCGTTTTCAAGCCGCGCGCGCAGGGCGGCGGCGGCTTCTGCCTCCAGCAGCTTGGCCTCTTCCTCGGCGCTGAGCGCCGTGGCCAGTTCATCCGCCTTGCCGGTCAGCGCGGTGATCTGGGCGGTGGCATCGGCGTTTTCCTTGCGCAGATCAGCCACAAGCGCCTCAAGCGCGGCGCGCCGTGCGCTCAGTTCATCCCGCGCGCTGGTCAGATCCGCCACCGCCTCGCGCGCTTCGTCGCGCTGCGCCAAAAGCGACGCGACCTGCGCCTCGAAATCGGTGATCTGGCCCTGCGCCGCGTCCAGTTCCGCCGCCTGTCGGTCGCGAGTCGCCGTCAGCGTGTCGATGATACGCAGCTGTTGGGCCAGCTGGGTTTCGGCGTTGGACAAGGTGCCTTCCAACTCGCCCAGGCGATTGGTCAGTGCCGTGTTGCGGCGTTCCTGCACGCCCAGCGCCTGCGCCAATGCAGCGATTTCGGTGGACAGCGTGTTCAGCTGATCCTCTTGCCCTGTGATGGTTTCACGCAGCACGAACTGGATGATCATGAAGATCGACAGCACAAAGGTCAGGACCAGCAAAAGCCCCGTCATCGCATCGACAAAGCCCGGCCAGATCGAGGCCTGAAACCGCGCGCCGGTGCGTCGTGACAGGGCCATGGCTCAGCCCCCCGACGCGCGCTTGGCGATGGTCGACAGGCTGCGCGCGATGGCGCCCATTTCGGTGCGCAGCTCGGCCATGCTTTCCTGCCGCCCGGCGCTGATTTCTTCGAGAAGGCGCAGCATCTGCACGTCGATCGACCGCAGGCGCATCCGGCTTTCGGGGTCCAGCCCTTCGCTGGTTTCCTTTTCGCGGATCGCCTCGGCCAGCAGTTCCTGCCCTTCGGCGATGCGTGCCATCGACGATGCGGTGGGGGCTGTCGCCTCCATCCGTTCGGTCATGCGTTCGATGGAATCGGCCAGCTGACCCAGCCGGTTGTCGACCTCGGACCGGCCCTGTTCGGACTGGGCGAAAAGGTATTGCAGGGTCTCGATCTGTTCGGCCATGCGGTCCAGGACGATACCGGCAGCGCCCAGATCGGGCCCTTCGCCTTCGCCATGGGAAAAGCCGAGCTTGGTGATGGTGGACAGCCATTCCTCAAGCTCGCGGTAGAACCGGTTCTGACCATGCCCGGCGAACAGTTCCAACAACCCCACGACCAGCGAACAGGCCAGCCCCAGCAAGGATGAGGCAAAGGCCACCCCCATACCGCCCAGCTGGCTTTCGAGGCCGCTCATCAGGCGGCCAAAAACCTCGGTTCCGGATTCGCCCTCTTGCGGGGCGAGACTGCGGATCGTGTCGACCAGCGCAGGCACCGTGGTGGCCAGCCCGTAAAAGGTGCCCAAAAGGCCCAGGAAGATCAGCAGCGATACGATATAGCGCGTGATCTCGCGCGCTTCGTCGATGCGCGTGGCGACGGAATCCAGGATCGACCGGGTCGATGTGGTGGTGATCTGCATCCGCTTGTCGCGCCGCCGCAGCAGGGCAGCCAGCGGCGCCAACAATTGCGGGGCCGCCGCACGCGACCCTTGCTGATCGCCCGGCGCGGCAAAGCGTTCGATCCAGCGGACCGACCCGATCAACTGCACCACCTGATAGAAACAGGCCAGCACCCCGATGACAAAGACGAACAGGATGAAACCGTTCAGGTAGGGGTTGCTTTCAAAGACCGGCAGGACCCGCGGCAGGGCCAGAAAGGCCCCGACGATGGACAGGCCCAACACGACAAGCATGAGGGTCACCTGACGGACAGGCTGGGAAAAATGAAGCTCGGCCTCGAGGTCGGGCTGGTCCATAGGACACCTGACGCGTTTGTTCTGCTAGCCGGAACGTAAGCGGTTAGCGCACACAAGCCAAGGGTTTATGCGCTCAGCGCCCTTACCCGATCGACAAGCCATTGCAGTTCGGCGTCAGGAATGCCCAGGTCAACCAGGTGCGCCGCGGTGTTGAACAGGTATTCGCTGTTCGGGCCCCGCCCGCCATGCGCCTGCGCGATGATCTGCGCCTGCTCTTCCAGGGGCAGACGACAATACTGCACGTGATCGCGGTCGATGACGTAGGAAACCGCCTCGATCCGGGTTCCGTCGTTCAGATCCAGTGTCAGAACCTTTTCCAGGTAGGCCGCCGAGACAAGTTCGCGTTCGCGCAGATAGTCCAGCGTCGCCTCTTCGGTGCCGGGGGCGGCGCGCAGGGCCAGCCCTTCGCACAGGGCGCCGCGATGTTCGTCCAGGGCCAGCACCAGTCCGGGGTTTTCCTCGCTACCGCGATGGTGGATCGAGCGCATGCAGAAGCTGCGCGAAAAATCCGCCACGCGGGCATGGCGCTGCTCGGCTACCTCGAACCCGGGGTGCCACAAAAGCGAGCCATATCCGAATACCCAAAGCGTCATGGTTCTGGTCCTTGCCGATTTGCGCCTGTAGACACCAGATGGATTCTGTTTGAAAGGGGTCTGTGGGTTGAAACGTCTTGTCCTTGCCATTTCTGTCGCAGCGATTTTGTACGCGGGATTCTGGGCTTTGCAGGCGCACAACCTGCGCAGCGGATTGGAACGCTGGTTCGCCGAACGGCAGCAAGACGGCTGGGACGCATCCTACAGCGATCTGAGTGTGCGTGGTTTTCCCAATCGGCTGGACGTGACCCTGACGGACCTTGTGCTGGCCAACCCCGACAACCAGACCACCTGGCGCGCGCCCTTCTTCCAGATGTTTTCGCTGGTCTATCGCCCCGAGCACTGGATTTTCGCCTGGCCCGACAACCAGACCGTGACGACCGAGGCCGGAGAACACCAGATCAGCTCGGACGGGTTGCGCGCCTCTTTGGTGATTCAGGATGACCGCATTCTGCGCAGCAATCTCGAGGCCGTGGTGCTGAACATTTCAGGCCCGACCAATCTGGCCATGGCCGGGCTGAACCTTGGCGTTGCCGTCGATGACGCCGACCCCCGGCTGATGCGCATCGGGCTGAACGCGGCGGCCATTGCCGGCGCGTCGGGTACGCTTGGCCCGGCGCCGGACGGCAAGATCGACGAAATCACCCTGCGGGCCGAGGTCAGCTTTGACGAGGTCTGGACCCGCGACGCCCTGAAATCCGACAAGCCCCAGCCAACCCGCATCGTCCTGCCCCTGGCCGAATACAAGGCCAACAAGCTGGAGCTGAAGGCAACCGGCGACTGGGAGGTCGACAACAAGGGGCGGCTGGACGGCACCGCAACCCTGCGCGCGGTGAACTGGCGCGAATTGCTGGAAGGCGCCGGCGCCGCCGGTGATCTGCCCGAAGGACTGGCGGATTTCCTGACGCAGACCATGGGGCTTGTCGCTTCGCTTTCGGGAAACAAGACGACACTGGACCTGACCTTCGGTTTTAATGACGGCAATGTCTCGCTCGGGATCATTCCGCTGGGCAAGGCCCCCCGCATCCGGCTTAGATAGGTCCACCGCCTAGGTCAGCAGCTTTTCCAGCGCCCGCCCCATGACCTTGGCGGAATCCACCATATCGGTGATGCCGATCCATTCATCCGGCTTGTGCGCAAGGTCCAGCACCCCGGGACCATAGGCGATGCAGTTCTTCAGCCGCCCGATCCTGTCGATGTGCTTTTGGTCATAGGACCCGGGCGAAGCGACAAAATCCGGGGCCTTGCCCAGAACTTCGCGCACCGCCTCGGCGACGGTCGTCACCACGGGCGCGTCGCGATCCGTCATGCTGGGCACGATCCTGTTGATTTCGCGCAGGTCATAGTCGAACCGGTCGCGCGAGGCTTTCAACCCTTCGAGGATGCCGACGATCTCGCCCTGCACCGCGTCAAAGCTTTCTTCGACCAGATAGCGCCGATCGATCACGATGCGGCAGCTGTCAGGCACGCAGCAGGCGGGCAAACCGCTGTAATCCTTGGGCAGTTCCTCTGATCCGCCGTGGATGGCGCTGATGTTCATCGTCGATTGCCGCGCGCCTTCGGGGACCACGGGCATTGCCGTGCGGCGCTGCGCCATCGCTGGGAACAACTGCTCCTCGAAGGCGTCCAAGACCGCCCCCATATGCCGGATCGCGCAATCGCCCAGAAAGGGCATCGAGCCATGGGCGATCTCGCCCTTGGTTTCGATCTCGGCCCACCAACCGCCGCGATGACCCAGACAGATGCGGTCCTTGTTCAGCGGTTCCGGGATGATCACATGCTGCACCCGCTCGGGGTTGAAAAAGCCCTGCTCGGCCAGATAGGCGACGCCGCCATAACCACCAGATTCCTCGTCTGCCGTGCCGCTGATCTCGATCGCCCCGGCGAAATCGGGGTGCTCTTCGACAAAGGCCTCGGCCGCGATGATGCTGGCGGCAAGCCCGCCCTTCATGTCACAGGCGCCGCGTCCATAAACCCGGTCGCCATCAACCTCGCCGCCAAAAGGATCGCGTGTCCAACCGCGCCCGACCTCGACCACGTCGGTATGGCTGTTGAAATGCACGCAATCGCCGGGCCGGGTGCCCTCGCGACGGGCCACGATGTTCCAGCGCGGATAGCGGTCGCTGTCGCCCGGCGCGCCTGTCGCGCGGATCAACTGGCAGTCAAAGCCGCGCGGCGCCAGCCTTGCGCGCAGGTATTCGCAAACCTCGCGATAGCAATCGCCCGGCGGGTTCAGCGTGGGAATGCGGATCAGGTCCTGGGTCAGCGCAACCAGATCGTCGCGCTTGCCTTCGATACGTTTGCTCAAACCATCGCTCATGCCATCACCTCCGCCGCGGATTGTGACGCCATTCCGGCCGGGTGCAAGGGGCTGCAGGGCGGGTTGCACCCCGCACGCCGCTCAGACCGCGATATTGTCGATCAAACGCACACCGGCCAGCCAGGCCGCCACCAAAAGCCGCGCGGGGCGATCGGGCTGCTCCAACAACGACAGGTCGTCATTGGCGCGCAGGTCCAGGTATTCCACCTCGGTAAAGCCTGCCGACAGAATCCGGGCGCGCGCCTCTTGTGCCAGGGCGCTGGCCGATGCGCCGCCGCGCAACCCCTCTGCCATGTCTTCCAGCGCCTGATGCAGGGCCGGCGCCTTGACGCGCGAACGGTCCGACAACAGCAGATTGCGCGACGACATGGCCAGCCCGTCCATTTCGCGGATCGTCGGACAGCCGACCACCTCGACATCCAGATCAAGGTCTGCAGACATCCGCCGCACCACCTGCAATTGCTGGAAATCCTTTTCGCCAAAGAATGCCTTATCGGCGCGGGTCTGGGTGAACAGCTTGGTCACCACCGTCGCCACCCCGTCGAAATGCCCGGGCCGATGCGCGCCGCACAGAACATCCGTCAGACCCGCCACCGAAACGGTGGTTGCAAAGACCTCGGGATAGATCTGATCGACCCCCGGGACGTACAGCGCGTCAACCTCAAAGCGCGCCAGCTTGCGGGCGTCGTCCTCTTCGGTGCGGGGATAGTTGTCCAGATCGCTGGGGTTGTTGAACTGCTTGGGGTTCACAAAGATCGTCACGATCACCCGGTCACAGGCCGCCTTGGCCGCCGCGACAAGGCTGAGGTGCCCATCATGCAGCGCGCCCATGGTCGGCACCACGCCGACAACCTCGCCCGCGCGGCGCCAGCCATCGACCTGCGCGCGCAGCTCGGCCTTGGTGCGAATGATCGGCGGCGTCATTTGCGGGCCTCGGGGGCTGCATCGCCAAAGACATGTTCCGGCCCCGGAAATTCCCGCGCCTTCACTGCGCGCGCGTATTCGGCAATTGCCGCATCCGCGTCTTCGCCCAGCGTCGCAAAGCGTTTCACGAACTTGGCCTTGAAGGCGGTGAACAGCCCCAGCATGTCGTCGACGACAAGGATCTGCCCATCACAACCCGCGCTGGCGCCAATGCCGATCGTCGGAATGGCCACCTGCGCCGTCACGCGGTTGGCCAGCCCTTCGGGCACCTTTTCCAGCACCACGGAAAACGCCCCTGCATCGGCCACGGCCTGCGCGTCGCGCATCAATGCGTCGCCCGCATCGCCGCGCCCTTGCACTTTGTAACCGCCCAGCGTGTTGATCGACTGCGGCGTCAACCCGACGTGGGCCATCACCGGAATGCCGCGCGCCACCAGAAAGCGGATCGTTTCGGCCATGCCGACGCCGCCTTCCAGCTTGACCGCGCCCGCGCCGGTTTCCTTCATCAGGATCGCCGCGTTGCGAAAGGCCTGCTGCGGGCTTTCCTCGTAGCTGCCAAACGGCATGTCGATCACCATCATCGCGCTGGACAGCCCGCGCGCCACCGCCTTGCCATGCAGGATCATCATCTCCATCGTCACTTCGACGGTCGAGGCCAGCCCGTGCAGCACCATGCCGACGCTGTCGCCGACCAGCACGAAATCAACATGCGGGTCCATGATCTGCGCCATCGGGGTGGTGTAGGCGGTCAGACTGACCAGAGGTTCACCCCCCTTGCGGGCAAGGATATCCTCGGGCATCGGGGCCCGTTTTTTCGCCGTCGCACTCATGCCCGCCTCCTCCGCGCAACAAAGTTGCGCGCAGGTCTAGCATTTGCTGCATTGCAGAACCAGAGGCTTTCTGCGCGCCGCCCTTAGCGCAGGCCTTCGATCCTGTGGGTTTCGGCATGAAAGTCGATCTCGGCCCGGCTGGCGCCTGTCACCGGCTTTGCATCCTTGCCCGGCTTGATGAAAATCGCGCCCTCGGCCCCGACCTTCAGCATCCAGGCCTCGTTGTTTTCGACGTAGGAACAGACAAAGGTTTCGCTGCCGTCAGTCGACGGCCCGGCGTGCACGATGGTCAGCGCAGGCAGCGCCTTCATGCCCGGAATGCGGGTTTTCAACAGGTGCAGGGCCGCCCCCAGCTTTAGCCTGTCTGCCAGCGCCATCGCGGTGGCAATGTCGGCCTCGGACACTTCGGCCAGCTTTTCGCCAAGCTCATCGGGCCGGAACCTTCTGATATCGTCCATCGACGCCTTAAGCGGGTTCTCGGGCAGGTGGGAATTGTCGTGCCGGATACAGTCGTAAAGCGTCACGCCGCGGCCTTCGACCGGAACCAGGAAACGGGGGCCGCCAAGTGCGCGCAACGCAAAGGCCATCCGCTGTTCGCCCTCGACATCGCGATACGACCCGTTGCCAAGACCCAGCAGGAAATCGGCCTCGCCGGACCGCCAGCAGGCCATCGCCGCCCCCACCTGAAGGGGATTGGCGAAACGGGCCGCAATGGACGCGCATTCAAGGATCGCATCACGCCGGCCGCGTTCGGGATTGGCCAGGGCCAGCGCCTGCAATTCGGCGGCAAGCTGGTCGTCCGGAACCACGTGAAGCTGGGGATGGCCGGCAATCCATGCGGCAATGGCACCTTGCAGCGGGGTCTTGCGGTTCAACTGGTAAAAAGGCCCGTCCAGACGGCTGAGCGATTCGGCAATGCCGCCTTCGAACCCGGTCTGTTGCGCGGCCTCTTGCGGGTTTTCACGCACCCACTTTTGCCCGGACCGGGCAAGGATCAGGTAGTCCGTCGCCCCCATCGCGCGCAGTCCTTCGACCACGTCGCAGAACGTCTCTTCGATCAGCGCCCTTGTGTTGCCCACGAACTGAGCGTGTCCCCCGTTCAGTACCTGCGCAAGATAATAGTCGCAGTGAAAGGCCTGGATCGCAGCGGCGGGCAATTCCGTCCGTTTGTAGCGGCCCTGCCCGGTCATCTGATTGGTGTAATTCACGATGGCCTGCACCAGCGGCGCGGGGTCATCCGGCAGGGCATCCATGGCCGATTGCGGAACCACGATCCGGTCCAGCCGGGGCGGCGCGCTATTCGCGGCCGGCGGTTCTTGCGGCGGTGCTTCGCCGGAAAACCGTTTGCCGCCCCCGGGTTTGCGCGCCTGAAAGGCCTCGGCCGAGGCCTTGCCACCCAGCAGATGTTTCAGTTTTCCAAGCATGACGCAGCCCTTTCCTGACGGTTTGAGCATGGTTAACCGAAATTTTTGGGCCAACTTGGGCAGGAAACGGACATTTCCACGCCGGGGCTTGATTGCTTGCCCGGTTGCGGGAACACTCGGGCAGACCGTTCTCAGGGAGCTTCCAGTCATGACCTTTCGTCTTACCCTTGCCGCAGCCTTGCTGACCGGCAGCGCCGCCCTTGCCCAGCAGACCGACCTGACCATCGGTCTGCAGCTTGAACCGCCGCACCTTGATCCGACCTCGGCCGCCGCCGGGGCCATCGACAGCGTGCTTTACTCCAACGTCTTCGAGGGGCTGACCCGCTTTACCTCGGACGGTTCGGTCGTGCCCGGGCTGGCCGAGCGCTGGGAGATTTCCGAAGACGGGCTGACCTATACTTTTCATCTGCGCAGCGGCGTGACCTTTCACGACGGTACGACGATGGACGCCGAGGACGTCAAGTTCACCCTGGACCGCGCCCGCGCCGAGGACAGCCAGAACGCGCAAAAGGCGCTGTTCGGCGAAATCGCCAGCGTCGAGGCGACCGATCCGCAGACCGTCACCGTGACCCTGACGCAGCCCAACGGCAGCTTCCTGTTCAACATGGCCTGGGGCGACGCGGTGATCGTGGCCCCCGAGAGCATCGAGGCCATCAAACAGACCCCCATCGGCACCGGCCCTTTCAAGTTTGACAACTGGACCCAGGGCGACAGCATCCATCTGGTGCAGAACGATGCCTATTGGGGTGACAAACCGGCGCTGACCGAGGCAACGTTCAAGTTCATCAGCGACCCGACCGCCGCCTTTGCCGCGATGATGGCGCAGGATATCGACGCCTTTGCCGGCTTTCCCGCGCCCGAAAACCTGCCGCAGTTCGAGGCCGATCCGCGGTTTCAGGTCCTGTCCGGCAGCACCGAGGGCGAAACCATCCTGTCGACCAACAACAAACTGCCCCCCTTGGACAACGTGAAGGTGCGGCAGGCAATTGCGCATGCGATCAACCGCCAGGAAATCATCGACGGGGCAATGTTCGGCCTTGGCACGCCGATCGGCACGCATTTCGCCCCGCACAACCCCGACTATGTCGATCTGACCGGCCTGTCGCAGTACGACCCGGAAAAGGCCAAGGCCCTGTTGGCCGAGGCAGGGCTGCCCGATGGCTTTACCACCACGCTGAAACTGCCGCCGCCGTCCTACGCGCGCCGGGGCGGTGAAATCATCGCCGCGCAGCTGCGCGCCGTGGGCATCCAGACCGAGATCACCAATCTGGAATGGGCGCAGTGGCTCGAAGAGGTGTTCCGCGGCAAGGATTTCGGCCTGACCATCGTCAGCCATACCGAACCCATGGACATCAACATCTATGCAAGGCCGGATTACTATTTCCAGTATGACAGCGTGCCGTTCCAGACCCTGATGACGGAACTGACCGCCACGTCGAACCCCGAACAGCGCAGCGCCCTGCTGCGCCAGGCCCAGGAAATGATCGCCAAGGATTACGTCAACGGCTACCTTTTCCAGCTGGCCTTTCCCACCGTCGCCGATGCGCGGCTGGAAGGGCTGTGGCAGAACCAGCCGACCCAGGCGACCGATCTGACCGGCGTGCGCTGGACCGAGTAAGCGCCGTGCAGGCCCATATCCCCGGCTTTACCGCCCGGGTGGCCACGCCAAACGGCGTGGCCATCGCCTACGAGAGCGGCGGCAATGGCCCGCCGCTGCTTTTGCTGCACGGGTTTCCGCAGACCCGCGCCATGTGGGCGCAGATCGCGCCCGTTCTGGCGCAGGATTTCACCGTCATCGCCGCCGACCTGCGCGGCTATGGCGACAGCGGCAAACCCAAGGGGCTGAGGCACTACAGCTTTCGCGAGATGGCCGCCGACATAACCGCGCTGATGGCGCAACTGGGGTTTGACCGGTTTCACCTGGTCGGCCATGACCGGGGCGGGCGCACCGCGCATCGGCTAGCGCTGGACGCACCCGAGGCGGTCCAAAGCCTGACAGTCATGGACATCGTCCCGACCCACCTGCTGCTGAACGATCTGACCATGGGTGTGGCCAAGGCCTATTACCACTGGTTCTACATGGCCCAGCCCGAACCCTTTCCCGAACGCATGATCGGCGCCGATCCCGATCATTTCTACGAAAGCTGCCTGTTGGGCTGGGGCGCCGCGCAGCTGTCGGATTTCGACCCAAGCCAGCTGCAGGCCTATCGCAGCGCCTGGCGCGATCCCGAAACCATCCGCGCCATGTGCGACGACTACCGCGCCGCGATCGAGGTGGATTTCGCCCTGGATGCCGCCGACCTTGGTCGACAGGTGCAGTGCCCTGCGCTGGTGATGTACGGGGCCGATGGCGCCATGGCGCAGGCCTATGACGTTCCGGCCACATGGTCGGACAGGCTGGCCCGAATGCAAAAGGCCGCCGTTCCCGGCGGCCACTTCTTTCCTGATCAGCATCCGGCACAGACCGCGCAGCATCTGCGCGATTTCCTGCTGCCTTTGGCCTAGCGGTTACTCGGCGTCCGTCGCCGCGCGGGCCACGGCGCCAGCGCCCTTGGCGCCCAGCTTGACCACACCGGCGCCCGCCCTGACCGCGGTCTTGCCGGTCCACAGCGTCGCATCAACAGTGTTGTCAAAGGCCTTTTCGGCCGAACATGCGCTTAGCGCAACGGCTGCCAGCACAGCCAGGACCAGACCTTTGCGGGGGAGAAAAGCAGCTTTCATATTCATGTCCTTTCCACGTCGGAAACGTCGAACCTGCCGCCCTTTGCGGCACTCGTGTTGTTTACGGGCTTTCCACAAGTTAGAAAAACGAATAATATTGCGGTTAATTCCGAGTTTTACATATGGATAGACATGGACATCACCCTCGTCCGCACCTTTCTCGAAGTTTCGGCCACCGGCTCATTCGTCAGTGCCAGCGACCGGCTGTTCGTCACCCAATCAGCGGTTAGCCTGCGCATTCAGCGGCTTGAGGAGTCGTTGGGCAAACCGCTGTTCAAACGGTCCAAGGCGGGGGCCGAACTGACGCCGGCGGGGCGTGAATTCGAACGCTATGCGATTTCCCTGATCAAGATCTGGGAAGAGGCGCGCCAGCAGGTCGGCATTCCCAAGGGGTTCAGCCGGTCGCTGACCATCGGCGCGCAGTATTCGCTGTGGCCGCGCCTGGGCTTTCAATGGATCGACGCGCTGCGCGACACGCTGCCCGATCTCAGCGTGCGGGCCGAACTGGGCATGCCCGACCGCCTGACACGTTTCCTGATCGAAGGGGTGATTCAGGTCGGCCTGATGTACAACCCGCAGATGCGCCCCGGTCTGAACGCCGAAAAGCTGGTCGACGAAGAACTGGTGCTGGCCTCGGCCCGGCAGGACCGGCTTGAGGACATCGCCGACCACTATGTCTTTGTCGACTGGGGGCCGGAATTCCTGCATGCCCACGCGCTGGAACTGCCCGAATTGACGAACCCCGGCCTGACCCTGTCGCTGGGGGCGCTGGCCGCCGATTACATCCTGAACCGGGGGCGCGCCGCCTATCTGCCGGCCCGTTACATCAAGCGCCACCTTGACGCGGGCGCCCTGTTCCTGGTGCCTGACGCGCCGCGCTTTCCCTACCCGGTCTGGTCGGTCTGGCGTGACGATCTTGACGACGACATCCGTGAAAAGGCCGGCCAGGCCCTGCATGCCGTCCAGCAACGCATTCAGGATGCACAAACCGAAGTCATCGCCGAGTTGCGCGACATCAGCGAAAACCAGGAGATCGACGTATTGGGGCAATCCGAAAGCAACGGCAACGACGGCTGACGCAACCCTCTGGACCGGCCCGCATTCCGCCCCTAACGTGGCCTCATGCTGGCCTATCTGATCCGCCGACTGACCTCATTGATCCTCAGCCTGGCGGTTGCCTCGCTGGTGATCTTTCTCGTGGTCGAGGTCGCCCCGGGCGATCCGGCCAGCTACATGCTGGGGATCAACGCGCAACCCGACACGGTTGCCGCGCTACGCACCGAACTGGGCCTGGATCAGCCGAAAGCCCTGCGGTACCTGACTTGGGTCACCGGCATGATGCACGGCGATTTCGGCACCTCGTATACCTATCGGACAGAGGTGTCCGGGATGATCGCCGACCGGCTTTGGGTGTCGTTGCCGCTGGCGCTGCTGGCGCTTTGCCTGTCCACGCTGATCGCCCTGCCCGCCGGCATACTGGCCGCGTCGCGCCGGGGCAAACCCGCCGACCTGGGGGTGATGGCCGCCACGCAACTGGGCGTCGCCATCCCGAACTTCTGGTTCGCCATGCTGCTGGTGCTGCTGTTCGCGATCAAGCTGCGGCTCATGCCGTCGGGCGGATTTCCCGGCTGGGAGGACCCCGTGCTGGCCCTGCGCGCCCTGACCCTGCCCGCCGTGGCGCTGGCCCTGCCTCAGGCGGCGATCCTTGCCCGCGTGCTGCGATCGTCGCTGATTGACGCTCTGGGCGAAGATTACATCCGCACCGCCCGCGCCAAAGGCCTGACCCGCGGCCAGGCGCTTTGGCGGCACGGGCTGCGCAATGCGTTGATCCCGGTGCTGACGATCATCGGGCTGCAGTTTTCGTTCCTGCTGGCGGGCGCAATCATCATCGAGCAGGTCTTTTACCTGCCGGGCCTGGGGCGCCTGATCTTTCAGTCGATCAGCCAGCGTGACCTGATCGTGGTGGAATCGGTGGTCATGCTGCTGGTCTTTGCCGTCATCATGGTCAATTTCATGACCGACCTGGCCTATGCCATCGTCGATCCCAGGCTAAGGCAGCGGACATGACCAAATCCCTGATTTTCGGCGCATTCCTGACGTTGGTCTTTCTGGTCGCCGCGCTTTTGTCGTTCATCTGGACGCCCTTCGACGTCGAAACCATGAACATCGCGGGCCGCCTGAAACCGCCCGGCGGCGCGCACCTGCTGGGCACCGACCATTTCGGACGCGATATCCTGAGCATGATCATGACCGGGGCGCGCACCTCGATCGCGGTGGCGCTGGTGGCCGTGGGCATTGGCATGGGCCTGGGCGTGCCCCTTGGCCTGACCGCCGCCGCCCACAAGGGCGGCTGGCTGGACGAATTGATCAGCCGAGGCAACGACCTGATCTTTGCCTTTCCCAGCCTTGTGATCGCCATCCTGATCACCGCGATCTTTGGCCCCGGAGCCATCAACGCGATCATCGCCATCGGCATCTTCAACATCCCCGTCTTTGCCCGCCTGTCGCGCGGCGCGGCGCTGTCGCTGTGGCGGCGCGATTTCATCCTGGCCGCGCGGGTCTGCGGCAAATCCCGCACCCGCATCAGCGCCGAACACATCCTGCCCAACATCACCAACCTGCTGATCGTGCAGGGCACCATCCAGTTCTCGCTTGGCATCCTGGCCGAGGCGGGCCTGTCCTATGTCGGCCTTGGCGCGCAGCCCCCCGTCCCCAGTTGGGGCCGGATGCTGGCCGATGCGCAGACCATGGTCGCGCTGGCGCCGCATGTGGCGCTGATCCCCGGCCTTGCCATCGTGCTGATGGTGCTGGGCCTTAACCTTTTGGGTGACGGGTTGCGCGACCATCTTGACCCGCGCCTGAAGGTGCTGCGCACATGATCACCCCGGAACAACGGCGCGAAGTCGATAGCGGCAACTGGGTGCCGCAGCTGATCATCGACCATCTTGATGTCACGATCCACGACAAGCCGGTCGTCAAGGACCTCTCGCTCAGACTGTTTCCCGCAGAGATCACCGCCCTGACCGGCGAAAGCGGGTCGGGCAAATCCATGACCGCGCTGGCCATCATGGGACTGTTGCCGCAAAGCGCCCGTGCCAGTGGCGCGATCCGGCTGGAGGGGACCGATCTGCTGTCCCTGTCCGAACGCGATTTGTGCGCCTATCGCGGACGCGACATCGGCATGATCTTTCAGGAACCGATGACCGCGCTGAATCCGCTTCAGACCATCGGCGCGCAGGTCATGGAGACCTTGCTGATCCACTCTGACCTGTCGCGGTCGCAGGCCCGGGCGCGCGCCCTTGAAACTCTGGAAAAGGTCGGCCTTGACCAACCGCTGGGCCGCTATCCGCATGAATTGTCCGGCGGGCAGCGCCAGCGCGTCGCCATCGCCATGGCGATTGCACACCGGCCAAAGCTTTTGATCGCGGATGAGCCGACCACCGCGCTGGATGTCACCACGCAGGCGCAGATCCTCAAGCTGTTGCGCTATCTGGTCAAGACCGAGCGCATGGCGCTGCTGATGATCACCCATGACCTTGCCGTGGTGTCCGACATGGCCGACCGCATTGCGGTGATGCACAAGGGCAGGATCGTCGAACAGGCCCCCACCCGGCAGCTGTTCGCGCAGATGCAGCACCCCTATACCCGCCAGCTTTTCGAGGCATCGAGCCACAAGGCCGACCTGCATCCGGTCGCGGCCACGGCCCCGCTGCTGAGCGTCCAGAGTGTCAGCCGCGACTACCCCTTGCCGCGCGAACACCCCTTTGCCGCACCAAGGGCCTTTCGCGCCGTGAACGACGTCAGTTTTCAGATCAACAGGGGCGAACGCGTCGGCCTTGTTGGCGAAAGCGGCTGTGGCAAATCCACCCTGACCCGCGCCATTCTGGGGCTGGACCCGGTCCAGAGCGGCACGATCACCCTGAACGGCGCCCCCGTTCTGGACCATGGCCGCGCCAACCCAAAGGTTCGCCGCCACATGCAGGTGGTGTTTCAGGACCCCTACAGCAGCTTCAACCCCCGCCACCGTGTCGGCCGCCTGATATCAGAGCCCTTTCACCTGTCGGACAACCCGCCCAGGGGGGCCGCCCGTCAAGAGGCCATCGCACAGGCGCTGACCGCCGTCGGGCTGCACCCGGACGATCAGCACAAACATATCCATGCCTTTTCCGGCGGGCAGCGCCAGCGCATCGCGATTGCGCGCGCGTTGATCATCCGCCCCGACCTGATCCTGTTCGACGAAGCCGTCAGCGCGCTGGATGTGCGCGTGCGCGCCCAGATCCTGGATCTGATCGCCCGGTTGTCCAGGGATCATGGCCTGACCTACCTGTTCATCTCGCACGATCTCAGCGTCGTGCGTTCGATCACCGACCGCGTGCTGGTGATGCGCAAGGGCGAAATCGTCGAACAAGGTCCGGTGCAGCAGGTCTTTGACACGCCCCGCCACCCCTATACCCAAGAGCTGATCGCCGCTGCGCCCGTTCTGCCCGACATCGGAGACCCGAATGCTGCCTGACCTGCCCTTTGACCCTTCTTGCATGCTGATCGACGGGTCCTGGGTCCCGGCGGGGGGCACCCTGCCAATCAGCAACCCCTCGACCGGCGAGGAGATCGGGCAGATCGCACGCGGCAGCGCCGCCGATATCGACGCGGCGGTACGGGCTGCGCAATCGGCGATGGATGGCACATGGGGCCACAGCACCGCCGCCGAGCGCGGGCGCATCCTGATGCGGCTTGGCCAGCTTGTCCTGCAGAACGTCGATCTGCTGACCCGGCTGGAATCCCTCGACGTCGGCAAACCGACCTCGCAGGCCCGGGCCGATGCCCTTGCCCTCGCGCGCTATTGCGAATTCTACGGCGGAGCGGCCGACAAGGTGCATGGGCAAACCATCCCCTATCTAGACGGCTATACCGTCTATACCCTGCGCGAACCGCATGGCGTGACCGGGCATATCGTGCCCTGGAACTACCCCATGCAGATCATCGGACGGTCCGTCGGCGCGGCGCTGGCCATGGGCAATGCCTGCGTTCTGAAACCGGCCGAAGGCGCCTGCCTGACCGCGCTGGTCTTTGCCCATCTGGCCGCGCAGGCCGGCCTGCCGCCCGGGGCGCTGAACGTGGTGCCCGGACTGGGCGCCGAGGCAGGCGCCGCCCTGGCCGCGCATCCGGGTATCCAGCATCTGAGCTTTACCGGCTCGGTCACCACGGGCGCTGCGGTGCAGATCGCGGCGGGCGCCAATGTCGTGCCGGTGACACTGGAACTGGGTGGAAAATCGCCGCAGATCGTCTTTGAGGACGCCGACCTGCAGGCTGCCTTGCCTTTCCTGGTGAACGCCGGGCTTCAGAATGCCGGCCAGACCTGCTCTGCCTCTTCGCGCATTCTTGTGCATCACTCGCGCCTGGACGAGGTCAGCCAGGCCATGGCCACGGCCTATCGCAGCAAGCGCATCGGCGCGGCCATCGACGACCCGGACATCGGCCCGCTGATCAACGCCCGGCAAAAGGACCGCGTGCAGCAGTTCCTTGCCCAGGCCACCGATCTGCCGCTGATCGCCCAGGCCATGCCGCCCGACCTGCCCGGCCACTTTGTCCCCGCCTCGCTGTTTGGCCCCGTTCCGCCCGATCACCCGCTGGCCCAGCAGGAAATCTTTGGTCCTGTGCAGGTGATCATCCCCTTTGCCGACGAAGCCGAAGCGGTGCAGATCGCCAATGGCACCGACTATGGTCTTGTCGCCAGCATCTGGACCCAGAACGGCGCCCGCCAGATGCGCATGGCGAAAAAGCTGCGCGCGGGGCAGGTCTTTATCAACAATTACGGCGCGGGTGGCGGGGTCGAGCTGCCCTTTGGCGGCACAGGCAAATCCGGCCATGGCCGCGAAAAGGGGTTCGAGGCGCTTTACGGTTTCTCAACGCTCAAGACGGTGGCCGCGCTGCACGGCTGACGCGGGTGGAAGGGCAGGGTAGCGCCCCGCTTTCCCGCCGCCCCCTCTGGTATACCAAAATCACTGGACCTGCCCCCACAACCGCGACAACATGGCCGCAAAGGGAGAGGCCGACATGAGATTTGACAACCGCACAGCCATCGTGACCGGCGGCGCGTCGGGGATCGGGCTGGCGATCGCCAACCGCCTAGCCGCCGAGGGCGCAACCGTCACCATCTGGGACATCAATCCCGAAAACCTGTCCAACCTGCCGCAGGGCCTGCGGTCGCGGCAGGTCGATGTGACCGACGCCGCCGCCGTCGATGCCGCCATGCAGCAGGACGCGCAGGCCATGGGCGGGCTGGACACGCTGATCTGTTCCGCCGGGATCACCGGGCCGAACGCGACCGTCATCGACTATCCCATCGACGACTGGCACCGGGTCATCGACCTGAACCTGCACGGCGTCTTTTACTGCAACAAATCCGCCGCCGCACTGATGCGCCCCAAGGGTTTTGGCCGCATCGTCAACATCGCCTCGATCGCCGGCAAGGAAGGCAACCCCAACGCCAGTGCCTATTCCACCTCGAAGGCCGCCGTCATCGGATTGACCAAATCGCTGGGCAAAGAGCTGAGCGACACGCAGATCACCGTCAACGCCGTCGCCCCCGCCGTGGTCGAAAGCCCGATCCTGTCCCAGATGACGCCGGAATTCATCGCCTACATGAAATCCAAGATCCCGATGGGGCGCTTTGGCACCACCGATGAAATTGCCGCGATGGTCTGCTGGCTGGCCTCGGCCGAGGCCTCGTTCACCACGGCGGCGGTCTTTGACCAGTCCGGCGGCCGCGCAACCTACTGAGGAAGGACACCGCATGAGACTGCAAGGCAAAACCGCCATCGTCACCGGCGCCGGATCGGGCTTTGGCGCGGGCATCGCACGGCGCTTCGTGAACGAAGGCGCACAGGTCATGATCGCCGACATCAACGAAGAAAACGCCCGCGCCGTCGCCGAGGAATTCGGCGGCATTGCGCATCATGTCGACGTCGCCGATGGCGCCAGCATGACCGCCATGATCACCCGCGCCATCGAGGTGATGGGCCAGGTCGACATCCTGGTGAACAACGCCGGCGTCACCCACCTGCCCGCCCCCCTCGAAACCATCTCGGAAGAAGACTTTGACCGGGTCATGGCGGTGAACTGCAAGTCGATCTACCTGGGCGCACGGGCGCTGGTGCCGCACCTCAAGGACCGCGGCACCGGCACCATCCTGAACATCTCCAGCACTGCCGGGATCTCGCCGCGCCCCAACCTGAACTGGTACAACGCGTCAAAGGGCTGGGTGAACACCGCAACCCGTACCATGGCGGTCGAATTGGCCCCCATGGGCATCCGCGTCAACGCCCTGAACCCGGTGGCCGGGGAAACCCCGCTGCTCAAAAGCTTCATGGGCGAAGACACGCCGGAAATGCGCGCCAAGTTCCTGTCGACCATCCCGCTTGGCCGCTTTTCCACCCCCGAAGACATGGCCAACGCCGCGCTGTACCTGTGCTCGGACGAGGCCAGCATGATCACCGGCGTCTGCCTGCAGGTCGACGGCGGGCGGTGCATCTAGCGGCGCCACCCTTGCCCTGATCGCCCCCCTTGGCACCGGGCGCGGACCAAGGGGTCGGCGGGTGGGCGCCTTTCGGCTTTGCCGAAACAGTGCCCCCGTCGACCCGCTTTCCATTCCCCACAGGCAGGCTTAGCCTGCCCGCCAACCACCCTTTCAGAGGATTGTCATGACCCACATTCTCGCCATCGACCAAGGCACCACCTCCAGCCGCGCGATCCTTTTCGACGGGACCCTCAAGATCAGCCATGTCTCCCAGCAGGAATTCACCCAGCATTACCCCGCATCCGGCTGGGTCGAACACGATTGCAACGACCTGTGGCAAACCACCCTGGACACCTGCCGCGACGTGATCGCAAAGGCCGGGATCACGGCCGCGGACATTGCCGCCATCGGCATCACCAACCAGCGCGAAACCACCCTGATCTGGGATCGCAAGACCGGCAAACCCATTCACAACGCCATCGTCTGGCAGGATCGTCGCACCGCCGACCTTTGCCAGAAACTGCGTGATGCGGGCCATGAACCCACCGTCACCGAAAAGACCGGACTGCTGCTTGATCCCTATTTCAGCGCCACCAAGGTGGCCTGGCTGCTGGACACCGTCAAAGACGCCCGCGCCCGAGCCGAAGCGGGCGAGCTGGCCTTTGGCACCGTCGACAGCTGGCTGATCTGGAACCTGACCGGCGGCGCGCGGCACGTCACCGATGCCACCAACGCCGCCCGCACCATGCTGTACGACATCCGCAAAGGGCGCTGGTCGCAAACCATGTGCGACATGCTGGGCGTACCGATGGCCCTGCTGCCCGAAGTGATGGATTGCGCCGCCGATTTCGGCACCGCCCTGCCCGATCACCTTGGCGCCGCGATCCCGATTCTTGGCGTTGCCGGCGATCAACAGGCGGCGACCATCGGCCAGGCCTGCTTTGAACCCGGGATGATGAAATCGACCTATGGCACCGGCTGCTTTGCCCTGCTGAACACCGGCGACACGCCCGTCACCTCGAAAAACCGCCTGTTGACCACCATCGCCTATCAGCTGGACGGCCAGCCGACCTATGCGCTCGAAGGCTCGATCTTCATCGCCGGGGCCGTGGTGCAATGGCTCCGCGACGGGCTGAAGATCATCAAGGACGCCAAGGAAACGCAGACCATGGCCGAAGCCTCGGACAGCGGCCAGAATGTCGTCATTGTCCCGGCCTTCACCGGCCTTGGCGCGCCTTATTGGAACGCCGAATGCCGCGGCGCGGTCTTTGGGTTGACGCGCAATTCCGGACCGCAGGAATTCGCCCGCGCCGCGCTGGAATCCGTCGGATACCAAACCCGCGACCTGCTCGAGGCGATGCAGGCCGATTGGGACAGCCCGGGGCAGACCGCTCTGCGCGTCGACGGCGGGATGAGCGCAAGCAACTGGGCCATGCAGTTCCTCTCCGATATCCTAGATGCTCAGGTTGACCGCCCCGAAATCCTGGAAACCACCGCGATGGGCGCGGCCTGGCTGGCCGGGCAGCGCGCGGGCGTCTACCCCGACCAGGCCAGCTTTGCCAGCACCTGGGCGCTCGAACGCAGCTTTGTCCCCGAGATGGACAAGGACCGCCGCGCCGAAAAATATGCCGCATGGAAACGGGCGGTCACCGCTGCGCAGGCGTTCTAAGATGCGCCCCGGTCCGAAAAACCTGATCACCGACATTGCCGGCCTTCGCGTCGGCAATGCGCAAGACATGGCGCTGAAATCCGGAACCACGGTCCTGATCGGCGATGCGCCATTCACCGCCTCGGTCGCGGTGCAGGGCGGCGCCCCCGGCACCCGTGAAACCGATCTTCTGGCACCCGACAAAACCGCCCCCGGCGCAGATGCGCTGGTGCTATCCGGTGGCAGCGCCTTTGGGCTTGCCGCCGCGCAGGGCGTGATGGACGAACTGTATGCGCAGGGGCGCGGCTTTCCCGTTCTCTCGGCCCGCGTGCCGATCGTTCCCGCCGCAATCATCTTTGACCTTTTGAACGGCGGGCAAAAGGACTGGGGCAACAACCCCTATCCGGCCCTTGGCAAAGCCGCCTTGCTATCGGCAAGCCCCGATTTCGCCCTAGGCACCCATGGCGCCGGCACCGGCGCGCAAACGGCGATGCACAAGGGCGGGCTTGGCTCGGCCAGCCTGATCCTCGATGACGGGATCACCGTCGGCGCGCTGGTCGCCGTCAATCCGCTGGGCAGCGTCACGACCCCTTCGGGGCGGCATTTCTGGGCAGCCCCGGCCGAGTTCGGCGATGAATTCGGCGGTCTTGGCCCCGATCCCGCCAAGGGTTTTCACCCCCTGCCCGAAAGCCGCAAACTGCAGGCCATGGCACAGCACGGCAACACCACCATCGCCATCGTCGCCACCGATGCGATCCTGTCCAAGGCCCAGTGCCACCGCATGGCCGTCGCGGCCCACGACGGCATGGCCCGCGCGATCCAGCCATCGCATACCCCTATGGACGGAGACCTGGTATTCGCCGCTGCGACCGGCGCAAAGCCCTTGGACGCCCCGGACATTCAGCTGGCCTGGATCGGCCACGCCGCCAGCCTCTGCCTTGCCCGCGCCATCGCCCGCGCCGTTTGGGAGGCAACACCCACCTCAGGCGACACCCTGCCGACCCTGAGACAGGACCTGGGATTCTGATCCGCCCGGACACAGCAGGCCCTCAGATGTCCCTGTCCACCGGCGCAACGCGCGCCCGGCCTGTTCTTGGCCCTTTGCCCTTCTTCTTGGCAAAAATACTCAAATTCCACGCCGGCCCCACCGAACCCGCGTCGATCGTTTAGCGCAAGATCGGCGGCTTGTCGGGGTCTGATCCGGGTGCGAGCCGTTCGACCCGGCCCGGGGTCTCGGGTTCCGGCAGATCAAAGCGCAGGGCGACACCGGCCAGTTGCGCCGTCAGCGGATCGCTGTCGGTCAAAAAGGCCACGTCCAGCGCCCCCGCCTCGAGCCCGGAGAACACCAGCGCCTCGTTGATGGCCTGCGCCAGCGCGCCCTCGGCCCCGGCAACCGCCCCGGTGATTCCCAGCAGATGCCCCTGCCCGCCGCCCTCATAGGTCACGCGCGCCAGATAGGCCTTGCGCGCCAGCCCCGCCGTCATCGCCAGCTTGGCGTCCAGCGCCTGCAACAGCGCCTCGGGCAGGCCGGTCGGGGCGTGCAGGCTTTGTGGGCGTGCCTCGCCTTGGGACGGCGCGTGGTCCAGTGTCTGCGACAGCCATTCCAGCGCCTGCGGTGGCAGCAGGATCGACGACGGCGCGACCTCGATGTTCAGCGCAAGGCCGATTCCCTGCCCGGCCAGCATCCGCGCCAGCGCACGACCCGACAGCGCAACGTAGGGCACCGCGCGCCCGGCAAAACCCGACAGCCGTTCCTCAAGATCAAACCCCAGCACAAAGGCGCTGTCCTGTACCTCGAACACTTCGGGCGAGATGTCATCGCCCTGCGGTTCCCTGGTCAGCATCAGGAACAGCTCTGCATCGGCAAGCCGTTCATAGAACCGCAGGCGCGCGGCGTCATCGTCCGGCGCGGCCTCCATCGCGGCATGGGCGGTATCGATCGGGGTTGTCGTCATGTCATCACCTCCGCGACGCGGGCGCGCAGGACGGGCAGCAAATCGTCCTCGAACCACGGGTTCTTCTTCAGCCAAGCGGTATTGCGCCAGGATGGATGGGGCAAGGGGATCACCTGCGGAAGATGGTCGCGCCAGGCCCGCACCGTGTCGGTCACCCCGCCCGTGCCTGGCAGGTGCCATTTCTGCGCATAGCCCCCCACCGCCAGTGTCAGCCGGATGTCTGGAAAGGCGGCGACCAAAGGCGCGCGCCAGGTTCGTGCGCAGATCGGCGGCGGCGGCAGGTCCGCCCCCTTGCGATACCCCGGAAAGCAAAAGGCCATGGGCAGGATCGCCACCCGCGACGCATCGTAAAAGGCATCGTTGTCCAGCCCCAGCCATTCGCGCAGCCGGTCCCCGGAGGGGTCGGTAAAGGGCAATCCGCTGTCATGCACCCGCGCGCCCGGCGCCTGCCCGGCGATCAGCAGCCGGGCCGTGGGCAGGCCGCGAAACACCGGCCGCGGCTGATGCGCGGTTTCGGTTGCGGCGAACCGCTGGGCACACAGGCGACAGGCGCGGATATCGGCGGCAAGACTATTCATACCGGTAATCTAGGGCGCGCTTGCGCGATGCGCACCCCTCATTTCGACACTTGTCGAAATAATGCTTGCGCGACTCGCACATTTCGACAACTCTAGAAATATGAAAATGACAGATCCCATCCCCCCGACCCTTTCGCCCGAAACCGCGGCGGCCAAATTCGCCGCACTGGGATCGGAACAGCGCCTTGGCGTGCTTCAGGCCTTGGTCCGGGCCGGACCCGAAGGCGCCAGCATGGGCGATCTGGGTGCCCGCTGCGGCATCACCGGATCGACGCTGACGCATCATCTGAAAATCCTTGCCGCTGCCGGGCTGGTCAAACAAACCCGGCAAGGGCGCTCTATCATCTGTGCCGGTGCCGACTATGCCGAGGTGCAGGCCCTGTCCCAATACCTGTTGCAGAACTGTTGCGCCGACGCGACCTGCACCCACAAAGGCCACGACAATGACTGAGACAACCGCCCCCACCCCGCGCCAGTTGCCCCGCATCGACAAGGCCTGGATCGCCAGCCTTGTCATTCTGGCGCTGGTCGCCGTTCTGGACCCACCGCAATTCTGGCCCACGGTCACATTTGCCATCGGGGCGCTCTGGCACACGCTGCCCTTTATCCTGTTTGCCGTTCTGGCGGTCGCCTATCTCAAGGCATCGGGGGCCGAACGCCTGCTGGCCCGGGCCTTTGAAGGGCGCGAAACCCGGATGATCCTGCTGGCCGCACTGCTGGGCGGGCTGTCACCTTTTTGTTCTTGCGAAGTCATCCCCTTTATCGCCGCGCTTCTGGCGGTCGGCGCGCCGCTGAGCGCGGTCATGGCCTTTTGGTTGGCCTCGCCGCTGATGGACCCGGCCATGTTCGCCATCACCGCAGGCACGCTGGGCTTTGACTTTGCGCTTGCCAAAACGCTGGCCGCCGTCGGCCTTGGGTTGCTGGGCGGATTTGGCGCCATGGCCTTTGCCTCCAGCCCGGTGTTCCGCGATCCGCTGCGCGAAAAGCCCCAAGTTGGCGGTTGTTGCGGCCTGCGCAAACCGTTTCAGGGCGCGCCGGTCTGGGCCTTCTGGAAAGACGGCGAGCGTCGCGGCGTGTTCAAGGACACGGCCCTGACCAACGCCATGTTCCTGCTGAAATGGCTGACGCTGGCCTATGTGCTTGAGGCGGTGATGATCCACTATGTTCCCGCCGACCTGATCGCCGGTTTCCTGGGCGGCACCGGGATCATGCCGATCCTGCTGGGCGCGCTGGTGGGGGCTCCGGCCTATCTGAACGGCTATGCCGCCGTGCCACTGGTCGATGCGCTTCTGGCGCAGGGCATGGCACAGGGCGCCGCCATGAGCTTTGTCCTGGCGGGCGGAGTCAGTTGCATCCCTGCCGCCATCGCGGTCTGGGCGCTGGTCAAACCGCGCGTCTTTGCCGCCTACCTCGGGTTTGCGCTGGTCGGATCGGTCATCGCGGGACTGGCCTGGGGCGCCGTCGCCTGAGACGAGCGACCCGCCACAAACGCCCTGCGGCAGAGCTTCGCGGGCCGACGCCCATGAACGGCGAAGGAATCGTCGTTAACTGTTTCAAGCGTGGGGCTCCTGTGGGGCCCTGCGTTGTTTTTGTTTCCGTCAGGGGCCATAATGTAGACAAATTTATCCCGTAGCAGAATGGAAACCCGTTCGTGGGATGGTATTGGTAAAACCGGGGCAACCCTGATGCTTGAGTTCGACATGGTCAGCAAGTCCTTTTGGACAGGCACCCAGCGCAAGGTGATCCTTGACCGGGTGTCCTTTCGCGTCGACCTGGGCGAATCCCTGGGCATCCTGGCACCCAACGGCACCGGCAAGACGACCCTGATCAAGATGATGGCCGGGCTGGAAAAGCCCGACGAGGGCGAAATCAGACGCGGGTGCCGCATCTCGTTCCCCCTGGGCTACATGGGCGGCGTGATATCCAAGATTTCGGCCCGCGAAAACGCGCGCTATATCGCACGGCTGTACGGGCTTGACCCGGATTATGTCGAATCCTTCTGCCGCTGGCTTTGCGGGCTCAAGGAATATTTCGACCAACCCATCGGCACCTATTCATCGGGGATGCGCGCGCGCTTTACCTTTTCCCTGATGCTGGCGCTTGATTTCGACATGTACCTGATCGACGAAGGCATGCCCAATTCCACCGACGTCGATTTCAACCAAAAGGCCGGCGATGTGCTGGCCGAACGGCTGCGCACCACCACGATCATCATCGTGTCGCACCAGCCGAAGATCCTTGAAAAATTCGCCCGCAAGGCGGCCGTCCTGATGGACGGCAAGCTGCATATGTTCGACACCTTGGAAGAAGCGAAACAGCTGTATGACTACGAAACCCAAGGCTAAAAAGTTCCGCATCCGCCGCGATCCGATCGACGGCGCGCAGGATGCTGCCACGGCCCCGCAACCGGCCGACGGCACAGCCGTGCCCAAACGCCCCGTGCAACCGCGTCCTCAGCCCGACCAGCCCGCGACACCGCGCCCGGCGGCGCCCGCCTCGGCCGCGCCCCGCAGCGGGCAGGTGGATTCCGCCGCGCAGGTTGCCGGTGAAACCGACATGGATGCCATCCGCCGCGAGGGCCTGACCGGGCGCCAGCTGCGCATGGCCCGCCGCGTCGCGCAAAAGAACGGGCTTGCCCCGACGTCTGATTTCGACGCCGTGCGCCTGCTGCGCGCCCGCGGCATCGACCCATTCCAGCGCACCAACATGCTGGAGCTGGTCGTCGCCGACAAGGACGGCGAAAAACCCAGCGAAAAGCCCGCCGAGGAAAAGCCCGAGGTCCGGGTACAATTGCCCCAGACCGTCGATGTCGAAAAGAAACAGCTGCCGTCGACCCAGATGGCCAGCCCCGCAGAACGCCGTGCCGCGGAAATCATGCAGATCCAAAAGGATCTGGCAGGGCGCCGCCGCAAGAAAATGTGGCTGCTGATGACGCGCCTGGCCTTCTTTGTCGGCCTTCCGACCCTGATTGCCGGGTATTATTTCTATTTCGTCGCAACCCCGATGTATTCGACCAAGTCCGAATTCCTGATCCTCAAGGCCGAAAGCACCGCGGGCGCCATGGGTTCCTTGTTCTCGGGCACGCAGTTCGCGACCAACCAAGATGCCATTGCGGTGCAAAGCTATCTGACATCGAAGGACGCCATGCTGCGCCTTGATCAGGATGTCGGCTTCAAACAGCATTACACGCAGGAATTCATCGACCCGATTCAACGCCTTGGCGATGATCCGTCGAATGAAGAGGCGTACAAGCTGTACAAGCGCAACATCGAGATCGGCTATGACCCCACCGAAGGCGTGATCAAGATGGAGATCATGGCCGCCGATCCCGAAGTTGCCGCCGAGTTTTCGCGCGCCCTGATCGGCTATGCCGAGGAACGGGTCGACAACCTGTCGCTGCGCAAACGGTCGAACGCGGTTGCGGACGCCGAAGATGGTCTGATCGCCGCCGACAACGCCCGCCGCGAGGCGCAGGAACGTCTGGTCCGCCTGCAGCAAGAGGGCAACATCGTCGATCCCGAAGGCCGAATCGCAGCCTTCCGCGCGCAGATCAACACCTATGAATTGCAGCTTCAGGAAAAGAAG
Organism: Tropicibacter oceani; assembly: GCF_029958925.1. Taxonomy (NCBI): domain Bacteria; kingdom Pseudomonadati; phylum Pseudomonadota; class Alphaproteobacteria; order Rhodobacterales; family Roseobacteraceae; genus Pacificoceanicola; species Pacificoceanicola oceani. Next base: position 441,269 of record NZ_CP124616.1, read on the forward strand.
CTGCAACTCCAGGCGCTGCTCGACAACTCCCGTCCCAACCGCGCCAAGGTCGACGGCGCGCAGGGGGATGTTCGCCGGCTGGAAGCGCTGTTGGCCCAATTGAATGCGGAAATGACCACAGCCACCAGCGGCGGCAATTCGCTGGCCGAAAAGGCCGTACAGATCAAGCTGGCCGAGGCCGACCTGGCCACCCGCGACCTGATGCTGCAAACCGCGCTTGAGCGCCTGGAACAGGCCCGCCGGGATGCCGATACCCAGGCCCGCTATCTGACGACCTCGGTCGTTCCCGTCGCCTCCGAAGACCCGAGCTATCCGCGCAAGTTCGAAAACACGATCCTGGCCTTCCTGATCTTTGCCGGCGCCTATCTGATGATATCGCTGACGGCGTCGATCCTTCGCGAACAGGTCAGCAGCTGACCCCAGGCCCCGGTTGCCAAAGGCACCGGGGCAGCGGCCCTGCCCAGCTTTGCGTGCAATCCAGCGCGCTTCGATGCCTGAACGCGCGCCTTCCTGCCCCCCGTCGCCCGCAAATCGCGCCCTTGCGGATTACACCCATTTACCGCTTGCACCTCCCTGCCCCGCTTTGCTAAACGCGTCGGCGGAGAGGTGGCCGAGTGGTCGAAGGCGCACGCCTGGAAAGTGTGTAGGCGGGGAACCGTCTCGAGGGTTCGAATCCCTTCCTCTCCGCCATTATCAATCATCGCCCAAGGCATTGCCGAACCGCGCCTCTTCGGTGGCGGTTGATGCCTTCGGACATGCTGATTGTTGGCTTGACCCGCGGCCACGCGCATACCGGCGTCCGCCACGTTACTCGGCGCCCTTCAATGGACTCGAAGGGTCGCGAATAGCGGTTTTTGATGCGAAATCTCGCTCCCATTTTGGCGTCTGTTTGCCCCAGGCGACCCGCCGCCGGTCGTTTACCGGCCGCGCGCAGGGCGCCGGAAATGCCGCAATGACTCCGCGGGGGCGCCCAAAGCCTGCCACCTTTCCAGAACAGAGTGTTTCCTATCTGTTAATCATGGGAGGCTGTCATGGCCCGTCTCAAGAGCTATCTCCTTGGTGGTGGCACGCTGGTCTGCGCACTCGGCATCGGCTACGTCATGCAATTCGGTCTTGCCCTTCCCGGTCAGGGCCAGGCCAGCCAGTCGGCCCCCATCGAGCTGTCGGACATCACCCTTACATCTTCGGGGCTGGGCGCCCCCATTCCGCCGCTTGCCACCGCGCCAGACATAGATGGCGTGACAGAACCCGTCGTGCTGGCCGCCGCGCAGATCGACGCGGCGCCCATGCCGCAGCCTGCGGACAGCGCCCCGACGGGCCTGGCCTGCGAAAGCGTCATGGAGGCCGAAACCACCGCCGGGGCCATGGTCGAGATTTCGGTCGACTCGCCCTGCCATGCAGGCGAACGCGTCACGATTCACCATCAGGGCATGATGTTCACCGACGTGATGACGCCCGACGGCACGTTGCAAGTGACAGTGCCGGCGCTGGCGGAAACCGCGACCTTCATCGCCGCCTTTACCAACGGCGAAGGCGCCACAGCCACCGCCGAGGTGTCATCGCTGCCCTTCTACGACCGTGTGGCCGTGCAATGGAAAGGCCCCGCGGGGCTGCAACTGCATGCCCGCGAATTCGCTGCGGAGTACTTTACCCAAGGCCATGTCTGGGCGGCCGAAGCCGGGGACCTGGCGCGCGCCGCCACGGGCGAAGGTGGCTTTCTTGTGCGCCTTGGTCAGGACGACGCGCCGCAGGGCCTGATGGTCGAGGTTTATTCCTTCCCGACCGGCACGGCAAAACAGGCCGGCGACGTGCTGATGTCGATCGAAGCAGAGGTGACCGAAGCCAACTGCAACACCCAGATCGAGGCACAAACCCTGCAATTGCACAACGGCAGCCCCCTGCGGGTGGGCGATTTGACCCTGGAAATGCCCGAATGTGACAGCCTTGGCGACTTTCTGGTGTTGAAAAACGTCGTCGAAGACCTGAAAGTCGCCGCACGTTAAAACGGGGCAAGCGGGTTTCTCATGCGATATCTTTGTGCGGCGGTTCTCGCCGCACTTTTCTTTGTAACTGGCCCGGTCAAGCCCGCTTTGGCGCAGGACATCACCCTGCGGTCCCGCGATGGCGGTGTCGAATTGACCGGAACCCTGTTGGGCTTCGACGGTGAATTCTATCGCCTGCGCACGCAATATGGCGAACTGACGGTCGATGGTTCCGGCGTGTTCTGCGAAGGCGTCGGCTGCCCTTCGCTGACCGACTATGTGGCCGAGCTGTCGATTTCGGGGTCGGCGACCATCGGATCGGTCCTGATGCCCGCCCTGATCGAAGCCTTTGCCCTGCGCAGCGGCCTGACCGCGACACGCACCGATCAGGACAGTGCGCATTTCCAATACACCCTGCGCGATGCCAAGACCGACAAGCTGGTCGGACGCTTTACCTTTCGCGTCAGCACCACCGACGAAGGCTTTGCCGACCTGTTGGGCGATGACGCGGATATCGTCATGGCCCTGCGCGAAATCCGCCGGAGCGAAGTGGCCCTGGCCCGCGAGGCAGGGCTGGGCGATCTGCTGCACCCCAACCGCAGCCGGGTTCTGGCGCTGGACGCCATGGTGCCGATCGTGGCGCCAGTGAACCCGGTCAATGCGATTTCACCCACCGACCTGTCGCGCATCCTGTCCGGCAGCCTGGTCAACTGGCGCGAACTGGGCGGCCCCGATGCCCCGGTCAGCGTGCATTTGCGCGACGCGGAATCGGGTCTGTCGCAGGGGGTCGAAGACCGCTTGCTGACCCCCGCCCGGGCCGAGTTGAAAACCGATGTGACGCGCCATCCGACAACGGCGGCGCTGTCGGCGGCGGTGGTCAAAGACCCCTTTGGCATCGGGCTGGCCAGCTTTTCCGAAACCGGAAATGCCAAGCCTTTGGTCCTGACCGGGCCTTGCGGGTTCCAGCTGCGCGCCGCACGCCGCAGCATCAAGACCGAGGATTTCCCGCTGACCGCGCCGATGTTCCTGTACCTTCCGGCCCGCCGCCTGCCCGCCCTGGCGCGTGATTTCCTGGCCTTTACCCGGTCGCCCCCGGCGCAGATCGTCATTCGCCGCGCCGGTTTCGTCGATCAAGCGCCCGAAGAGGTGCCCGTCGACCTGCAGGGCGATCGGTTCACCAATGCGATCATGGTCGCCCAGGGCGATGCCGGGCTGGCCGAACTGCGGCGGATGACAGAAACCCTGTCGCCCATGCGCCGCCTGACCACCTCGTTCCGGTTCGAGGCAGGATCGTCCCGTCTGGACGCGCAATCGCGGTCCAACGTGCAACAATTGGCGCGCTCGCTCGAAGCGGGGGCCTATGACGGGCGCAGGCTGGTTTTTGTCGGCTTCTCGGATGGTCAGGGCCCGGCCGATGCAAACATGCGGATCGCCCGGCAGCGCGCCGATACCGTTCGACGCGCAGTGCTTGAGGCCGCGGAAACCGCCGATACCGATCAGGTGGAAATCCTGACCGAGGCCTTTGGCGAAGCCATGCCGATGGCTTGCGACAACAGCGCCTGGGGTCGGCAAGTCAACCGGCGCGTTGAAGTCTGGGTCAAGTGATCCACCCCCGCCGGATCAAAGAAGCCCTTCTGAGCGAAAGCTGAGTTCGCGAGATTTGCCGATGACCAGGTGATCGTGCAGCGTGATGCCAAGCGCCTCTGCCGCCAGCCGGATCTGCTCGGTCATTTCGATGTCAGCGTGGCTTGGCGTCGGATCGCCTGACGGGTGGTTGTGCACCAGGATCATCGCCGTGGCGTTCAGTTCCAAGGCGCGTTTGACCACCTCGCGCGGGTAGACCGGCACATGATCGACGGTGCCGCGCGCCTGCGCCTCATCCGCGATCAGCACGTTCTTTCGGTCAAGATACAGCACGCGAAACTGCTCGATGTCGCCATGCGCCATCGCCGTCTGGCAATAGTCCAACAGCGCATCCCAACTGCTGAGCAGGTGTTTCTTGATCACCCGGGACCGGGCCAGCCGGTGGGCGGCGGCCTCGACGATCTTCAGTTCCGTCACGACCGCATCACCAACGCCGCTGACCTGACTCAGCCGCGCCCGCGGGGCGGACACCACGCCGTTGAAATCGCCAAAGGTTTCCAAAAGCTGACGCGCCAGCGGTTTGACATCGCGGCGCGGGATTGCGCGGAACAGGACAAGTTCCAAAAGCTCGTAATCCGGCAGGGCGTCCGCACCGCCGATCAGGAACCGTTCACGCAGGCGGGCGCGATGGTCCTTGATATAGGACGGCGCGGGCGCACCACGCGGCAAGACCGGTTCCGGCGCTTCGTCGTGATCGAAAAGCGCGGCCTGGCTGTCAGAGAAATGCGGTCCTCGGGTCATCCCGCGATTGTGCCGCAGGACTGGTTAGCAGCGGGTTAACGCACAAGGGGCGGCGCATGAATGCACCGCCCCTTGCGATTGTCGTCCGGAAGGCGTGTCAGCCCTTCATCGAATCCCAGAAGTTCTTGACCGACTTGAAGAAACTGGACGCCTCGGGGTTGTTGTCCTCGCTCAGATCCTCGAATTCGCGCAGCAGCTCCTTTTGCCGCGAAGTCAGGTTCACCGGGGTTTCCACCGCCAGTTCGATGAACATGTCGCCATGCCCACCGCCGCGCAGCGCCGGCATCCCCTTGCCGCGCAGACGCATCTGACGGCCCGATTGGCTGCCTGCCGGGATTTTCACGCGGCTGCGGCCACCGTCGATTGTCGGCACCTCGATGTCGCCGCCCAGCGCCGCAGCGGTCATCGCCACGGGCACACGGCAATGCAATTCGGTGCCTTCGCGTTCAAAGATCTTGTGATGTTCGACCTCGATAAAGATGTACAGGTCGCCCGGAGGGCCACCCCGCATCCCCGCTTCGCCTTCGCCGGCAAGGCGAATGCGCGTGCCGGTTTCGACCCCGGCCGGAATGTTCACCGACAGGGCGCGATCCTTGTGGACACGGCCGTTTCCACCGCATTTGGCACAGGGGTTCTTGATGATCTGGCCCAGGCCCGAGCAGGTCGGACAGGTGCGTTCGACCGTGAAAAAGCCCTGCGTGGCCCGCACCTTGCCCATGCCCGAACAGGTCGGGCAGGTGGTTGGTTCGGCGCCGCCTTCGGACCCCGATCCCTTGCATTCGCCGCACTGCACCGAGGTCGGTACATTGATGGTTTTCTGCAGCCCGCTGTATGCCTCTTCGAGGGTGACGCGCAGGTTATAGCGCAGGTCAGCCCCGCGTGCGGCGCGTTGGCGCCCGCCCTGACGGCCCCCCATGAAATCCCCGAACAGGTCGTCGAAAACGTCGGAAAAGGCGCTGGCGAAATCGCCATTGCCGCCGCCCATTCCGCCCGGTCGACCGCCGCCACCCATGCCGCCCTCGAACGCCGCATGGCCAAAGCGGTCATAGGCCGCCTTTTTCTCGGCGTCCTTGAGAACCTCGTAGGCCTCGTTGGCTTCCTTGAACTTTGACTCGGCGTCGGGATTGTCGGCGTTTCGGTCCGGATGGAATTCCTTGGCCTTGGTGCGATAGGCCTTCTTGATTTCGTCGGCCGACGCGCCCTTGGGGATCCCGAGCACATCGTAATAGTCACGTTTGGACATGATCTGCCCTCCTTGTACCGGAACGCAAAGGGCCGGCCCGGTGTCCGGACCGGCCCCCATTGGTTCCGAAGGCGCTGGCCTTAGGCCCGCTTGTTGTCGTCAAGATCCTCAAAGTCCGCATCGACGATATCATCGTCGGCCGGACCTGCGCTGTCAGCGGCGGCGGGTTCGTCATCGTCACCCGATTCCGCCTGCGCCTTGTAGATCGCTTCGCCCAGACGCATCGCGACCTCGGTCACGTTCTGGATGCCGGCCTTCAGCTTGTCCGCGGTCACGTCGTCTTTCTCAAGCTCGTCCTTGAGAGCGGCAACGGCCAGTTCGATCGCCTCGACGGTCGACGGGTCGACCTTGTCGCCATGATCCTCGATCGACTTTTCGGTCGAATGGATCAGGCTTTCGGCCTGGTTGCGGGACTCGACCAGTTCCTTGCGGGCCTTGTCGGCATCGGCGTTTTCTTCCGCCTCGCGGACCATCTTTTCGATGTCCTCATCCGACAGGCCACCCGAGGCCTGGATCGTGATCTGCTGTTCCTTGCCGGTGCCCTTGTCCTTGGCACCAACGGACACGATGCCGTTTGCGTCAATGTCAAAGGTCACTTCGATCTGCGGCATGCCGCGCGGCGCCGGGGGGATGTTTTCCAGGTTGAACTGGCCCAGCATCTTGTTGTCGGCAGCCATTTCGCGTTCGCCCTGGAACACGCGGATCGTCACGGCCGACTGGTTGTCCTCGGCGGTCGAGAAGACCTGCGATTTCTTCGTCGGGATCGTGGTGTTGCGGTCGATCAGGCGGGTGAACACGCCACCCAGCGTTTCGATGCCCAGCGACAGCGGGGTCACGTCCAGCAGGACAACGTCTTTGACGTCACCTTGCAGAACACCGGCCTGAATGGCGGCGCCCATGGCAACGACTTCGTCCGGGTTCACACCCTTGTGCGGCTCTTTGCCAAAGAACTTGGTCACCTCTTCGATGACTTTCGGCATACGGGTCATACCGCCGACCAGAACGATCTCGTCGATGTCACCGGTGGACAGGCCGGCATCTTTCAGGGCTGCCTGGCAGGGCTTGATCGACGCCTTGATCAGATCGCCGACAAGGCTTTCCAGCTTGGCGCGGGTCAGTTTCATGACCAGGTGCAGCGGCTGACCGTCCGATCCCATCGAGATGAAGGGCTGGTTGATTTCGGTCTGGCTGGTCGAGGACAGTTCAATCTTGGCCTTTTCGGCCGCTTCCTTCAGACGCTGAAGCGCCATCTTGTCCTTGGTCAGGTCGACGCCGTTGTCCTTTTTGAACTGCTCGGCAAGGTAGTTGACGATGCGCATGTCAAAGTCTTCACCACCAAGGAAGGTGTCGCCGTTGGTGGATTTGACTTCGAACAGGCCGTCGTCGATTTCCAGGATGGTCACGTCAAAGGTACCGCCGCCAAGGTCATAAACCGCGATGGTGCGGGTTTCTTTCTTGTCCAGACCGTAGGCCAGCGCAGCGGCGGTGGGTTCGTTGATGATGCGCAGCACTTCAAGGCCGGCGATCTTGCCGGCGTCCTTGGTGGCCTGACGCTGGGCGTCGTTGAAATAGGCGGGCACGGTGATGACGGCCTGCGTCACCTCTTCGCCAAGATAGCTCTCGGCGGTTTCTTTCATCTTGCCCAGGATGAAGGCGGAAATCTGGCTGGGCGAATACTTTTCGCCGCGCGCCCTGACCCATGCGTCGCCGTTGCCGCCATCGACAACTTCGAACGGCATGTTCTTGCGGTCCTTGGCAAGGTTCGCGTCGTCATTGCGACGGCCGATCAGGCGCTTGACGCCGAACACGGTGTTTTCCGGGTTGGTCACAGCCTGGCGCTTGGCCGGCTGACCCACAAGACGTTCGTCTTCGGTGAAGGCGACGATCGAGGGGGTGGTACGTGCGCCTTCGGAGTTTTCGATGACGCGTGCGGCGCTGCCGTCCATGATGGCAACGCAAGAGTTGGTGGTGCCGAGGTCGATACCGATTACTTTGGCCATTTTCGATCCCTTTTCTAAGTCAAGGCGATGTCACGAGGTTCGGACCCGTTACGGCATCCTGCCCCGCATTTCTGAGGCCCTTGGGGATTGCCCCTCGGGCGGCTTCGGAGGGTATATAAGGAGGGGTTCCGCGCCCTGCAAGCACCGCACAGCGCGCAATTGGACGGAAAATCGCAACTTTGCACATACCAAGGGGGAATCCTTTGCCGCAGACTTTGGTTCAAAAGGGGTTTCACATCCATCCCGGCTATCTGGACCGCCCCGCCCAAGAGGCGATGGTGGACGATTTGCGGCAGGTTCTGCGCGCCGCGCCGCTTGTCCAGCCGGTCACGCCGCGCGGGCAGCCGATGTCGGTGCGGATGTCAGCGGCGGGGCAGTTTGGCTGGGTCACGGACCGGCGCGGGTATCGCTATGAGCCCCGGCACCCCGACGGCTTGGCATGGCCCCCGATCCCTGCCTCGGTCCTGGCGATCTGGGAGGATCTGGCCGCTTGCCCGCGCCCGCCGGAATGCTGCCTGGTGAACTGGTACAAAGAAGGCGCGCGCATGGGCCTGCACCAGGACAAGGACGAAGCCGATTTCACCTACCCGGTCCTGTCGGTGTCACTGGGCGACGACGGGTTGTTCCGCATGGGCAACCCCGAACGCGGCGGCCCGACCGCGTCGCACTGGCTGAAATCAGGCGACGTGGTGGTGATGGGCGGCGCGGCGCGGCTGGCCTATCACGGGGTGGATCGCATCCGCTTTGGCTCGTCCTCGCTGCTCAGGGATGGCGGGCGGATCAACCTGACGCTGCGGGTCGTGACCTAGGGTGGATCAGCGACCATCCAGCGCACAGCAGCCGCTGTAATACGCCTGCTGGTTGCCCTGCAGGATCAACGCGATGGTCAGCCCGAATTCCCGATCCGACATGCCGTCGTCGCAATAGCCCGGCGTGATCACCGCGCTCAGGCTCTCGAGCCCGGCCTGCCCGAACAGCGCATAGGGCCAGGGCCTTCCGCTTGCCTTGACCAGGTTGCCCACCGAATACCCCTGTTGCTGCCCCATGTTGTTCATGACGGCGCTTTGACCCTGATTGATGGTCAGGCTCCAGAACGGTTCGGTGCCAAAGCAGGACAGCGCAGGCCAGTCCGGCAGGGTGCCGCCGGGACGCGCCGCAAGAAAGCGCATCGAGGTCCAGCCCGATTGCTCGCCCGTGTTCACGAATCCCCAAGTGCCGGTTTCGTTCAGGCGGATCACCTCGACCCCGGTGTCGTAGGGGCCAAGCGTGCCGACGATCTCGTGCCCGGCGCCCGGCCCGCTGCGCACGTTCAGCACATCATCCGATGCGACGCCCGTCACGTCATGCAGCGCGGGATACTCCTGCGCTAGGGCCGGCGCCCCCAGCCCCAGCGTGACAAGGACGGCAAGAAGGTGGATCAGTCGGCGCATGGGACATTCCTTTGGCATCGAGGTTTCCCTGACGATACCCTTGATGCCGCCCTGCCCCTAGTGATGAATCCCTGACCCTCAGCGCCGCGCGCTCCAGGATGCCGAGGCATGTTTGCGGGTATAGAATTCGCCCATCAGGCCGATCATGATCAGGACCAGCGACAGGTACAGCGCATATTCCCAATCCGAATTGCGCGGGTTGTAGTCGACAAAGGCATAGCCGCGGGCCTGGTCGATGGTGTGGAACAACGGGTTCCAGTCGAACATCACCAGCATGTAGCTGGGCATGGCATTGGCCACGAACATCTTGCCCGAGGCGATCATGTTCGCCCGCTGATAGACGGTGGAAATGATGCTGACCGGTGTCGGCGCCCAGGGCTTGGCCGCAAGAAAGACCATCCCGATGGCCGCCCCGGAAAACCACGACAGAAGGATCATGGCCAGACAGCCGATCGGGTCATGGATTTCCTGCATGACAAAGGGATTGAAGGCCACGTCATAGACAAAGAGGATGGCAATCAGCGACAGCAACTGGATGTAAAGCGTGCTCAGCATCGCCGAGGCGATCGCAATCGCGGTGTTCATCGGCGCGTGTTGCATCATCGGGCTTGCCGGCCCTTCCGACGACGCCACCGCGCCCAGCGTTTTCGAATGCGTCATGTAAAGGAAGACGCCGGTCATGATGTAGATCATGAAGTCGCCGCGTAGCGCCGCACCGCGCAACCCCAGGATCTGGAACATGAAAAAGAAGGCCAGCACGAAAATGACCGTCTGCAGCATGTTCATCAGGATGGCAAGGATGGCATTGCCATGGGTCTTGCGCACCGCCCGCACCGAATTGTGGTAAATCAGCTCCGCGATGTAGACGGCAGAACCCAGCCGCGACCGCGGTTTGGTAACTTGAAACATGCGCTCACTGCTCCGATGCGAGGGCGGGGTTGCGGCTTCTTGCCGTTCTTTTCAAATCGCACCATAAGGCGGGTAGGTTTTCAAATCAATAAATCCGCATCGCTTGCGCAAAAAGGAGAGTTGCCTTGAACTATTCCGAACTGGTTAAGGTCATGCGTCGTCTGGCCCTGGAGGCAGGCGACAAGATCATGGAAATCTACAATTCCGACGAGTTCGAGGTAAAGGTAAAGTCCGACGCCAGCCCCGTGACCGAAGCGGACGAAGCCGCCGATGCCCTGATCTCGGCCGGTTTGCGCGCCGCTTTCCCGGATGTGGCGCTGGTCACCGAAGAACAGGCCGACAGCCATGACGTGTCGGCCATGACCTTCCTGATCGTCGATCCGCTGGACGGCACCAAGGAATTCATCAACCGGCGCGGCGATTTCACCGTGAACATCGCACTTGTCGAAGACGGCGTGCCGACGCGCGGCGTGGTCTATGCCCCGGCACGTGGCCGCATGTTCTATACCGACACCACCGGTGCCTCGGTCGAGGAAATGGGCCCTTTCCATCCCGACCAGCCCGGCGAAACCAAGGCGATCAAGGTGTCGCAGCCGAACAACGACGCGCTGATGGTGGTTGCCAGCAAATCGCACCGCGATCAGGCGACCGACGATTACATCAACAAGTATGCCGTCAAGGACATGAAAAGCGCGGGATCGTCGCTCAAGTTCTGTCTGGTGGCCACGGGCGAGGCGGATATCTACCCGCGCGTCGGGCGCACGATGGAATGGGACACCGCCGCCGGCCATGCCGTTCTGAGCGGCGCAGGTGGACAGGTTGTCCGGTTCGACGACCACACGCCGCTGGTTTACGGCAAGGGTGGTTTTGCCAACCCGTTCTTCATTGCCTACGCCCCCGGGGTGGATCTGAAAGAGGCCTGACATGAACAGCCCCGCCGTCAGCGTCATCGTGGTCAGCCGTGGGCGGCCACAGGCGCTGATGCGCTGCCTGAACGGGCTGGGGCAACTGGACTATCCGAATTACGAGATCGTCGTCGTGGCCTGCCCGCAGGGGATTGCCGCAACCGACGCAAGGCAGGATGCGGCCCTGATCAGGCGCATCGGCTTTGACCAGGCCAATATCTCGGCGGCACGCAACGCCGGGATTGCCGCGGCGGCGGGGGACATCGTTGCCTTTGTCGACGATGATGCGGTGCCCGAACCGCTTTGGCTGCAGCATTTGACCGCGCCCTTCGCCGCACCGGACGTGGCCGCCGCCGGGGGCTATGTGATCGGGCGCAACGGCATTTCCTTTCAGTGGCAGGCCCGCGGTGTCGATGACACCGGCCAGGCCTTTGACCTGGACATGACCGGTCAGGATCCGGTCGTCTTTGCCCCCGAGGCCGGAAAGGCGATCAAGACCGAAGGCACGAACATGGCGGTCCGGCGCGACCTTTTGGCCCAGATGGGCGGGTTCGACCCCGGTTTTCGGTTCTATCTGGATGAAACCGACCTGAACATGCGGCTGGCGCAGGCCGGGTTGCGCACCGCGATCGTTCCGCTGGCGCAGGTTCACCACGGGTTCGAGGCCAGCGACCGGCGCGCCGCCGACCGTACGCCAAGGGATCTGGCCCAGATCGGCGCATCCCAGATGCTGTTCCTGCGCAAACATGCGCCCGCCAAACAACTCAAACCCGCGTGGAAGGCCTTTCGCCGGGCACAACGCCTGCGGCTTTTGCGCATGATGCAGCGTGGCCCGCTGGGCGCCGACGATGTCTGGCGGCTGCTGCGCAGCCTTGATCGCGGCGCCCGCGATGGCGCCGGGCGTCCGGTGTCCACCCTGGCGCCGATTGCCCCGACGGACCAGGCGTTTCTTGCCTACCCCGGTCGCCCCGGCGCCCCGCGCCTGGTGCTGTCCGGGCGCATCTGGCAGGCGCGAACCCTGCGCGAGGCCGCCGCCCGGGCGGTGCGCGACGGGCAGATCGTCAGCCTGTTGCTGTTTTCACCCACAGCGCGCTTTCACCGTGTCCGGTTTTCACCGGACGGGGTCTGGGAACAGCTGGGCGGGCGCTTTGGCCGCAGCCGGCGCGACATGCCCCTGATGCGCTATTGGCGGTTTTCAAAAAGGGTTCGCGCCGAAACGGCGCGCGTCGCGCCGGTGCGCGGCGAATTCGGATAGGGCCACGGCGCAAAGTGATGCATGCGCGCCGCCATTGCGCAAAACTCACGTTTTTCCCCCCTGAATTCCCGATACGCGCTATAGTGCTGGCGCAGCATTCATGCGATAAACGCAGCAGTTGATACAATTCGTTATGGAGCAAGGTGATGCGTAAGAAGGTGACGAAAGCGATTTTCCCGGTTGCAGGCATGGGAACCCGTTTTCTTCCGGCCACCAAGTCGGTCCCGAAAGAGATCATGACCCTGGTCGATCGCCCCCTTGTCCAGTACGCCATCGACGAAGCCCGCGCCGCCGGCATCAAGGAATTCATCTTTGTGACCTCGCGCGGCAAGGGCGCTCTCGAAGACTATTTCGACCATGCCCCGCAGCTGGAACAGGAGCTGCGTAAAAAGGGCAAGGACGACCTGCTGGAAATCCTCAAGACCACCAACATGGACTCGGGCGAGATTGCCTATATCCGCCAGCACCGGGCGCTTGGCCTGGGCCACGCGGTCTGGTGCGCGCGCCGCCTTGTGCACAACGAACCCTTTGCCGTGATGCTGCCCGACGACGTGATCGCCGCCGAAAAGCCCTGCTTGCAGCAGATGGTCGAAGCCTACGAGGAAACCGGTGGCAGCATGGTTGCCGCGATGGAAGTCCCGCAGGAAAAGACATCGTCCTACGGCATCCTCGATGTCAAAGAGGACATGGGCACCATGGTTTCGGTCAAGAACATGGTGGAAAAGCCCGCCGCCGGAACGGCGCCGTCGAACCTTGCGGTGATCGGGCGCTATATCCTGTCGCCGAACATCTTCAAGCACCTGAACAAGATGAAATCGGGCGCGGGTGGTGAAATCCAGCTGACCGACGCGATCGCGCAGGAACTGCTGCCCGAGGGCGACGGTGTCTATGGCTACCGCTTCCGTGGCCAGCGCTTTGACTGCGGGTCCAAGGCAGGCTTCTTGCAAGCCACCGTGGCCTTTGGCCTGGCCCGCGATGATCTGCGCGATGACCTGGAGGCCTATCTTCAGGAAATCATGGCCAGCAGGAAAGCCGCGGAATAACCCCCGTGGCGCATGTTCTGGTCACCGGCGGCGCGGGCTATATCGGCAGCCATGCCTGCAAGGCATTGGCCAAGGCCGGGTTCACCCCCGTCACCTACGACAACCTGGTCACCGGCTGGGAAGACGCCGTCAAATTCGGCCCGTTCGAGCGGGGCGATCTGACCGACCGCGCCCGCCTGGACGATGTCTTTGCCACCTACCGCCCGGTTGCCGTCATGCATTTCGCAGCCCTGTCACAGGTCGGCGAAGCGATGGCCAAGCCCGGCCTGTACTGGCGCAACAACGTCCAGGGGTCGCTGACCCTGATCGAGGCCGCCGTTGCCGCCGGGGTTCTGGACTTTGTCTTTTCCTCGACCTGCGCCACTTATGGCGAACACGACAATGTCGTGCTGGACGAAACCACTCCGCAGGAACCGCTGAACGCCTATGGCGCGTCCAAGCGCGCGGTCGAAAACATCCTGCGCGACTTTGAGGCGGCACATGGCCTGCGGCATGTGATCTTTCGCTATTTCAACGTGGCGGGCGGCGATCCGGATGGCGAGGTCGGTGAACACCACCGCCCCGAAACCCACCTGATCCCCGTCATGCTCGAAGCGATCGACGGAAAGCGCCCCGGCCTGACCATTCACGGCACGGATTACGACACGCCCGACGGCACCTGCATCCGCGATTATGTGCATGTCTGCGATCTGGTCGATGCGCATGTCCTGGGGCTGAAATGGCTTCAGGAGGGCAATGGCAGCCGGGTTTTCAACCTGGGCACCGGCAAGGGGTTTTCCGTGCGCCAGGTCATCGACGCATCGCGCAGCGTCACGAACCTTGAAGTGCCGTTTACCGAAGGCCCCCGCCGCGCCGGGGACGCGACCAAGCTGGTGTCCGGATCGACCCGCGCCGAGGCCGAGCTGGGCTGGAGCCCGCAACGTTCGACCCTGCCGCAGATGATCGGGGATGCCTGGAACTGGCACCGCAATGGACATTACGACAAATAGCGCGCCCTCTGCGCGGCTGTTGGACCTGACCCGTCTGACCCGCCGCGCCGGACGCCCGTTTACTGGCGTGGACCGGGTCGAAAAGGCCTATCTTGACCAGCTGCTGACGCTGGACACCCCCCTGTTCGGGCTGGTCAAAAGCGCCTTTGGCTATGTCCTGCTGGATCGCGCCGGCTGTGCGGTTTTTCACAAGACACTGGAGACGGGCGATTTCGGCCCGGCGGACCGCCTGTCCTCGGTCAAGCGCGGGCTGGATCCGATGCGCGCACGGGCGGAATCCGATCTGCGGCGCATCTGTCTTGACCGGTGCCTGCCGATCCGCCTGTCGCGGATGCTGCGCCGGCATTTGCCGCCCGGGGTGCATTACCTGAATGTCGGCCATTCAAACTTGACAGAACGGGTGCTGTCCGCCCTGCGGTTGATCCGCGACAGCAGGACCGCGGTGCTGATCCACGACACGATCCCCCTGGATCACCCAGAGTATCAACGCCCGGAAACCGCGCGATCCTTCAAGGTTTTTCTACAGACCGCCACGCGGCACGCCGATCTGATCCTTTGCAATTCTGCGCAGACACAATCCGACGTGTTGCGCCATGCCGCCCCCCTGATGCCAAAGACGGTTGTGGCCCATCTTGGCGTGCCCATGCCTAGGCCGGGGACACCGCCCAGCGGCGCTTGGGACGGGCATCCCTATTTCGTCTGCCTTGGCACCATCGAGCCGCGCAAGAACCATGCCCTGCTGCTGGACCTGTGGCAGGACATCCCTGACGCTCACCTGTTGATCTGCGGTAATCGTGGCTGGGAAAATGACGCCGTTCTGGCCCGTCTGGACGCGAAACCACCCCGCGTGCACGAACTGCCCGGCCTGGACGATGGGCAGGTCTTTGGCCTGCTGCAGGGATCCAGGGGCCTGCTGTTTCCCAGCCTCGCCGAGGGCTATGGCCTGCCCCCGATCGAAGCCGCCGCCCTTGGCGTGCCCGCCCTGTGCAACGACCTGCCGATCTATCGCGAAGTGCTTGGAAATATTCCCGTTTACGCACCCGCCTCGGATCGTTATCTTTGGGCGCAAGAGATAAGGGGTTTGGCTGGGTCGGATCAAACAGGGCACGGGGCAGAAAAATGCGATGGGCAGGGATGGAGCCCGCCCAGCTGGGATGCGCATTTCAAGACCGTATTAACGATGATCTGATAGCCGGTGAGTGGTACAGAGCCGTTGCAACGGCCAGTTTAGGGGCAATCAGTTGGGCGCATGGCGGTCATATCGGCTTAGGCTTCAGCGCAAGCGCTGGCGTATTCGCGCCTTTCGCAAGCGGCGCGAACTGAATCCCGTCACCAACAACACAGCCAGGATCAAATCGTCAGACATCCTGCTGTTCTGCACCCAGCGCAACGAAGGCGTGCGGCTGCCCTATTTCCTGAACTACTACCGCGACATGGGCGTGAACCATTTCTTCTTTGTCGACAACGACAGCGACGATGGATCGCTTGGGTATCTGTCGCAACAGGACGATGTGTCGGTCTGGACCACGCAGGCGGGATACAAACGGTCGCGGTTCGGGGTCGACTGGATCAACTGGCTGTTGATGAAATACGGTCAGGGCCACTGGTGCCTGACCGTCGACCCGGACGAGCTGTTCCTTTATCCGTTCTGCGACACCCGCCCGCTGCGCGCGCTGACCGACTGGCTGGATGCCTCGTCGATCAAATCCTTCTCGGCCATGTTGCTGGACATGTATCCAAAGGGCCGGATCGACCAGCAACCCTATATGCCCGGGCAGAACCCACTGGAAATCGCATCCTGGTTCGATGCCGGAAATTACACGCTGAAAAAGAACCCCCAGTTCGGCAACCTGTGGATTCAGGGCGGCCCCCGCGCCCGGGTCTTTTTCGCCGACACGCCGGAACTGGCCCCGGCACTGAACAAGATCCCTTTGGTGAAATGGGACCGGGGCTATGTCTATGTCAGCTCGACCCACAATCTTTTGCCGCGCGGGCTGAACCTGGTCTACGACGAATGGGGCGGCGAAAAGGCCAGCGGCATGTTGCTGCACACCAAGTTCCTGGACACCTTCACCGAAAAGGCCGCCGAGGAATTGACCCGTGGCCAGCACTATGGCGCGTCGCGCGAATACCTGGCCTATGCCGAGGGCATCAAGGACAATCCCGAACTGTGGTGCAAGTGGTCCGAAAAATACATCAACTGGCGACAGCTTGAGATCCTGGGCCTGATGTCCAAGGGGAACTGGGCATGACCGTCGGGATCGTCATGCTGGTCCACACGGCGCTTGACCGGGCCGAACAGACGGCGCGGCACTGGGCGCGCGGCGGCTGTCCGGTGGTGATCCACGTCGACAAGATGGTGCCCAAAGCAACCTATGACCGCTTTGCCCAAAGGCTGCGGGGCGAACCACAGATCCTATTGTCCAAACGCCACCGCTGCGAATGGGGCACTTGGGGGCTGGTCGCCGCATCGCAGGATGCGTCCGAACTGATGCTGGAGAAATTTGACGACGTCCGGCACGTCTATCTTTCGTCCGGCTCTTGCCTGCCGCTGCGCCCGGTGCACGAGTTGCAGCAATACCTGGCGGATCGCCCACGCACCGATTTCATCGAAAGCGCCACAACCGCCGATGTTCCCTGGACCGTTGGCGGGCTAGACGAAGAACGGTTCACCCTGCGGTTTCCGTTTTCCTGGCGCAAGCACCGCTATCTGTTCGACAAGTTCGTCGAAGTGCAGCGGATGGTGGGCTATAAACGCGCCATCCCCGACGATATCGTTCCGCACATGGGATCGCAGTGGTGGTGCCTGACGCGCCAGACCCTGTCCGCCATCCTGCAGGACCCGGCGCGCGCGCAGTACGACGCCTATTTCCGGCGCGTCTGGATTCCTGACGAAAGCTATTTTCAGACGCTGGCGCGGCTGTATTCCACCAGCATCGAAAGCCGGTCACTGACCCTGTCGAAATTCGACTTTCAGGGCAAACCGCACATCTTTTACGACGATCATCTGCAACTGCTGCGGCGGTCCGATTGTTTTGTCGCGCGCAAGATCTGGCCGCATGCAGAGCGGCTGTACCAGGCCTTTCTGACCGATCCCGACCGCGCCCTGTCGCGGCAGGAACCCAACCCCGGCAAGATCGACCGCATCTTTGCCAAGGCGGTCGAAAGGCGCACCCGTGGCCGCCCTGGGTTGTACATGCAAAGCCGCTTTCCCAACTACGGCTGGGAAAATGGCAAGACGGCCGGCAAATACTCGGTCTTTCAAGGCTTTGCCGAACTGTTTCAGGACTTCGCCCCCTGGCTTGGCCGGGCAACCGGCGCGCAGGTTCATGGCCATCTGTTCGCCCCGGGCCGGGCGGAATTCGCAGGCGGCCAGACCGTGATCAACGGCGCGCTGTCCGACAACGCCAAGCTGCGCGATGCCAACCCGCATGCCTTTCTCAGCAACCTGCTGTGGAACACGCGCGGGGAACGGCAGTGTTTTCAATACGGCCCCGCCGACAACCCCAAGATCAACTGGCACATGGCCCGTGATCCCAATGCGCAGATCAGCGTGATCTCGGGGGCCTGGGCCGTTCCCCTGTTCAAGTCAAACGCCAATTTCGCCGATCTTCGGGCGCGCGCCGCCACGCTGCAAAAGATCGAAAGCAAGATGCTGGACGAACTGCGCAGCCCTGACGTCAAGGCCCGCGTTCGCGTCTGGACCATGGCCGAGTTCATCGAGGCCCCGATGGAGCCGCTTCAGGTCATCATCGACGAGATCGGCCAGAAATCCATGCGGCGCCTGTCCGAGGCCCCGCGCCTGGAGGATCTGACCGGTTTTGGGCAGTTCTTGCAGAACCTCAAGAACCAAGGCATGCATCCTTACCTGATGGGCGATTTTCCGGTCGATCCCATCCCCCGCCATATCCGCGACCAGTCTCGCAAACCTTACCTGATCAAGAAATAGGCCCTCATGTCCGACCGTTTCGACTGCTTCGTCGTGTTTGCCGAAATGCGCACCGGATCCAATTTCCTCGAGGCGAACCTGAACGCCTTTGACGGCATCACCTGCCATGGCGAGGCGTTCAACCCGCATTTCATCGGCTATCCCAATTCCGGCGACATCCTTGGCGTCACCCAAAGCGAACGCGATGCTGCGCCGTTTCGCCTGCTGGACGAAATCCGCCATCGCACGCCGGGCGGCATCGGCGGGTTCCGCTATTTTCACGACCACGATCCGCGCGTGTTGCAGACGCTGCTGGACGACCCGCGCGTGGCCAAGATCGTGCTGACGCGCAATCCCGCCGACAGCTATATCAGCTGGAAGATCGCGCAGGCCACCGGCCAGTGGAAACTGACCAACGTCAAGCGGCGCAAGGACGCGCGCGTTCAGTTCGACGCCCAGGAATTCGAAACCCACCTGGCGGCACTGCAGGATTTTCAGGTCACGCTGATGAAGGCCCTGCAGACCACCGCGCAGACTGCCTTTTACGTCGCTTACGAAGACCTGCAGGACGTTGACGTGATGAACGGCCTTGCCCGCTGGTTGGGCGCGCGGTCCCAGCTGGACAGCCTGAACACCGCGCTGAAGCGCCAGAACCCCGAACCGCTTTCCGAGAAGGTCGAGAATTTTGACCAGATGGCGACGGCGCTGGCCCGGCTGGACCGGTTCAACCTGGCCCGGACGCCCAATTTCGAACCGCGCCGCGGGCCCGTGGTGCCGTCGTATATTGCCGCGGCCCGGACGCCGCTTTTGTACATGCCTATCCGCTCTGGCCCCGAAGCGGCGGTGACGCAATGGCTCTGCGCGCTTGATGGTGTGGACGAAGACGCGCTGGTGACCAAGTTCAACCAGGGCAGCCTGCGCGCCTGGAAGCGCGAGCGCCCTGGCCACCGCAGCTTCACCGTGGTGCGTCACCCCCTGGCCCGCGCGCACGAGGCCTTTTGCAGCAAGATCCTGACCACGAAAAAGGGCAGCTTTGCCGGTATCCGCAAGACGCTGCGCCGCGCCCACAACCTGCCCATCCCAGAGGGCGAGCCGGACGCCAGTTATAACGCCAACGCCCATCGGGTGGCCTTTACCGCCTGGCTGGAATGGGTCAAGGCGAACCTGCAAGGGCAGACCGCCGTTCGGGTCGATGGCCATTGGGCCACGCAGGCGCAGTGCATCCAGGGCATGGCAGAATTCACCCTGCCCGACATGATCGTGCGCGAGGATGAAATGGCAGGCTATCTGCCCGCGCTGGCCATGCAGGTCGGGCACGGCGCCCCGGCCGATCCGCTGTCCGTGCCCACCGCCGCGCCCTTTTCGCTGGCCGAAATCCACGATGACACCATCGAGGCGCTGGCCCGCGACGCCTATCAACGCGACTACGTCATGTTCGGTTTCGACAACTGGGCCTGAACGGAAAAAGGCCCTGCCAGATCAGGCGGGGCCTTTTTCAAATCAGTGTTTCGCCGCCCAGCCTGATTCAGGCGGCTTTGACCACTTCGGATTCCGTAAGGATCGTGAACAGCGTGCCCGCGTCGGGGTTGGCCCGCAGTTTCGCGCACAGGTTTCCGTCGCGCAGCGAACGGGACACCAGCGCCAGCGCCTTTAGGTGTTCAACGCCCGCCTCTTCGGGGGCGAACAGCGAAAAGACCAGGTCAACCGGCTGGCGGTCCACCGCTTCGAAGTCGATCGGCTTTTCCAGCAGGATGAAGGTGCCGACCACCGATTCAAGCCCGGCAATGCGTGCATGGGGCAAGGCCACGCCATGCCCCACGCCGGTTGGTCCAAGCGACTCGCGCTCCATCAAGGCTTCGACGGTCGGGCCAGCCGCCAACCCGTGGGCGGCGGCAGCCAGATCAGCAACGTCATGGATCAGGCGTTTCTTGCTGGAAACGGCACTGACAACCTTGACGGCTTCGGGTTTGAGTAGGTCCAAAAATTTCATGCTCTGCCCGTATGCTTGACCATCGTTACTGTTCCATTAACGCGGTCGGTTTCGGGCTTATGGATCAATCCACCCGATGTTTCCGTCCTCGCGCCGATACACGACGTTCAGGCCATCCTTCTTTTCGTTCCGGAACACAAGGACGGGGGCCCCTGCCAGTTCCATTTGCATCACCGCCTCGCCGACAGACAGGGACGGAATGGAGGTTTCCATTTCGGCCACGATGATCGGCTGCAGCGTTTCCGGCTCTTCGGCGTCCGATTCAACATCGGATGCGAGGATATAAGAGGATGCCCCGAGAAGTTCAACGGGTTCCGTGCGATCCCTGTGATGGTCTTTCAGGCGGCGCTTGTAGCGGCGCAGCTGTTTGTCCATCTTTTCAACGCAGTCGTCAAAAGCGGCGTAGATTTCCGTCGCGTGCGCCTTGGCCGACGCGTTCAACCCTGTCGACAGGTGAACGACGACCTCGCAGACGAACTCATGAGCGCTTTTGGAAAAGATGACGTTTGCGTCGGTCGGTCGCTGCGAATACTTGTCCAAAGCGACGCCCAGTTCAGTCTTGACGTGGGTCTGCAGGGCCTCGCCCACGTCGATATGCTTTCCCGTAATCTGATAGCGCATGTTCAGTCCTTTTATAGTTATTTACCGGCAGGCGCAGCAGAACAGGACACGGATGCCCCATGGTCTGGCTTGCTGGTCAGGGAAAACACGCTGTTGCCTTGGTTTGCTGACGCCGCCCCCCAAAAGTGAAGGTTACGTCGGTCAGCCATGCTTCGGCGCAGCGTGTCATACCTTCATTTGAGAGGAGAATGCCCCCGGCTGTCAATCGAAACCGGGAAGAAAGCCCGCGCAATTCCCAAACAACTTGCTGCGAAGGGGCGTCACCCCATGCGAAAGCTGTCGCCCAGGTAAACACGCCTGACGTTTTCGTTTCGCACGACTTCTTCGGGGGTGCCGGACATCAGGACCTGACCGTCATGCAGGATATAGGCACGGTCCACGATTTCCAGCGTTTCACGCACGTTGTGATCGGTGATGAGCACCCCGATGCCGCGCTTTTTCAGGTCGGCCACAAGATGCCGGATGTCCCCCACGCTGATCGGATCGACCCCGGCAAAGGGTTCGTCCAGCAGCAGGTATTTCGGATCGGCGGCAAGGCAGCGGGCGATTTCCACGCGGCGGCGTTCGCCCCCCGACAGCGCCAGCGCCGGCGCGCGGCGCAGATGTTCGATCGAGAATTCGCCCAGCAGTTCCTCCAGCCGTTCGCGGCGCCGGTGGCGGTCGGCTTCTGCAATATCCAGAACGGCCGTGATGTTGTCTTCGACGCTGAGACCGCGAAAAATCGACATTTCCTGCGGCAGATAGCCGATGCCCAGGCGCGCACGTCGGTACATCGGCAGGTATGTGGCATCGCGCCCGTCGATCAGCACCTGTCCCGCATCAGGGTTCACCAATCCGGCGATGGCATAGAACGAGGTCGTCTTGCCCGACCCGTTCGGCCCCAGAAGCGCGACGACCTCGCCGCGGTCCAGCCGCATGGTCACGTCACGAATGACCACCTTCTTGCGATAGCTTTTGCGAAGGTGGTTTACCTGAAGCCCGCTTGCCCCTTCGGTTACCGTCAATTCAGGCCGGGACATTACTGCCCCTTCTCCGGCTGCAGAATGGTTTTCACACGGCCCGACATCTGCGCCGCGCCGCTTTCAAGGTTGACCACCATCTTTTCCGAGGTCAGCGCATTCTGGCCCTGGGTCAGCAGCACATTGCCGGACATGACGACGGTGCCGCCTTCGATATCGTAATCGGCGCGCTCGGCCTCGGCGGCCTCTTCTCCGCTGACCAGGGTGACGCCGCCAGTGGCCTCCATCCGTTCGATTCGGCCCTGCGCCTCGGAATAGACGACCAACACACGCGGGGCCGCCAGGCGCATGTCGCCCTGGATGATCACCACGTTACCGGTATACAGCGCCGTTCCCGCGTTCTGGTTGACGGCCAGCGCGTCAGCGGTGACTTCGACCGGGGCGCTGGTGTCCTGCTTGAGGCTGCCGAACTTGACGTCGGTGCCCTGTGCCGCGGCCAGGGCGGGCAGGCCCGCGACGGCAAGGGCGATTAGAAATCTACGGATCATGAGGCAGCACTCTTTCAATCTTTCGGCGTATATACCAGCTTTACCCCCTCGGTGAAAAGCAGTTGCACACCGCCGTCTTCATCCGAGGTTTCGATCCGCATCTTTCCGGCCTCGATGGTGCCCAGCGGCCCGTCGCCCTGTACCGGGCCGCCGCTTTCCGCCTCGATCCGGTTGATGGCGGAATTCAGGGTCTGGGTGTTCAGCACATACCCCGAAGAACTTTCGATGCGCACGCCGCCTTCCATCAGGGCGGTCTGGTCACTGTCGCGCACCGTGGCATGGGCCGCGTTCAACAGAATTTCGCTGCCGTCGGGCTTGCGCAACCGGGCGGCCAGGTCTTCGGCGCGGATCTGGCCTTCGCCTTCGGGGGCGGCGGATGTCGCGGTCATCGTCAGCATGTCGCCGCTTTCGGTCGTGCCGGCGTAATAGGGCGCACCGACGTGTTCGCGCGCGATCCCCTCGCCGCGCAGGGCCTCGGCAAAAGGCATGTCCAGCACCTGTTCCGTGCTGCGAGACAACAGGAACAACGTGGACAAAAGCACAAGCGCCGCCAAGGGCAGCAGGATCTTCAACCAGGCGATCACCCGGGAATACAGGCCGATGCGGCGCACCATGTCTTATGCCCCCCTTGCGTCAAGCATGGGCAAAGATGTCCGTGTCGGGCCATCCTTCAAGGTCAAGCAAGGCGCGCGTCGGCAGGAAATCGAAACAGGATTGGGCCAGCGCCGCGCGGCCTTCGCGCTCCAGCATGGCGTCCAGGGCATCGCGCAGGCGGTGCAGGTGCAGCACATCCGACGCGGCATAGTCCATCTGCGCCTTGGTCAGCTCGGCCGCGCCCCAGTCGCTGGTTTGCTGCTGCTTGGAAATGTCGACACCGATCAGTTCCTGCGTCAGCGCCTTCAACCCGTGACGGTCAGTAAAGGTGCGGACCAACCGGCTGGCGATCTTGGTGCAATAGACCGGCTGCGCCAGCGCACCAAAGGCATGGTACATGGCGGCAATATCAAAGCGGCCGAAATGGAACAGCTTCAGCACGTCGGGATCACGCAACAGGCGGGCCAGGTTCGGCGCCTCGGCTTGCCCGCGGGCGATCTGGACAAGATGAGCGTTGCCGTCGCCCCCCGACAACTGGACCAGGCACAGCCTGTCGCGGTGCGGGTTAAGGCCCATGGTCTCGCAATCGATCGCCACGACGGGCCCAAGCTGCAAATCGTCGGGCAAATCGCCCTGATAAAGATGGTTGGCCATGCCATGCCCTTCCTGCTGCTTGGATCAGACTGCTTGGACATATCCGCAGGCAAGGCCGCTTACAACTCTGCACCCCGCAGCCCGCTGCCACATTTCCGAGAGCCCTGCCCCAAATGAGGCGCGATTCGGGCGAAGTTTGCCCAAATTGTGGCAACTGCTTGCCTTGATTCGGCCGCATTCTGTCACGCGATAGACGGGCATGTAACATTTCGTGAGGGCGTTAACTCGCCCGTTAATTGTTGTCATTCGAGTCTGATTTTAGCGACTTCCCATTGCATGCCAGCGGCCAGCGGTCGACGATCGGACCGGACCACAAGACCCCTTTCGGACCCCGTCATGTCGCGGGATTGTTTCCACGATGCGGAACACCCCCGCCCAAAACCCAGAAATTCAACGACAAGAACGCAGGCTTTCCGGAGTATCGCGGGCAATTGTCTTGCCAATCGAAACAATAATTCATTGGCCGCCGGGGCATTGTTGCACCTTCAAAAACAAGTCTGGGCCAGGAAAAACGGCAATCGACCCACTTTCGGCAGCCCTGGCCACGGCTTTTGGGGAAAAAATACTGTGCCGCGTCACCGGTGATGCGGGCGCCGAAAACGCCCCCGCCAAAGCCCCGCGCCGCAACGCTTTTCAACTATAACGTGCGCGCGAAACGCTTGGTTGACGGTAGGGGTCTGACACATGCATAAAGTGGAGGTCGAGCGATAAGAACACAATTTGGTCTGAATTCGCGCAAACACGGCACTTGGGGGTTGGTGCTTCCACTTGGGAGTAACGGTAAGTCTGCTGAATTTTATCCGATCTGCTTTCGGGTAATCGAACAAAGCCTGATGACGGCAAAAAAGGTCTGACACCGCTGTTCCGGTGAACGGTATCTCCTTGCCTCACGTCAGGATCAGTGGTCGCCACACTCCGTCACGAATGACTTAGGAGGTCATCTTGACACTGCATCTTCGCCAGCCGCTGCCGACGGCAAAGTTCGAGTCCCTGATTGACGAAGCGCTTCTCGCGAAGCCGCGTGCAACTGTCTATCGTGACCATTTCAAGCGCGCGCTGGACGTCGTTCTGGTTCTGCTTGTCATCCTGCCCGTCCTGCTGATCCTGGCGCCGATCGCGGCCCTGATCGCCACCGACGGCGCATCGCCGCTGTATTTCCAGAAACGCGTCGGCCGGAACGGTCGCATCTTCTACATGTGGAAGCTGCGCTCGATGGTGCCGAACGCCGATGCCCTTCTCGAGGCACATCTGAACGCCAACCCCGAGGCCCGCGCCGAATGGAACCGCGATCAGAAACTGAAGAACGACCCGCGGATCACCCGCATCGGCCGCATCATCCGCAAAACCTCGATGGACGAGCTGCCGCAGCTTGTGAACGTGCTGCGCGGTGACATGGCGCTTGTCGGCCCGCGTCCGATGATGGTCAACCAGCAAAACCTGTACCCCGGCACCGCCTATTACGCGCTGCGCCCCGGCATCACCGGCTTTTGGCAAACCTCGGTCCGTAACGAATCCAGCTTTGCCGAGCGCGCCGGCTTTGACACCGACTACCTGCGCAAGCTGTCGTTCAAGACCGACCTCGCCGTGATGCTGCGCACCGTCAAGGTGGTGGTCAACGGCACCGGCTGCTGAGCCCCGCGTCTCTCTCATCCGTGGAACAGAGGCCTCGCCAGATCGGCGAGGCCTTTTTCATGTCTCGATACTGGCCTGCATGCATTGGCGCCCATCCGGTCCGCGCACCCATAAATCAGCCCCCTTTTGGCACAGGGTCGCGGTTTCGAAATGCATCAGCGGCGCGGTGGCCCGGAACCGGAACGCCTTCAGCGGCGCCTTGCGCGACGCCATCAGCATCAAATGCTGCGCCAACAGGGGGCCATGCACCACCAGCCCGTCGTAGCCTTCGACATCCCGGGCATAATCCAGATCATAGTGGATGCGGTGACCGTTGAAGGTCAGCGCCGAATAGCGGAACAGCAGGGTGGAATCGAACCGGACCTCCTCGGCAAACACCTCATCGACCGGCGCCTGCGGCGGGACCTGACGCGGCGCGGCCGGATCGGGATCTTCGCGGTACACCAGGTCGTGCAACTCGGTCACGCACAAATGCCCGGCCTGAAAAATCTGGTGGCGCAGGGTGACAAACCCCAAAGGCCCGCTTCGCCCTTCCTTCTTTTCGACACGCTCAACAACGCTGACCTTTTCGGCCAGATCCCCCGCCCGTAGCGGCGCATGAAAGGTCAGCGCCCCACCGGCCCACATGCGCCTTGGTAAACCCATATCGGGGATCAGGCCCTGACCAACCCGGGGATGCCCATCGCGCCCCAGGCCCTCGGGCGGTTGCGGATCCCAGAAATAGAGCTGGTGAAAAAACGGCGGCAGCGGCACCCCCGCTTCAATATCCGGCTGACTGCCCAGCGCCACCTGAAAGGCGCGGGCGCGCGCCGGGTCCATCAGATCGGTTTGACGATGTTCGGCCAAGGGCGCATCCTGCATGGGCAATCTCCTGATGACAGGGTTATCCCAAGCATGCCGATCTCCGTCCAGTCCCTTGACCATCTGGTCCTGACAGTTACCGACGTCGATGTGACCTGCGCCTTTTACCGCGATGTTCTGGGCATGACACCACAGGCCTTCACCCCCGCCGATGGCAGCACCCGCTGGGCCCTGAAATTCGGCACCCAAAAGATCAACCTGCACAAGGCCGGGGCCGAATTCACCCCAAAGGCCCGCACCCCGCGCCCCGGTTCGGCCGATCTATGCTTTTTGTCCGACACCCCAATCGCCGACTGGCGAACTCACCTGAACGATCACGACATCACAATCGAGGAAGGCCCCCTCCTCCGCACCGGCGCAACCGGGCCGATCCTGTCGCTATACATCCGGGACCCGGACGGAAACCTGATCGAGATCTCAAATCTCGCCTGACCCTTGCTTCTTCTTGGCGAAAATACTCCGGGGGTGTGGGGGCTGGCCCCCACTCTGCCCCTTGATCACCCGCGCATCCGCACGGCCTCAGCGCGCAGCTCTGCCATCAACTCATCCAGCAGCTTGATTCCGAATTCATTGGTCAGACGCCCCTGATCGTCCCATTGCTGAGAGGTCTGGGCAATCATCACCTCGGGCCCGGTCAACAGACGCGGACGAAACGGCGTCAGCGCAAGGCGCGCCATGTTTTGCGACCGCTCGCCACCCGCGCGGCCCGCCGCAGCCGAAACAACAGCAACCGGCTTGTCGCGCCAAGGATTGCCCTCGGTCCGGCTGACCCAGTCCAGCGCGTTTTTCAAAGCCCCGGAAATCCCTTTGTTGTATTCCGGGCTGGCCACGATCACCGCGTCGGCCTTTGCGATCTGATCGGCCAGACGCTGCACCGGCTCGGGAATGCCTTCGGCGTCTTGCAGGTCTTCGTCGAACAGCGGAAACCGGATGTCCGCCTCGATAAACTTCGCCTCGCCAAAGCGGCGCGCCGCCTCTTGCAGCAACAACCGATTGGTCGAGGCTTTTCTCAGCGATCCGCTGATCCCCAGCAGTGTCATGCCGCTCATCTGTGCGCTCCATTCTTGCGTTGTAACCCATACCTACAACGCAACAGCGCCACGGCAAGCCGCGGCGCTGTGTAACGTCTTGTGCGCAAATGCGCAGGTCAGTTCGGCAGGATCACGATCTCGACCCGGCGGTTCTGCGCCTTGCCTTCGGGCGTCAGGTTGGACGCGATGGGCTGATCCTCGCCGCGACCGATGACCGAAATCCGGCCCCCCGGCACGCCCGAGGAAATCAGGACATTGGCCACCGATTGCGCGCGGCGCTGCGACAGGTTCTGGTTATAGGCGGCATCGCCGTCGCTGTCCGTATGACCGATGACCTGAGCCGTGGTGTTCGGATAGGCCAGAAGGCTGGCGCCGACGTCGCGCAGATCGGCGACAAGCGTCGGGCGCAGCTCGGCGCTGGCCGTGGCGAACAGGATATCCTGCGGCATCGTCACGATCAGGCGGTCGCCGGTGTTGCGGATCGTCGTATCCGGCCCAAGCTGCTGGCGCAGTTCGGCCTCTTGCTTGTCCAGCTGGTTGCCGATGGCGGCACCGGCGGCGGCACCAACCAGAGCACCGGCCACGGTGGCGCGGTTGCGTTCGCCAACATCGTCACCCCCGGCCAGGCGGCCAGTGATGGCACCCAGACCCGCGCCAATCAGCGCGCCCTGCTTGGCCTGACGGTTGGGATCGTTTTCATCGAACATGGGGCCAGTGGTACAGGCGCTCAGGCCCAGGGTTGCCACGGTGGCGAGAAGAATCGCGGATTTTGCCCGGATCATATGTATGTGCCTCTTCAGGTTAATTGCCCCGTATTCATGGGGTCTGTCGCTGCTGATATACAATAACATGGCCCTGTCCGGCACCCTTGTCACGGGGAAATCGGCAAGGCTCCGCCCATTGCCGGGTCAAGCATCCTCGCGGGCGGCCTCCCAGGCCAGAATGGCGCGTTTGACCGGCAGCCCCCAGTGATAGCCGCCCAATCCGCCGGACTTGCGCAGGGCGCGGTGGCAGGGGATCAGATAGCTGATCGGGTTGCGCCCCACCGCGGTGCCCACGGCGCGCACGGCCTTGGGGTGCTCGATCGCCTGCGCGATCTCGGAATAGGTTGTGACATGCCCCGACGGGATCTGCATCAGCGCCTCCCAGACCTTGATCTGAAAGGGCGCGCCAATCAGGTACAGCGGCAGGGGGCCATCCTGCTTGATACCAAAGGCCACCTGCACCCAGGGCGCGAGGCGGTCGGGCGCTTCGACATACTGCGCCTTGGGCCAGCGGCTGACCAGATCCTCCATTGCCGCCTCGGCCGTGGTTTCGGCGGAAAAGCCGATGCCGCAGATACCCTTGTCGGTTCCCATGACCAGAGCGGGGCCAAAGGGACTGTCGAACCAGCCCCAATGGATCACCAGACCGTCACCCGCGCGGGCATAGTCGCCGGGGCTCATCGCCTCCCACCGCAGGAACAGATCATGCAGACGCCCACCACCCGACAGCCCGGTTTCATGCGCCGTTTCCAGCGTGGTGAACCGCTGTTGCAGCAAGGTTTTGGCATGGCTTAGCGTCAGGTACTGTTGATAGCGCTTGGGCGACACGCCGGCCCACTTGCTGAACAGCCGCTGAAAATGTGCCGGGCTCATCCCGATTTCGCCCGCCAGATCATCCAGCGTCGCCTGCGGGCCTAGCTGGTCCACCGCCTCGATCGCGCGGCGCATGACGTGGTAGTGATAGGACTGGTCTTCGGGCATCGTCTTCTCCTTTGTCACAGGATTACCGCGCTGCGCCCTGTCGCACGACCCGAATATTGCGCATCCTCGCCCTGCACGGCATAAGCCGATCATGGCAAAGCAGCTTGATTATCATACGATCCGCGCGATCTTTACCCGCTTTCAGCAGGCCGAACCCGAACCCAAGGGCGAGCTGAACCACGTCAACGCCTATACGCTGGTCGTGGCCGTGGCGCTTTCCGCGCAGGCGACCGATGCGGGGGTGAACAAGGCAACCGAAAAGCTGTTCCAGATCGCCTACACGCCGGAAAAGATGCTGGCGCTTGGAGAAGAAGGGCTGATCGAGCATATCAAGACCATCGGCCTGTTCCGCCAGAAGGCGAAGAACGTGATCAAGACTGCGCGCATCCTGGTCGAGCAATACGGCGGCGATGTGCCCTGTTCGCGCGCCGCGCTGGAAAGCCTGCCGGGTGTCGGCCGCAAGACCGCCAACGTGGTGCTGAACATGTGGTGGCACTATCCGGCGCAGGCGGTCGACACCCATATCTTTCGCCTTGGCAACCGCAGCGGCATCTGCCCCGGCAAGGACGTGGTCGCCGTCGAACGCGCCATCGAAGACAACATCCCCGTGGATTTCCAGCAGCACGCGCATCACTGGATGATCCTGCACGGGCGTTACACCTGCGTCGCACGCAAACCGAAATGCAAGGCTTGCCTGATAAGCGACCTGTGCCAATTCGAGGAAAAGACAGAATGAAGAAATACAAGGTCGTGGGCATCGGCAACGCCGTTGTCGATGTGATTTCGCGCGCCGAAGATACCTTTCTGGATCTCATGGGGATCGAAAAGGGCATCATGCAGCTGGTCGAACGGGAACGCGGGGAAACCCTGTATGGCGCGATGGAAGGCCGGGTTCAGACGCCGGGCGGTTCGGTGGCGAACACCATCGCCGGGATCGGCGCACTGGGGCTGGACAGCGCCTTTATCGGGCGGGTGCATGACGATGCGCTGGGGCATTTCTATGCGGACGCCTTGACCAGGGAAGGCATTGATTTCGTCAATCCGCCGGTCAAGGGTGGCGAGCTTCCGACCTCGCGCAGCATGATCTTTGTCTCGCCCGATGGCGAACGGTCGATGAACACCTACCTTGGCATTTCCGCCGAACTGGGCCCCGAGGACGTGTCCGAAGACGTGACCGCGCAAAGCGAGATTGTCTTTCTCGAAGGCTATCTGTTCGACAAGGACAAGGGCAAAGAGGCGTTCCTGCGCGCCGCCCGCACCTGCCGCGCCGCTGGCGGACTGGCCGGGATCGCCATTTCCGATCCCTTCTGTGTCGAACGTCACCGCGACGATTTCCTGACGCTGATCGAACACGAGATGGACTATGTCATCGGGAACGAGGCCGAGATCCGCTCGCTCTTTCAGAACGACGATCTTGAGGCCGATCTTGCCGCCGTTGCCGCGATCTGCCCTCTGGTGGTCTGCACCCGGTCGGGCGATGGCGTGACCATCATCCACAAGGGCGTTCGCACGGAAATTCCGGTTCACAAGGTGGTTCCGGTCGATGCCACCGGCGCAGGCGATCAATTCGCCGCGGGCTTTCTGTACGGGTTGGCAACCGGTGCGGACATGGCAACGGCGGGGCGCATGGGCTGCGTGTCCGCCGCCGAGGTGATCAGCCACATCGGCCCCCGCCCCGAGGCGAACATGCAGGCGCTTTATCGCCAGAAGGGTTTGATCTAGCGGTCTTTTTCACGCGCTATTCACGCAAGCCCCCTTTCCGCAAGACGGCAGTCGGGGCTACCTTGGGCTTCAAGGGTATTTCCTTGGAGCCTTTTTATGACCCGTTTCATTGTCCTGCGTGACAAATCAGGGAATTGGCAAAGACCTTCGGTGCCGACCATCGCGGCGATCGAACCCACACGGCCGGGCGAGGCCGGACAGCCCGACATCACGATGCTGGACCTCGACCCAAGGCAACTGCGCGAGGCGTCGAACGATCCTTCCTTGCTGGCCATGGCGCCGGTTGTGCCAACCCGTCTGCTGGCCCCGGAACCGCTGGATGATCTGCGCGCCGATGAACTGGTGCCGGGATGGGGACAAAGGGCGATTGGCGCCGACCGGACACACATGACGGGCAAGGGCGCGCGGGTCGCCATTCTGGACACGGGCGTCGCTACGCAACACCCCTGCCTGGAAGGGGTGTCCCTGATTGCCAAGGATTTCACCGACCTCGGGATCGACGATGCCAATGGCCACGGCACCCATGTTGCCGGCACCATTTTGGGCCGTGACATGGGCGGTATCCGCATCGGGGTGGCGCGCGGCACCGACACCCTGCTTGTGGGTAAAACACTGGCCGATACGGGCCACGGCACATCGGACAGGTTTCTGGCGGCTGTGCTTTGGGCCCAAAGCCAGGGTGCGGATGTCATCGGCTTTGCCCTCAGCTTTGACACCGCGGCGCATATCGAACAACTGACAGCCGAAGGCTATCCCATGACGCTGGCGACGCTGGCGGCGGTACATGCCAATCGCGGCAACCTGCGGATATTCGAATCGGTTTTGCGGATGCTGGACCCGGCGACCCGCCCGCTGATGGTGGGGGCCGTCGGGAATGACTGCCTGCGCACCATATCGCCCGAATTTGAAACCGGCCCCTCGGCCCCCGCCGCCGCGCGCGGTGTGGTGTCGATTGGCGCAGTGGGTCCGGGGGACAAGGGATTGGTTCCCGCCGCCTTCAGCAACGCCGGTCCCACCCTGGTTGCGCCCGGCGTTGGCATTGTCTCGGCCAATGCCAGCGACGGGGTGCGCAGCATGAATGGCAGCTCCATGGCCCTGGCCCATGCGCTGGGGGTGGCCGCCCTGCTGACCCAACACCTTCGGGCAGACGGCCAGCCGGTGAACGCGCAATCGTTGTCCAACGCCCTGATCCGCAGCGCCACGCGCGACGGGCTTGCACCGCATCTGACGCCGGTGGATCGCGGCCATGGTCTGGTTCAGGCGCCGCGCGGCCCGCTGGATTAGTGCGCTTCGGCCCAGTTGGCGCCCTGGCCTGCGTCCACGATCAGCGGCACGTCCAGTTTGACCACCGGTTCCGCCGCCCCTTCCATGACGGTACGCGCGGCCTTGATCAGATCCTCAGCCGCATCCTTTTCGACCTCGAAGATCAATTCGTCATGCACCTGCAACAGCATCTTCGCAGGCAGACCGGCGATGGCATCGGGCATCCGCACCATGGCGCGCCGGATGATGTCCGCCGCCGTGCCCTGGATCGGCGCATTGATCGCCGCGCGTTTGGCAAAGCCCGCGCGCGGCCCCTTGGCGGCGATTTCGGGCGTGTGGATCACCCGGCCAAACAGGGTTTCCACCCGCTTGTGCTCGGTCGCAAAGGCGATCGTGTCATCCATATAGGTCTTGATCCCCGGGAAGCGTTCGAAATACCGGTCGATAAAGCCCTGTGCCTCGACCCGCGGGATGCGCAGGTTGCGCGCAAGGCCAAAGCCCGAAATGCCGTAGATCACGCCAAAGTTGATCGCCTTGGCCTGACGCCGGATGTCCGGTGTCATGTCTTCCATCGGCACGTTGAACATCTCGGATGCGGTCATGGCGTGAATGTCGTGGCCGTCGCGGAACGCCTCTTTCAGCGCGGGAATGTCGGCCATATGCGCAAGGATGCGCAATTCGATCTGCGAATAGTCCAGCGACACCAGCACCTTGCCCTCATCCGCGATAAAGGCCTCGCGGATGCGGCGGCCTTCCTCTGAGCGGACGGGAATGTTCTGCAGGTTCGGATCGTTCGACGCCAGACGCCCGGTGTTCGCCCCTGCAATCGAGTACGAGGTATGCACCCGCCCGGTGTCCTTGTTGATGTGTTCCTGCAGCGCGTCAGTGTAGGTCGATTTCAGTTTCGACAGCTGCCGCCAATCCAGAATACGCGCGGGCAGATCGTGTTCGGTGGCAAGATCCTCAAGGATATCGGCGCCGGTGGCATAGGCCCCGGTCTTGCCCTTTTTGCCGCCCTCAAGCCCCATCTTGTCGAACAGAATCTCGCCCAACTGTTTGGGGCTGCCGACGTTAAAGGTTTCGCCCGCCAACTCGTGAATTTCCGCCTCGAGCCCCGCCATCTTTTGCGCAAAGGCGTTGGACATGCGCGACAGCACATCGCGGTCCACCTTGACCCCGGCCATTTCCATCTGCTTGAGAACCGGAACCAGCGGCCGTTCCAACCCTTCGTAGACACGGGTCACACGGGCGCGGTGCAGCTGCGGTTTGAAGGTCTTCCACAGGCGCAGCGTCACATCCGCATCCTCGGCGGCGTATTTGACCGCGTCCTCGATGGGCACGCGGTCAAAGGTGATCTGCTTTTTGCCCGACCCCAGCAGGTCCTTGATCGGGATTGGCGTGTGCGACAGATAGCGTTCGGCCAGCGTGTCCATGCCATGCCCATGCAGACCCGCGTTCATCGCGTAGGACATCAGCATCGTATCGTCGATCGGCGCAACTTCGACCCCGTAGCGCGAGAATATCTTGGCGTCGAATTTCATGTTCTGCCCGATCTTCAGAACCGCCGGGTCCTCAAGCATCGGTTTCAAGGCATCCAGAACCGCGTTCAGCGGCATCTGTCCCTCGGCCAGATCGTCATTGCCGAACAGATCGTCGGTGGCGGTCGCCCGATGGATCAGAGGAATATAGCAGGCCTCGCCCGGCTCGACGCACAGCGAGATGCCGACCAGATCGCAGGCCATGTCGTTCAGGCCCGTCGTCTCTGTATCGACGGCAATCCAGCCACGATCGTTCGCCTTGTCGATCCAACGTTGCAACGCCGCCGAGTCCGACACGCATTCGTATTTCGACGGGTCGATGGCCGGCCAGTCAGGCGCCTGTTCCGGCGGGTTCGCGCCCTCGGGCGTGGTGTCGGGAATGGCGGGGGCCTCGACGTCCAGCTTGTCGGCGATGCGTTTGGTCAGGGTGCGGAATTCCATCCGCGACAGAAAATCCAGCAGCTCCTCTGGCACCGGCTCGCGCACTTCCAGATCGTCCAGCG
This sequence comes from Tropicibacter oceani, assembly GCF_029958925.1. Classification (NCBI taxonomy): domain Bacteria; kingdom Pseudomonadati; phylum Pseudomonadota; class Alphaproteobacteria; order Rhodobacterales; family Roseobacteraceae; genus Pacificoceanicola; species Pacificoceanicola oceani. The sequence continues at coordinate 474,999 of NZ_CP124616.1, forward strand.
TGAACGGCAGCTCCATGTGTTCGTCCAGCTGCACCAGCCTTTTCGAAAGCTCGATCTGCGCGCGGTGCTCGATCAGGGTCTGCCGGCGCTTGGGCTGCTTGATCTCTTCGGCCCGGTCCAGCAGTTCCTCGAGCGAGCCGAATTCGTTGATCAGCAGCGCCGCCGTCTTGATACCGATGCCCGGCGCGCCCGGCACGTTGTCGACGGAATCCCCGGCCAGCGCCTGCACATCGACCACCCGTTCCGGACCAACGCCAAACTTTTCATGCACGCCATCGCGGTCGATCAGCTTGTTCTTCATCGGGTCCAGCATTTCGACACCGCCGCCGACCAGCTGCATCAGGTCCTTGTCCGACGACAGGATCGTCACCCGCCCCCCTGCCTCGCGTGCCTGGCGTGCCAGCGTCGCCATGATGTCGTCCGCCTCGAACCCTTCGAGTTCCTCGCAGGCGATGTTAAACGCCTTGGTCGCCTCGCGAGTCAGCGGGATCTGCGGGCGCAGGTCCTCGGGCATAGCCTCGCGGTTGGCCTTGTACTGATCGTACATGTCATTGCGAAATGTATGGCTGCCCTTGTCGAAAATCACCGCCACATGGGTGGGCGCGTCCGACCCGTTGTTGCCGTCGATATAGCGCTGCAACATGTTGCAAAAGCCGCTGACCGCACCAATCGGCAACCCGTCAGATTTCCGGGTCAGCGGCGGCAGCGCGTGGAAAGCCCGGAAAATATAGGCCGATCCGTCGATCAGATGCAGATGGCATCCCTTGCCAAATTTGCCCGCCATGCTCGCTCTCCCCAAGTGCTGTTCGGGGGATGGTTTGCCATGATCCGCCAGCCGTTGCCAGACACGGATTTCAGCATCCCGTAACGGGCAATCACGTTTCGCACGGAAACCGCGCCCGGATCAGCAGGCGCCAAAGGCAGGCTCAGACGTTGCCTTCGAAATCCTTGTGCACGAATTTCGCGTCACAATAGGGGCATTCGACAAAACCGGTGGTCTCGGGGATCTGCAACCAGACACGCGGGTGGCCCAAAGCGCCCTCGCCGCCGTCACAGGCGATCCGGTGGCTGTCAACGATCCTGGTTTCAGGCGCCTCGATGGTCATGGAACGCATTCCCTTTTGGCTGGCTTTGCACTACCAGCGTTATGCGCCAAGAGCCAAGCAGGGGCAAGAGCACGCATGACACAGGACGCAATCCGGGTTTCCGGCCTGAAAAAGACCTATGAAGGCGGCAAAGAGGCGCTCAAAGGCATCGACCTTGACGTGCCCGCCGGCTCGGTCTTTGGGCTGCTCGGGCCCAATGGCGCGGGCAAATCCACGATGATCAACATCCTTGCCGGGCTGGTGACCAAAACCGCTGGCCAGGTCGACATCTGGGGCTGGGATCAGGACCAGAACCCCCGCCAAAGCCGCGCCGCCATCGGCGTCATGCCGCAGGAGCTCAACCTCGACCCGTTCTTTACTCCGCGTGGCGCGCTCGAAGTGCAGGCCGGGCTTTACGGCGTACCCAAGGCGCAGCGCAAAACCGCTGAAATCCTCGAAATGGTCGGCCTGACAGACAAGGCCGAGGCCTACGCCCGCACCCTGTCAGGCGGCATGCGCCGCCGCCTGTTGCTGGCCAAGGCCCTCGTTCACAGCCCCCAGGTCCTGGTGCTCGACGAACCCACCGCCGGGGTCGACATCGAACTGCGCCAGATGCTGTGGAACAATGTGCGCAAACTCAACCGCGAACGCGGCATGACGATCATCCTGACCACCCACTACCTCGAAGAGGCCGAGGAAATGTGCGACGAGATCGCCATCATCAACCACGGCAGCGTCGTCGCACGCGACAGCACCGCCAACCTGCTGGGCCAGCTCGACGCCAAGACCATGGTGATCCAGCCCGACAAGACCCCGATCAACTTGCCCAGCGGCCCCGGCATCACGGTCGAACAACGCAGCGATGGCACCATCGCGCTCAGCTATCACGCCGCAAAGACCAGCGCCGAAGAGGTCCTGGCCGCCGTCCACGCCGCCGACATCCGCATCCGCGACGTGCGCACCGAACAGGCCGACCTTCAGGACGTCTTCCTTGCCCTGACCAAAAACCGCTGACCCGGCGCTTCTTTGTGCAAAAATATCCCGGGGGAGTCGCGCCAGCGACGGGGGCAGCGCCCCCAATCCCCGAGGAGAAGGCCAAAGGCCGCCGACGAGACAGGCAAGCGCGTCGCAAGGCGCCCCTTTGGATCAACCCTTGCTCAGCATCCGGCCCAGGTTGCGCCCGGCAAGCACATGCACGTGAAGATGCGGCACCTCTTGCACGCCGTTCATCCCGGCGTTGGCGATCAGACGCCAGCCATCCTCGGCCACGCCTTCCATCCGGCAGACCTCGCCCACGGCGCGGACATAATCCACGATCTCGGCGTCCGACGCTTCCTGGGCAAAGTGATCGAAACACACATAGGGCCCCTTGGGGATCACCAGCACATGGGTCGGGGCCTGCGGATGGATATCGCGAAATGCCAGGGCATGCTCGGTCTCCAGCACCGTCGCATTGGGGATTTCCCCGCGCAGGATTTTCGCAAAGATGTTCTGGTCGTCGTAAACATGGCCCATGGCAGTCCTCAATCGGCGTAAAGGTATTCGGTCTTGGCGATCTCCATCGCCTTGTCTTCCGAAATGGTCAAGAACTCGGACAGGGCGCGGGCGTTTGCCTCGGGCGTGTCGGCCTCGCGGATGCGCAGGAAATTGCTGAACTCGGCATCCCGTATCTGATCGCTTTCGAACAGCATGTCGTTGCGCACCGTCGGCAACAGCCGCTCCAGCGTTTCGCGCGGCGTGCGTTCCCCCGCCAGCCCGACCCGCTTGGCGTGACCGATCAGGTAGTCGTCGCTGAACTGGCACTCGATTTCCAGCATCCGCGTCAGCGCCCGATCCCGACCGAAATCCTCCAGCAGGTCCAGGTTCGCCGGATCCATGCAGACGATCAACCGGTCGGTGTCATAGTAGTCGTACAGCATCCGCATCAGCGCGCGGCGATGGCGGTGGCGTTTGCCCATGGTCGACTGGATGCCGCCCAGGTCTGGCAGCGGGCAGCCCTCTTCGTTGAACAGGTATTCGATGCAGGGGATGTTCGTCATCTGCCGCACGCGGTCCAGCAGGCGCTTGGCCACGTGCCATTTCTTGCAGACCACGATCAGCAACTCGCGTTCGCGTCCCAGGCTGCTTTCCTTTTCCCAGAACCGCGGAGCAAACCGCCTGCCGATCCGGCCCTTTTCGGTCAGGAACTTGTACAGCGACCGCCCCTCGTTCGAGATCTGGAACCGCACCCCCTCCGAGGCATAAAGCACCCCCAACCGCCGCCGCAGCTCGGTCGCGCCGGGGCTGATCTTGCGGGCGAACAGGAAATCCTGGCTCAGCAGCATGTCATAGTGATCGTTGTACAGCGTCACCGGCATCCCGTAGTCCGAAAACATCAGAAAGGTCAGCGTACGGCTGTCGATTTCATGCGCCGGGACAAGATGGCGGACCAGCGTCTGAAAGAACGTCTCGTCCGGGATCCATGTGCTGCGGAAAAAGGTCATCACGTCACGCCGTCGGCGGGCAAAGTCGAGGATCCATTCGATGGTGCGACGGCGCAGGCACCACCACTGGCTGCCGATCATCACCTCGATGTCCTCGGGGATCTTGCGGGTCAGGCCCAACCGGCGCTGGGCCTCGAACATCGCATAGAACCGGCGTTTCTGGGTGCGTTCGTTGAACCAGTGACGATAGATCAGCCGCTCTTCCTTCCAGCCGGTCTTGATCCAGTCCGATTGGAAATAGTCAAAACTTTCAACATAGTCGCAGTCGCGCCGGTCCAGGAATTCATGCGCGTATTCGGCGGATTTGATCGCCATGCAGTCGCCAGACAGCATGTAGAAATGCGTCGCGCGCGGGAACCGTTCCACCGCCGCCTCGACCGCGTGCAGCGTGGCCTGCACCAGGCTCCATTCCCCCCAGCCGCATTTGATCCGCTTTCGCGCAAAGGTCACGTTGGGGTTGTCGGCCAGCGCCGCGCGGATCTTGCGATAGTCGGCGCCGGGCGCGCGCGCGTCAAAGTGGATCGACATATAGTCGCCCACGGCTGTCAAACTCTGCGCCTGCTTAATGATGGCGTCAGGGTCCTTGTGACACAGAAGGATGAAGGCAATTTTTGCCATACAGGAAACGAGCAGCCCTACTTTTGCCGGATTGTTTATGTGATAAGGGTGAACCAGCGTTGAATAAACCTGCTTTCTTTGCTTTTTTGAAGGGAATTTGCCCCCAGATAGACGGCAAGCAGGCGTTTGAGAGGATTGTGTATGGGTTTTCCGGGCACTTGGATGACTGAAAGCCAAAGTGTTGTGTACCGCGTCGTGCCCAAATGCGCGTGCTCGACGATTGGTCAGATCATGTATTTTTCAGACCATGGCGAATTCTTTGACGGCGACATCCATGACGCCACCGAGGGCCTGCACAAATGGGCCCTGGAAGAAAGCCAGCCGGCGATAAAAGCCAATGTAAAAACAAGGACTTCGTACACGTTTACCTGTGTTCGGAATCCCTACACGCGCATCCTGTCGTCGTTCTTTGACAAGATCTGCGGCATCCAGCGCAACGGCAAACGCTATCGCGGCAACCTTGTGCCGCTGCTGATCCAGAAATACGGGGTCGAGGTTGGCGGGCCGGATGGCACGGACGAATTCGACCAGATCAAATCGTTCCGCCGGTTCCTGCTGTTCACCCGCGACACCATCCGTTGGCGGCGCCCGATGGAGCCGGATATTCACTGGTCCGCGATGTCGGGGCATGTCAGCACGTTCATCGTAAATGGCGGAAGATACAACAAAATCTTCTGGACCGAGTCGTTCAATGACGGCATGCAGCAGGTGCTGGACAGCGTCGAGACTCCGCACAAGGTCGACCTGAAAACCATCCCGCGCTTCAACGAATCCGAGGGCCACGGCCCCAAGCGGCTGCACCCGGTCGAGGACTATTTTGACGACCTGTCGATGCACCTGATGAAGGAAATCTATCACCGGGATTTCGCGCTGTTCAAATACGACTTTGACGACCCGTCGAACAAGATGCCGGTGGGCGAGATCGACCTGGACGAAGTGCACGCCAAGCTGGGCGACTGACCGCAAAACGGCGCGGATCTTTACAGAGGCGAACGCGAGGCGACGCGGCGTTCGGTGCCCCACGCCGCCCAAAATGCGCGCGGTACGGTACAAAACCAAGCGTGTTTGGTACAGCTTGCAGCCCGGCAAAATCCGGCGAAATCCGCGCCGAACCGGGGTTTGGTACGATTCGGGCGGCGTTTGGTCCATATTCCAAACCCTGCGCCCGTCCTGACCGCGATTTTGGCAAGGGTTTGTCAGGAACGGTTAATTTCAGGCGCTGAGCCCCTGACCAAAGCCCCGCCCCCAGGCGAAAAGCACACCCTAGGGCAGTTCGTCCGACGGGATGACCGGGAAAAACTGGCCGCCCGACCACAATCCGAACCAGCCGTCGTGATGCGACCCAAGCTCGACCAGCCGGTAAAAGCTTTTGCGGTCTATCAGCGCCTCCAGATTGGCGCGGATCAGGACATAGGGCGACGGTTCGCCGGTTTCGGGGTCGCGCACCACGCGAATGGGATGATCGGGGCCTGCGGTGGCAAAATCCCCGACATGGGTTTCAAAGGTCAGGCTTTGCCCGGCGCCTTGGCCCGCAACCTCGAAATCGACGGCGACAAAGGGCGCGTCGTCGACGGTGATGCCGACCTTCTCGACCGGGGTGACAAGGAAAAAATCGTCGCCATCCTTGCGCAGAATGGAGGAAAACAGGCGGACCAGTTCGAACCGGCCAATCGGCGTGCCAAGGTAAAACCACGTGCCATCGCGGGCGATGCGCATGTCGAGGTCACCGCAGAACGGCGGGTTCCACTTGTGCACAGGGGGCAGGCCCTTGCCGCCAGCGGCGCGGGCCGAGGCGGCAAGCCCCTCGGCCGAAGGGGTCACGACATTTTGTCCGCTCATAACTTTTGCCATTTCCTTCCCAAGAGATACACTTGTACCCAAGTATATAGCTCAACCGGGAGAAATGACATGGCAGAGGCCGAAGATCTGGTCGCCGATATCGAGGCGCTCGAAGCCAAGCTGGCCGAGGCCAAGCGATCGATCACCAGCCGATTTATCGGGCAGGAACGGGTGGTTGACCTGACCCTGTCGGCGCTTTTGTGCGGCGGTCATGCGCTTTTGATCGGTCTTCCCGGGCTGGGCAAGACGCGGTTGGTGGAAACGCTGAGCACCGTCATGGGGCTGTACGGCAACCGCATCCAGTTCACGCCCGACCTGATGCCCGCCGATATTCTTGGGTCCGAAGTGCTGGAAACCGGGGCAGACGGGGCGCGTGCCTTCAAATTCATCGAAGGGCCGATTTTCTGCCAGTTGTTGATGGCCGATGAAATCAACCGCGCCAGTCCGCGCACGCAGTCGGCGCTGTTGCAGGCGATGCAGGAAAAGGTTGTCACCGTGGCGGGCGAGACCCGCAAGCTGGAGGCGCCGTTCCACGTCTTGGCGACGCAGAACCCGATCGAGCAAGAGGGCACCTATCCGCTGCCCGAGGCGCAGTTGGACCGGTTTTTGGTGCAGATCGACGTGCCCTATCCCGACCGCGCGACGGAACGCGACATCCTGATGGCGACGACCGGGATCGAAGAGGCCGAAGCGCACGAGGTGTTTGACGGTGCATCGCTGATCGCGGCGCAGCAGTTGCTGCGGCGAATGCCGGTGGGCGACGCGGTGGTCGAGATGATCCTTGATCTGGTGCGCACCTTCCGCCCCGACGATCCCAGCGCCCCCGAGGCGGTGCGTGACATGGTGGCCTGGGGCCCCGGTCCGCGTGCGGCGCAGGCGTTGATGATGACGGTGCGGGCGCGGGCGTTGTTGCAGGGGCGGCTGGCGCCCTCGCCCGAGGATGTGCTGGACATGGCGCGCCCGGTTCTGGTGCACCGCATGGCGCTGACCTTTTCGGCGCGGGCACGGGGTGAGGACCTTGGCAGGCTGATCGACGAGATCGCCGGCGGCATGATGCGGAGCGAGGCCGCCGCGTGACAGCCGGTGTCACCACCCTGCGCCAGCGCGCACAGGAAGAGGCCAGCCGCTTTCCGGCGCTCTTGGCGCGTGCCGAGCAATTGGCCGGCACGGTTTTGCTGGGCGAACACGGGCGCAGGCGCGCCGGGATGGGCGACGATTTCTGGCAGTACCGGCCGTTGCGACCCGGCGATTCGTATCGCCAGATCGATTGGCGGCGGTCGGGGCGGGGTGACGACCAATATGTGCGCGAACGCGAATGGCAGATCGCGCAAAGCGTGCAGGTCTGGGTCGATCCCGGTGCCTCGATGCGGTTTTCCAGCGGCAAGGAGATGCCGACCAAGGCGGATCGCGCGCGGCTGGTGACGCTTGCGGCGTCGATCCTGTTGATCCGGGGCGGCGAACGGGTTGGTCTGACCGGCTGGGCCTTGCCGCCACGGCGCGGCGATGTGCAGGTTTTGCGGCTGGCGCAGATGTTCAGCGAAGAGGGCGCCGAGGATTACGCGCAGCCCGAGGCGCGCGGCATCATTCCGCATTCGCGGGCGATCTTTGTTTCGGATTTCCTCGGCGATCTCGACGCGGTCGAGGCGGCCCTGACCAAGGCGGCGGATCGCGGTGTGCGCGGCGTGCTGTTGCAGGTTCTGGACCCCAGCGAAGAATCCTTCCCCTTTGAGGGACGGACGATTTTCGAGAGCATGGGCGGCTCGGTCGCTTATGAGACCTTGAAGGCCGGAGAGTTGCGGGCGCGCTATCTGGAGCGGCTGGCGCAGCGCAAGGCGCGGCTGACCCAACTGGCGCGGCTGACCGGCTGGCAATACATGTGCCATCACACGAATGAAAGCGCCCAGGCGGCGCTGCTGTGGCTGTATCGCGCCATGGACGGGGGCCACGGATGACGTTGTTTGGTGTTCTTGGGTTTACCGCCCCGTGGTTGTTGCTGGGGCTGTTGGCGCTGCCGATCCTTTGGGTGATCCTGCGCGCGGTGCCGCCAGCGCCGATCCGGCGGATGTTTCCCGGGGTCGTGCTGCTGCTGGGGTTGAAGGACGATGAACAGGTCACCGATCGCACGCCTTGGTGGCTGTTGCTGCTGCGGATGCTGGCGGTGGCGGCGGTGATCGTCGGGCTGGCCGGTCCGGTGCTGAACCCCGAGGACGAGGGCGAGGCGGCGGGCAGCGGGCCGTTGCTGGTGGTGATGGATGCAAGCTGGGCCTCGGCGGGGGACTGGCGGGCGCGGATGGACGCGCTGGAAACGCTGTTGTCCAAGGCGGGGCGGGACGACCGCACCGTGGCGCTGATGCGGCTGACCGATCCGCAGCCGGTGCAGTTCCTGTCGGCGGACGTGCTGCGTACCCGGCTGACCGGCATCCTGCCCGAACCGTGGGAGCCGAGCGACGAGAGCATTGCCAAAGCCATTGAGATGCTGCCCGAAGACGGGTTTGACAGTTGGTGGATGAGCGACGGACTGGCCCGCGACGGGCGCGCGGCGCTGCTGGATGCGCTGGAGGCCCGCGGCCGGGTGACGGTCTTTGAAAGTCCGCGCAGTCTGTACGCGCTGGAACCCGCGCAACTGGCCGAGGGCAACCTGCAAATGGTGCTGCACCGGTTGCGCCCCGGACCCGAGGTGCAGGTGACACTGGCGGGCCACGGGCTGGACCCGGCGGGCAACCCGGCGGTTCTGATCCGCACGCCCGTGACATTCGATGCCGACGCGGTGCGCGCCGAAACAGAACTGTCGGTCCCGGCTGAACTGCGCGCCCGCATCACGCGCTTTGAAATCGAGGGCGCGCGCAGCGCCGGCGCCGTGACCCAGCCCGACGACAGCCTGCGCCGCCGCGAGGTAGCCCTGATCGCGGGCCGCGAAGACCGCGAAGGGCTCGAACTGCTGTCGCCGCTGCATTACCTGCACAAGGCGCTGATCCCCACCGCCGACCTGCTGGACGGGGCGCTGAGTGACGTTCTGCCCGCCAATCCCGATGTGATCGTGCTGGCCGACGTGGCGACGCTGTCGAACGCCGAAGAGGACGCGGTGATCGAATGGCTGGAAAAGGGCGGCATGCTGCTGCGCTTTGCCGGGCCGCGACTGGCGGCCAGCGACATCAGCCGCGACGCCGAAGACCCGTTGATGCCGGTGCGCCTGCGCGCCGGGGGCCGCACCGTCGGCGGCGCCATGAGCTGGGGTGAGCCAAAGGCGCTGGCCCCGTTCAGCGAGGACAGCCCGTTTTTCGGCCTGGCCATTCCAGATGATGTGACGGTGAACAGTCAGGTCATGGCGCAACCTGACCCGACGCTGGCAGGACGGGTGATTGCCCAATTGACCGACGGAACGCCGCTGGTCACGCGCAAGACGGTGGGGCAAGGACAGATCGTGCTGTTCCATGTCACCGCCAATGCGGAATGGTCCAGCCTGCCGCTGTCGGGCCTGTTCGTGCAGATGCTGGAACGGCTGGCGGTATCCTCGACCACCGCCACACCGGACAAGGCCGAGATGGAGGGAACGGTCTGGCAACCGATCCGCGTGCTGGATGCCTTTGGCGTGCCGCGCGATGCGGGCACCCTGCCCGGGGTCGCGGGCACGGACCTGATCGCATCGCCACTGGGCCCTGACCTGCGCCCCGGCGTCTATGAAGGCGAGGACCGCGCCCTTGCCCGCAACGTGGTCATGCCCGAAACCAGCCTGACACCGGCCACATGGCCGGACCGCATCGCCATTCAGGGGCTGAGCACCCCGCGCGAGACGCCCTTGACCGGCTGGCTTCTGGCGCTTGCCATTGCGCTGTTGGTGGCGGATGTGATCGCCTCTCTGGGTCTGTCGGGGCGGCTGCGCGGACCCCGCGCCAGCCGGGCGGCGATACTGGTGGCGGCGCTGTTCCTGATCCCGCAGGATGCCAGCGCGCAAGACACCGCGCAAAACGACGAACGCGCCCTGGCGGCGACCGCCGATGTGGTGCTGGCCCATGTGATGACCGGCGACGCGCGGCTGGACGACCTGGCGCAGGCCGGGTTGCAGGGCCTGTCCGACACGCTGTTTTTCCGCACCTCGATCGAACCTGCCCCGCCGATGGGCGTCGATCTGGAAACCGACGAACTGGCCTTTTATCCGCTGCTTTACTGGCCGATCACCCCCGATCAGCCGACACCGTCGGATGCTGCCTATACCCGGCTGAACGACTATCTGCGCTCGGGCGGGATGATCCTGTTTGACACGCGTGATGCGGATGTGGCGGGCTTTGGCGCCAACACGCCGAACGGGCGCAAGCTGCAGGAACTGGCGCGCGGTCTGGACATTCCACCGTTGGAGCCAATCCCCGAGGATCACGTTCTGACGCGCACTTTTTACCTGCTGAAGGATTTCCCGGGGCGTTACGTCGGCCGCGATGTCTGGGTCGAAGCGGCGCCGCCGGATGCCGAGTTGATCGACGGGATGCCGTTCCGCAACCTCAACGACAACGTGACGCCGGTGGTGATCGGCGGCAACGACTGGGCCGCGGCCTGGGCCGTCGACGAACGCGGCGCGCCGCTGTTGTCGCTGGGCCGGGGCTATGGCGGTGAGCGGCAGCGCGAGATCGCCAACCGGTTCGGTGTGAACCTGGTCATGCATGTGCTGACCGGAAACTACAAAAGCGATCAGGTGCATGTGCCTGCCTTGCTGGACAGGTTGGGGCAATGAACGGGTGTAACCGATGACCGGGCAAATTGTATTCGACCCGCTGTTGCCGTGGTGGATAGTCGCCGCTTTGGCTGCCCTGGCGCTGGGCGGGGCCTTGTTGGCGCTGTGGCGCGGGTTGTCGGGCTGGGCCTTGCGGCTGTTGGCGGGGGCCGTGGTGGTCGCGGCGCTGGCGCAACCGTCCTACCAGATCGAGAACCGCGCGCCCTTGTCGGATATCGTGTTGATGTTGGTGGATCAAAGCGCCTCGCAACAACTGGCTGAACGGGCCGGGGTGACAAGCGACGCGGCCGATGTGCTGGAGGCGCAGTTGAACGCCCGCGCCAATACCGAAGTGCGGCGCATTGCGGTGGGCGATGGCGATGGCGACGCGGGCACGCAGTTGATGACCGCGCTGTCGGCGGCGCTGGCCGAGGAACCGCGCGGGCGGATCGCCGGGGTGTTCCTGCTGTCCGACGGGCGGCTGCACGATCTGGAGCGCGCGCCCGACCTGCCGGCACCGATGCATCTGCTGCTGACCGGGCGCGAAACCGACTGGGACCGGCGGCTCATCGTGCGCAATGCCCCGGCCTTTGCGATCCTGGGCGAAGAGGTGCAGCTGACCCTGCGGGTCGATGACGATGGCGCGGCACCGGGGGATAGGGCGACGGATCTGCTCATCTCGGTCGACGGGGCCGAACCGCAACGCTTCAGCGTGCCGATTGGCGAAGACCTGTCGTTGCCGATCACTCTGCCGCATGGCGGGCTGAACGTGATCCAGTTCACCGTGCCTACGGCGCAGGGCGAATTGACCGACCGCAACAACACGGCGCTGGTGCAGATCAACGGTGTACGCGACCGGTTGCGCGTCTTGCTGGTCAGCGGCGAACCCCATGCGGGCGGGCGCACCTGGCGCAACCTGTTGAAGTCGGATTCCAGCGTGGACCTGGTGCATTTCACCATCCTGCGGCCTCCGGAAAAGCAGGACGGTGTGCCGGTCAACGAACTGTCGCTGATCGCCTTTCCGACGCGCGAATTGTTCCTGGAAAAGATCGACGATTTCGACCTGATCATCTTTGACCGCTACAAGCGGCGCGGCATCCTGCCCTCGGTCTATTTCGACAACATCCGCAATTATGTTCAGAATGGCGGGGCTGTGCTGGTGGCGGCGGGGCCGGATTTCGCCAGTGCGGACTCGATCTATCGTTCGCCCCTGGCCGAGGTGCTGCCGGCCGAGCCGACCGCCCATGTGTTCCAGAAGGGGTTTCGCCCCAAGGTTACCGACCTTGGCGAAAAGCATCCCGTGACGGCCGGGCTGCTGGGGGCCGAAACCTGGGGCCGCTGGCTGCGCCAGATCGAGGTGGAACCCGATCGAGGCGATGTGGTGATGTCTGGCGCTGACGACCGGCCGCTGCTGGTGCTGGACCGTGTCGGCGAAGGGCGCGTGGCGCTGCTGGCCTCGGACCAGGCGTGGCTGTGGTCGCGCGGGTTCGAAGGCGGCGGGCCGCAGCTGGAACTGCTGCGGCGGCTGGCGCACTGGATGATGAAGGAACCCGAACTGGAGGAAGAAACGCTGTGGGCCGAGGCGACCGGTCAGACCATGCGCATCATCCGCCGGTCGCTGGGCAGCGACGTGGGCACGGTGACCATCACCCGCCCCGATGGCACCACCGACGAGGTGACGCTGCAAGAGGTCACTCCGGGCCGCTTCGAGACCCTTTACGAAGGCCCGAACATCGGGTTGTACCGGCTGGAAAAGGGCGACCAAAGCGCGGTGATCGGACTTGGCCCCGCCGCCCCGCGCGAATTCGAACAGACGATCGCGGGCAGCGAGGCGCTGGAGCCGCTGATCGACACGCTGCGCGGCGGAACGCCCCGGCTGGAAGACGGCGTGCCACAGATCCGAACCGTGCGGGCCGGTCGCCCGGCCGCGGGGCGCGGCTGGATCGGGATCACCCCGCGCGAGGCCTATGAAACGCTGGATGTGCGGCAATCGCCGCTGCTGCCGGCCTGGCTGGTGCTGCTGCTGGCGTCGCTGCTGATCGTCGGGGCCTGGCTGCGCGAAGGCCGCAGCTGAGGGAGACTGTATTTTTCTCCGAAAGATGTAGTGTCCGTCAGTGGCGCCCGAACCACGGGACCAACGCCATCAATCGCCTGACACAGGGCGGTTTCATCCAGCTGTCATGGAACCGTCATGCCCTTGTCACCCGGCGTGGCCAATCCGGCAAGGAACCACCATGACAGGGGATCCCCATGAACCGACTGCTTTGCCTGACCAGCGCGCTTGCCCTGACCGCAGGCTCCGCCAGCGCCGAGATGGCGTTCAACCGCATCGCCTCTTTTGCCACGCCGCTGAACATGGCGCCCGGTCAGGACCGGACCCGCGAAACCAGCGCCGAGATCATCGCCGCGACCGCAGACGGCATGACGCTGGTCTATACCGACAGCCCCCTGCAGGCCCTTGGGAGGATCGACATCCGCGACCCCGCCAACCCGCAACCCTTGGGCAATATCGCGTTGGAGGGTGAGCCGACCTCGGTCGCGGTGCTGGGGCAGACCGCCTTTGTCGGGGTGAACACCTCGGACAGCTACACCGCGCCGTCGGGGCATCTGGCTGTGATCGACCTTGCGCTGGGGCAGGTCACTGCGCGCTGCGATCTGGGCGGCCAGCCCGACAGCCTGGCCATCGCCCCGGACGGCAGCCAGATCGCCGTCGCCATCGAGAACGAGCGCGACGAGGACAACGGTGATGGCCGCACCGGGCAACTGCCCGCCGGTTTCCTGGTAATGGGTCCGCTGCCGGGCGGCACGCTGGACTGCGGCGCGCTGATGCAGGTGCCTCTGACCGGCCTTGCCAGCGTGTCGCCCGAAGACCCGGAGCCCGAGTTCGTCGACATCAACGCCCTGGGCGAGGTGGTCGTGACCTTGCAGGAGAACAACCACATCGTCGTGGTCGGGCCCGATGGCCAGGTCCGCAGTCATTTCCCCGCCGGCTCGGTCGATCTGGCGGGGATCGACGCCCGCGATGATGGCGCACTGGTCTTTGACGACGCCCAACCCGGGCGGCTGCGCGAACCGGACGCGGTCAAGTGGATCGACGACGACCATTTCGCCACCGCCAACGAAGGCGACATGGACGGCGGATCGCGCGGCTGGACGATCTTTGCCAAGGACGGCACGGTGATCCACGAAAGCGGCGCCAGCTTCGAACGGGCCTTGGTGCAGGTTGGCCACTATCCCGACAAGCGGTCGGATGCGAAGGGGGTGGAACCGGAATCTATCGAAACCGGCCGTTTCGACGGCACTCCGCTGGTCTTTGTCGGGTCCGAGCGCGGCTCGGCCATCGGGGTTTACGATGTGTCGGACCTGTCCAACCCTGTGCTGATGCAAATCCTGCCGTCGGGGATCGGCCCCGAGGGGTTTGTCGCCCTTCCGGAACGCAACCTTTTGGTTTCGGCCAATGAAACCGACCTGATCGAGGATGGCGGCGCGCGCGCCCATGTGATGATCTTTGAACGGCAAAACGACCCGGCGGCCTATCCCATGCTGACCTCGCAGGGGGCAGAGCCGTTGATCGGCTGGGGTGCGATTTCGGGCATGGTCGCCGACAAGGACGGGATCGTCTGGGCGGTGACCGACAGCGTTTACAGCGCACAGCCCAGCATCCTTCGGATCGACACCACGCAGACCCCGGCGCGGATCACTCAGGCGCTGCGTATCCACGGCACCGATGCCGGGCTGGATCTTGAGGGCATCACGCTGGACGGTCAGGGTGGGTTCTGGCTGGCCTCGGAAGGGCGCAGCGACCGCGACATTCCCCATGCGCTGTATCATGTCGATGCCGCCGGGGCGGTTCTGGAACAGATCCCCCTGCCCGATGCACTGATCGCCGTCGAAACACGCTTTGGCCTTGAAGGGATCACGCGGGTCGGGGACCGCCTGTGGATGGCGGTGCAGCGCGAATGGGGCGACGATCCGGCCGATCACGTCAAACTGCTGAGCCTGGATCTCTCCAGCCGCACATGGGGCGGCGTGCTGTACCCCAAGGCGCAGTCTGACGCAGGCTGGACCGGGCTGTCGGAAATCACCGCCCATGCCGGGGATTTTTACGTGATCGAACGCGACAACCTGATCGGCGACGCGGCTGTGACCAAGACACTGTACCGCATTCCCGGCGACCAGATGCAGCCCGCCCCCCTTGGCGCCCCCCTGCCCGTGGTCAGCAAGCAGCAGGTCCGCGACCTGATCCCCGACCTGCGGCGCTTTGGCGGCTATGTGGTCGACAAGATCGAAGGGTTGGCCATTTTTGAGGATGGCACGACATGGATCAGCACCGACAATGACGGCGTCGACGACAGCTCGGGCGAGACGCTGTTCTGGAGCATTGGTCGCCTGTGATCGCGGGCGCATGGGCCTGCCCCCGGTGATCGGGGCGGGCCGTCAGGGGGTGATCAGGGCGGGCAGCGTTTCGGCCAGCAGGTCCCAGACGATCCGGACCCGGGGGTTGGTGCGCAATTCGCGGTGCGCCACCAGCCAGACCGGGTAATCGAACCGGACCTCGGGCAGCACCCTTTGCAGGCCCGGATCGGATTCGCCCAGCCCGCAGGGTCCCACCCCAAGGCCCAGACCGGCCCGCGCCATTTCCCAATGCACCGGGTGGGTGTTGGCGATCACCGGGAAATTCGCCTTGGTCACCGGCATGCCGCGCCCGGTCAGCGCCGCGATGAAATTGGCGTTGTCGTCCAGGCCGATGATCTGCGCGCCTGCCAGGTCGTCCTTGGTCCGGATCGGGTTGGCGCGCGCCAGGTGGTCGGGCGTGGCGTAGAAACCGCCGTGATCCTCGGCCACCAGCTTGCCGATCAGGTCGGGCTGGTCGGGGCGCGTGTTGCGAATGGCGATGTCGGCTTCGCGCCGTTTCAGATCGCGGATCGCGTTCGAGGCGACGATTTCCACGGTGATGCCGGGGGCCAGATCGCGCAGTTGGCGCAGGATCGGCGGCAGCAACCACGACGAATAGATTTCCGAAGCGGTGATGGCGACATTGCCTTCGATCTCTTGCGCCTGGCCCGAGGCGGCCAGCGACACGGCGGCGGCGGCTTCGCCCATGGCGCGGACATGGTCCATCAGCTGTGACCCGGCGCGGGTCAGGACAAGGCCGCGGCCGACCCGTTCAAACAGCATGACGCCCAGTTCATCCTCGAGCGCGGTGACCTGCCGGCCCAGTGTCGGCTGGGTCATGCCCAAAGCCCGCGCCGCCGCCGAAAGAGAGCCCTCTTCGGCGGTGACAAGGAACGCCCTTGCGCGGTTCCAATCAAAAGTGACCGAGCGCCAATCCATGCGCTATTGCATGGTTTGCGGGCGGGCTTTGTCAATCTCTTTCACCGCTGCGCGGGCGGTGCATCGCTACGCAAATGACCCCGGGGGCAAAACCCCCGGGGCCTGTCATCCGGTCAGGGATGCGTCAGTTGACTGCCTTAGCGTCAACCACGTCTTTTTCGATCTTGGCCGCCGGTTTGGCGATTTCGATCTGGCGCGGCTTCAGCGCCTCGGGGATTTCCCGTTGCAGATCGATGTGCAGCATGCCGTCCTCGTGGCTGGCGCCCATGACGCGGACATGATCGGCCAGCTGAAAGCGCCGTTCAAAGGCGCGGGTCGCGATGCCGCGATGCAGGTAGGTCCTGGCCTCGTCCTCTTCGGCCTTGCGGGCCGAAACGACAAGCGCCTGATCCTTGACCTCGACCGACAGATCCTGATCGGAAAAACCGGCCACGGCGATCGAGATGCGATAGGCGTCGTCGGCGGTCTTTTCGATGTTGTAGGGCGGATAGGTCTGTTGGCTGACGTCATTGGCAAGCACGCGGTCCATCATGTCCGCGATCTGGTCAAAACCAACGGTTGCCCGGTACAGCGGGGCAAAATCAAAGTGTCGCATGGGAATCCTCCATCTGAGCGATACCGAAAGTGCGGCGCCTTCCCACATGGGACAGGCGTCTGAGTTGCGCCGGGGCCCGATCATCGGCACCCCGGTCCCTGAAACATGGGGAAGGGAATTTTCGGTTTCAAGGCCCGGGGTGGTCATGACGCGCGCGCCACTTGTCCGCAGCGCGGCCCGCCTAACGGGGGTGTCACCCTAGGGCTTGATGAACTTGGCACCGGTATCGTTGCGATCCCCGGCCGATTGCCGCACCAGGCCCGAACTAAGCCCCGCACCGCCCTGAACCATGGCGCGCAACTGTTGCAACGGGCCTTCCAAGGCGGTGGCCAGCGAAATCGGCGTGCCGTTCGACTGGTCCTTGGCCTTGGCGGACACAACCGACACGATCCGCGCCTTGCCATCCGCGCCAAAGCTGAACACCGGCGATCCCGAGGCACCGAAATCGACCTCGCACGACAGGATCAGGATCCCCTCTTGCCGCGAAATGACGGTGCACAGATCCTGTAGCGAAGGCGCCTCGGACCGGTTGTGGGCGTAGGACACGACCCCGACCCTGTCGCCCTTGTCCGGGCGGGCATCGGTTTCGAAAGGTTCGATCGTGGTGTTGCGGATCGGGTGCTGCAATTCCAGCAGGGCCAGATCCTTGCGCACGCGGTTGGTGTCGGTCACGCCGGAATAGTTGTAATCGGGCAGGTGCACGGCCTGCCGAATGCGGCGGTAGGTCGCCGCGCGGCCGTTGCGCCACCCGGCAAGAAACTGGATGTCATCGGTGGCCACCCGCGCGCCGCTGACCGGGTCGAACAGGCAATGCGCCGCCGTCAACACAAGGTCCGGCGCGATCAGCGCGCCGGTGCAAAAGGCATCGCCCGGAATTTCGAGCCTGCCGACGGCCTCCCACATGCGGCCGTCCTGGCGACTTTCCATGGAAAAAAGGCCCTGGGCATGGGCAGAGACGCCCCAGAAAAGGGCAAGAATGACCAAAATACTGCGCACGTGTCCGTTCCACCGCTTTTGCCTAGATCTCTAGATGCAGGGTGCGGCGAAAATAGGGCAAGCCCGTTTTTGACGCGTCCGCGTTATTGCCCGAAAGCGTCGCCCAGAGCACGCGGTTTCGGCCCGCCCGTCGCCCAGTCCAGCAGTTCGACGGTGTGGACGATGGGCACATCGGTGCCCGACCCGATCTGCATCATGCAGCCAATGTTGCCAGCGGCGATGATCTGCGGCTGCTTGGCCTCAAGCGTGCGGACCTTGCGCGCCTTGAGCTGCTGGGAAATCTCGGGCTGAAGCAGGTTGTATGTCCCGGCAGAGCCGCAGCACAGGTGGCTGTCAGCGGGTTCCACCACCTCAAAGCCCGCGCGTTTGAGCAGGGTTTTCGGGTGGGTCTTGATCTGCTGGCCGTGTTGCAGGGAACAGGCGGCGTGATAGGCGACGCGCAGGCCCTTGGCCGGGCTTTCGGGGATGTCCAGTTTCATCAGCAGTTCGCTGACATCCATGGCAAGGCCCGCGATCTGCGCCGCATCACCGGCCAGCGGATCGGTGCGGAACATGTGCCCATAATCCTTGACCGTGGTGCCGCAGCCGCTTGTGTTGATGACGATGGCGTCAAGGCCGCTGCTGTCAATCTCGGCCTTCCAGGCCTTGATATTGGCGGCGGCGCTGGCGTGGCTTTGATCCTCTTTGCCCATGTGATGGGTCAGCGCGCCGCAACACCCGGCACCCTTGGCCACGACCACCTCGCAGCCCAGGCGGGTCAGCAGGCGGATGGTGGCATCGTTGATATCGGTGTTCAGCGCCTTTTGCGCACAGCCGGTCATCAGGGCGACGCGCATCTTTTTCGGCGCCTTGGGGGCAAAGCTTTGCGGGTCGTCGTTGCGGCTGACCGGGGGGATGGTTTTGGGAGCCATGTCCAGCATCGCTTTCAGGCGCGGGTCGGGCATGAAGCGTGCCAGCGGTCGCCCGATCCTGGCCCCCAGAAGGGCAAGGCGAAAACGCGTCGGATGCGGGATGATCCGGGCCAGAATCCAGCGCAGGGCGCGGTCGGACAGCGGCCGCTTATAGGTCTTTTCGATATAGGCGCGGGCGTGGTCGACAAGATGCATGTAATGCACACCCGACGGGCAGGTTGTCATGCAGGCAAGGCAGGACAGACAGCGGTCGATGTGCTTGACGGTCTTTTCGTCGGGCACGCGTTCGTTTTCCAGCATGTCCTTGATCAGGTAGATGCGGCCGCGCGGGCTGTCCAATTCGTCGCCCAGCACCTGGTAGGTCGGACAGGTGGCGGTGCAGAACCCGCAGTGCACGCAGGTCCGCAGGATTTCATTGGCGCGGGCGGTACCGGGGTCTTTCAACTGGTCGGGGGTGAATGTCGTCTGCATGTCAAACCATCAATCGGGCCGTGGCCAATCCGAACCACGGGAGCGTCGTTGTCAAAAGGGCGATCACGATCAGCCAGCGTCTTGCGCGCGGGGCGGAGAGACGACGGCTGAGTGCCAGGGCAACCATGCTGACCGCCAGAACCCAGGCCAGCCACAGCGCGATCAGCGACGGGATGGCGCTGCCCTGTTGCAGGCGCAGCGCGGCGGTGACCGCTGCAACAACGCCCGCCCCCAGCAGCAACAGGGACTGCGGCCTTGCGGGCAGGCGCAGGGCCAGCGCGCAGATCAAGGGGCCAAAGATGAAACTGGCCACAAAGGCCCCAATGGTCAGCATTTCGGTCATGCCATCAGCCCCGGATTCAGGATGCCCTGAGGATCGAACCTTTGCCGCAGCCCCTTTGACAAGGCCGCAATCGGCGCCGGTTCAGGATGGAACACCGGCAAGGCGCGGCGGCTGTCCTTGCTGCCCCGGATCAGCGTGGCATGGCCGTCAAAGGCCCCAAGGCCGGCGCGCGCATCCGTGCCCTCGGGCAGGCGCGCCCAGATCAGCCCACCACCCCAGTCATACATCAGCGCGGCGCTGCCAAGGCCCGCGGCAAGGTGCGGCGCCTCGGACGGCTTGCAACTGATCCGCCAGACATCGCCGGGGCCGTCCTGGATCGGGGCGGCATCACGCACCTTTTGCCAGGCGGCGGCGACCTGTTCGGGATCACTGTCGATGCGCAGCGACAACCCATCGAACATCTTCGACAGCTGCTCGGCGCGGTAGGCAACGGACCGGGCAAACCCTTCGATGCGCAACAGGGTCACGGCGGCCGCTTGCGGCCCGGCAGGAACATGCGCCGCACCGCTGATATCGAAGGGCGAGCCAAGCGCCCGCGCCATGACGGCAACCGCCTCGGCATCGCCCAGCCCCTCGATCTCCAGACTGGCCGCCGCCTCCGGCTTGGGCAGTACCTTCAGGCTGACCTCGCTCAGCACGCCAAGGGTTCCCCAACTGCCGGCCATCAGCTTGACCAGATCATAGCCGGTGACGTTCTTCATCACGCGGCCGCCATTCTTGATCACCTGCCCGGCCCCGTCGACAAAGCGCACGCCCAGCAGGAAATCGCGACAAGCGCCGGCCTGGATACGGCGCGGACCACTGACATTGCCCGCCACGACACCGCCAATCGTCGGCGTGCCCGTGGTGCCCAAAAGCCCGCGATGATCCATCGGCTCAAAGGCCAGCCTCTGCCCCTCGGCCTCCAGCGCCGCCTCGATCTCGGCCAAAGGCGTGCCCGCCCGGGCCACAAGGGTCAGCGACCCCGGCTCGTACAGGGTGATCCCCGACATCCCCGTGGTTTCCAGAACCGCGCCCGTCATCGGCCTGCCGATGGCCCGCGTGCCGCCGCCCCGAACATGCAACGGACCGCTGGCCCCGGCGATTATTTCGGCCAGCTCGGCTTCGCTCTCAGGTCTCATGGATGCCTCTTGTTTCTTTGTGCTGCAAATATCCCGGGGGTTTGGGGGCTGGCCCCCAATCATTCCGCCGCCAGGGGCGCCGCCCGCCGCGTGGACGAGGCCGCAAGCGGGAACACCTTGGCCGGGTTCAACAGCCAGGCAGGGTCGAACACGTCCTTCACCGACATCTGCGCCTCAAGGTCGACGGGGTCGAACTGCGTGACCATCAGGTCGCGCTTTTCGATCCCGACGCCGTGTTCGCCGGTCAGGCAGCCGCCGACCTCGACGCAAAGCTTGAGGATCTCGGCCCCGAATTCCTCGCACAGCTCCAACTGCCCCGGCTCATTCGCATTGAACAGGATCAGCGGGTGCATGTTTCCGTCGCCCGCGTGGAACACGTTGGCCACGTCCAGCCCGAACTGTTTGGACATTTCGCCGATCCGGCGCAGCACGTAGGGCAGTTCCGACACCGGGATCGTGCCGTCCAGGCACATATAATCGTTGATGCTGCCCATGGCGCCAAAGGCGGATTTGCGGCCCAGCCAGATGCGCGCGGCCTCGTCTGCGGTCTTGGCCTCGCGCAGTTCCACCGGGTTGTGGCGGTTGGCGATGTCCTTGATCTTGGCCAGTTGTTCGTCGATCTCGGCGGGGCTGCCTTCGACCTCGACGATCAGCAGGGCCTCGCAATCGGGATAGCCGGCCTTGGCGAAATCCTCGGTGGCGCGGATGCAGGGCGCGTCCATGAATTCGATCGCCACGGGCAGGACGCCCGCCTTGATGATGTCGGACACGCAGGCCCCGGCGACCTCGTTGCTGTCGTAACCGATCAGCACGGGCCGCGCGCCTTCGGGCTTGCGCAGGATGCGCAGGGTCGCCTCGGTCACCACGCCCAATTGCCCTTCCGAGCCGCAGATCACGCCCAGCAGGTCAAGCCCGCCGGAATCCAGATGCGCGCCGCCGATTTCCACGACGGTGCCGTCCATCTGCACCATGGTCACGCCCAGCAGGTTGTTGGTGGTCACGCCATATTTCAGGCAATGCGCCCCGCCCGAATTCATCGCGATATTGCCCGCAATCGCGCAGGCCAACTGGCTGGAGGGGTCGGGCGCGTAGAAAAAGTCTTCCTCCTCCACGGCGCCGGTCACCGACAGGTTGGTGCGCCCGGTCTGCACGCGGATAAAGCGGTTGTCGTAGTCGGTTTCCAGCACCTCGTTCATCCGGGCGACGCCCAAAATCACGCTGTCAGCGGTGGGCAGCGCGCCACCCGCCAGCGATGTCCCCGAGCCGCGCGGGACGACGGGAACGCCCTCTTCGTGGCAAATCCGCAAGACATCGGAAACCTCTTTCGTCGAAGATGGCAGCACGGCGACCAGCGGCGGGCAGCGATAGGCGGTCAGCGCGTCACATTCGTAGGCGCGCGTCTCGGCGATATCGTCGATCACCGCGTCGGCGGGCAAGACGCTGCGCAAACGGTCGACGATGCGCGCTTTGCGCGCCAGGATGCGGGCATCGGGTTCCGGCATTTGCATCGGTCGTCTCCTTGTGCAACCCACCACAAAAACGGGTAATTGGTAAATTTATATAACCAAAAGCGGCTTTTTGCGAGTCCCAAATCGCCGCATGGTTTCGCTGTCCCTTGCACTTTGCCTGCCTTCGGGGTCAGGTGCGAGCATGTCATGGGTCAAGATCATACATATTCTTTGCGTGATGGGGTGGATGACCTCGATTTTCGCGGTGCCGCGCGCCATCATCTATTGGAAGCGCGAGCATGAAAAGCTGGGCGAAAACGGGCCTTTGGGCGACCTGACCTATCGGTTGTACCGGTTTTCCTTTGGTCTGGGGATCATCGCGATCATCACCGGAACATGGTACGGGCTGTGGCTGGGATGGCCCACCTGGCTGCACCTCAAGGTGACGCTGGTGGTGCTTTTGGCCGCGCATTACCTGTGGACCGGGCGTCTGGTCAAACGCGCCCAGCGCGGGGTTTTCACCGAATCCGACATGTACCTGCGCATCTTCAACGAAGTCAGCGTGATTGGCACCATCGCGATCCTTTGGGTCGTCGTGGCGCAGCCGTTCTGAGCCATGAACATCGCCGAACGCCTCGCCCTGTTTTCCATGCTCGACTATGTCGCCGTGGGGCTTTTAGCCGTGCTTTGGCTGGGGTCGACGCATCTGATCGAACATTCGCCCAAGGTGCGGCCTTCGACCTCTAGCCTGATGGCGCAGTACCGGCGGGAATGGATGGTGCAGTTCGTGCACCGCGACCCACGGATATTTGACAGCCAGATCATCGCGCAGTTGCGGCAGGGCACGGCGTTTTTCGCATCGGGCAGCATGATCGCGATTGGCGGGGCGCTGGCGCTGCTGGGCAATGCCGAACGGCTGCGCGGCGTCGCCGAAGAGTTGACCCAGACCGATGCGCCGCTGATCGTCTGGGAAATCAAGCTGTTCCTGATGGTGCTTTTCGCCGCGAATGCGTTTTTGAAATTCGTCTGGTCGCATCGGCTGTTCGGCTATTGCAGCGTCCTGATGGCGGCGGTGCCGAATGATCCGGGCGACCCGGTGGCTCTGCCCCGCGCCACCAAGGCGGGCGAGATCAACATCATCGCGGCGCGCGCCTATAATCGTGGGCTGCGGTCGGTCTATTTCGGGATCGCCTCGGTCGCATGGCTGGCCGGGGCCCCGGCGCTGATCTTGGCCGGGCTGTTCACCGCCGGGGTGATCCTGAGGCGCGAATTCGCCTCGCAGTCGCGCGAAGTTTTGCTGGCAATGACGGACAGCACAAAGACGTGATTTTGCCTGCAGGCGCGGCCTGATAGGCTGCTCCCATGAGATATGCCCTGATCCTCATCCTGTCGGCCAGCGTCGCCCGCGCCGACCCGCCCGAGGTTGTCGATGTGCAGGTCACCCTGCAAGGCGGTCAGGCCCGGCTGGCGGTAACGCTGCTGCATCCCGATACCGGCTGGGATCATTACGCCGATGGCTGGCGGGTCGAAACCGAGGATGGCGTGG
Organism: Tropicibacter oceani; assembly: GCF_029958925.1. Classification (NCBI taxonomy): domain Bacteria; kingdom Pseudomonadati; phylum Pseudomonadota; class Alphaproteobacteria; order Rhodobacterales; family Roseobacteraceae; genus Pacificoceanicola; species Pacificoceanicola oceani. Next base: position 498,491 of record NZ_CP124616.1, read on the forward strand.
TGCTGGGCACCCGTGTTCTGGCGCATCCGCACGAGACCGAGCAGCCCTTTACCCGCGCGCTGGGCGGCGTGACGCTGCCCGAGGGCGTGACCACCGTCTATATCCGCGCCAAATGCCTGATCGACGGCTGGAGCGATGCGCGGACCCCGGTGCCGCTACCCTAGCAGTCGCGCGATCATCTCGCTGTCCGGATCGGCCAGCGCGTCGATCACGTCGAAATGGTGTTTGCCCGGCTCGACCACGGTGGCGCAGGACCACGCCTGACCCAGACCCCGGGCCTGCTCGACAAAGGCAGGGCGTTCGTCGGCGCCGACCCAGACGGTAACAGGCACGTTTGGGGCGGGATGCAAGGCGGGGCTTTCGGCCTGCGCCTCGGCCATGTCGATTTTCAGATCCCGGTTCATCGAGGTTTGCATCAAGGGCCGCAGGTCCGCGACGGGCGAGATCGGCATGACATGCGCCAGACGGGCCTGCACATCGGCGGGCAGCACGGCGTCTTCGGCCATCCGCGCCACCAGATGCCCCCCGGCCGAATGCCCGACCAGCCGGATCGGCCCGGGCAGCTCGTGCGCGATGACGGAAATGGCCTGCGCCACCTGCCGGGTGATGTCGGAAACGCCCACGCGCGGGCACAGATCATAGGACGGCATGGCCACTGCCCAGCCATGCGCCAGCGCCCCTTCGGCCAGATGCGACCAGTACGAGCGGTCGAATTTCAACCAATAGCCGCCGTGCACAAAGACGACCAACCCCTTGGCCGCCCCGTCCGGCAGGAACAAATCCAGCGCCTGCCGGGTTCCGTGACCGTACATCAACCCCAGCCGGGTCTTACCCATGACCGCCAGTCGTTTGCGAAAGGCATCGGCCTTTGCCTCCCACCTTGGGGGGAAATTTTCGGCACCCTCGATATGGGCACCATTGGCATAGGCGTCATCTAGTTCCATGAAAAACCTGTGTCTGGGTCTATACAATCACTTCATCAAATGATCTGCCTCTTGCCAAGAGAACAATCGCATCAAGGAGGATCACATGTCTGATCAGGCCACAAATCTCAAAAGCCTCTTGAAGGATCCCAGCCTTCTGGAAACCCGGTCGTATGTGAACGGCCAATGGATCGACGGGGACGGCACCTTTGACGTGACCAACCCCGCGCGCGGCGATGTGATCGCGCAGGTCGCGAACCTGTCGCGCGCCGATGTGGCGGGGGCCATCGACGCCGCCTATACCGCGCAAAAGGACTGGGCCAAGTGGACCGGCAAGGAACGCGCCGCCGTGATGCGCAAGTGGTTCGACCTGATGATGGCCAACCAGGACGATCTGGGCACCATCATGACCGCCGAACAGGGCAAGCCGCTGGCCGAGGCCAAGGGCGAGATCGCCTATGGCGCCGCCTTCGTGGAATTCTTTGGCGAAGAGGCCAAGCGGATTTACGGCGAAACCATCCCCGGCCATCAGCGCGACAAGCGGATCACGGTGCTGAAACAGCCTATCGGGGTTGCCGCGTCGATCACGCCTTGGAACTTTCCCAACGCCATGATCACCCGCAAGGCCGCGCCGGCGCTGGCCGCTGGCTGCGCCTTTGTCGCCCGTCCCGCCGCGGAAACGCCGCTGTCGGCCATTGCGCTGGGTGTGCTGGCGGAACGTGCCGGTATCCCCGCTGGCGTGTTCAACGTGGTCACTTCGTCCCGGTCGTCCGACGTGGGCAAGGAGTTCTGCGAGAACCCCAAGGTGCGCAAGCTGACCTTTACGGGATCGACCGAAGTGGGCCGCATCCTGCTGAAACAGGCCGCCGATCAGGTGATGAAATGCAGCATGGAGCTGGGCGGCAATGCGCCGTTCATCGTGTTCGACGACGCCGATCTGGATGCCGCCGTCGAAGGCGCGATCCTGTGCAAGTTCCGCAACAACGGCCAGACCTGCGTCTGCGCCAACCGCATCTATGTGCAGGCCGGGGTCTATGACGCCTTTGCCGAAAAGCTGAAGGCGCGGGTCGAAAAGATGAAGGTGGGTGACGGGCTTGAGGCCGGAACCGACCTTGGCCCGCTGATCAATTCAGACGCCATCGTCAAGGTGCAGGAACATGTGGCCGACGCCACGTCCAAGGGTGCCAAGGTGATCCTGGGCGGCGGCGATCCGATCCAGGGGCCGGGCTATTTCCTGCCCCCGACCATCGTGACCGGCGCGACGCAGGACATGGCCTTTTCCAAGGACGAAACATTCGGGCCGCTGGCCCCGCTGTTCAAGTTCAAGGACGAGGACGAGGTGATCGAGATGGCCAATGACACCATCTTTGGTCTGGCGTCGTATTTCTACGCCAAGGACCTGAGCCGCGTGTACAAGGTCGCCGAGGCGCTGGAATACGGCATCGTCGGCGTCAACACCGGCATCATTTCGACCGAGGTCGCGCCCTTTGGCGGGGTCAAGCAATCGGGTCTGGGCCGCGAAGGATCGCACCACGGCATCGAGGACTACCTCGAAATGAAATACGTCTGCATGAGTGTCTGACCATGGCCGCGGTGGACCTGCTGACCGAGGATGACCCGCCCACGCCCGCGCAGCTGTCTGCCTGGCGCGAGGCGGCGCATTCCGGCACGGGGACACCGTGGCTGCGGGCCGATCAGGCCGATGTTCTGGCGCGCTTTGCGCTGGGACTTGGCGAGGGCGTGTCGCTGATGGAGGCGGTCGCGCCCCGCTTTCGCGAACCTCCGCGCGATGTCGGCTGGGAAATCCTGGGTGATGATCCGGCGGGGGAAAACTGGGCCGATCATCGCGACCCGCAGCGCGCCTATGCCCTGCTGCTGCGCAAGCTGACGCAGGCCCAAGCCGACGGCGCGCGGCTGCATTACAAGATCTGGCTGAGACGGGCCGGTGGCTGAGCCACGGATCGCCCGGCTGTACCTTTACCCCGACCTGCGCCGCAGGGTGCAGGCCGGAAAACCCGGCTTTGTCACCACGCTGTGCGCGGTGCTGCGGGCGCAGGGTTTCGAGGTCTGCCTGAACGGCGATACCCCCGAGGATCTGCGCGCCGCCAAAGGCCACCCCGGCTATGCCATCGTGCGGATGACCGACCCGCCGACGGAGCGCGGGGTGACGTTTCGCCGGACTTATTTCGCCCCCTTTTGGCATATCGAGCGCAGCGCCGCGCGCTGGGACTGGCCCGTCGCGCAGGCGCGGTTCGATCCCCGGGGCGTCAAGCCACACAAGGCCGCGCGGCTGCTGGCCAACCTGCGCGCCCGGCATTTTCCGGGGGTGACGCCCGGCAGGGACGGGCATGTGCTGATCGCCTTGCAGGGGCGGCTGCTGGAAAGGCGCGGCTTTCAATCCTGCACGCCGTTGCAGATGATCGAAGCGGTGCTGGAGCACGACCAGACCCGGCACATCCACGCCACGCTGCACCCGCGCGAAACCTACACCGCGCACGAGATGCAGGCGCTTGAGGCGCTGACCCGCCGCTTTGCCCGCCTGACCGTCGGAATGGGGGGATCAGACCGGGTTTTGCCGGGGTGCGATTACGTGGTGACGCAGAATTCGGCGGTCGCCTTTGCGGGCTATCTGCTTGAAAAACCGGCGGCTTTGTTCGGGCAGATCGACTTTCACCACATCGCGGCCAATGTTCACACCCTTGGCGCGGAACAGGCGCTGCACAGCGTCCCGGACATGCGGCCGGACTTTGCCGCCTACCTATGGTGGTTCCTGCGCGATCACGCCATCGACGACAGCCGCCCCGACGCGCAGGCCCGCATCACGCAGGCCCTGATCCGCGCCGGGTGGCCGCTGGATTGACCCTATTGCCAAACCCCGATCAAAGGCGCATCGTGCCGCCGGGCTGGCGATGGCGTCGCCACTAAACAAGCCCCTGATCCGTCCTGAACGCCGGGACCTTGCTTTGCCGTCGCGGTAGGGGAAGGGTCCCCTGCCCGCGCTTCTCAGGAGGGTTTCATGGAACGTCCCCAGCAGTACCGTTTTCACCAGGGCGACAAGGTTTTGCCCTTTGCCGCCGACGAATATGACGCGCGCCTTGCTGGCCTGCGTGAACGCATGGAGGCGGCAGGCGTACAGGCCTGCGTGCTGACCTCGATGCACAACATCGCCTATTACTCGGGCTTTCTGTATTGTTCGTTCGGGCGGCCCTATGGCCTTGTTGTCACGGACAAGGAAAGTGTCACGATCAGCGCGGGTATCGATGCGGCGCAGCCGTGGCGGCGCTGTCATGGCGACAACATCACCTATACGGATTGGCAGCGGAACAACTATTGGCGCGCCATTGAATCGGTGATCGGCAAGGGCAAGGTCATCGGCTATGAGGGCGATCACCTGACGCTGGTGCAGCGCGATCTGCTGGAGGATTTCCTGCACCCCGCCGCGACGCTGGACATTGCCCCGGCCACCATGCTGCAGCGGATGCACAAATCACCGGCCGAAATTGCCCTGATCCGGCAAGGGGCGCAGGTCGCGGACGTCGGCGGTTACGCGATAAAAGACGCCATCAAACAAGGCGCCCGAGAGATCGACGTCGCCATGGCGGGACGCGATGCGATGGAGCTGGAGATCGCCAAACGGTTCCCCGATGCCGAGTACCGCGACACCTGGGTCTGGTTCCAGTCGGGCATCAACACCGATGGCGCGCACAACCCCGTCACCGCGCGGCAGTTGCAGCGCGGCGATATCCTGTCGCTGAACACCTTTCCGATGATCTCGGGCTACTACACCGCGCTCGAACGCACGCTGTTCGTGGGCGAGGTCGACCCGGCATCGCTGAAGATCTGGGAGGCAAACGTGGCCGCCCATGAATACGGGATGAGCCTGCTGAAACCCGGGACGTCCTGCGCGCAAGTCACGGAAAAGATAAACGAATTCTTTGCCGAGCGGGACCTGCTGAAATATCGCACCTTTGGCTATGGCCATTCCTTCGGGGTGCTGTCGCACTACTATGGCCGCGAGGCGGGGCTGGAACTGCGCGAGGATATCGACACGGTTCTGGAACCCGGAATGGTGATCAGCATGGAGCCGATGCTGACCCTCCCCGAGGGTACCCCAGGCGCCGGTGGATACCGCGAGCACGACATTCTGGTGATCACCGAGGACGGCAACGAAAACATCACCGGCTATCCCTATGGGCCGGGCTTCAACGTGGTCGGTTAAGGCACAGGGCGCCCCGGGTCACATCGGGGCGCAACTTTTTCGTTGGAACGCTGTGAACCCGGATGTCTGCTGAGCGGACAAACCGCCAATTCGCTGCGTTTGCACCAAAGTCTGCTTAGGCCTTAGGCAATTCGTAGATTCCACCACCAACAGCCATCTGTGGGTCTTCCTTGAGCTCGTCCAAAAAGAAGTGGTGCTCTTTCAACATACCAAGAAGCATTTCGTCGCGTTCAGCGACTTCCGCCTCGGTCGCAACCGATGAAACCGATAAGTGCCGTACATGTGTGCTGACAGGCTCCCATTCAAATTCATCCTCGATTTTGCCTGCGCGAATAGCGGCATTCATGAGCGTCTCGTCCAATTTCTCGTAAGAAATTCGTAAGTGCTCAATTGCCGCCTCTTCGCTCTGTGCGACCACTGCTTCAAAGACTCTGAATGAAACCTTCGACTCCAGATTGAACCGCTCGCTTTCGATGACCCACCATTTCAAGTTTCTATCGAGTGAGGGCATAGGCTTTGATCGTCGGCCAAACCCCAACATGCAGCAATCTCCCAATTTGCGTTGCTCTCGCCTGATAACAGACATTCGTCTGTTGTGAAGCATCGGTCAACTTGGGCTCAAACCCGCCTTTCTGATTATTCACCGCGTCAAAGCGTTGACCCTCGTCGGGCCAACGCACAACTATACCTGATGCTGCTTGGTCTTGCCCTTCCTGTCGTGATCCTGCTGATCCTGTCCGTCCTTGTGACACGCGGGGTCGAGGCGCTGATGCCCGAAAGCATGGCCGGGATCGTGGCGACGCTGATCGTGTCGGCGCTGTTGATGTGGGGGATCGCCGCGGGTCTGTTCGCGGGGCTGTACCTGTGGCGGGGCGTGACGGTCGCGGCGGTGTTCGGCGCGCCCGAGGGCTGGCGGCATTTCCTTTGGCTGGGGGGCCGGGCGGCGCTGATCTGGGCACCACTGGTGCTGTTGGTCGTGGTCACGGCGCCGCGCCGCTGGAAAGAGACGGTCTGGTAATCCCGCCTGCCTCTTGATTTTCCCGCCCCATGCGGTCAGGTGAAGGGCGAAAGGTAGGCTCATGTTCGCGCTGTTGCAGCTCTTGGTCGTCGGGTTCGTGGTATTGACGGTGGTCTATGTGGCCCTGTCGATCTGGTCGCGCCGCGTGCGGCGGGCCAAGCTGATCAACGAATGGAACGACGAAGGACGCATCGGCGATCAGGACGCGTTTGTTCAGGACGGCCTGCAGGAGTATGACGAATCCCTGCGGCGCAAGCTGATCCTGGGGGTCTATGTGGTGCCGATCGTGGTGATCGGGACCATCATCTATCTGACGAATTTTTACTGAGGGGGCCGGCATGGTCTATGTGAAATGGACGTTTATCGCGGTCTTCTGGCTGCTGGTCGCGGCCTTCCTGCACTACACGCTGCCGCAGCACGACATTGCGCGGATCACCGACACCTATGAAAAGCGCATCGACCCGGGCGAAAACAGCTGGTTCTGGGCGCAGGCGGACGTGGGCACCGATGGCACGCTGGCAAACCGCGACGTGTTCTTCATCACGACGACGCAGGCGGATGGCGACGTGATGGTCTATCGCAACGAAGACACCGGTTGGGGCTGGCCGCCCTATTTCAAGTTCGACACCTCGAACCTGCAGGCCGAGGCGGCAGACCTGAAATCCACCGCCGCCGCGCCGCAGTGGGTGGTGATCAAGCATTACGGCTGGCGCAACGAATTCATGACGATCTTTCCGAACGCGATTTCGCTGCGGCCCGTCGACGATCCGAACATCCGGATCATTCCCTGGCTGAACATCATCATCCTGACGCTGCTGGCGGCGACGTTCTGGGCGCTGTGGGTGCGCTGGGTGCGGTTCCGCGAAAACCGCATCGACCCGGCATTGGAAAGCGTAGAGGATTCGGTGCATGAGGGTGGCAACCGGCTGCGCGGGTTGTTCCGGCGGAAATAAGGGGGCTGACATGCGGTTCGGAATTCTGGGTCTTGGCCTTTGGTTGCTGGCTGCCCCCCTGGCAGCGCAGCAGGACTGTGTCGACTTTCTGGGAAAATGCCATCGAACGGCCAGCAGTTTCGTCAGCCTGACCTTGCCGCAGGACGGCGCCGATCTGGGCGGGATCGGGGTGCTGGATTGGGCCGAAACGCTGGTTCTGACCGGACCCGAGGGGCAGCGCCCCACGGTGTCCATCGCGGCGCTGACCGAACTGCCGGAGCTGCAAGAGCTCACGCTTGAAAACCTGACCCTGTCCGATCCCGGCGCCCTTGCCGCCCTGCCGATTACCGAACTGCGGTTCAAGAACGTTGCCGCAGATGATTTTTCGGCCCTGGCGCAGATCGGAACCTTGCGTGATCTGGGATTTGTCGAAACGCCGGGCCTGCCCGAGCTTGACCTTGCCAGCCTGCCGCCGCTGGTCAGGTTCACGCTGGTCGATACCCCGATGCCATCGTTGGACGGGCTGGAGCGGCTGACCGATCTGGACAGCCTTGTTCTGGCCAATACCGGCGCGACGGACCTGTCCGCTTTGGCGGCGCTGAACCTGCGGCGCTTTATCATGCGCGGCGCGGGGCTGGACGATCTGTCGATGCTGTCGGGCAGCACCAACCTGCAGTTCCTGACGCTTAACCATTCCGAGGTCACGTCCCTGGACAGCCTGCCGCATGTCGAAAATCTATATAATGTCAGCGCGATGAACAGCGCGCTGACGGATGTTTCGGCGCTTGTGGCCGCCAAGAACCTGCGCTTTCTCGACCTGCGCGGCAGCAAGGTTGCGGATGTGACGGGGATCGACCACCTGCCGATGCTCGAGGAACTGGACCTGCGCGAAACGCCGCTGGCGGATCTGTCACCGCTGCGCAACCTGCGCGCGCTCGAACGGCTGTGGCTGACAGACAGCAAGGTGGCTGACCTTGGTCCGCTGGCTGGTCTGCCGTCGATCACCCAGCTGTCGATTTCCGGCCTTCCGGCCGAGGATGCCAGCGCCCTGGCGGCGCTGGACAAGGTGACGATCCTTTGGATGAACGACAACCGGGTGCCTGACCTGACGCCGCTTTTGGACATGGATGCCCTGCAGGCGCTGCGGATCGACGACGAACGCCTGGTCAATCGCGATCGTCTGGAAGAATTCATTGCTCAACGTGTCCTGCCGGACTAGGCGAAAGGCCCCGTAGGGCGGCGCCCCGCTGCTCCTAGCGTTTGCCGTAATACAGGCCGACCACATGCTCGGCCTCGGCGAAGAACAGCCAGCGGGCGGTCAGAACGCCCGCGATGTGGGCCAGCACCGCCAGCAGTGCAAGGATGTGGTTGAACGGCAGCGCCAGGAAAAGAATGGGCAGGGCCGTCATCAGGGTCAGGGCGATCACCCGCAGTTTCAAAGCGTGTTTGCGCGCGACGGTATAGACCATTTCGCGTAGCAGGTAGTTGTTGCCGGTATGCGGCGGCTCGAACGCGCGGGGGGTGCCGATGCTGCCCAGCCCGGTGGCCGTGGCCAGCGTAGTGCCAGAGCGCGCCAGACGTTTGTCGCCGTCGAGCCAGACGTAAAGCTGCGCCAGCCCCGCCAGCACCAGCGCCGCACCGGTGATTGCGACGCGGCCCGACAGCAGCGCGCCACCGGCGACAGACAGCAGCAGGAACAAGGCGGGCGTTGTCCAGTGGTGCCAACGCGGTACAGTTTTCAACTGAGCGTAGATCATCGAGGTGGCAAAGACGGTGCCAAGGCACAGCAGCGCCGAAAGCCAGCCAAGCGGCGCGATGTGCAGCCCAAAGATCAACAGCAGCGCGTGCAGGCCGGTGATCGTCAGCGCGGCCAGTGCGCCCCATGCCTCGCGCGAGAGCCAGCTGCTGCGCCATTGGGTAAAGGCCTTGAGCGCACGCTCGCGGCGGCCAAGGTGCAGCGCCGAGGCCAGAAGGCCGCCCACCGCCAGCACATAGCCGATCAGGTAAAAGGCAAAGGCGGTAAAGCCCGTGGGCGGTGTCGCGTCGATGCCCAGCCAGAACAGCAGGCCAAAGCCAAGGCCCGAGAAGGTCGTGAAAGCGATGATCGAAGGGGCTGGGTGCATCAGGTCGTCTTTGTCTTGTCGAAGGGGTGCGGGGCAGTGCCCCGCCCTGTGGATTGGTGTTGGGTGGGCTGGAGGCGGCGGCTGGGCATCAGAGTTTGTCCAATGTCCGGTCGAGCCAGCCCAGGAACCCGCGCGGTTCTTCGGCGACGGGTTGCAGGAAGGGGGCCAGAATGTCGACCTGCCCTTCCCATGTGTCCTTGGGTCGGGGCGGCAGGTATTTGTTGACGGGCTTGGTGCCCTGTTCGGGCATCAGATCGAACCCGCCTCGGTCCTTGACCAGCAGGCTGACGGCGCTGTCGGGATCGCTGAGATCGCCAAAGTGGCGCGCGCCTGCGGGGCAGGTGCGCACGCAGGCGGGCTGGCGGTCTTCCTCGGGCAGGTTTTCGTTATAGATTCGGTCGACGCAAAGGGTGCATTTCTTCATCACCCCCTCGGCGGCGTCGAGTTCGCGTGCGCCGTAGGGGCAGGCCCAGGCGCAAAGACCGCAGCCGATGCAATCGGATTCATTAACCAGAACGATGCCGTCCTCGACCCGTTTGTAGCTGGCCCCGGTGGGGCAGACGGTGACGCAAGGCGCGTCGTCGCAGTGCAGGCAGGATTTGGGGAAATGGACCAGTTGCGCGGGGCCTGTGTCTGGCTGCACTTCGTAGCTGTGCACGCGGTTGAGGAAGGTGCCGGTGGGGTCCGCGCCGTAAGGGTCCTGATCCGACAGCGGCGCGCCGTAGTTTTCGGTGTTCCAGCCTTTGCAGGACACCACGCAGGCGTGGCAGCCAACGCAGGTATCAAGGTCGATCACAAGGCCGAGTTTGCGGGTGGTCGATGCGGGAAGGTCGGTCATGTCAGCCTGCCTTTGCTGTGGGGCACAAGGTGGGTCAGGGATTGCGTCGCCTCTGGATTCCATGTGACGACGAACAGGACAAAGGACAGGACCACGGCAAGGAAAAACACCGCGATGCCGATCAACGTCAGTTTGGTTGCGCGGCTCATGGTGCCACCTTCCAGCGCAGGGCGTTGGGCGGTTTCGGCACCGGGCTGTCCTGCGCGGTAAAGCTGGGCAGGCTTTCGCCGGGGGCCTTGGATTTTTCCAGCCGCACGCGCAGGTCGAACCAGGCGGCCTGGCCGGTGATCGGGTCAGAGTTGGACCAGCGCAGCCCGTCGCCCTTGGGCGGCAGGAGTTCGTGGATCAGGTGGTTGAGCAGGAAGCCCTTTGTCGCCTCGGGGGCGCCCGGGTCAAGCGCCCAGGCGCCTTTGCGTTTGCCGATGGCGTTCCATGTCCAGACGGTGTCGCGGTTGAGCGCGGCCATATGGGCGGCGGGGACGGTGATTTCGCCGTGGCTGGAGGTGACGCGGACCCAGTCGCCATCGGTGAGGCCCAGTTTTTCCCACCAGAAGGTGGGCAGGTACAGCGGGTTCTGGCCGTGGATCTGCCGCAGCCAGGCGTTCTGCGAGCCCCAGGAATGGTACATCGCCATGGGGCGCTGGGTCAGGGCGTGCACGGGGAATTCGGCGGGGTCTTCGTGGGCGTCGGACAGCGGCGCGTACCAGATCGGCAGCGGGTCCATCGTCGCCTTGATCCGTTCGCGCAGGTGGTCGGGCGGCTGGTGGAGGCCTTTGCCCTCGGCCGCGGCCTGGAATTTGCGCAGCGGTTCGACGTAAAGCTGGAACGGGTAGGGTTGCGGCGCATCGCACAGGCCCATCTGCACGGCCCAGTCCTGATAGGCCGTGTTCCAGGGTTTGTAGTATTGCGCGCCTTCGGGAATGTGGAAGGAGGCAAAGCCGCCGTTGGCGATATAGCTGTCGATTTGCGCGATGTTGGGTTCGCCCCGGCCATGGGTCAGGCCATGTTCGCCCAGACGCCACCCGGCCAGCGGCCCGATGCCGGGCTTGCGCTGGTGGTTCTGGATGTAATCGGCGTAATCCTCGTAAAGCGGCGCGCCGTGTTCATCGGTAAAGCCCGGCAGCTGCATGCGGTTTGCAAGGTCGATCAGCACGGACTGGAACCCGCGCACGTCGCGGTCCGGTTCGACAACGGGCCAGCGGATCGCATCCCCGGCGGCGTCCGGTTCGGAAATCGGCCGGTCCAGCAGGGAAATGCAGTCGTGCCGTTCCAGATAGGTGGTGTCGGGCAGGATCAAGTCGGCGTAGGCAACCATTTCCGATGAATAGGCATCGGAATAGATGATGCGCGGAATGACATAGTCGCCGTTTGCATCGGTGTCGGTCAGCATCTGCATCACGGCGCGGGTGTTCATCGACGAATTCCACGCCATGTTCGCCATGTACAAGAACAGCGTGTCGATCTTGTAGGGGTCGCCCGCGTGGGCGTTCGAGATCACCATATGCATCAGCCCATGCGCCGACAGGGGGTTTTCCCAGGTAAAGGCCTTGTCGATGCGGATGGGGTTGCCCGCAGCGTCCAGCGCCAGATCGGCGGGGCCCTGCGGATAGCCAAGGTGCGGGCCGTCCAGCGGCGCGCCGGGGGTGGCTTTGAAATGCGGTTTGGGATGGGCTGTCGCGGGTTTGGGATAGGGCGGCTTGAAACGCATCCCGCCGGGGGTTTCGACCGCGCCCAGCAGGATTTGCAGGATGTGCAGCGCGCGGCAGGTCTGAAAGCCGTTGGAATGGGCGCTGATGCCGCGCATGGCGTGAAAGCTGACCGGGCGGCCCACCATGGTTTCGTGGTGATCGCCGCGAAAATCGGTCCAGGGCTGATCAATCGTGATCGCCTGTTCAAAGGCGGTGTGGGCAATCTCGGCGGCGATGGCGCGGATGCGGGCGGGCTCGATCCCTGTTTTGGGGCCGATCACCTCGGGGGCATATTGCGGATCAAGATAGCGCTCGGCGATCTTGTGCATGACGGCGGCGTGGGTCACGCCCGCCTTGCGGAAATGGCCGGTCAGGTCGGGTTTGACGCCGGGTTTGTCAAAGGCGGTCAGTTTGCCGGTGGTGCGGTCGATGACCTGCGGCTTGCCGTTCTCGTCGCGCAGGAACAACCCGTAGTCGGGCGATTTGGGATCGCCGTTCAGGATGACGGGGGCGTTGGTGAAACGGGCAAGGTAATCGAGGTCGATCTTGCCCGCCTTCAGCAGGCAGTGAATCAGCGACATGATGAACAGCCCGTCGGTGCCCGGCGTGATGCCGATCCATTCATCCGCCACGGCGTTATAGCCCGAGCGGATGGGGTTGACGCCAATCACCTTGGCGCCGCGTTCCTTGAGCCGTCCGATCCCCATCTTGATCGGGTTTGAATCGTGATCCTCGGCCACGCCGAAGATCATGAACAGCTTTGTATGTTCCCAATCCGGGCTGCCAAATTCCCAAAAGGCCCCGCCCATGGTGTAGATGCCCGCCGTCGCCATGTTGACGCTGCAAAACCCGCCATGCGCGGCAAAGTTGGGCGTGCCGAATTGCTGCGCCCAAAAGCCGGTGAAGGATTGCGACTGGTCGCGCCCGGTGAAAAACGCCAGCTTTTCCGGCGCGGTGTCGCGCAGCGGTTGCAGCCATGACGTCGCCATCTCCAGCGCCTCGTCCCAGGTGATTTCCTCGAACTCGCCCGATCCACGCGGGCCGACGCGTTTCAGCGGTGCGCGCAGGCGCGAAGGGGCGTTGTGCTGCATGATGCCCGCCGACCCCTTGGCGCACAGCACACCCTTGTTCACCGGATGGTCGCGGTTGCCCTCGATATAGGCGACCTTGCCGTCCTTCATGTGCACGTTGATCCCGCAGCGGCAGGCGCACATGTAGCAGGTCGTCTTGCGGATCTCGTCCGAGACGTGGGGCGAGGTGTCAAGCTGGGGCTGGGCCATCACTCTTGGTCCTTGGGTTCGATACTTTGGCGGTCAACATGTATCATTGGTATATCAATTCCGCACATCCGCAAGGTTTTGGATTGTTTTCCCGAGTCCTGACGCTGCGATGGGAAAGTTATCTTTGATCCATGGGAAGATAAGGCCGCGCGTCCGGCCCGTTGTAAAGGGTCAGGGGGCGGATCAGGATGTTGCTGCGCTGTTGTTCAAGGCATTGCACCAGCCAGCCGGGCATGCGCCCGATGGCAAAGATCGGCACATAGAGGTCCATCGGAATGCCGTGCAGCTGGTAGATCACGCCGGAATAGAAATCGACGTTCACGTTCAGCCCATGGCGGGCGTAGGGCTTCATCGCGTCGACCACCGCCTGCAGGATTTCGTACCATTCGGGCGCGCCCATTTCCTGCCCCAGCTTGCGCACGCCGTCGCGCATGTGGCGCGCGCGCGGGTCTTCGGCACGGTATACGCGGTGGCCAAAGCCGGTGACGGCCTCGCGGTTGCCTCGTTTCTGTTTGACATAGGCGGCGGCGTTTTCGGGTTTGCCGATCTCCTGCACCATCTTCATCACGTCCTCGGCGGCGCCGCCGTGGGCGGGACCGGCAAGGGTGGACAGGGCGGTGACCATGGCGCCGTGCAGGTTAGCCTCGGTTCCTACCGTCACGCGGGCGGCAAAGCTGGAGGCATTGGCCCCGTGTTCGGCGTGCAGAATGAAATCGACATCGGCAAGGCGGGCGGCATCGGCGCTGGGCTTTTCACCCTTGAGCATCCACAGCCAGTTGGCGGCGTGGGACAGGGTCGGGTCGGCGGGGACAGGATCGCGGCCGTTGCGGATCGCCTGATGCGCGGCGATGATCATCGGCACCTGAGAGGTCAGGCGGAGGCCGTTTTGCAGGAACCCGTCTTCGCCCTTGTCATGGCTGGCCGGTTCGAGCGCGGCCAATGCGCTGACGCAGGTGCGCAGCACGTCCATCGGGTGGCCGTCCCTGGTAGCGTGGATGATTTCATGGATTTGCGGCGGAAGGGTGCGCCCGGCCTTGAGCTGGGCATCGAAGGCGGCCAATGCGTCGGCGGTCGGCAGTTCGCCGTGGATCAGCAGGTAACAGACCTCTTCAAAGGTCGAATGTTCCGCCAGATCGTGGATGGTATAGCCGCGATACAGAAGTTCACCTTTGGCGCCGTCGATATGGCTGACGCCCGAGCGTTCAAAGTAGATGCCCTTGAGGCCCCTGTTGATCTTTACGTCTTCGGTCATCAAAGTCTCCTGAAATCGAGGGGGTAAACGATGGCAGTCTTGGAGCAGGCCTATGCAGCGGCGCGGTCAAAGGGCGCGCGGGTGGTGTTTCCGGAAATGGACGATCCGCGCGTGGCCGAGGCCTGCGCGCGCCTGAAGGGCGAAGGGTTGTGCGAACCTGTGGGATTGGCCGAGCCAAGCGAGGCGCAGTTGCGCGCGCTGGTCGAGGCGCGCGGGATGAAAGAGGCGATCGCGCGGCGGATGCTGGCCAAGCCGCTGTTTCGCGCGGCGGCCATGGTCGCAGCGGGCGAGGCCGAGTGCATGGTGGCCGGCGCTGACAGCCCGACGCGCCGGGTGATCGAGGCGGCAGGCATCGGGATCGGACTGGCCGAAGGGGTCAGCGTGCCGTCGTCGTTTTTCCTGATGGTGTTCCCGGATGGGCGCGAGATGATCTGGGCGGATTGCGCAGTGAACGTCGCGCCGGATGCCGAGGCGCTGGAAGGGATCGCAAGAGCGTCGGAGGCCAGCGCGCAGGCGCTGCTGGGCGAAGCGCGGGTGGCGCTGTTGTCGTTTTCCACCGGCAGCAGCGGCGCGGGCGACAGTGTCGACAGGGTGCGCGCCGTGGCCGAGGCAGCGGGATACACCGGGCCAGTGCAGGCCGATGCGGCGCTGAACCCGGCAATCGCGCTGAAAAAGGGGCTGGGCGCGGGCGATGCCAACGTCCTGGTCTTTCCGTCGCTGGATGCGGGCAACATCGCCTACAAGCTGGCGCAGGAACTGGCGGGCGCGCAGGCGCTGGGGCCGATCCTGCAAGGGTTCCGCCGCCCGGTCTGCGATCTGTCGCGCGGGGCAAGCGTTGCCGATATCGTCGCGGCCACCGCGGTGACCATCGCGCTGGGCTGACACGGTCATATCCGCGCACCCAGCCCAAGGGCGTCAAGCGCGATCTGCCGTTCCTCGCCCGCAGGGACCACGTGAACCGGCACCTTGCCTGCCCAGGCGAGGTGGGCCAGAACCTTGTCGCGCACGGGGGCGGCGTTTTCGCCGATACCGCCGGTAAAGGCGATGGCGTCCAGCCCCTGCATCGCGGCAATCATCGAGCCCGCGTGCCGCGCCACCCAGTAACAGAAATAGTTGACCGCAAAGCCTGCCTCGGGCCGGTCCGAGGCCAGAAGCTCGGCCATGTCGTTGGTGCCCGCCAGCGCCACCAGCCCGCTTTGGCCGTTCAGCAAGGACTCGGTCTGGTCTATGCCGATCTCGCGGGCAAGGCGCAGCACGGCGCTGCCGTCGATGTCACCGACGCGGGTGCCCATGGGCAGACCGGCCATCGGCGAATAGCCCATCGTCGTCGCGACCGAGCGCCCGTCCCTGATCGCGCAAAGACTGGCGCCGTTTCCAAGGTGGCAGGCCAGAAGGCGCGGCGGCAGGGCGTCGCCAAAGCGGCGGACCATCGCGGCATAGCTGAGACCATGAAACCCGTAGCGCCGCAGCCCTTTGTCGCGCTGGGCATCCGGCAGGGGATAAAGCGCCGCCTCGGGCGGGTTGGTGGCGTGAAACGCGGTGTCAAAGCTGGCGTATTGCGCAATGTCGGGGGCGATGCGGGTCAGCGCCTCGATGGCGGACAGGTTGTGCGGGTTGTGCAGCGGCGCCAGCGGGATGCAGGCGCGGATCTGCCCTATGACCTCGGGGGTGATGCGCACCGGCCGCACCAGAAGCGATCCGCCATGCACGACACGGTGCCCGGCGGCGGTGATTTCCGCGACCGGGTGGCCGTGGTCGGTGAGCGCGCGCAGGATCAGGCGCAGCGCCTTGTCGTGGTCGGGCGCCACAGCGGGCGTGCGGTCGGCGCCAACGCGAAGCTGTGCCGTGCCACCAATGCCGGTCACGTCCACCGACAGAACCGACGTCAGCTGCGCATCGAAAAGCTGGGTCTTGATCGAGGACGACCCGGCATTGACGACCAGCATCATGCCGGTTCTCCGGCCGCCGCGATGACGCCCAGCGCCGCCGAGGCCAGCCGGTCCGCGCTTTGCTGCGAGCGGCTGGTCAACAGGATCGGCACCTTGGCCCCCATGACAATTCCGCCCGCACAGCAGCCCATGCCAAGCACCATCAGTTTGAACAGGGCGTTGCCGGTGGTGATGTTCGGCGTCAGGACGATGTCGGCGTCGCCCGCGACCGGGCTGTCATAGCCTTTGATCCGCGCCGCCTCTTTCGACCAGATAAGGTCAAGCGCCATCGGGCCGGACACGTCGGCCCCGGGCAGCGCGGTCTTGGCCCAGGCGGCGATTTCGGCGGCTTCGATGGTGTTGGGGACCGAAGGGGTCGGGTCCTCGGTCGGGGCCAGAATGGCGGCGCGCGGGCGGTCCACGCCCAACGTCCGGGCCAGGGCGACCGCGTGGGCCAGACAGGCCTGCCGGGTGGCGATATCCGGATCGACGTTCAACGCCGCATCGGTCAACAGCAACGGACGCTCGGACCCGGTTTTGGTGATGTGAAAGACATGGCCACAGCGCGCCGCCTTGTCGCGCAGACCGGCGGCACTGGGCAGCAGCCCCTTGAGAAAGGTCGAGGTGTGGACCTGCCCCTTCATGATGGCGTCGGCCTCGCCTTTGCGGGCCAGGCGGGCGGCCTCGGGGGCGGCCTGCGCGTGGGGCGCGTGGATCAGGCGTATTCCGCCGATATCCCAGCCAATGGCGCCTGCGGCCTCGCGGATCTTGTCGGTGTCTCCGATCAGGATGGGATCGGCCAGCCCGGCCTCGACCGCCTCGCGCAGTCCGGCAAGCGGCGTTTCAGCCCCGGCATTGACCAGCGCGACGCGCGGGGTTTGCAAGGCACGGGCACGGGCCAGAAGGCCCGGCGGCACCTGCGGTTCGTCCGGATAGAGAAAGGGAAAGGGCGGTCGTGTCATGCAGGTCCTCATTGGTCGGCAGTTGCGGGTACGACCCCACTGCCGCACCAAGGCCCGGGCGCGTGACACCGGCCACGCGCCCCTGGCCCCTTACACCTTTTGCGGACGCATGTCGGATTTGTCGATGCCAGCGACCACGTTGGGTTTCTTCATCGCGTCGCGGCGGAAGGGTTCGCCCAGTTCCTGGTTGATCATCGCCTCGATCAGGGTGGTCTTGCCGTGCTCCATCTGGTCCTTGATCGCCTTGTCGAGCGCGGCGGTCAGTTCGTCCATGGTGCGCGCCTTGACGCCCTGCAGTCCGCAGGCGGTGGCGATGTCGGCATAAGACACGCTTTCGTCCAGTTCGGTGCCGACAAAGTTGTCGTCGTACCACAGGGTCGAGTTGCGCTTTTCCGCGCCCCACTGGTAGTTGCGGAACACGATCTGGGTGATGGCGGGCCATTCTTCGCGGCCGATGGCGGTCAGTTCCGTCACCGCGATGCCGAATGCGCCGTCCCCGGCAAATCCGACGACGGGCACATCCGGGCAGCCGATCTTGGCGCCGATGATGGCGGGCAGACCATAGCCGCAGGGGCCGAACAGACCCGGCGCAAGGTATTTGCGCGGCTCGTCAAAGGTGGGATAGGCGTTGCCGATGGCACAGTTGTTGCCGATGTCGGAGCTGATGATGGCGTTGCGCGGCAGGGCGCTTTGGATGGCGCGCCAGGCCATGCGCGGGCTCATCCAGTCGGGTTTGTCGTCGCGGGCGCGCTGGTTCCAGGTGGTGCCGGGATCGTCGTCTTCGTGGTCCATCGACGACAGTTGCTGCGCCCATTTCGATTTGGTTTCGGCAATCCGCGCCTTGCGGGCGTCGCGGTCGGTGTCACCGGCGGTTTCCGTCAGCTGCCGCAGGATGCCGCGCGCCACCTTGGCGGCGTCACCGACGATGCCGACCGTGACCTTTTTGGTCAGGCCGATGCGGTCGGGGTTGATGTCGACCTGGATGATCCTGGCGTTCTTGGGCCAGTAATCCATGCCATAGCCCGGCAGGGTCGAGAACGGGTTCAGCCGGGTGCCAAGGCACAGCACCACGTCGGCCTGCTGGATCAGCTCCATCCCGGCCTTGCTGCCGTTATAGCCCAGCGGCCCGGCAAACAGCGGGTGGCCGCCCGGAAAGGCGTCGTTGTGCTGGTAGCCGACGCAAACCGGCGCATCCAGCCGTTCGGCAAGGTCCATGCTGGCCGCGATACCGCCTTTGGACAGGACGACGCCCGCGCCGTTCAGGATCACCGGGTTTTTCGCGTCGGACAGCAGGGCCGCGGCCTCGGCCACGGCGTTTTCCCCGCCCGAGGGGCGTTCGAATTCGATCAGTTCGGGGATCTCGATGTCGATGATCTGGGTCCAGTAGTCGCGCGGCATGTTGATCTGCGCCGGGCCGCTGGCCTGCTTGGCCTTGGCGATGACGCGGGTCAGCACCTCGGCCACGCGGGACGGGTCGCGCACCTCTTCCTGGTAGGCGACCATGTCCTTGAACAGGGCCATCTGTTCGACCTCCTGGAAACCGCCCTGACCGATGGTCTTGTTGGCGGCCTGCGGCGTGACCAGCAGCAGCGGCGTATGGTTCCAGTAGGCGGTTTTGACAGCCGTCACAAAGTTGGTGATGCCGGGGCCGTTCTGGGCGATCATCATGCTCATCTTGCCGCTGGCGCGGGTATAGCCATCGGCCATCATCCCGCCCGACCCTTCGTGCGCGCAGTCCCAGAACTGGATGCCCGCCTGCGGGAACAGGTCGGAAATCGGCATGAAGGCCGATCCGATGATGCCAAAGGCGTGTTCGATCCCGTGGCGTTGCAGGACTTTTACAAAAGCCTCTTCGGTGGTCATTTTCATGGTGGTCTCTCCCAAGCGGTGACGCCGGCAACTAGGCCGGCGTTTGGCATTACCGTAGTGGCTGGACCAAGGCCCGGATAGGGCCAGACAAGCCATCGGATTAAGGCCAGAAAAGCTGGCCTTGGAAACCTGGCCTTAAACCGGCGGCCCTAGGATTTCCCCGCCCAGTCTACAGGAGCCGGGATGCCGCGCACCCTTTCTTTGCTATTGCCCGCGCTGATCCCGTCATGGCGCTTTTTCAAGACGGTCGCGCCATCGCCCCGGGTGGAATACCGGCTGGACGGCGGCGACTGGACGGAATGCCGCCACCGGCCGGACAGCGTCAGCCTTGGCAGGATGCTGCGGCGGATGCTTTGGAACCCGCGTTGGAACGAACAGCTGTTCCTAGTCAGCCTGTCCGAACGGCTGGTGGCCGAACCGACGCAGCACAGCCTGGACGAGCTGAACAAGCGCATCGCGCGGCTGTCCGGCGCCCAGCCCGGCGCGCGGCTTCAGTTCCGGCTGGTCTTTGTCTGCCGCGAGGGGGCGCAGATCGTGAAATTCGTCGAATATGAAAGCACGCCCATCGTGGTCGGGCCGTCGTGATGGGCTTCGACACGGCCCTGCGCCTGACCGAAATCCTGCTGGCCCTGGCGATGATCCAGCAAAGCCTGGAACATCTGGTCAGCTACCCCGACGAACGGCGGCTGCATGGTCCGCGCCTTGGGCTGTGCCTGCTTTTGCTGGCAGGGTTTCACAGCGACTGGGTGATCTGGGCCTTGATGGGGCTGGCGCTGCTGATCCTGCATCGGTTCCAGGGGCCCTACAATGGCGGCAGCGACAAGATGACGGTGCTGATCCTGACCTGCCTTGCGTTGGTGCACCTGGCCCCGTCCCCGCGGCTGGCCGAGCTGGCCTTTGCCTACCTGGGCGTACAGCTGGTGCTGTCGTATTTCATTTCCGGCTGGATCAAGGTCATCAACCCGGCCTGGCGCAGCGGAGAGGCCCTGGCCGATGTCTTTCGCTTTTCCGCCTACCCGGTCAGCGAAGGGCTGCGCGGCTGGGCGGACAGGCCCCGCGCGCTGTTTCTGGCCGGATGGGCCGTCATGGGGTTGGAGCTGGCCTTTCCGCTGGCCTTGCTGCATCCGCTGGCGTTGGCCGGGGCGCTGGTGCTGACCGCCAGCTTTCACTTTTCCAATGCCTGTTTTTTCGGGCTGAACCGGTTTTTCTGGATCTGGCTTGCGGCCTATCCATCGATCCTCTGGCTTCAGGGGCGGCTGGTCGGCTGATCCGCCAGACCGCGGGCCTGAATCGTCTGGTTCAACAGCGCGGCGACGGTTTCGCCCCAGGTGTCCCAGTTCAGGCGTTCGCGGTATTCCTGCCGCGCGGTCAGGGTCAGCGCGACATAGGCATCGGGGTGATCCAGATAGTGCTGCACCTTGGCGGCAAAGGCATCGGGGCCCGAGCCCATGGGCAGGGCGTGGCCGTTGATGCCCTCTCGGATCGGGACACCGCCGACGCGCAGGCACAGCGATGGCAGGCCATGGGCCGAGGCCTCGCAAAAGGCAAAACCATAGCTTTCCATCGAAGGTTGAACCAGGAAATGCGCATTGTCCAGTTCGCGTTCGAACTGGGCCAGCTGTTCGGGGATCGCCTTGTCGAGCTGTTTGTATACCTTGACGAATTCGTTCAGGTGAAACGGTGGCGGCTGGCAGCCGATGACGGTCAGCCGGGCGTCGATGCCCTGGGCGCGCAGCAGCTTCATGGTGTCAAAGGCAACCGGCCCGCCCTTGGCGAACCAGTCGCGCCCGATCAGCAGCAACCGCACCGGTTTGTCGCGCGAAATCTCGGTCGGGGTGATGCGCGGGGCGGGTTTGGCCAGGTTGGCGCCCCAAGGCACCAGGATCGAATGATCCGCGGTCAGACCATAGCGCGTATCGGCCAGGTCCTTTTGCCATTTCGACGGCCACAGCAGCAGGTCCGTGTTGGAAAAGGTGCGCTTTTCACACCGTTCAACCCAGCCATCCATCAGCCGGCCAATGCGCAGGTAGGTCTTGTGATAGGCGCCGATTTCAGAGGCGCGATAGGTCGTCTGGGTCGCGTCCGAGGTATAGACCGAAACCAGCGGATAGGGCGGGCGCACCCGGCACAGGGACTGAAAGGAATAGGCGCAGAACAACACGTCATACTGCCCCCTGGCCAGTTCGGCGCGCACCTTGCGCGCGATCAGCGGCGCCAGCAGAAGGTGGATGCGCCAGCGCAGGCGCAGGTTCAGCGCGTCGGGCAGTTTCAGGATCAGCCGGCGCAGCGGTTCGGCAAGGCCCCATGAGTTCGACAAGATGGTGACATCGCCGACATGCGTCTTGAGCGCATCATGGATGCGCGCATTCCCACCGGAATACAGATTGCGATCCAGCGGAGACATATCACACAGATATGCGATCCGCAGCCTGTCCTTGACCATGAAAGCGCCCCTCGACTCGTCCTGTGCCAGAATGTCGTGCAAATCTGACGAAAGTTTGACCTGCTTGGCGGCCAGGCGCGGTCCGGGCTTTGGCGGCGCGCGTTTCCTTGGTTTTGGCCCAATGTGGACGCGACATTGCCCCACCCCGTTGCTATGGTCCGGCAATCCGGCGCTGCGGCGCCTTGGCAACCACAGGGACCCGATGCCCAACCCGATCGCCTTTTTCGCGCTGGCCATCTGGCCATTCGTTTCGGCGGTGCTGTTCATGCGCCTGCCGCGCGACCGCGCGTTGATCTGGTCGTTGATGCTGGGCTATCTGTTCCTGCCGGAACCCCCCGCGGCCTTTGACCTGCCGCTGTTCCCGCCAATGAACAAACACAACATCCCGGCGCTGGCGGCCTTTGCGCTGATCCTTTGGCGCTATGGCCATCACGGGACCTTGCTGCCGGTGTCCTGGGTCGGCCGCATCCTGATCCTGACCTTTGTCTTTTCGCCGATCGCCACGGTTCTGACCAACGATGATCCGGTATTCTTTGGCCAGGTCGGCCTGCCGGGGCTGGCGATCAAGGATGCCGTCGCGCTGATCGTCCAGCAGGCCCTTCTGGTACTGCCTTTCTTGCTGGCGCGCCAGCATCTGGCCAACGGCGGTGCCCAGCGCGAATTGCTGGTGGCGCTGATGTTCGGCGGATTGGTCTATTCGGTGCTGATGCTGATCGAAATGCGCCTGTCGCCGCAGCTGAACCTGTGGGTCTACGGCTATTACCAGCACCTGTTCGGGCAAAGCATCCGGTCTGGTGGCTATCGTCCTGTGGTGTTCTTGTACCATGGGCTTTGGGTCGCCTTTTTCATGATGACGGCGGTGGTATCGGCCTGGGCGCTTTGGCGGATGGACCAGCAATGGAGCCGGGTGAAACTGCTGGGCGCGGCGCTGTACCTGACCTTGATCATCGTCATGGCCAAATCGCTGGGGGCGCTGTTGTTCGTCATCCTGCTGGTTCCTGCGGTGCTGTTCCTGGGGCGGATCACGCAGATCCGGGTGGCCATCGTCATCGGCCTTCTGGCGGTCAGCTATCCGATGCTGAAAGGTGTCGACCTGATCCCCGAGGACCGCATCCTGAACGCCATCGCCAGCATCGAGCCCGAGCGCGCGCGGTCACTGGAATTCCGGTTCGACAACGAACAGACGCTGCTGGACCGCGCCTATCTCAAACCGGTGTTCGGCTGGGGCAGCTGGGGGCGCAACCACATCCTGGACCCGGTCAGCGGCAATATCCTGACCGTGACGGACGGGCGCTGGATCATCGTGATCGGGGTTTACGGATGGGTCGGGTTCCTGGCGGAATTCGGGCTTTTGGTCTGGCCGCTGATCCTGCTGTGGCGCGAGGCGGTGGCGCAGCGGCAGGTGGCCGTATCACCCTTTATCGCCCCGATGTCGCTGATCCTGGCGATCAACATCTTTGACATGCTGCCCAACGCGACGCTGACGCCTTTGACCTGGCTGATCGCCGGCGCCCTGACCGGCTATGCCGAACAGCTGCGGGCCGAGCGGTTGAAGCAGCGGGTCTTTGTGTCAAAGCTGAACTGGCAATCGGTGATGTAGCCCATGAACCCCGTCAAAAGACCGCGCGTTCTGGCCATTGCCGAGGCCGCAAATCCCGAATGGGTCAGCGTGCCGCTTGTCGGCTGGTCGCTGGCCACGGCGCTGCGCGACGTGGCGGATGTGCATATCGTCACTCAGGTCCGCAACCGCGACGCATTTTTGCGCGCCGGTCTGCGCGAAGGCAGCGATTTCACCGCCATCGATTCCGAGGCGTTCGCCCGCCCCATGTGGAAGCTGGCCGAACGGCTGCGCATGGGCGAAGGCAAGGGCTGGACCATGGTTCAGGCGATCAACGCCATCAGTTATCCGCATTTCGAACGGCTGGTCTGGAAGCGCTTTGGCGATGCCATCACGGCGGGTGAGTATGACGTGGTGCACCGCATCACACCGCTGTCGCCGACGATTTCATCGTCGCTGGCGGGCAAATGCGCGGCGGCGGGGGTGCCTTTCGTGCTGGGGCCGCTGAATGGCGGGGTGCCCTGGCCCAAGGGGTTCGAGGCCGAGCGGCGCGCCGAAAAGGAATGGCTGAGCTATATCCGGTCAGCCTACAAGCTGCTGCCGGGGCGCGGGGCCACCCTGCGCCATGCCTCGGCCGTGCTGGCCGGGTCGCGCCATACCGCGGCCGAGGTCGCCAGACCCGGAAAGGACAAGATTGTCTATATCCCGGAAAACGGCATCGACCCGGCGCGGTTCAACCGGTGCGCCGCGCCGACGGGTGTGCTGCGCGGCGGTTTTGTCGGGCGGCTGGTGCCCTACAAAGGCCCCGACATGCTGATCGAAGCCGCCGCGCCGCTGCTGCGCGCCGGGCGGATGAAACTTGAGATCATCGGCGACGGGCCGATGATGCCCGCCCTGAAGGCACTGGCACAAGGGTTGGAGGGGATCACCTTTCACGGCTGGAAACCGCATCAGGAGGTGCAGGATATCCTTGCCTCGTGCCATCTGCTGACCTTTCCGTCGATCCGCGAATTCGGCGGCGGCGTGGTGCTGGAGGCGATGGCGCTGGGTGTTGTCCCGATGATCGTGGACTATGCCGGACCGGGCGAACTGGTCACTTCGGAGGTGGGGATCAAAGTGCCCTGCGGCACGCGGCAAGAGATCGCGCAAGGCTTTGCCGAGGCGCTGACCGCGCTGGCGGATGATCCCGGCCCCCTGCCCGCCATGGCACAGGCAGCCCGCGACCGCGTGCAAAGCCATTTCCTGTGGTCCGCCAAGGCGCGGCAGGTGGCCCGGGTCTATGACTGGGTGCTGGCCGGACGCCCCGCCCCGGTGCCCGACTTTTTCGGACAAGACGGCGTGGCCCCCCGCCCTAGGGCTTGATGATCCGGGCCGGGATACCGGCGACAGTGGCACCGGGCGGCACGTCGCGGGTGACGACGGCATTCGCCCCGATCACCGCGTGATCGCCCACGGTCAGCGGGCCCAGCAGCTTGGCCCCTGCGCCGATGTCCACGTGCCCGCCCAGCACGACAGGACCGGCAAGCGTCACCTGATGAAAGATCATGCAATTTACGCCGATCCTTGCGTCGGGGTGAATGATGATCCCCGTCGGATGGGTCAGGCGCAAACCGCCGCCGATCTGCGTGTTCAGGTGAATCTCGGATTGGCAGATCGTGGACCAGAACAGGTGGTTCAGCGCCCAGTATTTCGACGCCGCCTTGCCCAGCACGCCGCCGCGCGCGCGCGCCGCCTGGTACCGGCGCAGGGCGCGCATCAGCTTTTGCCCCGGGTCCCAGAATTTGCCGATCCGCTCGCGGCTCCAATCCGGGGTCTGCGCCGATACCTGCTGTTCCGTCGTGCCGCTCAAAACCCTGACCCCTGAATGCCCAAATCAGGCCCAGATTTGGTCTATACTTGACCCTATGGCAACAGTTACCCGCGCTTTGGCGCGCTGTGCGCTTGACTTGCCGTCAAATGGCCCGCTTATAAATGCCACCGTTCGGGTGGGGGCCCAAGACGAACAACGAACCGGAGAATCCGGAGGGAAGACATGATGACGGCCCCGATCGTCCCCAACAACCAGGTCGCCGGGTGAGCGATCCGCATAGCCAGACGCTGCCCTATCGCAGCGATATCGACGGGCTGCGCGCCGTCGCGGTGCTGTCGGTGGTGCTGTACCACTTTGGCCTGCCGCTGCGGGGTGGATTTGTCGGCGTCGACATCTTTTTCGTCATCTCGGGGTTCCTGATCGGCGGCATCTTGTGGCGCGAATACGATCAGACCGGCACGATCTGGTTGCGCAACTTCTATGTCCGCCGGTTTCGCCGCCTTGCGCCCGCGTTTTTCGTCATGGCCGTGGTCACGACCCTTCTGGGCTGGGCGCTGCTGCTGCCGTTTGAATTCCGCGAATACGGCAAGACGCTGGTTGCCGCGACCGTCTATCTGTCGAACGTGCTGTTCTATCGCGGTGCGGGATATTTCGACAGCGCGTCCGAGGACAAGCCGCTGCTGCACACATGGTCGCTGGCGGTCGAGGAACAGTTCTATATCTTTCTGCCGCTGACGATCCTGCTGCTGGCGCGCTGGCGCTGGGGATTGCTGGGGGGGCTAGTGGCCATTTGGGCCGCGTCGCTGGCCGCCTGCATCGTGCTGACGCCGCAGTATTCCACCGCCACGTTCTACCTGTTCCCCTTTCGCGCCTGGGAAATGCTCAGCGGTGTTCTGCTGGCGATCTGGGGCTATGAGACCGGACGCACCTGGCGCGGCTGGGCGGTTCTGTCCTGGCTGGGCATGGCGATGATCGCGGTGGCGATCCTGTTCGTTCCGGCCGGGCCGCTGTTCCCCGGGGCGCTTGCGCTATTGCCGGTTGTGGGCACGGTGCTGGTGCTGGCCAACGGGCTGAACCGCAACCCGGTGAACCGCCTGCTGTGCAGCCGCCATGCGGTGTTCTTTGGGGCGATTTCCTATTCGCTATACCTGTGGCACTGGCCGATCTTTACCCTGTCCAGCTATCTGCGGGATGGCCACGCGAACCTTGTGGAATCGTTTGTCTGGATGGCGCTTTGCGTCGCCCTGGCCTGGCTGTCCTGGCGCTATGTGGAAAACCCGGTGCGGCGCGCCCGGGCGCTATCGGGCGGGATGGTTCTGGGCGGGGCGGCGCTTGCCTCGGCCGTGCTGCTGGGGCTGGGTGGCTGGCTGTTCAAGCAGGACGGCCTGCCGCAGCGCTTTGGCCCCGAGGCCCGCGTGCACATCGCCGCCACAGGCGATTTCCTGCAGGACTGGAGCCGCTGCCATATCGCCGACGCCTTGCCGCTGGACGGGCTCGAGGTTTGCCCCATCGGACCCGAAGGACCGCCGCGGGTTCTGGTCTGGGGCGACAGCCATGTGCGCGCCTTCAAGGAAGGGCTGGACCTGGCCGCCCACGAGGCCGGGGTTCCCGGGATCATCCTGTGGCGCGCCGGGTGTCCGCCGCTGTTCGGCCTGCGCAAGGTCGAATCCGCCGCGACGCAGGCGCAGGACACCGCCTGCACCCAGGCCAACAAGCAGATCGAACAAAGCTTTGGCCGGATGCAAAGCCTTGAAAGCCTGCTGCTGATCGGTCGCTGGAGCTATTACGCAAGCGGCACCGGCGTCGGACTGGATGCCGGCAACCTGATTTCTCTGCACCCCACCAATGGTCCCGAACGGGTCGGCGAACAACAGGCCAGGCGTCTGACCCTGGCCGCGCAGGCAAGTATCGAGGCGATGGGGCGCTGGGTGCCCAACATCCATGTCCTGCGCCAGCCGCCGGAAATCCCGCAATACGACAGCCGCAAGGCCGCCCGCGAGGCAGCCCATGCCGGATGGCCCTTGGCGGCCGAAGCGGTCACCCAAACCGATGTGGCGCGCGATACGCTGGCCCTGCGCAGCGCGTTTGCGGACGGGCCTTGGTTGACGATGGCCGAGGCCGGGAAGATCGGGTTCATCGACAGCTGGCCGCAGTTCTGTGACGCCACGACTTGCCGGGCGATCAAGGACGGGGTCGGGCAGTATTTCGACAACAACCACGTGACCAACAGCGCCGCCATCCGGGTGCGCGACATCTTCCAACCCGTCTTTGACGGGCTGCGCCAGCGCACGGCCCTGACCAAGGGCAGCGGGCAATGACCCATCCCGCCACGAATATTGTCTGGGATGCGATCGTGATCGGAACCGGCATCGGCGGCGGCACCATAGGGAGGGCGCTGGCAGAGGCCGGGCAAAAGGTTCTGTTCCTGGAACAGGGCGCGGCCGGGTTTCGGTCCGAGCGCAACGGCCTGTCCGAGATTTTCATCCCCGAGGCGCGGCTGACACGCGGGCTGTGGCCCACGCCCTTGCGTGTCACGCTGAACGGTCAGGAAAGCGCGTTTTACGCGCCTTTGGGGGCCGGGGTCGGCGGGTCATCGGCGTTTTACGCGGCGACGCTGGAACGCCCCGAACGCCACGATCTGGAGGACACGCAGGACCGTCCGCATCCTACGGGCGGCTGGCCTGTCGGGTTTGACACCATGCACGATTGGTACGCGCGGGCCGCCGCGATGTACCGGGTCTATGGCACGGCTGATCCACTGTCCGCCGAGACCCCCTTGCCGCTGCGCGATCCGCCCGGCCTGACCGAGACCGAGGCCGCGTTGATGAATAGCCTTGGGGCGGTCGGGCTGCATCCCTATCACGCCCATACCGCGATTGAACGCACCCCGGATTGCCTGAACTGCCTTGGCACGAAATGCCCGAGGCGGTGCAAGATGGATGGACGCTCGGCCGGGGTCGAACCGGCGCTGGCGACGGGCAACGCGACGCTTATCGACCGGGCGTTGGTCACCCGTCTGGCGGCAGAGGGCGACCAGATCACCCATGTCGAGGCCCGCGTTGACGGAGTGCCGCAGCGGTTCACCGCGCGGCGCTATGTGCTGGCGGGGGGTGCATTGGGATCGGCCCGGTTGCTGCTGGCCTCGGGCAGCGAGGCATGGCCCGAAGGGCTGGCCAACCGGTCGGGGCTGGTCGGGCGCAACCTGATGTTTCACCTGAACGAGATGTTTGCACTGTGGCCCAAGGGCGGCGGTGACGATGGCGCGACCAAAGCGATTTCGCTGCGCGACCTGTATCATGGTGCGGACCGTTTCGGCACGGTGCAGGCCATGGGAATCCGGGCCAGCTATGGCGAGATCGTGCATTATCTGAACCTGATGCTGGCGCGCTCGGCCTTGGCGCGGGTGCCGGGGGCGCGGCAGATGACCCGCCTGCCCGCCGCGCTGGCGGCGCGGCTCTTCGGCCATGCCCAGATATTCGTCGGCCTGCTCGAGGATCTTCCCTACGAAGGCAACCGTGTCACCTATGACCCGGCGCAGCCTGACAGGCTGTCGGTGGTCTATGACTTCGCGCCCGAACTGCTGGCCCGCCGCCGGGGGTTTCGCCGCGCGATCCGCCGCGCCTTTCGCGGGCATCGGCGGATGTTCCTGGGGCTGACGCCCGAGCTGAACTATGGCCACCCCTGCGGAACCTTGCGTTTTGGCTCGGACCCTGCCCGTTCGGTCCTGCGGCCCGATTGCCGAAGCCATGACGTGGAAAACCTGTGGGTTGCGGATGCATCCTTCATGCCGACGTCGATGGGGGTGAACCCGTCGCTGACCATCGCGGCCAATGCCCTGCGGGTGGCTGACATCCTTGTGAAGGAGCCATTCCAATGACCCAGCTGACGCCACAGGACGGGATTGCGATTGTCACCGGGGCTGGGTCCGGGCTGGGCCGGGCCATGGCGGTGGGCCTGAGCGAAAAGGGATTTACCGTTGTCGGCACGGGCCGCCAGTTGCAACCGCTGCAAGAGACGGCGGCGCTGTGCACCAAGGGTCGGTTCGTGGCCGAGCCGCTGGACGTGGCCGATGCGCGCGCCGTGTCCGAGGGGTTTGCCCGTATCGTGGAAAATCATGGTCCCATCGCCCTGCTGATCAACAATGCGGCTGTCTATCCGCACCGGGATTTTCTGGAGGAAAGCCCGGAAAGCTTTATGCAGACCGTGGCGATCAATCTGGGCGGCGTGGTCCATTGCAGCCATGCGGCGCTGCGCGACATGGCCGCGCGCGGGCGCGGGCGTATTCTGAACGTCGCCACCTTTGCCGATCTGAATCCGCTGCCCAGCGCCGGGGCCTATTCGGTATCCAAGGGCGCGGCGCGTATCCTGACGCGGGCGCTGATTGCCGATCTGGGCGATCGTTTCCCGGGCATCGTCATTGGCGACTGGATGCCGGGGATGCTGCGCACCGGGATGGGGATACCCGACGGTCTGGCGCCGGAACAGGCCGCCAAATGGGGCGTGAAACTGGCCCTGATGCGCGACCCCGCGCTGACCGGCGCGGTGTTCGAGATGGATCGCGAGATTTTGCCGCTCCGGGGAATCAAGGGCAAGATCAAGGACCTGATCCTGATGCGGCGTCGCAGGCCGCGGCAGTTGTGACCGTCAGGCGCGGTTTCCCCTGAGACGCAGCGCAAGCGCGCGCAGCACCTGCCCCGGCAGGATCACCATGCAGCGCAGATAGCGCATGCCCAGCCGTTTCGGACTGCTGAGCATCCGCCACAGCCATTCCACCGCGAAACGTCTTGCCCAGGCGGGCGCGCGTTGCTGCGTTCCGGCCAGAAAATCCAGCCCCGCTCCGATCGAGGCAAAGCCGATGCCCGGCGTCACCCGGCGTCCGGCGGCGGCAAACAGCTCTTGCTTGGGGGCGCCAAGCGCGATGAAACACAGCCCCGCCCCCGAGGCCGCGATCCTTTGCAGCACCTCTCTGCCCTGCGCGCCGCCAGCGTCAAAACCCATGGGCGGCGCGATACAGCAGGCCACGTCAAGGCCCGGAACCTGCGCCTGAAGGCTGGTCTTGGCGGCGGCCAGCGCCGGTTTGGTCGATCCGACAAGCGCCACGCTGACCCCTTGGCGCGCGGCGATCCGGGCCAGCGGCAGGATCGCGTCGGACCCGGGGATCAACTCGACCGGACGCCCGGCCAGACGCGCCATCCAGACAATCGGATTGCCATCGGCGACCACGAAATCCTGCGCGGCATAGGCGGCGCGAAAGGCGGGGGATGCGTTCAGCTTGACCAGGTGGTCAAGGTTGATGGTGGCCAGGGCAAACCCTTCCTTGCGGGACAGGCGGTCGGACACGCGGGCTTCGAGCGCGGCCCAGGTGGGCACGTTGACCGCGACGGTCTGACCTTTCAGCGTGAATCTCATGTAAGCCTTTTCCATACTGACGGGTTAGCGCAATTTGCCGCCTTTTGCAGTGCCTTATGCGCAACAACTCGCGCCAAAAGAGTGGCGAAACCACGGCAATCACGGGATATTCCCCAAGTTCGGGGATTGGTCGAATTCTGGCCACGATTCCCGGTTAAGCATGTTTGACGGTAATGGTGGGCTGATCAGTGAACCTTTGGACGACATTCTATCCATCCTGCTGCGGCGGGCCTTTCGACATTGAGGGGCGCGGATGACGGGGCGTGTGGTTCTGCTGGGATGCGGCTTTGTCGCCGATCTATACATGCGCTCGCTTGCGGCAATGCCGGGGATCGAGGTTGCCGGGGTCCATGACCTGAACGCCGCGCGGCTGAAAACCTTTTGCGATTTCTGGAAGGTGCCAGCCAAGCCATCCTTTGACGCGCTGCTGAATGATGCGCCGGATGCGCTGGTGTTGAACCTGACCAATCCACATGCGCATTATGAAACGACCCGCGCCTGCCTGATGGCGGGGCGTCACGTCTATTCGGAAAAACCGCTGGCGATGACGGTCGAGGATGCCCGGGAATTGCACGGGCTGGCCGAGAGGCAGGGGCTGATCCTGGCCTCGGCCCCCTGTTCGGTGCTGGGTGAGGCGGCGCAGACGCTGGGGCACGCGCTGCGCACTGGCGTGGCTGGCACGCCCCGCGCTATTTATGCCGAGCTGGACGATGGCTTCATCCCGCAGGCGGCCTTCACCAAGTGGCTAAGCGAAAGTGGCGCGCCCTGGCCCTATCAGGACGAATTCCGCGTCGGCTGTACGCTGGAACACGCGGGTTATTACCTGGGCTGGCTGATCGGCTGGTTCGGGTCCGTGCGCACCGTCGTTGCCGCCAGCGCTGAAGTGATCCCCGACAAGGCGGGCCAAGGCCCCTTTGCCCCCGATCTGAGCGTTGCGACGCTGTTCTTTGAGAATGGGCCGGTGACCCGGCTGACCTGTTCCATCGTGGCGCCGCACGATCATTCGATCCGGGTGGTTGGCGACAAGGGTGTGCTAAGCTGCAATGCGGCCTGGGACAACAGTGCCAAGGTGCGCTTTGCCCGGCGCATGACAGTGCGGCGGCGGTTGATGGAATCGCCCCTGCCAAGACGGGTCAGGCTGCCGGGGCCAACCCACCCAAAGGTGAAACGCTGGGGCGCGGCGGCAATGAATTTCATGCTGGGCCCGGCCGAGGTATTGGAGGCACTGAAACAGGGCCGCCCCTGCCGGGTGGGCGGCGATTTCGCCCTGCACATGACCGAGGTGACGCTGGCGATCCAGAACGCGGGCGAACACAGTGGCGCGCAGGCGATGACCACCCGTTGCGACCCGATGGAGCCGATGCCATGGGCGAAATGACACGTCTGATGATCACCGGAGCCACGGGCTTTGTCGGCAGCGCTGCGGTACGGGCGGCCCGCGCGCGCGGTCTTAAGGTGGTTGCCACCTATCGCAAACAGCCCCTGCCCGAATGGGCGGGCGATACCGGCATCCTGGCGGTCAAGGTTGATCTGGCGCAGGACCCTGCGGGGTTGGCCAGTGCCATGGAGGGGGTCGGCGCCGTGATCCATGCCGCCGCGCATCTGGGCGGCGACGCCGCTGCGCATAAGGCCGACACCCTGCGCGGCACGGCGGCGATTCTGGACGCGGCCCCAGGGACGGCCCGTATAGTGCTGGTCAGTTCGATCGCGGTTTACGACACCATGCGGCTGACGCCCGGTGACAGGCTGGATGAAAGCGCACCATTGGAAGACCCCGATCACGCGCGCGACGCCTATACCGCCGCCAAGCTGCGGCAGGAGGACATGGTACGAAGCGCGAGGCCAGAGGCCTGGCTGATCCGGGCCGGGGCGGTCTATGGACCGGGGCGAACGTGGAATGCCTTGATGGGGTTCTGGGCGTCGAAACTGCATGTGCAGATCGGCCAGACCGGCGAGCTGCCGTTGATCCACGTCGACCATCTGGCCGATGTTTTGATCCGGGCCGCCTTGGCCGAACCGGACGGCATTCAGGCGGTGAACGCCCTGGATGATGACCGCCCCAGCCGCGCTCGGTTCCAGGCGGCGCATCGCCGTTTGACGGGCTGGCCGAAACTGGTTCTGCCGGTGCCCTTTGGGCTGTGGCTGGGCTTTGTCCGTCTGTTGAAACCTGTCAGCGCGCGCCTACCCGGTTTGTTCGTTGAACCCATCCTTAGGGCCCGGCTGATGCCGCTGGTCTATCCAAACACCGCCCTGCGCCATGCGCTGGGGGGCAAGGATATCGACAGTTTCGAAGCGATGCTGGCCCGCAGCGTCAGGGGGGCGGCATGACCCTGCCCAAGCTGGCCTATCTGACCGGGGAATATCCGCGCGCCTCGGATACCTTTATCCAACGCGAGGTCGCGGCGCTGCGCGGTCTGGGTCACGAGGTTCTGACCTGTTCGATCCGCACCACCGGGGCCGAACACCTGGTCGGGCCGGAACAACGCGCGGAACACGCCCGCACCTTCAAGGTGTTGCAGGCCTGCAAATCGCCTCTGCGTCTGGCCCGCGCGCATCTGCGCTGGATGCGCCAGCCGGGGCGCTATCTGAAGGCGCTGGCCTTGGCCTGGAAGACCGCGCCAAAGGGGATCAAGGGACGACTGTTCAACCTGATCTATTTCCTTGAGGCCGGGGTGCTGGCCGACAAACTGGCCGAAGACGGCGTGCAACATCTGCACAACCACATCGCCAAGGCATCCTGCACTGTGGCGATGCTGGCCAGCGAACTTTCGGGCATTCCCTATAGCTTTACCATCCATGGCCCCGACATCTTTTTCGAACCGCAGCACTGGCGGATCGACGAAAAGGCGGCGCGGGCGGCGTTTGTCGCCTGCATCAGCGATTATGCCCGGTCGCAACTGATGTGCTTTGCCGATCAGGCGCATTGGGACCGCTTTCACATCATCCACTGTGGTGTCGATCCCGACCGCTATACAGCTTCGACACACGAGGGCGCGGAGTTGTTGTTTGTCGGGCGGCTGGCGGCGGTCAAGGGTGTGCCGGTGCTGCTGGACGCGCTGCGCGGGTTGGATCACCCGGGCCTGCACCTGACGGTGATCGGCGACGGGCCGGACCGCGCCGCGCTTGAGGAACAGGCCAAGGCGCTGTCGGTCAGCTTTGTCGGCTACAAATCACAGGACGAGGTGGCCGGGGCGCTGTCGAAAACCGATGTCTTTGTCCTGCCCAGCTTTGCCGAAGGCGTGCCCGTGGTGCTGATGGAGGCGATGGCCTCGGGCGTGCCGGTGGTCACGACCCGGATCGCAGGGGTGCCGGAACTGGTTGCCGACGGGCTGACAGGCCATCTGGTCCCGCCCGGCGATACCGTTGCATTGCGCAGAGCCATCGCCGAAGCGCTGAAAGACGCGCGCCCACGCCGCGCCATGGGTGCAACCGGCGCAGCGGTGGTCAGGGCCGATTTCAACATCGCCATCGAAGCCGCGCGGCTGTCGGGCTTGTTCGTGTCTTACACCAAAGGCAACCCACCGCCGCCGAAACGCCCCGAGGTGCCGCAATGACCCCGGTGGATGTGGTTCTGATCGGGCGCAATGAAGGCGCGCGGCTGGTGGCCTGTCTTGAGTCCGTACAGGGGCAGGCGCGGCAGGTGGTCTATGTCGATTCAGGCTCGACCGATGACAGCGTCGCGCAGGCGCAGGCGCGCGGTGCCACGGTGGTCAGCCTGGATATGTCCATTCCCTTTACCGCCGCCCGTGCCCGCAATGCCGGATTCGACGCGCTGGACGATCCGCAGATCGTGCAGTTCATCGACGGTGATTGCGCGCTGGTCCCCGGTTACCTCGACAAGGCGCGCGCCTTTCTTGAAGCCAACCCCAAGGTCGGCATGGTCACCGGCTGGCGGCGCGAAATCCACCCGGACGCCAGCATCTACAACCAGCTGTGCGATTGGGAATGGCACCGCCCCGCCGGGCAGATCGACGCCTGCGGCGGCGACATGATGGTGCGCGCCGCGCTGTGGCGCGAGGTTGGCGGCATGAACCCGCAGGTGATCGCCGCCGAGGATGACGAGGTCTGCTGCCGGTTCCGCAAGGCCGGCTGGCGGTTGGAGCGCATCGCGCAGGACATGACGCGCCATGACGCTAATATGCTGAGTTTTGGCCAATGGTGGCAAAGGGCGGTGCGCACCGGGCATGGCTTTGCCCAGGTTGGTCATCTGCACCCCGAGTATTTCCTGCGCGAACGCAGGCGTACGCTGATTTATGGCGCCGCGCTGCCGTTGGCCATGCTGCTTGGCCTGATGGTCGCCGGTTGGGCTGCGCTGCTGATCCTTTTGGTCTATGTCCTGAATTATGTCCGCACGGCGCAGGGGCTGGTGCGCGACGGTCTGCCCAAGGCGCAGGCCTGGCGGCATTCGGGGCTGCTGACCCTGTCGAAGTTCCCCAATCTCATCGGTATGGCACGCTTTCACTTGCGTCGCCTGACCGGGCGCGACATGCGCCTTATCGAATACAAGTAAGAAGGTTTTCAAATGTCCAAACCCACCCGCGTTGGCCTGATCGGGGCCGGATATATCGCAACCTGGCACGCCGATGCGCTAAAGGCGACGCCGGGCGTGACCCTTGCCGCGGTCTGCGATGTCTCGGAAACCGCCGCCAAAGGGCTGGCCGAGGGCTATGGCGCGAAACCCTTTACCTCTGTGGATGATCTGATCGCCTCTGGGCTGTGCGATGCGGTGCATATTCTCACGCCGCCGCAATTGCATAAGGAAATCGCCATAAAATGCCTGCAAGGCGGGCTGCATGTGCTTGTGGAAAAGCCTGTGGCCGAATCCGCCGACGAAACCCGCGCGATACAGCAAGCGGCTGAAAAGGCGGGCAAATGCTTTCACGCTGGGCATAATTTCCTGGGACTTCCGTCGTATCAGCGGATGAAGGCGCAGATGGCCGGCGGCGCCTATGGCCGCATATCAGGGTGCGAGATTTCCTGGGCCTTGCCGCTGTCACCGCTGCGCTCGGGGCCTTTCAGCCTGTGGCTGTTGCGGCAGCCGAAAAACCTGATCCTTGAGCTGGGCCCGCATCTGATGGGTTTTGCCCATGATCTGTTTGGCCCGGTTCAGGTGATCCATGCCGAGGCGTCCAAACCCATTGCCCTGCCCGGTGACGACATGCGCCCGCAGGGCTTTCGCATTCTGGCGCGGGCGGGCGGGGTGGATATCACCTTTGTCATCTCGCTTGTGGAAACCATGGATGACCGCAGCGTGACATTGCGCGGGTCCTCCGCCCGGGCGCGTCTGGATTTTGCGCAGGACGTGTTGATCGTCGAGCGTGAGAATGCCAGCGATCTGGTGGTCAATCCGCTGCGCCGCCAGCTGGATCTGTCGCGCCAACACCTGTGGGAAGGGGCGAAGAACGCCGGGGTGCAGCTGGCTTCGCTGAACACGAAAAACCCCTATGGCCGCAGTTTTCGCGGGATGAACGCAGCGGTCTATGGCGCGATCGGCGGTGGGTCGGTCGCGATGTCCTTTTCCGGGGACAGCGCCGTGGCCGTGATGCAGGCGCTGGACGACGCCATCAACCTTCTGCCCGCTGATGTGTTGAAGGTCGCCGCGCCATCGGTACAATCGCGCAAGCCCAAGCCAACCGCGATGGTCATCGGGGGCACCGGTTTCATCGGTCGCGCCCTGACCCGCCGCCTTGTGGCCGACGGACGCGATGTGCGCGTGCTGTCGCGCGGGCGCAGCGGCCCCTTTCCCGACCTGCCCGACAATGTCGAAACGGTCAGCGCATCCTTGCATGATCTTGACGGTCTGACACAGGCGATGGAGGGGATCGAGGTTGTCTTCAACCTCGCCAAGGCGCTGGAAACCAGCTGGGCCGATTGTCTGATCAACGACGTGGGCGTCGCGACGCGCATCGGCATGGCCTGCGAAAAGGCCGGGGTCAAACGGCTGGTCTATACCGGCACGATCGCCAGCTATGACATGTCCGATCCCGGCAAGCAGATCACCGAACAGACTGGCTTTGCCGAGGATATGACCGACCGCAACCTGTACGCCCGGTCCAAGGCCGAGTGCGAAAAGCAGCTGATGAAGCTGCACCGCGAAC
The DNA here is from genome assembly GCF_029958925.1 of Tropicibacter oceani. NCBI lineage: Bacteria > Pseudomonadati > Pseudomonadota > Alphaproteobacteria > Rhodobacterales > Roseobacteraceae > Pacificoceanicola > Pacificoceanicola oceani. The sequence goes on from NZ_CP124616.1 coordinate 534,841, forward strand.
GCGGGCTGCCGCTGGTCATTGCCCGCCCCGGCATTGTCGTTGGCGCAGGCGGGCCTTTGCAGCATTGGGGCATCGGCCGCTGGCATGGCGCGGGGGCCGTGCGCATCTGGGGCCATGGTCGCAACATCCTGCCCTTTGTGCTGAACGATGATATCGCCGACGGGCTGGTGCGGATGATCGACGCCCCGGTCGAAGGCCAAAGCTTTAACCTGGTTGGCGATCCGATGCTGTCGGCGCGCGATTATTTCGACGCCATTCATGCGGAACTGGGCGCGCGCATCCGGGTCAGCCCGGGCAACCTGCATGCTTTCTACGCCTCGGACGCGGTGAAATACGGGCTGAAGAAATACGCGCTGCGCCGCCCCGGCGTGATCCGCCCCAGCCTTGCCGACTGGAAAAGCCGGGCGCATTTTTCGCCCTTCGTGAACGAAAAGCCGAAACGCCTGCTGGGCTGGAAACCCGAAGGTGACCGTACCACATTCATCAAGAAGGCGATCACACAGGCCAACCTTTTCGGATTTTGAAACGGGCGATCAAGGCCCCATTTCGTGAACAATCCCCTCAAATCGGTCTTATTCCGGACAGATTTCTTTGTTGTAAACGGATCAAGGCAAAGTGCGTCCCGCACCTAGGGGCCACGCACCGGAGTTGAGCAGATATGAATGCCAAGATTGACCATGGCAGGGTAATGATTTGGGGCGCGCTTGTCGGCGCCCGTGTGTGCTTGGCTGCCAAGGCTGCGGAGGCATGACCATGATCGACCGCCCCAAATTTCGCCGCAAATTCCGCAAGGACGCCCCAGGGGCCGAGGATGCCGTCGAACCGGTCGCGCCGCTGGAAAGCCGCGTCGACAGGATGGCACGCCGCAAGGCCGAGGAAGACGCGCGGCAAGCCGCCGAAGCGGCGCGCGCGCAGGCCGCAGCAGCCCAGGCCGAAGCCGAACGAGAGGCCGCAAGACAAGAGGCCGAGCGCCAGCGCGTCGAGGCACAGCGCCATGCCGAAGCGCGGGCCGAAGAAAAGCGCCGCGCCGAGGAGGCCGAGGCCCGGCGCAAAGCCGAAGAGGACCGCCAGCGCGCCAAGGCCGAAGCCGCCCGTCTGGCCGCCCAGCAGGCTGCCCGCGAGAAACGCGCCGAAGAAGAGGCCGCGCGCGCAGCAGCCGAGGAAAAGGCCCGCCGCGAGGCCGAAGAGCGCAAGCGCGCCGAAGCCAAGCGCCAGGCCGAGGAACAAGAGGCCGCGCGCAAGGCCGAATTGAAACGCCAGGCCGATCTGGCCGCCCAAAAGGCCCGCGAGGAAGCGGAGCGGCTGGAGGCCGAAGCGCTGGAAGTCGCCCGCCAGGAGGCTCAACTGGCCGAGGCCCGCGCCCAGCGAGAGGCCGAGCGCGAGCGTCAGAGAAAGGCCTATGAGGAACGCCAGCGCGCCAAGGCCGAGGCCAAGCGCAAGGCGGATGAACAGGCCCAGCGCGAGGCCGAAGCCAAACGCGAACGCGAGGCAGCAGAGGCCGCGCGGCAGGCCGAAGCGCAGCGGCTTGAGGACGAACGGCGCGCCAAGGCGGAGGCCGAGGCACAGCGGCGCGAAAAGGAACGCAAGGGCCGAGAGCAGGCCGAGCAGCTTGCCCGCGAACAAAGCGAACTGGCCAAGCGCGCCGAAGAACAGGCGCCGCTGGAACTGACCCGGCCGGTGGTTCCGGTGCGGCCCAAACGCCCCGCCGCCGCGGCCAAGGCCCCGGTGGCCCAACCTGTTCCCGACACCGCACCGAAACCCCAGCCCGAAAAAAGCCCAAGCGCCTGGGACAGCATGGCGGAATTTTCGGTCAACGAGGGCCATCTTGCGGCCAATCGGATCATCACGGCCACGCGCGAGGATCCGGCCTATACCGCCTTTGACGTGCTGCGGACACGGTTGCTTCAGGCGTTGCAGGAACATGGTTGGAAACGGGTTGCGATCACCTCTCCGACCAAGGATTGCGGCAAGACGTTCACCGCGGCCAACCTGGCCATCAGCCTGTCACGGCAGGAAAACTGCCGCACGCTGCTGCTGGATTGCGACATGCGCCGCCCGACGCTGCACAAGGTGATGGGCTTGGCCAATCCCGGGTCGATGGGCGACATGCTGCGCGGCAAGATCCCGCCAGAGGACCATCTGCGACGGATGGGCAAGAACACGATCAACGCCGGGCGCAACATCGCCTTTGGCTTTAACCAGGTGATCGAACCCTATGCCTCGGAGCTGCTTCAAGACCCGCGCACCCAAGCGACCCTGGACCGGATCGAGACCGCGCTGGAGCCCGATGTGATGCTGTTCGACCTGCCCCCGGCGCTATACTATGACGATGTCATCGCCTTTCGACCGATGTTCGACGGCGTGCTTTTGGTGGTCGGTGGCGGCATCACCACCGAAAAGGAAATCAAGGAAGTCGAGCGCCGCCTGGGCGAGGAAACGCCCCTGCTGGGCATGGTCCTGAACAAGGCCGAGAATACCCAGATCGACAAGTACCACTACTGAGCGCCCCGACCCCGGACCGCAAGAACCAGAAAGCCCCCGACGCGAACCATCGCGCGGGGGCTTTCCTTTTTGCGTCTTGGCAGTTCCACCGTTCAGTCACCTGCGTGACCTGAACCCAGCCTTGACGCACGCGCTGTAGCGGCGCGGTCAGGTCCGGGCAAGGCGGGGCAGGATGCGCCCCATCAGCTCGGACCAGGGAATGGCGTTTCCAATCAGGCGGTAGGCGGCATAAAGCATCGCCGCCAGGCCGGCGATCCAGCCAAAGATGCCAAGACCACGGCGGGTGCGATCCTTGCGGCTTTGGACCTGGGGGATGGCGACGACGGGCTGGATGCCCAGCATGCGTTCCATCTGGGCGGCGTTGCGGATGGCCGGGTTGAACAGTTCGACGGCAAAGGCAACGGCGATGCCGACAATCAGGCTGGCCACGGCGCCCATGATGGCGGTCTTCTTGCGGCTGCGCGACACCGGGTATTCCGGCACAAGCGCGGTTTCCAGCACCTCGAAACGGTCCATCTGCTGACGATCTTCCAGCGCCTGGCCCATCTCGGCCTCGGCCTTGCGGCGGGTGATGACGTTGTACTGTTCCTGCAGCTGGGTCAGCTGGCGTTCCATCGCGCTCAGCTCGCGTTCCACCTCGGGGGCGCCGGCGATCAGCACCTGAAGCTGGGAAATGCGTTCGGCGATCAGCAGCTTTTGTTCGTTCAACAGCGCGACGCTGGCGGCCTTCACCTCTTCGCGCTGACGGTCGGACGAGGTTTCCAGCGTCAGGATCTGCTGGTCCAGTTCCAGGTCGCTTTCGCGCAGGCTGGAAAGCTGGTCGCGCAGGTCGGACACACCGGCGGGCAGCTGTTCGCTGTTGGCCGATTTGAACACGGCAATCCGTTCTTCCATGGTGTCGATTTCACGGCCAACGCGGGATTCTTCGGCGACAAAGAAATCCAGGGTGTCGCGGGCACGGCCAACGGACCGGTCGCGGGATTGGTCGATGACCGAATACATCAACTCGTTCGCCAGGTCGGCGGCCTTTTGCGGATCGCCCAGTCGCACGGTGATCAGCAGGCCCGAAGGCGTGTTGCCGCCGGGGGCAAAGGCCTGGGTGGCATCGACGATCTGTTCGATGCGGGCCGCCTCGCGCATGTTGAAGATGCGCTCATTTATCGTCATTTCCGGATCGTCGGAGAACAGGTCGTGCTTTTCCATGATGCGGACAAGGTTGTCGCGGGCCATCAGACGCTGTTCGATCAGGCGGACACGGCGGGCGGAATCTTCGGCGGCAGCCGAGGCACCGGCCAGTTGGTCAGGAAGGCGCGCGTCCTCGATCTGGACGACAGCGGTGGCCTCAAATGTCTTGCTTTGGCTGATGGCATAGTTCAGCGACAGGACGCAGCCGACGAAAGCGATCAGGAGGATCAGCCAGGCGCGGCGCTTGAGGGCCGAAAACACCTCATCAAAGGTTTGGAACTGGTTCATGTCGCTGCTCCCGCAAAGTGGCCCCCAATGCGTTCGAAAGTGACTTGCGCCAAAATTGAGGCAGCGCTTGCCATCTTCATGTCACAATCTAGCGAAGCTGCCTTATTTGCGCCATGATTTTCCGGGGACGATGTGGAAACAATGCGTGTCCGGATCCGGGATCACGAACACATTTTCGCCATATTTGCCGTGACTTACAGGGGTTTTACCGGATTTCGTGCGGATTTGGACGCCCGTCAGGCAGAAAGAGCGGAACTCAGCCGGAACCGTTCAAAATCGCAGGGTTGGGAATAGGGCAGGTCCGCGTCTTGATCGCGTGGGGAATCGGGCCGGTTTCTGCCGGTTGCGCAAACAAGAAAGGCCCGGGCGGCAGTACCACCCGGGCCCATCAAGCCACGCAGGGCTTAGGGGATCATGCGCTGCGGCGGGCCCGCATCGCGCGGCGGCGTGCCATGGCATCGGCGCGGCTGGTGGCGCGGTCATTGCCCGCCGGTTCTGGCGGGGTGGTCGGTGCGGGCTGGGATGCTGCAGGGGCCAGATCGACCATGTCACCGACCCGTGCGGCCAGATCGGCCAGCACCGGAAAGCGGAAGATGTCGGTGATCGACAGCCGCGTTGCACCCAGTTCTTCGCGGATCGCCCGGTGCGCCTGAACCGCCAGCAGAGAATGGCCGCCAAGGTCAAAGAAGTTGTCGCGCCCGGAAATCCCCGGCACGCCAAGATAGCGGGTCCAGATCAGGGCGATGGCCGCTTCGACATCGGCGGGGGCTGTGCCCGGTTTGGCAGGGGCTTTGACCTGGGCGGCCGGCGCGGGGGCCGGGGCCTGGCTGGGTTTCACCACAGGCGCGGGCAGCGCCTTGCGATCGACCTTCTTGTTCGGGGTCAGCGGAAAGGCGTCCAGACGCATGAAGCGGCCCGGCACCATGAAGGCGGGCAAAGCCGCGCCCATCGCCGTCTTGAGCCGCGCTTCGTCCTGCAGGGTTCCGGTGTAATAGCCGACCAGACGCAGATCGCCCGGTGTATCCTCGCGCGCGGTGACGACCGCTTGGGTCACACCGGATTGCGTTTCAAGAACCGCTTCGATTTCGCCCAGTTCGATCCGGTAGCCGCGCAGTTTGACCTGAGTGTCGACGCGCCCGACAAAGTCGATGGCGCCATCGGCACGGCGGCGCACCAGATCACCGGTGCGGTACATGCGCCCCGGGTGAAAGGGGTTGTCGACAAAGCGTTCGGCGGTCAGTTCGGGGCGTTCCCAATAGCCGCGGGTCACGCCTTCGCCGCCGATCCACAATTCGCCCTCTTCGCCGATGCCAAGCGGGTTTTGATCGTCGTCCAGCACGTAAAGCTGCTGGTTTGCCAAGGGCATGCCGATGTTGACGATGCTATCGCCCGCATTGGCCATTTGGGTCGAGGACCAGATCGTCGTTTCGGTCGGACCATACATGTTGGTGATCGTCGCGCCGGTGATCTGGCCGAATTCCTTGACCAGGGCACCGGGCAAGGGTTCGCCGCCAAGATACAGATGATCGACCCCGCGCAGGGCCTGCCGCGCCTCGTCGTTCAGGGCAAACATGCGCGCCATCGACGGGGTGCATTGCAGGTGCGTCACCTTGTGGCGCAGCAGTTGCGCGGCGATCGAAAAATCATCCGCCTGCGGTTCGGGCGCGGCTTTGGTGGCCTGGACCACCTGCGCCAAGGGTTTCAACCCTTCCAGAACCAGGTCGCGGTCGATGCCATAGTCGATCAGGCAGGCGATTTCATCGACGCCGATCTGCTTGACCTCTTCGGCGCGGGCCATGGCATCCTCGATGGTGCCGAACAGTCCGCTTTCGTTGAAATAGCGTTCAAAGGCGAAATCGAGGATGGCGTCCAGTTCGTCCGGCTCCAGCCCGTCAAGCTGCAGATCAAAGGCGTTGCTGACCCCTTCGGGACGTTTGAAGGCCGGGAAGGCCCAGGCGTATTGCTTGATCAGACCGGCGGCGGAATTGAGGTAATCCTTCATCGGCTGGCGGGCGATTTCGCCGGCGTGGTCGCGGCTGTCCGACAGGAAGGTGTGCAGCATCAGCGTGACGGTGAAATCCTTGGGGTCATGCCCGGCCTCGCGCAGCGCGGCATGGTACAGCTTGATTTTGCCACCGACCTCGTCGACGGACTGCCCCAAAAGGTGGGTCAGCACGTTGCAACCAAGGCGCCCTGCCTCTTTCCAGGTTTCGGGGTTGCCGGCTGTAGTAACCCAGATCGGCAGTTCCCTGGACACCGGGCGGGGCTGGGTCACAACCTCGTGCAGGGTGCCATCCTGACGGGGAAAACCGACCGCCTCACCGCGCCACAAACGCCGGATCTGGTCGATGTTTTCGACCATGGCGGGTTTGTTGTTGGGCGGGGTGTTTTCCGGGCGCAGGACGAAATCATCGGGCTGCCAGCCGCTTGCGATGGCCAGAGCGGCACGGCCATTGGTCAGGTTGTCGATCACTGACCATTCCTCGGCGATGCGAGCCGGATGGTGCAGCGGCGCAACGACCGAGCCTGAACGCACACCGATATTGCGGGTCACCGCCGCGACGGCGGCCCCGGTCACCGATGGGTTCGGGTAAGGGCCGCCAAAGGCGTGGAAATGCCGTTCCGGCGTCCAGACCGCGACAAAGCCGTTTTCGTCGGCAAATTGCGCGCCCTCAAGCAGCAGCTTGTACTTGTCACGGCCAATGCCGTCGTCGTTGCCCCAGTAGTAGATCGAAAACTGCATACCCGCGCCGCTGGCCCCGAGGGGCCCGTTCGAGATCAGCCCGCGATCCTCGTCCGAGGACAGCACCACCTTGAAGCCGCGCGCGGTGGTGTAGAACAGTTCAAGCACCGAAATGTCGAAGGACAGCGAGGTGACAGCCAGCCAGGTGCCGCCGTGACCCTGCACCACTCCGTCCATCCCGGCATAGAAGTTCAGCACGTTGCGGTGTTCGACCATGACGCCCTTGGGCTTGCCCGTGCTGCCGCTGGTATAGATCAGATAGGCCAGATCCTGCGGCGTGGCGGTATCGGGCAGGTTGTCATTCGGGGCGGTGTCCAGACGCGGCTCGGCGTCGATCACCAAAAGCTGGGCATCGTGTTTCGGCAGACCGCTTTCAAGCGCCGCCTGGGTGACGATGACCTGCGCGTGGCTGTCCTGCACGAAATGGTCCAGGCGCTCGGCGGGATAGCCCGGGTCCATCGGCAGATAGGCGCCCCCCGCCTTGAGGATCGCCAGCGCGCCCACCATCAGATCAACCGAGCGGCGGCAGCACAGGCCCACCACCTGCCCCGGCGCAACACCCATGTCGCGCAGCACATGCGCGGCGCGGTTGGCGCGGGCATTCAACTGGGCATAGGTCAGGCTTTGCCCTTCGAAAACCAGCGCTGTCGCTTCGGGAGTTTTCGCCACCTGCGCCTCAAACGCGCGGTGCATGGTCAGGGTGCGGTCATGGTCGCTGGGCGTGTCGTTCCAGTGGTTCAGAACCAGATCGCGTTCGGCATCGGGCAGGGTTTTGTCCGGCGCATGGGCCAGAAGTTCAAGCCTTGCAGCCAGCAGTTCAGCGGTCTGCGCGGCGATCTTGCCAGTGTCATAGGACAGGCCGGGGGTGTCGCCCAATTCGACGGTCAGGACGGTGCCGGGGATATGCCCGCCGCTGGTAACGATGCCGACCTGCGGGGTTTCCGGCCAGCTAAGTTCCGGCGCGCGGGCAAAGATATCGCTGGCAAAGCTTTTGCCACGCGCGGCATTGGCAAGACTTCTGGCCTGCCCGCCCGTCACCCGGAACGGGGTCCACGGGGAAATGACGCCAGTGGCGGCCATGTCGGCAATGGCGCTGTCGGAATAGGCCAGATCAAAAGTGCCTTGCCCGCCCAGGCGCGCGGCCCATTTGGCCACCAGGGCCGCACCCTGTTCGCCAGAGGGGATGTTCAAAGCGCGGGTTTCAACGCTGCCCTGACCGTCGCAGGCGCCAAGGACCTGAACGGGTTTCAGATCAGCCAGCGCGACGCGCCAGACGCCGTCGCGGGGGGCGATCCGCGCCACGGCGGCATCAATCTGCGCCAGGTCGTCAACGCTGGGCAACGGCAGGCTGTCCCCGGCCGCAGCCAGCTGGAACAGGTTCACCGGAGCGCCGCAAATCCGTGTCACGCCGTCCAGCAGCAGGGCCTGCGTGCCGCAGGCGACCGTCATGTGATCGGCGGTCACCTCCAACACGGTGCCCGGTGCGCCGCGCCCCGCTGTCACGCGTGCGTGACGTATCAGCCACAGCGCATCCTTGGCACGGATCTTGGCGGCGCAAAGCGGGTTCCAGTAGGGGCCGTGATCCAGCGCGCGGACGAGGCGTTCCAGGTCAGCGGCGGGACGGTTGAAATCCAGCATGCCGTGACCGGTGGGGCGATCTGCAAGCGCGTGATAGCTGCGCTGGGTCAGGTCCTGCTTCTGGCGTTGCAGTGTGCCGCTTTCAAGCTGGTCCAACAGCGCCGGAAAGCTGTCGATCGCGGCCTCATAGGCCTTGGTGTTCAGGGTCAGGGCGGTGTCATTGTCGGTGATGTCAAAGGGGCGCTGGACAAGCATGTCACCTTCGTCCACGCCGCCCTCGATCAGGTGCCAGGTGATGCCGTGGGTCTTTTCGCCTTGGACCATCGCCCAAACCGGGGCGTTCAGACCGGCGTGTTTGGGCAAGGGGCCATCGTGGAAATTGATCGCCCCCTTCGCCGGCATGGCCAGCACGTCCGAAGGGATGATTTTCAGGTTGGCGATGGACAAAAGCCAGTCAAAGGACTGGCCCGCCAGCGCGCCGGCCAGATCGCGGGCATCGGCGACCACGGCCAACCCCTGCGCGGCGGCCCAATCCGCGATTTCTGCATTGCCGGTGATTACGGCACGGATGGTGTTGCCACGGTCCAAAAGCCGCTGGCTGCATTGCACCAAGAGGGATTCGTTGCCGATCACGACACAGGAAAACCGGGCCATCTGCTTTACTCCACTTTTGTCCTTGCGGCGGCGGCCATGGCTGGCCGGGGCACGCGGGGTTTGCCCGGCAGGGGCCGGACCATCGCCCTGAGATCGTGTAACACCAGATCGCGCAGGAAATGCGGCGGATCTGCGGGGGTTTTGCGTTGAACCGCACGCCGGACGCGCCAGAGGATACCGCCCAAGGCGTGCATCAGCGTGGCCAGCAAGGCATAGGCGCGGCCATGGTTCTTGGTGAAATAGTGCCATCGGCTGTCCAGCCAGAAGCTGGGAATGCGGGTCCAGACCTTCATGCCCGTCGAAACCGATCCGATGTGCATCACTTCGCTGTCGCGGACGTAGTGGGTTTCATGCCCGGCGCGGGCGGCGCGCAGGCACAGGTCGGTTTCCTCGAAATACAGGAAAAAGGTTTCGTCAAACAGCCCGATCTGATCCAACACCGATTGCCGCATCATCATCGACGCCCCGGCCAGCCAATCGACGCGCTGCGTCTGATCCGGCATGTCGATCGGGACTTTACGGGCCTTCAAAAGACGCGAGATCGGGCCAAAGCGCGCCGCCCCTTCCAGTTCCGACAGGGCCGAGGGGAAGCGGAAGGCGGTCATATGGGGGCTACCGTCTTCGCCATGGATATAGCTTCCGGCAAAGCCCGCCTTGGGGTGGGTTTCAAGATGATCGTACAGTTTGCGGATCGCATCCGGGGCCGGAAAGGCATCGGAGTTCAGGATATAGACGTAATCGGGTTTCGAGCCGTCCGACATTCCGGCCCGGATCCCGACGTTGTTGCCCGCGCCAAAGCCGCCATTGTGGCCCGACTGGATCACCCGGATGTTGTGCCCCTGCGCCCAGTCGGCACTGGCGACGGTATCGCGCAGCACCTCGAACGATCCGTCACCGGAATCGTTGTCGACGATCAGCAGTTCGGCATCCAGCCCTTGCATGGCGCGCAGCGCGGCCTGAACTGAGCGCAGTGTCATCGGCGCGGTGCGGTAGTTGAGCGAAACGACAAGAAGCCTGGGCATGGATTACTCTGCCGCCTGCGTGGGAAAACGGACGATTTCGCCATGCCCTGCGGCCTGCGCCTCGGCGCCTTCGATGGCCTCGCGCATCAGGCTGGCCAGAACGCGCACGTTGGGTTCCAGCACCATGCTGTCGTGATCACCGGGGACCTCGTGCACCTCGATCTGCGGCAGGGTTTCACCCCAGTCGTTGTCGTGCAGGACATAGCTGCGTTCCGAATTCACCAGCTTGCCGCCCGAAACCGTCCATTTGCCCTGCAAGGGCGGGCGATACAGCACGACGCGGCCTGTCCATGGCTTGACCGTGTAGCTGGCGATGGCGCGATAAAAGGCGGCCTCGATCTCGGCGTTGTGAAAGGCGTGTTCGGCGCCGGTTTGGTCCTTTTGACGACGCTTTTCGAATTCCCAGGCGATGCGGTTTCTGGCCCAGACAAAGGGATACAAGGGCCCCATTTCGCGGGCCTTGTGCCACTGGATGATCAACCGGTCCTTGCGCGACAAGGGGCGGCGTTGGGGCAGCGGCGTGTCCAGCATGATGACCACCGACACCTGTTCGCCCATCGCCTCCAGCTGGTGGGCGATTTCGTAGGCGGTGATGCCGCCGCCGGAAAAGCCGCCCAGCATATAGGGGCCTTCGGGCTGAACCTGCCGCATTTCCGCGATGTAGTCGCGCGCGGCGTCCTGAATGCTGTCGTGCGGGGCCTCACCACCGTACAGCCCCTTGGCCTGAAGACCATAGAACGGCCGGTCGGCCCCCAGCAGGTGGGCCAGATGGCGCAGGTTCAGCACGTTGCCGAACATCCCCGCGACAAGAAAGAAGGGCTGGCGCGGGCCGCCGTCACCGTCGTGCATGGCGACAAGGTGTTTGAAGCGGCGTTCGGGGGCGGCCTGGGGCGCGTCGCTGGTGGTGCTGTCGACATGGCCGGTCTGCTGCGCGATCAGGGCGGCGCATGTGCGGATGGTCGGGGCCTCGAACAGGACCGAGATCGGGAAATCGACGCGGAAGGCCTTTTTGACCTTGGCGAACAGACGCACCGCGATCAGGCTGTGGCCGCCAAGATCGAAAAAGCTGTCCTCGGCGCCGACGTTCTGCACGCCAAGCAGGTCTTCCCAGAAGCCTGCCAGCGTCTTTTCGATCTCGCCCTCGGGGGCAACGTAATCCCCCTCCAGCTGGGGTCGGTCGAATTTCTGACCGCTTGCCGCCTCGGACGTGCTGGCGGCGGTCTGCCGGGTCAGGGCGTCCAGATCCATCGAGGAAATGACCACCTGCGACGCACCCAGCGCCAGAGCGGCGTGAAAGGCCCGCACCCCTTCGGCGGGCAGGATGCCCTGAGACAGGTTGTGAGCCAGTCGTTCCTCGGCCGGGGACAGGGGTTGGGCGCTGCCCGCGTCGTCGAATTCGACCTCGGCAGCGGTCAGGCGCGGGGCGGTTTTCAGAATATCAAGGTTGTCCAGCTTGCGGATCGTAAAGCCGGTGACCTCGACCACCACATGGCCCGCCTCGTCGCAGAGGGTCACATCAAAGCTGGCGGTTTCGCCGCTGGCCTTGTTGTCGGCGGCGTTGCGCACCCAGGACACCACGCGATCCGGCAGGGGGCCATGCACACGGACGCGGCCATAGCGGACCGGGGCCCAAAGATGCGTGGGCTGCCAGCCTTCGATCAGCTCCATCGCCCAGCCGGTGGCAATGTCCATCAAGGCGGGGTGCAACAGGCAATCGTCATGCGCCGCAGCGGCAGGCAGGGACAGATCGGCGATGCCTTCGCCGGTGCCCAGCGCGCGGGTGTCCAGCACTTTCCAGCGCGGACCAAAGGCCAGCATGACCTCTTGTGCGGCGGCCAGTTTCTGACCGTTCCCGGCGGCGACAGGCGCGCCGCAACGGGCGCGGATGGCCTTCAGGTCGATCGGTTCGGGGCGTTTGATCGGCAGCAGGATCAGACTGCCCTGCGCGGTCAGGGCGTGGCCGTGGCGGCCGTTCAGCGTGGCATCCGCCAGCACGTCAAAGCCATAGCCACGGTCGTTGCGGGTCAGGCGGACCTGCACGTCGCGGGCCGCGCCATCGGCCACCCGCAGGGGGCGCAGGAAATCCAGATCGCGGATTTCAAAGGCCCCCTCTTCGTGGTGGGCGCGCAGGGCATGGGCGGCCAGCGTCAGATAGCCGGTGCCGGGCAAAAGCGCATCACCCGCCTTGGTGCGGTGTTCGTCGATGAACCAGTCCTTGGCGGAGTATTCCGCGTGGAAGATGCGGTTGCCATGGCTGTCAAAGCTCGCCTGATCCAGCAGCGGAAGGGCGACCGGTTCGACCGGGGCCTTGGGCAGATCACCGGAGCGGGCGGCCACGGCCTCGGCGGCCATGCCGACCTCGTTCCAGATGCCCCAGTTGATGGCGACGACCTTGGTCTTGCCTCCTGCGCGGGCGGCAGCAAAGGCGTTCAGGAATTCATTGGCGGCGACGTAATCAACCTGCCCGGCGGGGGCCGTGACAGTCGAGGACGAGCTGAACAGCACCATCCAGTCGACGCTGCCATCGGGGAACAGCTGGCCCAGCACCTCGGTTCCGTGGATTTTCGGGGTAAAGACGTCTTCGACACTGGCGGGGGATTTGGTCATCAGCGGGGCATCGGCAATGACGCCCGCGCCGTGGATCACCCCGGTGATTTTGCCAAAGCGGTCCTGCGCCTGATCCCGCACCCGTGTCATCTGGGTCAGGTTGCAGACATCGGCGGCGGCGACCATGACCTGCGCGCCGGCCTGTTCCAGCGCCTGAACGGCGCGGATGCGACGCGCGGTTCGATCGTTTGGCGCGTGGCGGTTCAGGTAGTCGGCCCATTGCCCGCGATCCGGCAGGGCCTTGCGCGCGATCAGCACAAGGTTGGCCCCCTTGGCGGCAAAATCCTGCGCCAGCGTCAGACCTATCCCGCCAAAGCCGCCGGTCAGCAGGTAGGTGCCGCCGGTTTGGGCTGCGGGCGGTTCCGGGGCAAGGGCGACAGGCTTCATCGCGCATTCAAAACGCCGGTCGCCGCGCAGGGCGGCAATCAGGTTGGCCGGTTCGGAAGTCAGTTCTTCGAGAACGCGGGCGGTCAGGGCATTCATCGCCTGTTGATGCGCCGCCTCGGCCTTGGCCCGGGTCCAAAGGCTGGCCTGAACCGGTTGGGGCAGCTGGATGTCCAGGGTCGAGACCGTCACCCCGGGCAATTCGCGCGGGATCACCCGGGCGGGGCCGGCGATGGTGGATTTCCCGGGATAGCGCAGGGCTTCGTCGCGCAGCTTGGCCGCGCCGTTGCTGACGACTGTGATGTGGGGCTTGGCGGTGCCTTCCTCGGCCAGGGCCTGGGCAAGGAACATCAGCGAATAAAAGCCCTGTTCCTGCACGCGGTGGAAGAAGGACGATCCCGGGCGGTGGGTTTCATCCGCCGTAACCAACCAGAAATGCGCGATGCGGGTGGGGATCACGCCCTGCGCCGCCATGTCCTGCAATAGCAGGTCATAACCTTCGCGGCCGCGTTCCGGCGACAGGATGTAAAGGTCGCCCGACAGGCGCGAAAAGGTGTCGCCGACGCGCACTTCGACAACGTGGTGGCGTGCGCGGCGCAGTTTTTCAATCGCACCAGCCGCAAGACCCGCGTCATCCGCAAAGACCAGCCAGGTCTGCGGATCAGCCTCGTGCAGGTCGTCGATATCAACCTCGACCTGCGCCGACCGGGGCCGCCAGACGGGTTTGTAGCCCCACTTGGCCACGTCATCGCTGCGCATCAGGTATTGCGGCGCGGCGTCGCTAGCCGCCTCGCCGGGGGCGATGAAATAGGGCGCGCGTTGAAAGGCATAGGTAGGCAGGGGCACGCGGTTGCGCCGCGCCTCGCCCCAGATCTGATCCCAGTCAATCTGTGCGCCCAGCGCCCAGAGACGGCCCAGCACCTCGAACATGTGTTTGTCGTCGGCGATCCGGTCTTCGGGATGGCGCAGCGAGGACAGCACCTGATTGGCACTCACGTTGCCATGCTGACGCGCAAGGGCGGACAAGGCTTTGCCGGGGCCGACCTCAAGAAAGATGCGGTTGGGTTCGGCAAGGGTACCGATGCAATCGGCGAAATGCACGGTGCCGCGCAGGTGTTCCGTCCAGTAATCGGGGCTGGTCGCCTGTTCGTCGGTCATCATCTGGCCGGTGCGGTTGGACGTCAGCGGGATTTGCGGCGGGCTCAGCCGGATCGAAGCCAGATAGGCGCGGAAATCGGCCAGAATGGGTTCCAGCATCCGGCTGTGCGCGGCGATGTCGATGCCGATGCGCTGGCAGTCGATGTCCTGCGCTTTCAGTTTGGCCTCGAGCGTATCCAAAGCGGCCTGCGGGCCGGAGGCAACCGACAATTCCGGCGCGTTTTCGGCGCCTAGGTCCAGATCGTCGCCCAGCATCGGGCGCAGTTTTTCGGCGGGCAGGTTCACCGACAGCATCCCGCCAGCCGGGACAGTGTCGAACAGACGGCCACGCAGGTGCACCAATCCGATGCAATCCTCGAACGACATGACGCCTGCCACGCAGGCGGCGGTGTTTTCGCCCATCGAATGCCCGACCAGCGCCTTTGGCGTCACGCCCCAGCTGATCCACAGCTGGGCCAGCGCGTATTCGACGATCATGATCAGCGGCAATTGCAGGCTGGGTTTTTGCAGCGCCTTGTCGGCATCGGCTGCATCACCATCGGGCAACCAAAGCGCGCGCATGTCCACGTCCGTCAGTGTCGCAAGATGATCCAGCCCGCGGTCCATCCATTCGGCAAAGACAGGCTCGACCTCGTACAGGTCACGCGCCATGCCTGCGTATTGCGCACCGCCGCCGGGGAACATGAAGACCGTGTCGGGGCGGTCCAGCGCGCTGTGCTGGTGAACGCGGCGCGGGTTGCCTTCGGTCAGCAGTTGCGCGGCCTCGGCATGGGTTTCGGCGACGATGACCAGACGCTTTTCAAAGGCGCGGCGGCCTTCCTTCAGCGTCCAGGCCACATCGGCCAGCGATTGTTCGGGATGGCTGCGCAGATGTTGGGCCAGACGCTGGGCGTTGCCTTCGAGCGCGGATTTGGAGCGCCCCGACAGCGTCAGGATCTGGAACGGGAAGTCGCTGGCCTCGGAGGCGGCGCGCTGCGGGGCCTCTTCCAAAACCGCATGGGCATTGGTGCCACCGACGCCCAGCGAATTCACCCCGGCGCGGCGCGGGTGGCCTTGGCTGGGCCAGTCGGTCAGCCGGTCATTCACCCGAAAAGGCGAATGGTCAAAGTCGATGGCGGGGTTCGGGGCCTCGAAGCCCAACGAGGGCGGCATCTGTTTGTGATGCAGGGCCAGCGAGGTCTTGATCAGGCTGGCGACGCCCGCCGCTGTGTCCAGATGGCCGATGTTGGTTTTAACCGACCCAATGCGGCAATGACCCACGGCGTCAGAGGTTTCGCGAAAGGCCTGCGTCAGGGCGGCGACTTCGATCGGGTCACCCAGATAGGTGCCGGTGCCGTGGCATTCGACATAGTCGATGGTGTCGCTGGTCACGCCGGAAATCGCCTGCGCCTCGGCGATCGCCTCGGCCTGACCGTCGACCGAAGGCGCCAGATAGCCGGCCTTTTGCGCCCCGTCGTTGTTGACGGCGGTGCCCTTGATCACGGCCCAGATGTGATCGCCGTCGGCCACGGCATCGGCCATGCGGCGCAGCACGACAACCCCCGCGCCGGACCCAAAGACCGTGCCCTGTGCGCGGTGGTCAAAGGCGTGGCATTGGCCGTCCGGCGACAGGATTTCGTTTTCCTTGTAAAGATAGCCGCGCCCCTGCGGCAGTTCGATCGTCACGCCGCCCGCGATGGCCATGTCGCATTCGCCGTTCAACAGCGCCTGCGCGGCGTAGTGGGTGGCGACCAGCGAGGTCGAGCAAGCGGTTTGCAGGTTGATCGAGGGGCCGTGCAGGTCCAGCACATGGGACAGACGCGTGGTCATGAAGTCCTTGTCGTTGCCGGTATGGCGCAACAGGAACATGCCGGTGTTTTCCACCAGATCGGGGTTCGAACAGACGTTGAAATAGAAATAGCTGCCCATGCCGCACCCCGCGAAAACCCCCACCTGACCGGGGAAGTTTTCCGGCACGTGCCCGGCGGTTTCCAGCGCCTCCCAGGCGGTTTCAAGGAATTGGCGATGCTGGGGGTCCATGATCGCCGCCTCTTTGGGGCTGAACCCGAAAAACTCGGCGTCGAACTGTTCGAAATCGTCCAGAGGGGCGGCAAAGGGGACATAGTCGCGGTGCCGGATCAGGCCAGGGTCTTCGCCTGCCTCGCGCAGCTCGTCCTCGCTCAGGCGGCGGATCGAGGTGACGCCATCGCGCAGGTTGCGCCAATAGGCGTTGATGTCCTGCGCACCGGGAAGATGCGCGGCGATGCCAACGATGGCGATATCGTTTTCGCCATAAACCTGTTCAGCGTCACCCGCCATGATTCACTACCCCGCCACACACTTGCGCCGACACCCTGCTTGGGGATTGCGCGAAAAATGGGGCGATTTTTAGGTATCCGCCCCGGAATCGACCCGCTGAGAGGGGATTCTCATCAAATCGGGCCGGTTTGATCGACAATGGCAAGGTTTACAGCGTTTGTTTCCGAATAGGAACCAATAGCAATCAAAGCCCCGATCCCGCCATGGCAGCGATCTGCGCCCAGTTCACCCATAGCGCAAAGGCGGCGCAGGCCACCCCGAGCGCGGCAAAAATGGCATCATGCAGCCCGTCCCAGGCGCCCATGCGCCGGGCCAGCCAGACCACCACGGGATAGGCAAGGACAAAGGCCACCCCCTGCCCGATCAGCGCCCCCAGCAGGCCCGCCGTTTCCAGGCCGACAATCAGGCAGGCGATCATCAGAACCGCGCGCGCCGCTGCCAGAACGAAAAATCTCCGGGAATCGCCCGCCGCCAGCGCCGCCTGGTCATAGGTCTGCACGATCAGCATCGGCATCTGCGCACAGGCCAGAAGCACCACAACCGCCCCCGCCATGGTATAGCGGGGATCATACATCAGATCGACCAGCCAGACGCCCACCGCCGCAAGAACCGTCACCATGGCCATCAGCATCGTGGTCACGGCAAAGCGCATCTTGCGCAGCCGGGCAAAGTTTTCGGGCGACTCGGTTGGCGGTGTTTCGCGGTAGATCGGGATCAGGATCTTGCGGGTCACGACCCCGCCCAGCAGCATGGGGAAGGCGGCCAGAAAGTAGCCGATATTGTAGACGCCAAAGGTGTCGAGGCTAAGGTATTTGCCGATCAGGATCTTGTCGGCCTGGGAAAACAGGAACCCGGCTATGGTCGCCAGAAAGACCCATTTGCCAAAGTTGATCAATTCGTCCGCGGCCGCCTTTTCCCAGCGAAAGCGGTTCCTTTCGCCGGGCAGGAAGCGGCTGTTGATCGTGACTTCGGCGATGCCGCCAACCACGCCAGAAATCACCAGCGCCCAGACCGATCCGGTTAGCCACGCCGCCAGGATGGCGACCAGAATTCCGACCAGTTGCACGGCCATGTCAATCACGGTCACACGGCCCAGCAACAGGTGGCGATTGGCGGTGTCCATGCGGGTCGGTTTGAATCCGGCAATCAGCAAGGTCAGGGCCGCGACCGGCAACAGCTGGGTCAGGATCGGTTCCTGATAAATCCAGGCCATCGGCCAGGCCGCCACGCAGGCCACGGCCCAAAGCCCGAAACCGCGCATCACCTGGATGGTCCAGGCGGTGTTCAGGAAATCACGGTCATCGCCGCGCTTGCTTTGCAGGATCGCGGGCGTCACGCCGACGTCCGAGAACTGGCCAAGCCCCATCAGGAAGACCATGACCAGCGCCATCAGGCCAAAGGCCTCGGGGAACAGAAGCCGCGTCAGGATCAGGTTCGAGACCAGCCGGATCACCTGGCTAAAGCCAAAGCCCCCCACCGTCAGAAGCGACGAGCGCATGACCCGCGCCGACAGCGATCCACCGCGCAGCCTTGTGATTGCGCCCCTCATCGTCCGCGGCTCCAACCCGAGGATTGGCGCTTGGTCAGGCGGACGAACAGGGCCACCCCGGAATAGATGGCAAAGCCGATGGGATCACGCAGCGCGATGGCCAGCTTGCGCGACAGCGGGAACGCGGGCTTGTCATCGTTTGCCAACAGAGCGGGGTATTGTTCCGCGATCTGGTCGACGCCCACGTCCTGGCGGCGCCGCACCCGGACCAGGTTGCCCAGCCCCTCGGCGATCGGCCAACAGTAGGGCGCGCGAACGCCGATCCGTTCGTCCGGCGCAAAGCTGAGCCGCACAAAAGTGTCGTCCGAGATGATATCCGGAAAGGCGCCCCAACGGGCGCGCCCGGCGGCATTGACCGCAAAGACGCCACATCCCGGAACGCAATCGGCCATGAAAGGCACCTGTTGCCAGATGCGGGCATAGGCCCGGCTGATGCCCCCTTGCGCAGTGATCCGGACCTGGCCGCTGGCATAGCGCGGCTGGTCTGTTGACAGCGCCTGCGTCAGTTCGGACAGCAGGCCGGGCGTGACGGTCACATCCGCATCCAGATAGATCCGAATGGCCCCCGAGGCCGCGGCATCGCCTGCGTTCAGCGCACCCAGCTTGCCACCGGCGGCAAGGTCCAGCACCGTCAGACACCAGCTTTTTCTTTCAAATTCAGGAACATACTTCAGGCCGATCTGCGCCGTATCATCGCTGCAACCATTGGCGACCAGCACGACCTCGACGGTTTCCGGGCGGTCCCAGACCGAGGCCAGAATCGATTCAAGGCAGCCGCCGATCAGCGCCGCCTCGTTGTTTGCGGGAAGAATTATCGACACAAGTCCCGCCTGTGCCGCGATGCCATTAACCATGTCCCGTACCTTTGGGGCCACACATGCAAAAAATACAAGCCCCCCTGCCAAGCTGTTTGCCAGTTGACTATGGCCAAAGCATGGTCCGGGCTGGAATAGTCAAGGGCATCTGCTTTCGGGGGAAAGCCGGTCCACGCTGCCCTACCACAGGACAAACGCAAGGTGTCGCAAAAGCTGCGTATCGGTTATCTGGTGCCCCAATTCCCGGGGCAAACCCACATCTTCTTCTGGCGCGAGATCCTCGCGCTGGAGGCGATGGGGCACGAAGTGCATGTGCTGTCCACGCGCAAGCCTCCGTCCGGGTTGATCGCGCATGACTGGTCCGATGATGCGATCCTGCGGACGACCTACCTGGGATCGATCGACCCGGTTGCCACGGTCGTGGGGTTGGTCCGGCTGATTTCAGCCGGGTTGCCGCGCTGGATCGCGCAGGAAGGCGCGGGATTTGCCCGCGATGCCGCCGTTTCGCTGGGCGCTGCGCAGCACCTTGTTGCCTATGCCAAAAAGCACCAGCTGGATCACGTTCACGCGCATTCCTGTGGCCGCGCCGCATTGGTCGCGGCCTTTGCCCATCATCTTGGCGGGCCGCCCTATTCGATCACCCTGCACGGGCCGCTGTCGGACTATGGCACCGGGCAACGTTTCAAATGGTCGGGCGCGAAATTCGCGACCATCATCACCCACAAGCTGCTGCACGAGGTGCAGGAGGCCTTGGAAGGCGCGCTTCCCGAACGGCTGGTGGTGCGGCCGATGGGTGTGGACACGAAAATGCTGTCCCGCGACACCCCTTATGTCCCACCGGAAAAGGGCCGTCCGGTGCGGCTGTTTTCCTGTGGGCGTCTGAACATCGTCAAGGGCCACCAGGACCTGATGAGCGCGGTGCGCCAGTTGATCGATCAGGGCGTCGACGTGCGGCTTGAAATCGCCGGAGAGGATGACGCCGGTGGATCAGGCTATCGCCAGGAACTTGAGGCGCATCTGAAAAAGCTGCGGCTTCAGGATCATGTCAAACTGCTGGGCGCGATCGACGCTGGGGCGGTGCGCGAAAAGCTCAAAGAGGCGCATATCTTTGCGCTGGCATCCTGGCACGAACCGCTGGGCGTCGCCTATATGGAGGCGATGTCGATGGGGGTGCCGGTCATCGGTACTGATGCGGGCGGTGTGCCGGAACTGATCCGGGACGGCACGCATGGCTATCTGGTGCCGCCCAAGAACCCAGGCGCATTGGCACGCACCATCCGGGGGCTGGCCACCGACCCAGACGCCCTGTTGCGCCTGTCGGAAACCGGCCGCGCCCATGTCGAAGAAAACTTTCGCGCTGCCCTGGGCGCCGAAACCCTGATCGACGAAATCCAGCGTTAGAACTCTGCCTCGGGAAAGACCGATGTGATCGCATCTTCAAAGACCAGCTCTTCGATGCCGGTCATGCGGATCACCCCGTCAGGCCCCGTCGCCAAAAGCTGGCGGCCCGCGCGGTCAAAGCGGTAATCGCCGCGCGCACCAGGCAGCACAGCGCGGTCCCGGCCGGTTCCACCGTTCAGCACGTCCGCCCCGCCAGACACCACCAGCGTATCGTCCCCCGGCCCCGCAATCAGGATATCGTCCTGGCTGGTGCCTTGCAGGCGTTGGTTGCCGGTGTCCGCGATCCGCGTGATGCCATTGGCAAAGACCGAAGGCGGGCGCGGGTCCCAATCGCTGGGCGCCGAGGCGTTGAAGGCCATCAGCATGTCCCAGCGCGGGTTCTGGTCATCAAGGTGCCGCAACGCGCCCCAGCTGCCCCATTTGGTGGCCGGCGCCACGTCGACAAAGGCATTGAACAGGGTGCCGCCGGCATTCACCCAGCCGCTCAGCAACAGTTCATACAGCTTGGCCATTTCCGGGGTATAGCTGAACGCGGTGAAAAAGTCGGTCAGGCGGTCGTCGTTCACCTGGTCGCCATGCGCGGTGACGTGGCTGCCGCCCTCGTACATGACCAGCCTCAGCCCGGCCTTGCGCGCCGAACCGGCGTGATAGGGGAACACCTCGTCGATCAGCTCGCGCAGCGACCCTTCTTCCAGGGCCAGGGTGACCGGGGCAATCGCCGCCTCGAACCGGGCCTGTTTGACGAATTCGCGCAGGGCAACGCGGCGCAGGCCCTGGGCCTCGCCGGCCTTGGTGGCGATCTGTTCCGAGGCGTCGAGCCATTCGTTCATGCGTTGCGCCATTTCCGGCCCGCCCATTTCATACCCGAAATAGCCGGTCACGGCGTAGGCGTCGAAACTGTCCTGCGGCGGGCGGCCCAGTTGCAGGAACGCCAGCGGCGCCATCAGGATGCTTTCCTCAAGCCCTGGCCATCCGGTGTGCGTGGACACGACCCGCACCAGCCGGTCGGCGGCCTCGTCCGCAAAGACATCGGACCAGATGTCCATGACCTGCGCGGCGCGCAGGCCGTAGAACTGCATCCAGCCGGATTCGGACGGACCCCAAAGCGCCTCGGCCTGGGCGGCGGACCATCCGGCCTGCGGAAAGATGAAGTTCCAGACCTCGTTCGAGTATTCCACATGCGCCTTCAATTCCGGGTCAAGCTGTGCCTTGACCAACGCGGCAAAGTTGCGGACGTAGTCGTCGTCGGCCATGTGGGGCATGGTGAACCAGGGGTCGGCGCCGATCTGGTTGGCCAGGCGGATCATCACTTCGGCGGGAACGCCCCAGACGCTCCAGCTGGCGTCGGTCATCTGCGGGCGGTCCTGCCATGACGTGATGGTCGACCCGTTGGTCATCATCCAGTCCATGAAGCGGATCGAACGCAGGTCTTCGATCCGGGCGATCCAATCGGGGTTGAAGATCACGCCCGCCTCGAACAGCGGCAGGTTGCCTTGTTTCACGATATGGATGTCGCGGATCGGATCGGACGGGTCGATCTGGGTGATCGAAATGCCCACCAGCCCTTCGCCCGGCTCGTAGAAAAAGCCGATTTGACCGTCGTCATAGCGCACCCGCTTGGCCCGCCCGGTCAGCTTGATCGCGCCTTTGCCCTTGTACAGCAGAACATAGTCGCCGCGCAGGTGCTGTGCCTGTTCGGGCTGATCGGTCAACAGCACCGCTTCGAGCGCCTCGGCGCCCTCGGGCAGGCTGAGCGGCCATCCGTCGGGGCCGATGTGCCCTTCGGCCCGCAGCGCTTCGGAGGTGAAGGCCCCCCAGGTGCCATCGGCATGGCCCACCCAGTCCCGGGCAGTTTTCATCAAGTCGACAAAGGGATGTTGCGTGGACCAGTCGGCAATGCCGTTCAGCCCCATACCCAAGGCGGGGTTGCCATCGGGCCTGATGCCGCTAGGCGGCAACACGACGGGCTGACGGGCGGGTAGATCTGCCGCCACGGCGGCCTGCGCGACCGCCTCGGGCGCGGGCTGAGGGGCGGCGGCGCGGGCTTTTGTTTCCGGCATGGCCTGCCAGATCGCGGCGGCGATCTGCGGATACTGGGCCACCACTTCGGGATGCAAGCGTGCGGGCGGGCGCCAGTCCGACGGGGGCGGCGCGTCATACAGGGCGGCATAGCTGACCATCGCCGCCAGAAGATACAGCGCCTCGGTGCCGTGGGGCGCATCATCGACATAAAAGGCGCGGGCCGGCAGCCCGTGCAAAAGACCCCCTTCGCCCATCAGCCCTGAAAGGATCGCCGCAACCGGGATCAGCGTCACCGTCGTGTCGGGCCGCGCCTGGGAAAGGCCCTGAACAAGATCCTGATACCAGCGGTGATAATCGCCCTGATTGAAGGCGTGATAGCGGTCCAGCGCATCGGCATCCGGGGGGAAACCACCGGTCACGCCGGCCATCTCGGCCCAGCCTTCATAAAGGAAAATCCGCGATCCGGGACTTTGACCGGCAATCCAGTCGGTCAGGCGCAGCATCGCCCCCAGGGGGCTTTCGCCGGTCGGGTTGTCGCCGTCATAGGGCACGTCGGGCAGCTGGTACTGGATGAAATTGGCCGGGGTGATCATCACCGCATCGAACCGTCCGGCGGCAAAGTCAGTGTCTGGCGACCAGGCGCCCTTGACCCCGGGAAAGGACCAGTTCGCCGTAGGCGGCAAACCGTCGGCAAAGTTGCGCAGAAACCCCCACTGCCCATCCACGGCAAAGCTGCGCCCATCCGCCTTGGCCATTTCGTTCAGCCAATGCGCGATGTTGGTGTGATCGGATTGTTCGCTGAGGTGATTGACCAGCGAATTTCCAAAGACATACAGGCGTGTGCCTGCCTCGCCGGTTCTGTCATCCTGAGCGGCGGCCAGCATTGGCATCAAAGCCAGCGTTGCCGCCCATAGCATCCTGCGCAACATATCTTTGCCCTGTTTCCTGCCTTTTGCGCAATATGCAGCAAGCCGGGGATCGGGCAAAGCCCCGCCTTGAAAACAGGCCGAAAATTGCGGGTTTTCTTTTAGGAATTGCGCCGTATAGTGACGCTCATGATGATGAATGGCCACATATCCGCACCTGCGCTTTTTCGCGCGCCGCTTGCGCTTGGCCTGGCTCTTCTCCTAACACGCCTCTGAGCGTGCCGTCACGGCGCGTCCGCTCAGAGGAGTTGTGTATCGCGCCACGTGCAACGGAGAAGACAAGAGAGTTCCTGACATGACCACGACTGAAAAAGACGCATCCCCCAAGGCGAACAAAGACCGCGTGTTGATTTTCGACACGACCCTGCGCGACGGCGAACAAAGCCCCGGCGCCACCATGACCCATGACGAAAAGCTCGAGATTGCCGAGCTGCTGGATGACATGGGCGTGGATATCATCGAGGCCGGTTTTCCCATCGCCTCAGAGGGCGATTTCCGTGCGGTGAAAGAGATTGCAGAACGGTCGAAGGATGCCGTGATCTGCGGCCTTGCCCGCGCGCAATTGCCCGACATCGACCGCTGCTATGAGGCAGTCAAACATGCCAGGCAGCCGCGCATCCACACCTTTATCGGCACCTCGCCGCTGCACCGCGCCATTCCGAACCTGACCATGGACGAAATGGCCGATCGCATCCACGAAACGGTGACCCACGCCCGCAACCTGTGCGACAACGTGCAGTGGTCACCGATGGATGCGACGCGGACCGAATGGGATTACCTGTGCCGGGTGATCGAGATCGCCATCAAGGCGGGCGCCAGCACGATCAACATTCCCGACACCGTTGGCTATACCGCCCCGCGCGAAAGCGCCGACCTGATCCGCCGGTTGATCGAAACCGTGCCGGGGGCCGATGACGTCGTGTTTGCCACCCATTGTCACAACGACCTTGGCATGGCGACGGCCAACGCCCTTGCCGCCGTCGAAGGCGGCGCGCGCCAGATCGAATGCACGATCAATGGCCTTGGCGAACGCGCCGGCAATACCGCGCTGGAAGAGGTCGTGATGGCCCTGAAGGTGCGCGGCGACATCATGCCGTTCTCGACGCGCATCGACACGAAAAAGATCATGCACATCTCGCGCCGGGTTTCGACGGTGTCGGGCTTTCCCGTGCAGTTCAACAAGGCGATCGTCGGCAAGAACGCCTTTGCCCACGAAAGCGGCATCCACCAGGACGGCATGCTGAAGAACGCCGAAACCTTTGAAATCATGCGCCCCGAAGACGTCGGCCTTGCCGGAACTTCTTTGCCGTTGGGCAAACACTCGGGCCGGGCGGCCTTGCGCGCCAAGCTCAAGGACCTTGGGGTCGAGGTGGGGGACAACCAGCTCAAGGACATCTTTGTCCGATTCAAGGACCTGGCCGACCGCAAGAAAGAGGTGTTCGACGACGACATCCTTGCGCTTGTCTCGGCCACCACGGAAAGCGCGGATGCGATCCAACTGGTCAACCTGCGCGTGGTTTGCGGCACCGGCGGTCCCGCCAAGGCCGAGATCGAGCTTGAAATCGACGGCAAGGACCTGAGCGCGGAATGCGAAGGGGACGGGCCGGTGGATGCGGCCTTCAAGGCGGTGCGCGAATTGCACCCGAACAAGGCCCGGCTTCAGCTGTACCAGGTGAACGCCGTGACCGCGGGGACGGATGCGCAGGCAACCGTGTCTGTCCGGCTGGAGGAAGATGGCGTGATCGCAACCGGGCAATCGGCCGATACGGACACGGTGGTTGCCTCGGTTCTGGCCTATATCCAGGCGCTGAACCGGCTGATCGTCCGCCGGTCCAAGGTGGGTCCTGGCGCCGATGCGCGCGAGATCAGCTACAAGGATACCTGACGGTTAAGGTAGGACGGGTCTGGACTCATCCTACCCTCCATACCTGCCATCCGGCACCGGTTGAAATTGCAACGCAGCAATCGAACCGGTGTCCAGATCCCTTTGCAGCGAAGATTGTGGCCAGTCCTCGGCGCGCACCACCAGTCCGCGCCGAACCAGAACCGCCAGCAACCGGGCAGATGCCTGTCCAGACCGGCGACAGGCCGTCATCCCGCAAAGACAGACCACCAAGGTTGCCGATGGCGGGATGGGCCGCGCCCCGTCCCCCGGTCTCAGGATTTTTTGACGAACTTCGTCAGGATCACGATCTTTTGCCCCTCGACCCGGCCCGAGATATGCTCGGCGTTGTCCGGCTCAAGCGATATCTTGCGGACCGCCGTGCCCTGCTTTGCGGTGAACCCGGCCCCCTTGACCGGTAGCGCCTTGATCAGGGTCACGGTATCGCCATTGCTCAGCACCGTTCCGTTCACATCCCGGTGCACCAGATCGTTGCCCGAAGGCAGACCCGATATCGCCCAGTCCAGAACCTCCGGTTCAAGATAGGCGATGTCGAGCAGATCATTCGCCCAAAGGGCGTCCAGCCGCTTCAAAAGCCGCCATGCGACGACTTGTTCCGCGGGAACCGTGCTCCAGATCGCGTCGTTCAGGCATTGCCAGTGGGGACCATCTGTCGGGCCGTTTGCCAGACCATCGGCGCAGACAGCGCAAAGCGCAACGGTTTCATCCCTGGGAGTGACGGCGACATCCGTGGCATCATCGGCTTTGCACAGCGCACAACAAGTCATGTTTCAAACCCCCTGACAGACCTGTGCCCGGTAAACCGTTTCACGCCGCCGGTGTCCATGCGTCCATTGGCGCCCGCCCTTCAAAAAAGCAGTCTGACCACCAAGGGGGCCACAAGCGCGGTCAGAACCGCGTTCAGCCCCATGCCGATCCCGGAAAACGCCCCCGCAGTTTCATTGACGCGAAAAGCATGGGCCGTGCCGATGCCATGCGCCGCGACGCCCACCGCAAACCCCCGCGCCCGCCAGTCCGTGATCCCAAGCAGGTTGAGCATGGGCGTTGCGACGATGGCCCCTGTGATCCCGGTCAGGATCACCAGCACGGCGGTCAGGCTGGGCTGGCCGCCGATGGCCTCGGAAACACCCAGCGCCACGGGTGCGGTCGCCGATTTGGGGGCCAGCGACAGCAGCGCCCCGCCCCGCACCCCCAGCGCCCATGCGATGCCCAGCGCCGACAGGATCGCGGTCAACGATCCCGCAAAAAGCGCCGCGATCATCGGAAGCAGGCTTTGCCTGACCCGGCCCAGGTTGAAATAGAGCGGCAAGGCCAGCGCGACCGTAGCCGGCCCCAACATGAAGTGCACGAACTTGGCACCGTTGAAATAGGCCGCATAGGGCGTCGACGTCACCTTGAGGATCAAGGCCAGAAGGATGACGGAAATCAGGACGGGATTGGCCAGGGCATGCCGCCCCAAGGCCTCGGACAGGCAGTCTGCGATGACATAGGCGGCAAGCGTCAGGGTCAGCCACAGCAGCGGCTCTTGCGCGAGATAGCTCCAAAGCGCCACGGCCTCAGACATCGCGGCCTCCGGTCAGACGCGCCACCAGCAAAAAGGCCCCGACCCCTGCAAGGATCGCCAGAACCGTGCTGGCGATCAGCGCGACGATCAGCCCGGCGCCGTCCCGACCAAAGGTGTCCAGATGGGCAACCACGCCGACCCCGGCCGGAACGAACAGCAACGATAAATGCCCCAACAGGCCGGTCACCGTCGCGCGCATGTACTCGGCCAGCCGCGGGACCATGACAAGCGTCAGGAATAGGCCAGCCAGACCAAGGACAGGACCCGGTACAGACATCCCAAGGCCCCGCGACAGGCTTTCTCCGGCCAGTTGGAACAGCAGAAGAACCGTCAGGACCCGGATCATCGCCACAAGATCAGATCACTGCATCGCCGGAACAACCTGATCCGGCGGGCGGTGACCATCGGCAAAGGTCTTGATGTTGATGATGACCTTTTCACCCATTTCGGTGCGGCCTTCGGCCGTTGCCGACCCCATGTGCGGCAACATCACCACGTTCGGCATGTTGCGCAATTCGGGGTTGCCCTTGATGCCGTGTTCGTAAACGTCCAGACCGGCGCCCGCCAGTTCCCCGGCCTTTAGCATCCGGGTCAGGGCGTTTTCGTCCAGAACCTCTCCGCGCGATGTGTTGATGATCACCGCCGAGGGTTTCATCAGCTTCAACCGCCGGGCGTTCAACAGGTGATAGGTGCTTGGCGTATGCGGGCAGTTGACGCTGAGGATGTCCATCCGGGCAACCATCTGGTCAAGGCTTTCCCAATATGTCGCCTCAAGCGCGCCTTCCACCTCGGGGCGCAGGCGGCGGCGGTTGTGATAGTGGATCTGCATTCCGAAAGCCGCGGCGCGGCGGGCAACGGCCTGTCCGATGCGGCCCATGCCCAGAATGCCCAGCCGTTTGCCGCCCAACCGGGTGCCAAGAAAGGCGGTCGGCGCCCAGCCTTGCCATTCTCCGGCCTGCATGACGGTCAACCCTTCCTGGATGCGGCGCGTGACGCCCAGCATCAGGGCCATGACCATGTCGGCGGTATCGTCGGTCACCACACCCGGCGTATTGGACACAAGGATGCCCCGCTGCCGCGCCGTGGCTACGTCGATATGGTCGAACCCCGCGCCATAGTTGGCAATCAGCTTGAGGTTTTCACCCGCCTGGCCGATCAGCCCCGCGTCGATCACATCGGTGACCGTCGGCACCAGAACATCCGCGCTTTGCATCGCGTCGACCAGTTCGCCCCGCGTCATGGGCGTGTCATCGTCGCGCAACCTGACATCGAAAAGTTCGGTCAGGCGCGTTTCGACCACTTCGGGCAGGCGTCGCGTCACAACAACACTCAGACGTTTTGATGGCATCCCGGCTCTCCCTTGCTTTTCCCGACTAGGGGCTTGTGGCACAGTGCGTCAAAGGCTTTTGGGGCGCAAGAACCCCACCTCAATAATATCGGGCGGATCAGGAAAATGATCAGGAAAATCGGGGGTTTTGCCCTTAGTTTGTTGCTGTTGGCCAGCGTCGCTGTGGCCGAAGATCGCGGCCCCGTGACGAACCTTCCCTTGCCGCGTTTCGTGTCGATGAAAGCGCAGGAAGGCAACGCACGGCGCGGCCCGTCGCTGACCCACCGGATCGACTGGGTCTATACGCGCCGCAACATGCCGCTTGAGATCACCGCCGAGCATGGGCACTGGCGCCGGGTGCGCGACCGCGATGGCGCGGGTGGCTGGGTGCATTATTCGCTGCTGTCCGGCGTGCGCACCGTTCTGGTGGAACAGGACATGCTGCAACTGCACCTGCGGGCCGACAACGACAGCCCCGTCACCGCGATCCTGGAATTGGGCGTCATTGCGCAGCTGGGCAGCTGCGATAAAACCTGGTGCGAGCTGACCGCCGGCGGCTATGGGGGCTGGGCCCCCAAGACCGCACTATGGGGCGTCGGGCCGGACGAAACCCGCGAATAGGCGGGGGCCGGGTCAGGCGGCCTCGAACATCAGGATGGCCGCCTCGGAACTGGACAGGTTGCGCCGCGCGTAGGCTCCGTAAAGATGCGGATTGTCGGCGATGCCTGGCTGGATCTGCAACAGGCGGCGGCGGTCGTCCTCGGAAATCGTGGTCAGCGCAGTGTTCGCCGGGTGGAAGCTTTCGGTTTCGACACCATTGGCAAAGACCACTTCGTGGCGTGGCAACATCAGGTGCACATAGGTCACCTCGCGCGCTTTGGTGTCCAGGACAACGCTGTGACCATTCACCAGATCACGCGCGGCGACCAGAACCTCGGAGGTGTTGAACAGCGCCCGGGCGACGGCGCCCTGCACCAGCATCCTGTGTTCGGGTGACACAAGGAATTCCTGGTCGGGTCGTTCGATGCCAAAGGCCCCGGCGCGGATCCGGATCGGGCGCAACCGCGGCATGGCGAACAGGCGCGCGCCGGTCATGTGACGGCTGCCGATCCATTGCACGGGCTGTGCGCCGCTGTCCTTGGTCTGTACCAGATCGCCAACCCGCAGGTCTTCGACGCGGGTCTGGCCATCGGGCGTGCGGATCCAGGTGCCCGGCGTGAAACAGATCACGCCGCCGGCCTGTTCACCCGATGCGGGATCGCGCATCAATTCCATGGTATGATGGACGACCCAAAGGTCGCGCGCCGTTGGCGGCATTTCATCAAGGAACATCAGCAGGGGCGGCGCGCCGTTGCTGACCTCGATCACGGTGACCGTGTAGCTTTTCAGACCGTCCGTGACGACAAAGCTGCTGTCTGTCAGGGGGTGTTCGACCTCGACATCCGAAATGTCCGGTTTGTGGGTGATTGCCGCGCCAACCAGCCGCCGCACCATACGTGCGGCGCGTTTGCGCAAATGTGCTTCGCCTGTCGCCTGATCAAGCTGCAGGATCGACGAAGGACCGTCGACCCGAACAGCCTCGCCCTGCCAGGACCATGTGGCCCCGACCGACAAGGACGACGGAGGTGCGGCCTTGAGACCGTCTATATCCGTCTGTGACCAAGAGATGACGAACGTGCCTCGATAGCCCGTTCCCATGCCTGTCTGCCTGCCTAGTTTTGTTTCTTATATTTTTTCGCAGATTAGCGGAAATCCGCTGGGCCGGGAACCCTTGATGGACGTAACGTCAGGCGCAAGGGGGACAGATGCCCCCCAAGGCGTGTCAATTGAGTCACAGATCAGGCCGCAGATGTGCCTGCACCGCCGCGCCCGATCCCGTCGTATGCGGTGAATCCGGCGTTTTTGGCGTCGTCGCGGTCGTAGATGTTGCGCAGGTCGGCCATGTGGGGGGTGGTCATGCTGCTGGCCAGGCGGGGCAGGTCAAGGGCGCGGAATTCGTTCCATTCCGTCAGGATCACCAACAGGTCAGCCCCGCGCGCAGCGGCGTAGGGGTCTTCGATCCAGTCGACGCCGGGCAGCAGGTGCTCGCCTTCGCGGCGGCCTTGCGGATCGCAGGCGCGCACAACCGCCCCACCACCCACCAGCGCCGGCACGATCGTCAGCGACGGCGCGTCGCGCATGTCGTCGGTGTTCGGCTTGAAGGTCACGCCCAGCACCGCCACCGTCTTGCCGTTGAAGCTGCCGCCGCACAGGTCCAGCAGCTTGTCGATCATCCGGCGCTTGACCTCTTCGTTGACCTTGATCACCGTCTCGACGATGGAAATCGGCGTCGCGTGTTCCTGGCCGATACGGGCCAACGCCTTGGTATCCTTGGGGAAACACGACCCGCCATAGCCCGGGCCCGCATGCAGGAACTTGTTCCCGATGCGCCCGTCCATGCCCATGCCCTTGGACACCGATTTCACATCCGCGCCGACCTTTTCGCACAGCGCGGCGATTTCGTTGATGAAGGTGATCTTGGTCGCGAGGAACGCGTTCGCGGCGTATTTGATCATCTCGGCCGATTCCAGATCGGTGGTGACGATCGGGAAATCACGCAGGTACAGCGGGCGATAGATGTCTTCCATGACCTTGGCCGCGCGCTCGGTTTCGACGCCGACGACCACGCGGTCGGGCTTCATGAAATCGTCGATCGCGGCGCCTTCGCGCAGGAATTCGGGGTTGCTGGCGACGTCGAAATCAAGCGCCGGATTGGCGGCGGCGACGACCTCCTTGACCTTGCGGTTGGTGCCGACGGGGACGGTGGATTTGGTGACGATCACCACGTAATCCTTGGCCGTGCGGGCGATTTCCTCGGCGGCGGCCATGACATAGGTCAGGTCCGCGTGGCCATCCCCGCGCCGCGTCGGCGTGCCGACGGCGATGAACACCGCATCGGCGCCGTCGATGGCGCTGGCCAGGTCCAGCGTAAAGGACAGCCGGCCCGCCTCGACGTTCTTGTGCATCAGGGTATCAAGGCCGGGCTCGTAGATCGGCACCTGGCCGGCTTCGAGCATCTCGATCTTGCGCGGGTCCTTGTCGACGCAGACCACTTCGTGCCCGAAATCCGAAAAACACACGCCCGAAACAAGGCCAACGTAACCCGTGCCAATCATCGCTATCTTCATGGAATCCAGCCTTCCTCAAATACATTTGCGCCCGTAATGAGCCCCCAATTTCCAAAATGTCAACGCGATGGAAAAGCCACTCGTGTTCACCTTGGGTGCTAAGCCGCAAGGGAATTGCACGTTGCTTCGACTGGCGTAGTAGACTACATGCACGCGCGGACGACGATGACGCGGGCCAGGCCCCAAGGTCGTCCCGTCACCACGATCAAAACCTTTCATTGTTCCGCTTTGCCGGGGCAGCGTATTGAAGACCAACGTATTTCGGAGCCAGTGAAAATCATGAGTTCAGAGGAAAACGGGCAATCCGGACGCGACAGCATTGACCTTGTCGAGGTCCTCCGAATTTTCTGGCGCGGCAAATGGCTGATCGCGATCTTTGCGACAGGCTTTGCCTTGTTGGTCGGGTATTACGCGTTCAACGTGGCCCAGCCGCAATACGCGACCTCGGTCCGGCTGGCGCTGGAAGTGCGCAGCCAGCAGGTCGTCGATCTGGAAAGCGTCGTGTCCGGCGTATCGACCGAACAGGCCGCCATCAACACCGAGCTTGAGGTCATCACCTCGCGCGGGTTGCTGGAAAAGCTGGTTCAGGACCTGAACCTGACCGAAGACCCGGAATTCAACGTGTCGCTGCAGGATGACAGCGGCCTGTCGGTGTCCAAGATCAAGGTCTTTATCAAGGACCTGTTCGGGGTCGGCGGCCCCAAGGATCTGGAACCCAGCGACGAAGATACCCTGCTGGCAGTGACCGAAGCGATTTCCGGGTCGATCACCGCCAACGCGCAGCGCAACACCTACCTGCTGGAAATCCGGGTTTCGACGGGCGATCCGAAGAAATCGGCGCTGATCGCCAACCGCCTGGCACAGATCTATCTGGACGACCAGATCGCGATCAAGTTCGCGGCGACTGAATATGCCGTCAACTGGTTGTCCGAACGGGTTCAGGACCTTGAGCTGGAGCTGAAGCAGAAAGAGGATACCATCCGCGAACTGCGGGCCGAGACCGACCTGATCAGCCTTGAGGCGCTTGAGGCGATCAACGTCCGGTCCAAGGACATCCGCGAACGCCTGGCCGATGCGGAAATCGCCGTCACCGCGGCGCAGGCCCGTTTCGAAGACCTTTCCCTGCTGGCAGAGTCCGACGATCTGGCCGCCATCGAGGCCAAGCTGAACATGCCGGCGCTACGGCCCCTTCTGCGCGACGCCCAGCGCGGCGATGCCCAGGCGCTGCGCAGCTTTCGTGCGATGGTCACGGCCGCCGTGGATCAGGCACGCGACAACCTGGACCGCGCGACCTCGCAGCGCGACTCGCTCGAGACATCTTATCGGCGCATTCAAAGCGAGATCGACGAACAGAACACCGACCTTCTCAAGCTGAACCAGCTGGTGCGCGAGGCCGACGCCACCCGAGTTCTGTACGAAACCTTCCTTGCCCGTCTCAAGGAGACCTCGGTCCAGATCGGGCTGCAACAGGCCGACAGCCGCATCCTGTCCGAGGCCATTCCCGGCCGGCTGGTGGCGCCGCGCAAGACCCGGATGATCGCGATCGGGATCATCCTGGGCGGGCTTCTTGGCGCTGCCTTGTCGTTGCTGATGGATCTGCGCAAGAACGGGTTCCGTACCGCCGAAGACCTGGAAAAGACGACCGGCTATACCAGCCTTGCGCAAATCCCGCAGATGCCGATCAAGGACCGGTCCGGCCTTGTCACCTTTCTGCGTCAGAACCCGACCTCGGCCGCCGCCGAGGCCATTCGCAACCTGCGCACCTCGGTCTTGATGTCGAACATGGCGTCGCCGCCGCAGATCATCATGTCGACCTCGTCCATCCCGGGCGAAGGCAAGACGACCCAGGCGATCGCCCTGGCGCAGAACCTGTCGGGCATGAACAAGAAGGTGTTGTTGATCGAAGGGGACATCCGCCGCAACACGCTGTCCCAGTACTTTGGCAAGGAATCGCCCGCAGGGCTGGTTGCCGTCGTCATGGGAGACGCCTCGATCGAAGAGGCCGTGATGAAGGACGACCTGCTGGGCGCCGACATCCTGATGGGCGGCAAGTCCGAGATGAACGCGGCCGACCTGTTTTCGACCGAGATGTTCCGCCAGTTCCTGCTGAACATCCGAAACGTTTATGACTATGTCATCATCGACACGCCGCCCGTTCTGGTGGTGCCCGATGCGCGTATCATCGGCCCGCTGGTCGATGCGATCATCTATTCGGTGCACTGGGATCACACCCAGAAAATCCAGGTCAAGAACGGCCTGCGCGAACTGTCCTCGGTGGGGGTGCATGTGACCGGCCTGGTGCTGTCGCGGGTCGATCCCAAGGGCATGAAACGCTATGGCTATGGTGGGCGCTATGGGGCCTATTCGGGCTATGGCAATGCCTATTACGACACCTGAGGCAGACCACCGAACGCCCCTGTAAAACGACTTTAAGAGTTAAATTCGAGACTTCCACCGCAGGCCGGTTGGGAAGCCGAACATCATTTCCGACCGTTGTACCGGCGCCGCCCTGGCGTCGAGACAACGGCTGGATCCAAGCGCGCGTCCGCTTCCCTTTCAGACATCGTGTGTCCCGGCACAGGACCAAAACTGAAAGGTTGAAAATGGGAATTCTGAATTTCAAAGGCGCAAGCCTTGCGCAGGACGCGAACGGACAACCGGTGCCTTTTGCCGAAATGTTCGTCTATGGCGCGGGCAAGTCGACCTTGTCACCGGTGTTCGAGGACGAAGGCCTGACCATCATGAAGGCCAATCCAATCATCGCCGATGCCTTGGGCCGCTTTGATACGTCCTACCTGGTCGAAGGCGCCTACCGCGTGGTGATCCGCGCCGCGTCGGGCGAGGCGGCGCTGTCCGAACATGACGTCGTGGTCGAAACGTCGACCAACAATGGCAGTCTTTACAGTTTTAGTTCGGTTGCTGATCTGGAGTCGGATGAAACGTTGTTCTATTCGTCAGCGGCCAGCCAGTTCCGCGCGGTGCCGACGCGGATCATCGGTGTCTGCAATGGCGGCTTCAGCTATCGTATCGCGGCCGAGGACGCCGCCGATCACGACCTGACCACCGCAGGGGGCGTCAAGCTGTACGACCTGAAAAAGCGCAGCCCCCAGGCCGCCGGGTCTGCAGCCACCAACCCCGATGGCAAGATCGTCGAGATGGACGGGTTGCAGTACCAGGTCGACCAGAACGCAACCGGCGCCGCCAGCGCCACGCAGGACATCGGCATCGACGGGTTGAAACCCTTTGGCAAGGTGCGCGCGGCGCATTTCGGCGGGGATCTGCAGCGCGCGATCCACAACAGCGGGTCGGGCGAAATCCATCTGTCGGATGAAACGCTGACGATCGATTCACTGATCCTGAACCGCGATATTCGCATCATCGGCCAGGGCCGCCGCAAGTCCAAGCTGATCGTGACCGGCCACACCACCTATGACGGGGTAAAGGCCGGCATCGTGGCCAGCGGCAATGACGCCGCCGGGCTTGCCTCTCAGATGCGAATCAATGGCGTTGAAATCGACGTGCAAACCGCCGAGGCCGGCGTGGTCGGCGTTCTGGTCATGCGCAAGCTGCACATGGACGAGGTCTTTGTGCATGGCGCACCGCTGGACGGGATCAATTTCCGATCGGGCAATCCCAATCTGCAGGCGCCGTATTTTTGCGAATTCACCGGGGTCTGGTCAAAGGGCAACGGCCGTATGGGTCTGCGCCTGACCGAGAATTGCAACGCCAACCGGTTCGTCAACTGCCAGTTCGATGGCAATGCCGAACATGGCGTGCACCAGACGGTGCTGGGCCTCTCCGGGGTCAACCAGGCGGTCTATAACAACATCTTTCAGGGTGGACAGGCCAGCTATAACCAGATGCACGGGTTTTATTTCCAGAACGGGTCCGAGTGTTTCATCAACGGCACCTACGCGGAATACAATTCCCAGATCGACGGCGGGAACCCAAAAGTCGGGGTCTACAAGAACCTCAAGCTCAGCTCGGGCTTTGCCCGGGGGCAGTTCCACATGGGATCGCTGGGCACATCGACCAACCCCGAACAGACGCTGGGGCTGAACACCGTGACCAGCAACATGGTGTCGGTCGGCGGTCATGTCCTGACGCCGGCGTCAGGGCTGGAACTGGGGTATGCCAACGTCGGAACGGGGCGAAAGGTGGATTTCCATGGTGCGGGCGGGGCCAGCCACGCCATCAATTTCCACGAAGGCAATTCGATCATTGCGCGGCTGATCTATGACGGCGGCCCAAGTTCGCCCAACAACGAAGTCCGCATGGAGGTCACCAGCAACAACGGCGCCAACTGGTCCGTTCTTTGGCAGGGCCGGAACAACGGCAACCTGGGCTTTTTCAACAAGTCTCCGGTGCCGCAACAGTCGATTGCAGGCCCGGCGGTCGATGCTGCCTCGACGCAGGCGCTGACCAATTCGCTGCGCAGTGCGCTGTTGAACCTGGGGCTGGTCACCTGAAGGCACCCTCTGCCGATGGCAGGGGGGTCCATTCCTTGGCGGGGCGGCACCTTGGCGGGTGTCGCCCTTTGCTTTGGCCCAGCGCCGGAAATGCCGGTTGACTTTGCCCGCGCCCGGCGATGACCATCGCCCCTGATTGCGAGAGGGCAAGTATGATCACGAACAAGCTCATGGATATCTGGGACACGGGGCATCCGGTCCTGCACGGCTGGCTGTCGATCGGCAGCCCGTTTACCGCCGAAGTCATGGCCGAGCAGGGCTATGACGCGATCAGTGTCGATCTCCAGCATGGTGCGCTTGACTATTCGGACCTTCTGCCGATGTTTCAGGCCATGCGCGCCAGCGGCGTCGTTCTGGGCGCGCGGGTGCCCTGGCTGGACCCGGCGATGATCATGAAGGTGCTGGACGCGGGCGCCTTGCAGGTGATCTGCCCGATGATCAATACCGCCGAACAAGCGGCTGAATTCGTCAGTTACCTGCGTTATCCCCCCGCAGGGCAGCGCAGCTTTGGCCCCACCCGCGCGCAGTTTGCATTGGGCCCCGGGATCGCCGCCGAGGCGAATGCACAAGTGATCGGCTGGGCCATGGTCGAAACCCGCGAAGCCCTGCAGAACCTTGAGGCGATTGCCGCGACGCCGGGGCTGGACGGCATCTATGTCGGTCCGGCGGATCTGGCCATTTCGCTGTACGACGGCAGGCTTGCCCCTGCCTTTGACCGGGAGGACCCGGAATTCATCGAGGTTCTGCAAGGGATCGTGCGGACATGCCATGCGCACGGCATCAAGGCCGCCCTGCACTGCGGCACCCCGGACTATGCCGCGCGCGCCGTGACATGGGGCTATGACATGACCACCGTGGGCGGAGATTTTCGGCTGATGGCTGACGCGGCAGCGGCCAGCAACGCCCGGTTTCGTGCATTGACCGGCACAGGCACGGGATCCTGACGTGCAAATGAAAAAGGGCGGCCCAAAGACCGCCCTTTTGCTTGTCTGACCGGAAAGGATCAGCGGCAGATCTTTACCCCCGCAAGGGTAACGCAGGTCTTTTCCTTGCCCGGCACGTCAACGTCGCCTTCGCTGCGCTTTTTCTCGATCCGCACGCAACCGGCGCCGGGAACCACGGGCAGGCCGTTGCTGCAGGCGCAGCGGCTGTCCGTCACCTGACGCATGCCTTTATAGCGGCAGACGCAGGCGCCGTTGCGCTTGACCGTCGATGCGCTGTCACAGCTGACCTCGGCCCGGGGCGTATAGCACTGGCCTTTCGAGTTGCGCTTTTGACCCGGCTGGCATTCCTCGCGCGGGGTATAGCATTGCCCCTTCGAGTTCAGCTTTTGACCGGCGGCGCAGTCGGGATCGACCCGCGGGGTATAACACTGCCCCTTGGAGTTGATCTTTTGACCCGGCGCGCAGTCCGGTTTGGGCCAGAAACAGACGCCTTTCGAATTGCGTTCCTGCCCCGGTTCGCAGACCACCGGCATCGGCGGCAGATCGACCGTCACGCAGGACGGATCGACATCCGCCGCTGCGGGAACACCCAGCGCCGCGAACAGCGCGTCGTCGATGTCGCCCGTGGGCTCCAGCCCCAACCGGTCCTGCAGGGCGCGCACACCTTCGCGGGTCTTGCGGCCCGGCGCGCCATCGACCGGCCCACCGTCGATGCCCATCAACTGCATCGCCTGCTGCACGATCGAGGCGCGCTGGAACTTGCTGTCGCCCACTCCGATCGCGGCGCAGTTTTCGAACTGTCCGCCCCGAACCAGGCCCGGCAGGGTCAGTTGCATCCTGATGGTGCTGGCCTGACCGGGCTGCAAGGCAAGTCCGCCGTTGACACAGCTGGTGCCCTTGCCGTCGCTGCGGAAGCAGTTCCAACCGTCGCCAGCGCCATTGACCTGCGTGGGTTTCGGCGATCCGAACAGATCGTCGATGACCGCCGGACCGCTGTAGGGCGCGTCCCCGACGTTGCGCAGGGTCAGGCTGAAGTCACAGCCATAGCTTTGCGCGGACTTGTTCACCGAACAGGCGCCTTCGGCGGATTTGACCAGCTCAAGCTCGGGGGCGCCTGTGGGGGTGTCGATGACATCGCCCTCGGCCGTCAGCGTCACGCAGGACGACAGCGGGACAGCGCCATCGCTTTGTGCGCAGTTGCGCGCGTCCTGAACGCCCTGGTTCGTCAGATCGGCCGCAAAGACCTGGGCCATGACCACATGGTCAGACCCCGGATCCAGCATCCCCGCTGCGGCCCGGCATTCCCCGGACAGGCGGCTGGCCGAAATCGCGCAGTCCAGCGCATCCGAAATCGGGATCATCGACGTGATCGCACCAAAGGGGGCAGACCCCGGCGTGAACCGATCGGCAAAGACCAGGTCGTCGCGCGGCTCTGCGCCCTCGACGCTTAGCGTCAGGGTGCAGGCCCAGGACCAACCCGGCACACCCTGATGTTCGGCAGGCTGGGCTGCTTCACAGGCTTTCACCAGGTCATAGGTCGTCGGCACCGGGCGCGGGTTGTCGATCTGGTCGGTTTTCTCCTCGGTGATTTCGGGGAAATCGGATTGCACACAGGACTGGTTGTTGCCCATGTCGGTTTCGGCAATGGGTATCCCACTGCTGGTGCCGCCCACATTGGCGCAGTTTTCATCCCAAAGGGCTGCGCCCACCTGCGCCTGCACAAGGATCGGCGGCAGGGTGGTGGTCGACGCCGTCACGGCAAAGTCACAGCTGAGGACCGTACCGATTGTGGTACAGACCCAGCCATCGGTCGCGGCGGCGGGGCTGGCCTGGAACAAAGCGAACCCGGCGCTGCCCAGATCATCGGTCACCGTCACCACATCACCAGCCGAAAGCGTGCCAAGGGCCACCATCGGCGCCAGTTGGAATGTCGCGAAATCGGCGTTTCCTTCGACCAGCGTCTTTTCGATCGTCAGATCGACCACGTCATAGCCGTCTTCGGTGATGATGAACTCGGCACAGGCCGAATGACCGTCGATTTCGAACAGGTCTTCCTCGGGGGCGATGGAACTGTCTGCCATCGAGACACAGTTTTCACCCGTTGCATTGCCAAAGCCCACCGGCGGGACGAAATCCACCTGATAGGTCGTGCTGTCGCCGGGATTCAGAGCAACCGTATCGGTGCACCCCGGGCCTTCCAGATCGGCAGGCGCACAGATCGCCGGAGTGATCGAGGCAAAGCCGTTGCTGATCGGCATCGTGCCGTTCATCGTCACCCCGTCAAACAGCGTGATCGGGCCGGTATAGGCACCGGTGCCGACATTCGTGACCTCGTAGATAAAGGTGCAAGCCTGCCCGGTCTGGCATTCGCCGCCATGGACGTCAGCCAGTTTCTTTGTGATCTCAAGGTCAAAATCGCCTTTCGAGAAACAGCTTTGAACCTCGATCGGTGCGCCGGTCTGATCGTTGACCGAAGCATCGGCGCAATTGGTAAAGGGTTCCGTCACCGCGATGCGCAGGGCAAAGCTTTGGCTGAAGGTCTGCCAATAGCTGGCCGGTTTGCCCGGCAACAGGCCTGTGTGCATCTCGCAATCCAGCGGACCGGCGGTCGGCATTCCGGCATTGGCGCAGGACCAGGCGCTGGCATCGCCAACCGGCGGATCAAAGGACCAGATCTGCATCGGCCCGCCGTTTATCAGCGTATCGCTGACCTTGATCGGGTTCGTCGCAGTCGGCGCGGGGCCACTATAATCCACCGTGATGACGCATTCATAGTTCTCGCCATCGGCGCCTTCGGCCTCCAGCGGGGCGCAGGTCTTGTGAACGGTCAGGTCGCGGTCGCTTTGCGGCGGCTCGCAGGTCTCGCCCTCGGGGATGGTGATTTCCACCTCGCCCATGCAGCACAGGTCCAGCCCCTTACCGCCGCCCGCGCCGTTCTGGACGGCCTCGGTGCTGATGGCAAAGCTGTCGCCCGGCTGCGCGCCCGCAACGCGGAAGTTCAGCGGATCGCTGCCCGGGATCAGGGTGATCCCCTGCGCGGCAGTCGAGACCTTGATATCGCTGGGGTCAAAGCTGCCCGAAAGGCTGTTTTGCAGGCTAACAACCCAGGTGCCGGTGGCCTGATCGCAGGCCACGTCCGGGGTAAAGGGGGTGCACTGCGCGCCCGTTGGGGGCGGCGGCGGGTCTTCGGGGTGACGCACGGGGATATCCACACAGGATTCACCGATTGGGTCGGCAAAGGGCGCGACATCGGCGCTGGCATAGCTGGCGTGCATGTCCTCGGCCGCAGGCAGGGCGTTGGGGTCAAACCCCATCCGGGCCAGACGCGCGCAGTTTGTCCAGTCAGCGTCGTTGTCGTGGGTCAGGGTCATGCCGACATCCACCGTCACGCCGCCCGCAGGCAGGCTTGCCTCAAGGATAAAGCACTGCGGGACGGTCGCGCCAAAGGGCGGCGCGGCAGGATCGCAATCCCAGCCCGCGGCGGTCAACGCGTCGATGGCATCACCATTGATGGTGCCATCGGGGGCTGTCAGCTCTTCCTCGAGAAACAGGAAATCGCCGGGCTTGGGGTTCGACCCCGGCACCACGGCGATCTGGCAGGAGGCGCCATAAAGCGGCTGCCCCGCGCCGCCGGTCTTGACCGGGGCATCACAGGTTTTTTCGATGCTTGCCTCTGTTTCAGGCACTTGCGGGCAAGCTTCGTCACCCAAGCAGAAATTGTTGTAGCCGACAATTTCAGAAGGGCTGGATGTGAAGTCGCCATAAAGCTGAACCTCGGCAACATCCGACAAGACATCATTGAAGGCCTGAGACTGGTTCACGACGGGAGTAGAGCCGTTCAATACTTCAGAAAAGGTGCCAGACCCGCCCGACGGAATCGGTTCACCGGGCTCCAGTCGTTTGATTTCGGCACAAATCCGATGCCACCCGGGGTTGCTTCCTTCAGGGTCGGTGATCGGCTTGGTAGGATTCAGGGCGATCCGATTGCCGTTGGTCCCCAGGAAGACAATCCCCGGCGTGACAAGATTGCTGGCGGTGGCGGTGCCATCGTGGATGATCTGAACATCAAAGCAGAAACTGGCGCAGTCCTTGCCGTGAAACAGGTCCCCGACAAAGGGGCTGTTTGCGGTCGTACACACTGCAGAAGGACCGCTTCGGTCCGTGATCTGCAAGAAGAGGTCTGACGGGTC
This sequence comes from Tropicibacter oceani, assembly GCF_029958925.1. Taxonomy (NCBI): domain Bacteria; kingdom Pseudomonadati; phylum Pseudomonadota; class Alphaproteobacteria; order Rhodobacterales; family Roseobacteraceae; genus Pacificoceanicola; species Pacificoceanicola oceani. Next base: position 575,537 of record NZ_CP124616.1, read on the forward strand.
CGATCCAACCGGGTTCACGGGGTTTGACAAGGTCACGTTAGGCCCCCAACTGCAGGCCTGCCAATTGGCGATACCGTCATCAACTGTTTCGCAAATCTGCGCGGTCGCAGAGCCGGCGTTCAGCCAGATGAGCGCCAGCACAAGGGCGCCAATCTTGTTCAGGTTATGGGCAAACATCATTCTGCCTCCTTCTCGCAGGCCGCGTCGGGCGTTGTGATTTCGACTGTGGCGTTGCAGCAGGCATAGGGCTGACCGCTGTCGCGTTCGGCTTCGTTGAAGGCACACAGATTCAGTTGCCCCCGTTGCCCCGCCACCATGGCCCCAAGCGAGGCCGAGAAAGGCGCAAGCAGGCTTTGCTCGGTCGGCAGGGTGCTGATCTGGCCCGAAGGATCGTCGATCTTGAGCCGGTCCAGCCCTTGCCCGTGCTTGTCGTCAAAGATACCGACCACTTCGTATTCGCCCGAGGCCGGATTGCACCGCGCCAAAAGCTGGGTGGTCAGGCAGGCGGGCGGTTTTTTCCCGCAAGGCGGCGCAAGGCAGGACCCGCCGCCACCCCCGTTGCCGTCATCGTCGTCGCCATAGCCGTAATCATCGCCGATCTCGTCATAGCTGACATAATCTTCGCCATGGCCGCCCTGGCCGCGACAGCCGACAACCTCGACGTCGCCGACATGGCCGCTGACCCGAGGGCCGTCATAGATGCGGTCATAATCCGCGAAAAAGCTTTGCCATGGCGGGCGGTTGCCCGCGCTGTTCAACAGCACCGGCTGCGCCTGAAGGCCGTCGATCTCAAGCGCGCCGCCCGGCTGCAGGGCGCGGGACAAGGGCGCGTCGTCGCGCAGCCTTTCGCCCGTGGTCCAAAGCGTGGCACCGCAGAAATCACTGCTCCAGTCACCGCGATCGTCATAGCCGGGGCCAACATCGACCCCGCCCAGCGCCTTTTCGCCCTGGGCGCCAAAACCCACGGGGTAGATCTGCGGCTGCTCGACCCAGACCGAGGGCGTATCGGGATCTTCGGGATCTTCAAAGACATAGCGCAGAACGGTGGCGCGGCGGGGCTTGGTCAGGGCTTCGTGGTCAAAGGCGCCAATGCGTTCGCCCCGGCGTGCCAGCACCATCGCGCCGTCACCGGCAAAGACCATGTCGGTGATCTCACCGCTGCCAAAGCCGTTTTTCACCGTCAGCTCCCACCGGGCGTCATCGACAAAGGCACCGGTGCGATCGTCAATGCCCACGGACCAGACCTCGGGTCCGTCGGCCACGGCATAGTACAGCCGCCCGCCGTGCTTGGCCAAACCCCAGACGCGGCGCGCGGGATCGGCAAAGCCCCAGCTTTCGGGGTCTTCGGTATCAAAGCCCCTGTCGGTGATTTCGACCACAAGGGACGGATCGTGGGGTTCGGGGCTGTCCAGTCCGGCGCCGTGGTCGAACTGCTCCAGATCGCGGCCATCCAGGTCCAGCCGGTGGATCATCCCGGTTTGCAGGTCAGAGACGAACAACTGGTTGTGGTCCGGGTCAAAGGCGATATTGCCCAGCCCCGGCCCGGTGTTGTCCGCACCGTCAAGCGTGATGTTGGTCAGCATGCTGATCTGCCCGGTTTCACCGTCCACCTTCCAGACGCTGCCCGGTCCGGCGCTGCCGTGGTTGCCCCATTGCCCCGCCATCCAGCGCGCTTCGGGTTGGCCCCGAACAAGCCGGTCGGGCAAGGTGTCGTTGTCGCGATCCGGCCCGATGATGTTCAGCCCATAGGCGGAACTTGCGGTCAGGTAGAGGTTGCGGAATTCCTCATCGTCGATGGCCAGCCCAAAGACCTGCCCGACATCGCGCGCAAGGATGCGGTCATAGGGGCTTCGGGTGATTTCGGTTCCGTCGAAACTGCGGCCCAGCGCATCGGCGCCCAACAGCGCCGCCACCGTCCCGTTGGGATCAAGATAGCGATAGCGCGGCGCGGCCAGATCCGGCGGTGGATCACCCGCGCGCACCAGCGGTGTCTTGGTGACAAAGCCGCTAAAGCCGCTGGTGACCACGGTGCCGTGATCAAACAAGGGGACCGAGGGACGGTCCGATCGGGCAAGACGTTCCCGCCCCGCTGCGTCCCTCACAATGGCCGGCCGAGTGGGTAATATCCACTCCTCACGGGTGACCGGCCGGGCCTGTTCGGCAGGGGACTGCACCGCCGAAGGCAGGATCCACTGGACTTGGGCCGGGGCCTCGGCCCCGACAAGACTTGCGAAAATTCCTGCCCCAAGGGCAAGACAGTGTCGAACAACAGGCATCAAAATACCCCTTCTGTGAAAAAAGGCTTCCCCAGCATAGGCAGAGGCCGGGTGGCGACAAAATCACCAGACCGGGTGAAAAACCGCAGTTAATGTCGTGCCAGCGCCCATTTGCGCCGGGATTTCCGGGCTGATCCCCCCTCGGGTCAGCCGCTGCGGCAAGGGCCGCCCTGGCGGCGGCGCTGTGTCGACGGGCTGTCCACGCCCAGAACCGGCGCCACGGTTTGCAGCGACAGCCAGTTGCCGGACATCATGTGCAAGAGGCTGCCATTGCGGGCGCGCAGGCGGCTTTGCACCGCCGCGATCAGATCGGCATATCCCGATTGGGCGTCGTCCAGCGCCGACCAATAGCCCGCGCTGTTCACCGCCATGCCCTGGGCCGCCTTCATCCCGGCGTAAAAGCGTGCGAAGGGTCCCGAAAGCGTGTCTGGCAGGTCTTGCGGCATCGGATCGGGCGGGATCAACCCCACGGAATGCACCGCAGGGGCCATATGCACCATCAGATCGGTCAGATCCTTGTAGATGTCATTCGCCAGCAAGGTACGGGTCGTAAAAGCCGCCGTTTCCAGCCGCACAAGGGACTGCGCGATATCCTCAAGATTGGCGCGGGCCGAGGCGTCGTGATGGTCGTGCAGCCCGGCGATGCCCTGCCCGCCAACGTTGTTGGGCAGGGTCATGCCCTGGTCCTGACGCAGCTGCAGATCGGCATCCAGCGCGGAGAACAGCCGCTGCTTGTCCAGCAGGAATCCCTGATAGGCGATGCGGTATCGGGCGCTTTGTTCAGTGTTCAATGTCTGGCCCGCAGTCACGCAGGCAAACAGCGCGGCCTCGGGTCCCAAGTAACCATCGTGGACGAAATCCACCGCGCCGAACTCCATCAGCCGGTCGGTCAGCATGGCGATGGTATCGCGCTCCAGCGGCTGGCGATTGGCGGCCCAGGACAGGGCGGCGGCGGCCAGCGCCAGCGCGGCCAGTATGCGCAAGGCCCAGATCATGGACAGCCCCGCCCGGGAATGGGCGGCTGACCGCTGCGGCACTGGCAGGCGCTGGCATTGACCTGCACCATGTCGCCATACCGGCACACACAGGCGCCGTTGCGTTTCACCGTGCTGGCCGCATCGCATTGCGCCGGGGGCGGATCATCCGGTTTCACCGGTCCGCCGCCCGAACTGCCCCCCAGCCGTTCGACGCAGCCGCGCCCGGGCACAAGGCGATAGCCCTCGACGCAGGCGCAAGAGGTCGCGCCGGTGCGGATCATGCGCGCATAGCGGCAGGCGCAGCCATCGCTGCTGGCGACGGTGGTGGCAGGCTGGCAGGACGGGCGCTTGGCCCTGGGCAGAAGGACATCGGTGCAGGCGCGGTTGTTCCCGGCCTGCGCATCATCAAAGCCCCCCAGCCCGAGGATCGCCAACAGCCGTGGATCGCGGGCCGAACGCAGATCCTTTAGCCCGAACTGGCCGGCAAATTGCGCGGCAGCGGCCAGGGTTCTTGGCCCTTCGGCGCCGTCGATCGGACCAGGATCAAGGCCAAGCCCGGTCAGGGCGGTCTGGACAAGAAACAGCTGCTGGCGCGGATCGCCCGGCGCGGCAAGATCGGCGCAAAGCTGCACCTTGCGGTCGTCAAAGGACGGGCCGGCCTGCACCGTCATCGGCAAGTCAAAGCGCCCGCTGACCCCTTCGATCAACTGGCAGAACAGCGCGCCCTGCCCCGCCGCGTTGCAACTGGCGGCGCCAGACAGGGTCAGGGTCAGATCGCGGGCCCCGGTGGCCGTCAGCGTGATCGGGATCACCCGCTGTTCAGGCGCCCCCGACAGACGGCTGACCATCAGGCTGCCCCGGCACAGATGACCGGCAGCGCCGGACGGACAGGCGGTAACGGCTTCGATCGCGGCGGCGAAATCGAACTGGCGTTCGGGTGCAGGGCGCGGATCAGATGCGGGCGTTTCGCGGCCAGGATCACCCGGGGGCGGCGCGATGCACAGATCGGGCGGTGCGGGCGGCAGGCTGCGCTGCGACAGACAGCAGGGGCCTTCGCCCTTAGGCAGGCCAACCACGGTCACCGGCCCTGCCCCGGTCAGATTCAGGCTTTGCCGTGTCACCGGCAGCGACAACAACTGCCCCCCGCTCAGCACCCTGTAGGGCAGGCCGGCATCGTCGCGCGCATTGCGCGTGGCGCGGGCCACGGGCTGACCGCCTTCGCACTGCCATGACAGATCCAGCCCGGGACAGGGGTTCAGCCCCTCGGCGCCAGCGGAAAAGGAAAGAAGCGACAGGCAAATGCCTGCAAAACTGGACAGGGCGCGGGTCATTTGGCAAGCTTTAACATCGCTTTACCCTGACCTGAAAGGCCGGTCCAAACAATGCGTATCTTTGCCTTCACGCTGCTTTGCCTGTTGCCTGTCCCGGCACTGGCCTGTTGGACCGACGCCTATGGCGATCCGCTGAAACAGGACTGGCCCCAAGCCGACAAGGAAACCTGGTACGAAACCAGCCAGGGGTCCCGGCTGATCCCGATGCCCTGGTATCAGGCGATCCGCCTGCCGGACGGCGCGCGCTTTGACAGCCCCGAGGTGCAGGGCCGCTATGCCACGCATCTTTGCCCCGACACCGGGCGGCCGATGGGCTTTGTCGTGGACCGCGATGTCGCGGCGGGCGATGCGCTGGGGCTGAACTGCGCCGCCTGTCACACGGCGGTTCTGGACGATGGCAACCAGCGCTTCGTGGTGGATGGCGCGCCCTCGGACCTTGATCTGCAAAGCTATATGCGGGACCTGTTCGGCGCGATGCTGGCGCTTTACCGCGATGGCGGACCGCAGCCGGGGCCGGTCTGGACGGGGTTCGCCCGGGATGTTCTGGGCGACGACCATCGGGCGTCCGAAGCGCTGGATTTGCAACAGGATGTCCTGGCCTGGCTGGAACGGTTCAACAAGGTACAGCAAAGCATCGAGGCCGGCAGGGACTGGGGCCACGGGCGCACCGATGCCGTCGCCGTGATCCTGAACACGGCCGCCAGCCTGTCGGACACCCGCGCCGGAACCCTGCTGCCGGCGGCCAGTGCGCCGGTGTCCTTTCCCCATGTCTGGAACGCCCCGCAGATGCGCCGGGTGCAGTGGAACGGGTCGGCCTGGAAGCTGCTGGACATCGGCCTGGTCAAATCCATCGAGATGGGCGCCGTGGTGCGCAACGTCGCCGAAGTGCTGGGCGTCTTTGCCGAGGTGCGCCTGACCTCGGAGGCGATGGACGACTGGGGCAGTTACCCCAATGTCACAAGTTCGATCCGCATGGCCAACCTGGTCCGGCTTGAACGCAGCCTGGCAACGCTGAAAAGCCCGGCATGGCCGCAGGCCTGGGGTGACCCGCAGGCTGATCCTGCGCTGTTCGACCATGGCGCCGCGCTTTATGCGGAAAACTGCGCAAGCTGTCACAGCCTGATGGACCGCGACGACCTGCAAACCGTGATCGAGGATGCCAGCACCGCAACGCAGGGCCCGGTGACCCGGATGGTGCCGCTGTTCGATCTGCGTGATCCGCAGGGAGCGGGGCTTCAGACCGATCCGATGATGGCCTGCAACGCGCTGACCCACACCACCTGGGCCGGGGCCTTTGGCGAACTGGACGACAGCTTTGGCGCGTTCCGCAAACTGAGCAAGGGCGCGCTGCCACAGGCCGTATCCTTGCAGAAATTCGCCCCCGACGTGACGACCCTGCGCCTGATCGAGGAACTGGCGCTGCGCCTGATCTTCGAAAAACGAGGAGAGCTGGCAGACCTGCAAAAAGAAGACCTGCAGGCCGAGGCCCGCGCGATGGCCGACAGCTTTGCCCAGGCGCTGTGGGGCCCCCCGGATACGACCGGGGTCGATCCGCAGAACAGCGATTTCACACCAACGCCCGGCACCCATGGCGCCACCAGCGTGCCGCAGGCCCGCGCGCTATGCGCCGAGCTGCTGCGCAAGGCCGGGGCCGTGCCGGAATACAAGGCGCGTCCGCTGAACGGCATCTGGGCCACCGCGCCCTTCTTGCACAATGGATCGGTTCCCAGCCTGGCCGACCTGCTGTTGCCGCCCGACCAGCGCCCCAGGGAATTCACCACCGGTGCCGTGCGCTTTGATCCGGACCGTGTTGGCCTTGGCGCGCCCTTGGGGCAGGGGCCGGTATCGCGGTTCCGCAGCCACGATGACGATGGCCAGGCCATTCCGGGCAACGACAACGGCGGGCATGACATGCCGGCCTCGGTTGCCTGTTTCACCGATCCGCAGGGGCAGACCTGCGCAGGTGACCGCGCGGCGCTGCTGACCTATCTGAAGTCACTTTAGCGGGCGGCTGGGCGCGGTGGCGGTCAGGCCCATCGCGACCTTGACCAGTTCGGTGCGGTTGCGCGTCCCGGTCTTGCGCAGCACCGATTTGATCTGGGAATTGATGGTTTCGACCGATCGCGCCCGGTGGGCGGCGATTTCTGCGTTGGACAGCCCGTCGCCCAGCAACCCCAACAAGGCGATCTCGGCCTTGGACAGGGGGAAATAGCGCGCCACGGCCTGGGCGTCGATCTGCTGGCTGGCCGACCCGTCCAGCACCGTGACCAACCGCGTGCCCGCGCCGAATTTGTCCAGCTCGGGATGGTTGTCCAGCGGGCAGACCTCGACAAAAAGCGCGGCCTCGCCCGGGCTGTCGGGATCCGGGAAAAGCACGGCCTCGTTGCGGGGGCGCGCGCCGTGGCGGCCATGCACGTCGTCGCGCGACAGCAATGCGTGCAGTTTGGGCTGCTGCGCACCGTCGGCGCAGATCAGGTTGCCCGCACGGTTGATCGACAGTTCCTGCCTGTCCTGCACGATGCGCAGCATTTCGGTATTGGCAAAGATCACCTGACCCGACGGGCCGATCACCGCGATGCCCATGCGCAGGCTGTCCAGAAAACTGTCCAGCGCGGTTTCCAGCACCCGGGCCCGGCGCACGGCGCGCCCCATCGACAGGGCCTTGGCCAGATGGGACAGCATGGCTTCGGCCCAGACGATCTGATCCGACGAGGGCAGCGGCGTATTCTTCCAGAACTGAAAGGCAAAGCGGTCGGTGTTCCAGCTTTCCTTGGACAAAAGCGCGCCATAGCGGTCGGACACGCCGCGCCGCAACATGGCCGCCACGTTCGGCCCGGGCTGGGTGCCGCCGCGATACAGCGCCTTGTCGTGGATCAGGTTGATTTCGTTTCCGGTCGAGGACAGATCGGCCAGCCGATCCTGATCAGCGACTTCCTGGTCGTTGTAGGCCTCGACATAGGCCTGCACGAAGTCAGGGTCATAGGCGCTGGACAGATGTTGCAGACCCACTTGCCGGCGACCGTCCTGCGTGGTGCAGTCAAAGATCATCGCGCCAAAGGCCCCGACACGGGTGCACAGATCTTGCAGAACATCGGGCAAAGCGTCCTGACGCAGGGCCGTGTCGTAAATCGCTTGTATCAGACGGTGATCGTCAGCCATGCTTGTCCCCAAGACCTGGTTCACCTTACGTGGCTTTCGCCCGTTCGCTCAACGGGAAAAACCTATGAGAATGTTGACGTTACTGGCGCTCTGCCTATGGACGAACACCGCAGCGGCGCAGGACGCCGACCTGCGGGCCGAAAATGCCCTGCTGAGGGCGCGCATTGCCCAGCTCGAAGCGCTGTTGGCCGAAGGGCAATCCTGCCGTGCGGCCCCCGCGCAGGGTGACGTCGGCGCCCTGATCGAAAAGCTGGGCGCGCAGGAAGAGGCGCACGCCTGGGCCATCCTTGGACTGTCGGATGCGCCGCTGATCCTGCCCGACAGCGTTTTGACGGCGGTCGTCCCGCAGGAATACCTGTTGCTGACCGATCAGGCCCCCGAGGTGTTGGGGATCGCGGCGGATCAGGTTCTGTACCGCTATGATCTGGCGCTGACCGGCTTTGCCGCGCGGCTGGACGACGGCCAGCGTGACGCCCTGCGCGCCAGCGGTGTCCAACTGGTCGAAAATGGCCGCATCTATGTTGCCGGGTCGGGCGATGCCGCGGCAACCGCAACCCCGGTCACACCGTCGCAAAACGTCACGGCGGCGGTCGATGTCTACCTTCTGGACACCGGCATTCGCGCCGGGCACAGGTCTTTGCAGGGGCGTGTCGCGGCGGCGGGCTTTACCACCTTTGACAACGGCATCGCGGCCGAGGACTGTTCCGGGCACGGAACCCATGTCGCCGCCCGGATCGCCGGGCACGTGCTGGGCGTCAGCGACAAGGCGCGGCTGATTTCGGTGAAAGTGATGGATGCCTTTGGCGGCGGCGATGTGGCCACGGTCATCAAGGGCATCGACTGGGTCATGTCCCAGCCGCGCGGCGCCCCCGCCGTTGTTAACATGAGCCTGACGCGCAAACATCCCGGCGGGATCGATCCGCTTGCCATCGCCGTGACGCGGCTGATGGACAGCGGGGCCGTGGTGGTGGTTGCGGCGGGCAATGCGTCACAGGACGTAGCGCAGTTCACCCCGGCCAATATCCCCGGCGTCATCACGGTCGGCTCTGTGACCGATGGTCAACTGTCCAGTTTCAGCAACGCCGGGGCGGGCGTCGATCTGTATGCCCCGGGAGAGGCGGTGACCTCGGCCTCGATCCGGGATGTCTGCGGGTTGCGGCAAATGTCCGGCACGTCGATGGCCGCGCCCTTTGTCACCGGGCTGGTGGCCGAACTGCTGGCGCAAGGGCAGGCCCCCGACACCATCCCCGACGCCCTGCGCCAAGAGGCAAAGCAGGTTTCGACCGGCGCGCTGACCGGCGAGACCCTGCGCTTTGTGCTGAGCGATCTACCCGCCCAAGTGGCCGAACTTTGCCCCGATCCGTAACTTGCCGCGGCAGGCAAGCCCTTGAAACCGCAAACAGGCCTGCCCGCCCTGTGGATTTGGGGGCACGCGGCCCGGGAAAAGCACAAGATGTTGTTTCATCTTGAGGGCAGATGGTTCAATAAGACCCAAATGATTTGTAGTTTCCGGGCAGGCCCGGGTCGGCCTTTTCGCCGCGTTTCAGGAGGCATTTTGTGGGCAGTATTCTGAACAGATTGGCCGGGTTGGCGGGTCTCGCGGTTGTCGTGACGACCGGTGCCGCAGAGGCCCAGCAGAATTCTGTCTGGGATCGGCCCAGCCTTGGGTTCATGGGGGTGCCGGGGCTGATCGACATGCCCACCGCCCACCCGATGCGGGACGCCGACCTTGTGTTCAGCGCAGCGGTCGTCGGCAAGTCCAACCGCAACACGCTGTATTTCCAGATCACGCCGCGCCTGTCGGGGGTGTTTCGCTATGCGGTTCTGAAGGACTATGACCTGAACACAGGCATCGGCCCCTATGACGACCGCTTCGACCGCAGTTTCGATTTCCGCTATCACCTGACCGAAGAAACCCGCAACCGGCCGGCGATCACCATCGGCCTGCAGGACATCTGGGGTACCGGTGTCTATTCGGGCGAATACATCACAGCCACCAAGACCTTTGGCCAGCTGCGGGCGACCGCCGGTGTCGGATGGGGACGCTTTGGGTCGTACAATGGTTTCACCAACCCGCTGGGGATCCTCAGCGACGACATGAAAACACGCCCCGGGCGCACTGCCGTTGCCTCGGGCCAGTTGCGCACGGCGCATTGGTTCCGCGGCGACATGGGGATCTTTGGCGGGCTGCAATACGCGGTGAACGACCGTCTTGTGCTGTCGGCGGAATATTCGTCGGACCAGTACGACCGCGAAACCGCCTTTGTCGATTTCGACCACCAGTCCCCGTTCAACTTTGGCATCAATTACAAGACCCGCTGGGGCCTGGATGCCAAGCTGGCTTATCTCCACGGCACGACCGTCGGCGTGCAGCTGTCCTATGTGTTCAATCCAAAGACTCCGGGCCGCTATCCCGGTGGCATCGACAGCGCCCCGGTTCCGGTTCGCGCCCGGCCCGCCGGCTCGGCCGCGCAACTGGGCTGGACCACCGACGCCGACCGCCCCAAGGCCATCCGCGCCAGCGCCAAGACCCTGTTCGACGCCGAAGGCATGATGCTGGAGGCGATGAGCACCGAGGCGCGCGTAGCCACCGTGCGGTTCCGCACCGGGCGGCAAAGCTCGGCGGCGCAGGCGCTGGGGCGGGCCTCGCGAATCCTGACGCAGATCCTGCCCGATTCGATCGAACGCATCGTGCTGATCCCGGTCAGTGAAAACGGGTTGCCAGCCGCGCAGGTGACGATCAACCGCAGCGATCTGGAAGAGCTTGAGCACGCCCCCGACGGCGCATGGCAAAGTTTTGCCCGGGCGCAGCTGTCCGATGCCTTTCCGGTGGACCGCACTCTGGCCTTTCCCGAAGGCACCTTTCCGAAATTCGACTGGCGGCTGGGCCCCTATGTCAGCGCCACCTATTTCGATCCGCGAAGCCCGATCCGCCTGGAATACGGCATGCAGGCAACCGCGCGCTATGAACCCGCGCCGGGCTTTGTGCTGGGCGGCATGGTCCGTGGCCGCCTGAGCGGCAGCGACGAGGATTTGCCGGTCTCGAACTCGGTCATCCGGCATGTCCGGTCGGACGCGGGGCTTTATGCCAAGGACAGCCAGATTGCCCTGACCAACCTGACCGCCGCGCATTATTTCCGGCCCGCCAAGGACGTCTATGGACGCGTGAGCCTTGGTTATTTCGAAAGCATGTATGGCGGCATCTCGGGCGAGGTGCTGTGGAAACCGGTGAACAGCCGTCTCGCGCTGGGGCTGGAGCTGAACTATGCCCAGCAGCGCGATTTCAACCAACGCCTTGGGTTCCAAAGCTATGGAGTCGTGACCGGCCATGCCTCGGCCTATTACGAGGCAGCGAACGGGTTCGACTATCAATTGGACGTCGGGCGCTATCTTGCCGGGGACTGGGGGGCGACCGTGGGGATCGACCGGCGGTTCGACAACGGGATCAAGATCGGCGCCTTTGCGACATTGACCGATGTTCCCTTTGCAGATTTCGGCGAAGGTTCGTTTGACAAGGGCATCCGGTTCGAAGTGCCGCTTTCGGCCATCACCGGGCGGTCCTCGACCCAGGTGATCAGCCGCACGGTGCGCCCGGTGCAGCGCGATGGCGGCGCCCGGTTGATCGTCGACGACCGGCTGTATGAAAGCGTGCGGGACTATCACCGCCCGGGGCTGCAACAGCAATGGGGGCGGTTCTGGAGATGAGACGCCTGATTTCCCGCGCGGCTGGCGCAACGCTTTTGGCGCTGGCGCTTGTCGGCTGCTCCTCCTCCTCGGAAACCAACCTTCTGTCCAGCGGGCTGGCCCGGCTGAAGGCGGGCAAGGCCGAACCGCAGGACCTGCGCAAGATCGTCACCCGCGCCAATGTCGCCGCCGAGGGCAAGCCGATCCTGTTGATCGAATTGCCTGACCGCAAGGCGCAGGCGCTGGCGACGCAACTGGGCAACAATGGCGGCGTCGAAACCTGGCTAAGCCCGGACGGCGTGTCGGTCAGCCTGAACCGCGGTATCGTGGTGGCAACGCGCGGCCTTGGCGGCGACCTGATGACCGCCGACATCGCCGAAGTCCTGGCCGGCCTGTACAACGGCGCGCCGCGCGCGACCCGCATTCATCGCTATCTGGATGGAGAAGACACCGTTCAGGTGGCCGCCTTCATCTGCGATTACACCAATCGCGGCGGCGAACCCGCGCGCACCGCCGTCGGGGACATCCCGGCCATCCGCATCGACGAATCCTGCGCCGGGCCCGATCTGACCTTTGAGAATCGCTATTGGATCGGGCAGGATGGACGCGTTCGCAAGGCGCGACAATGGATTGGACCCAAGGTCGGCTTCATGGTATCAGAGCGTCTTGATGACTAAGATGCGTGCATGGTGCTGTTTTTCGCCAACTTGCGGCATATTTCAGTTCTGAATGCTTGTTTCGGCAGGCCGAGTGTATTAATGAATCGTTAAATTTCGTGGGAGTAAACGATATGACCAAATTCAACTTTACCGCTGCAATCGCTGCAAGCGCTTTGTTCCTTTCCACCGCCGCCTACGCGCAGTCCAACGATTGCGAAAACAGCAATGACGAAGACTGTGGCGTTCTGGCCGCGGCGTCTGCCTCGTCCGCCGCTGGCGCACTGGCTCCGGCGCTGGCACTGGGTGCCGTTGTCCTGATCGGCGCAGCCGTCGCAGGTGGCGGTTCGGGCAGCTCGTCGCCACAGACCACTGGCGGGAACCAATAGCCCGTTCAGAGATTGCTCTGAAAGCAACAATTTGGAAAGACGGGCCAGATACTGGCTCGTCTTTTTTGTTTTCGACTCAGTATTGATATAATGTGCATTTCAAGGGGCCAGCCAATCAGAGCGGGCGCCCGAAGCAGTGGGGCAAAGATGATCAGACACACATTCAAGGCGCTTCTTGCTGGCGCTGTCGTTTTTCTGGGTGGCTGCGAGATTGGCTACAACTCGCCCAAGGTGAACCCCCTCAGGGACGGTGACACCAAGGTGCGCGTAGTGCGCATGACGCCTGAAACGGTGCTTGCGGCCAATCGGTCATCCTATCGCCCCAAGACCCTGCCGTCGGTCTTTTTCCAGACGTCGGGCTATGGCAGCGGCGTGCGCGGAGCGGGCGTGACGCCCAGCCCCGTGGTCGATCAGACCCGCAAGCCGGTTGCGATGGAAACCCGTCTGCCCCCGGACATCCAGCCGCGCCCCTACCGTATCGGGGTTGGCGACGTTCTGCTGCTGGCAACGCCCAGCGGCGGCACCACGATCGAACAGCTTAGCGGCCTTCTGGCAGCATCGAATTCGCGCCAGGGCTATACCGTTCAGGACGATGGCGCGATCGCGATCCCCAACGTCGGCCGGGTGCAGGTCGCCGGCAACACCCTGGACGAGGCCGAGGCCGAGCTGTTCCAGCGCTTGGTCGAAAACCAGATCAATCCCGAATTCAGCCTGGAAGTGGCCGAGTTCAACGCCCGCCGCGTTTCGATCGGGGGGGCGGTGGCGAAACCGACCGTTGCGCCGATTTCCCTGACGCCGCTTTACCTTGACGAAGCGCTGGCCGCGGCAGGCGGCATTCAGGCCCAGGATCAGGACTATGCTTCGGTCCGGATCTACCGCGAAGGCACGCTTTACCAGATTCCGCTGACCGAACTCTATTCCAGCCGCGGGCTGAGCAAGATCCTGCTGGTCGATGGCGATAGCGTCTTTGTCGATACCGAATACGAACTGGACCGCGCCCAGGCCTATTTCGAAGAGCAGATCCGCCTTGCCGAATTCAAGCAGCGCGCGCGGATCAATGCCCTGGACGAACTTCAGACCGAGGTGAACATCCGCCGCGGCAACCTGTCCGAAGCGCGCGAAAACTATCTGACCCGGCTAGAGCTGGATTCGGTCGAGCGTGACTATGTCTATCTGGCGGGCGAAGTGGCCAAGCAGGCGCGCTATCCCCTGCCCTTTGGCAAGAACGCGTCGCTGGCGGATGCCCTTTACAGCAACGCCGGCATTCCCACCGAAACGGGCAACGTCCGCGAGATCTATGTCCTGCGCGGATCGCCCGACCCGCGTGAATTCGGCGCGGTCACGGCCTGGCAACTGGATGCACGGGATGCAACCAACTTCATGCTGGCGACACGGTTCGAACTGCGTCCGAACGATGTGGTCTTTGTCGCTGAACAGCCGGTAACCCGCTGGGGCCGCGTGATCCGTCAGATCACCCCGTCGCTGATCACCACGGCCGCAACAGCCGCGATCCAGTGACGCCGGGGCGGGGCGACCCGCCGCCAAAGCGCAACCATCACCCGTCCGTCCGGCCCACATGGGTTCGGGCGGGTTTTTCTTGTCCGCCACAGCGCCCAAGGGTGACGGGTGTAGGGGATGTTTGATGCCCGACATGCGCCCCCAGATCACGCAATCGCCTGACCTGCCCCCTGCACGACAGAGGCCGATCCATATGCACCGGGGTGGAGCGTAGAGCGTGGAGCGTGGAGCGTGGAGCGTGGAGCGTAGAGCGTAGAGCGTAGAGCGTAGAGCGTAGAGCGTAGAGCGTAGAGCGTAGAGCGTAGAGCGTAGAGCGTAGAGCGTAGAGCGTAGAGCGTAGAGCGTAGAGCGTAGAGCGTAGAGCGTAGAGCGTAGAGCGTAGAGCGTAGAGCGTAGAGCGTAGAGCGTAGAGCGTAGAGCGTAGAGCGTAGAGCGTAGAGCGTAGAGCGTAGAAAATCGCGCAGGGATGGCCCGGTTTCAAGCCTGATTGCGCAGGGTCCAAGCAATAGCCACCGCACAAAAAGAAACCCCCAGGGGCTGGCCCTGGGGGTTTCGTCAAACTGTATGTCAGATCGTTAGACGATCAGGATCCGCCGCGCACCGCGACAATGCGAATGGTGCGCCAAAAGATCCAAAGCTCGAGCGCGACGCTCATGTTCTTGATGTAGTAGAGGTCGGCCGCGACTTTGCGTTTGGTGGCGTCGATGCCTTCGATGTAACCCAACTCGGTCTGCGCCAGACCGCTGATGCCCGGACGCACGCAATGACGTTCGCGGTAACCCGGAACCATCCGCAGATACTCGATCGCATGTTCGTAATAGTCGGGGCGGGGGCCGATCAGGCTCATTTCGCCGCGCAGGACGTTAATCACCTGGGGCAGTTCGTCGACGCGCGATTTGCGCATGAACTTGCCCAGACGGGTGATGCGATCGGTTTCCAGCGGCTCGTCCGCGGCGCGCTTGATCTGCGCGGCGGCGGTCATGCTGCGGAATTTGATGGCATTGAAGCTTTTGCAATCCTTGCCCATCCGGGGCTGAACGAAGAACAGCGACCCTTTGTTGTAGAACGGGTTCAGCGCAAGAATGACGAGACAGGAAATAAGGAAAATCGGCAAAAGAAGAAGACCGCCAAGGATATCGAAAGCGCGCTTGAAAATCCGAAATGCGCGACCCGATGTTGCGGTAGTTTCACGATGAAGACGACCCGACGCTACGCCGGCGTTGTCTTCGGTAATGGTAAGATCAAACAAATCTACCCCCAGTGGAAATTACTGTTTTGGACTCAGAAAACGGATACCGGGAACCCCGGAAATTCAGCTATGGTTTAGTGCATGACGTGATTTGGTGTCAATTAACAAATTCTTAATAACTGTGGCAAGCATAAGGCGGCCAAGACGCATTGGTAAAGTTTTTTTAAACAAATATTATCAATGACTTATCGATTGCATTTCGCCCGCAAGGGCGACTCTGGGGGTGACGCCTAGTGGCGTCATGTCCATCTAATCGGTATGGCAAACACCCCCAAAGTGACGCTTCGGCAACAGTCCAATGCCGCGTTGCAGCGTCGCTAACCTCTGGGCCGACGAAAATCCCCTTGGTCAAGGCACCGCTATTTGTGGAGAGGCAGGGTCAGCGCCTCAAGATAGGCGTCGATCACGATCTGTTCGTCGAATCGGGTTTCCATCCGGCTTCTGGATGCCTTGCCCATTTCGACACGGGCGTCATCGTCCAGGTCCAGGAACTGGGTCATTGCCTCGGCCAACGAGTCGGAATCGCGGGGATTGACCAGGTATCCGTTCTTGCCCGGTTCGACCACGTCCTTGCAGCCGGGCATGTGGGTCGTGATGATCGGGCGGCCCTTGGCGGCGGCCTCGAGCAGCGACCGCGGGGTGCCTTCGCGGTAATAGGACGGCAAGACGACGCAATCGGCCTGGGACAGCGCCGGGCGCACGTCCTTGACCGCGCCCAGGTGCTCAACGACGCCATCGGCGGTCAGCGCGGCGATTTCATCCCGCTCAAGCCCGCCGGCCTTGCCCTCTCCGAACGGACCAAGAAGAAGAAAGCGCGCCTGCGGATGGGTCTTGGCGACCTTGCGCGCGGCCTCGACAAATTCGATCACGCCCTTTTCGCGCAGCATCCGGGCAACCAGAAGAAAGGTCTGCTGCCCGCCTTTGCCCGGAAGCGGCTCTGTGGAAAACGCCTTTAGGTCGACACCCGAACCGGGCAGCAGGAACGCCTGCTCCGGGGCGATCAACCCGGCATGCAGGAACACGTCGCGGTCTTCGGGGTTTTGCAGGAACACGCGCGGGCAACGCCGAAAGGCAGCGCGATACAGCGTCTTGATCAACCGCGAGAAAAAACCGTCGTGATCGAAGGCGGTGCCGAGGCCGGTCACGTTGGGCAAAAAGGGAATGCCGGTCAGGCGCGCCGATAGGGCGCCATAGATGTTCGGCTTGATCGTGTAGCCAAGGATCGCGTCGGGGCGTTCGCGCCGGATGATCCGGGCAATGCGCAGCAGCAACCCCAGCTCCTTGATCGGCGAGGTGCCCGTCGCGTTCATCGGCAGATCGACATAGCGCAGGCCCCAGGCTTCCAACTGGTCGGAATGGGCGTCGCGGGGGGCCACGGCGGTCAGTTGGTGCCCCTCTTCAAGCAACCGTTGAATAAGCCCGGCGCGAAAATTGACCAGCTTGAAGCTGGAGTTGGCCAGCAGAAGAATATGCATTTCAGAAACTCAAATTTTGATAAGGCATCCAGTAGTCCTGTGCCAAAGGGCTTTTGGAAAGCCAATAGACCTGCGTGAAGAACAGGTAAAACGTCATGACCGCGGCGATTGCGCAACGCACGCCGTAGCCCCGGAAAATCGACAGGAAGTATGGAAAGAACAGCATTTGCACCGGCAAGAAGTACTTGCCCAGCCGGTCGATGATCACCGGTGACGGCGACAGCGGCAGGATGACCACCAGCAGGATCGACGTCCAGGCCATGTAGGTCATGACCTTTAGGTACTTGGGGTTCATCACCATGCGTTTGCGAAAGACCAAAAAGCCCACCGCCGGCATGGCGTTCAGCAACAACCGCAACAGGGCGCCGCGCGAACCGTAGAACTCGGATTCGATGTAGCGCGACGAATACAGGTCCAGCCGGTCCGACAGCAGCGACTGGAACATCACCGCGCCCGCTGCGGCAAAGATCGGGTAGATCAGGAACTTGTTCTTCGAGATCAGCACCATGCCAAAGGCAAAGACGATGATCGAGGTGCGGTGGAACATCGCCCCAAGCAGAACACAGATCAGAAACGGCCAAACTCGGTCGCGCGCCAGATAGGCCAGACCGATCAGGATAAAGCCGACAGCCGTCGCCTGCCGCACGTGGTCCATGGCCATCACGGTGACGATATGGGGGATCGCTACCGCAATCGCCATCCAGGGATAGGGCGTTTCCTTGGCAAAGAGGAAGATGCCCACCGACAGGATAATGGCGCAGACCAGAAAGACGGAATTCGGCCCCATGTCCTGCTGGCCGAAAATCCAGTTCATCAGGGCATAGCCTGAATCCGTGGTCATCAATGCTTCGCCAAGGGACATGCTGCCAAGCAGGTCGTACAGATAGACGTATTGATGCCAGTCCTTGCCGACCTCAAAGCGCAGCCCGATGAACACCGACAGCACTATGGTGAACAGCACCATGGCAATCCAGCTGAACAGGGTTGTTCGCCGTCCTATGGCCGACATGACGCCCGCGAAATACGGAACCATCCCGACTATGACATAAGGTAACACGGGTCTGTCTGCGCCTTCTTGCGATGTGGCCGGTGTGACCGGGGGTATCCTTGCGTGATGCCTGCCGTATTCCAAGTCCCGATGTGCCGCAACCCAAAGGGCCGGCGGGACTTAGACGCCGTAGGTGATCGCCAGCGGTTCGTTCCTGGCCATGCCGGCGGGCAGGTCGCGTGCCTGCAAGAACCGGTCCAGCGCATACAGCATGCCGTATTTCTGCGCCGCAACAAAGTTGTCCTTGCCCTGCTGCGCCAGCTTTTCGACGCTGCGCTTGCCGATGCCCATCTGCGCAAGCAGGTCGATCACGACCGCCGACGGCTGGTAGACCTCGCTGACCTGATCCAGGTTGAAGCGGAACGACCCCTTTTGCGAAAAGACGAATTCCGACGACACGCCGCTGCGTTTCAGGAAGGTCCGGAGCAGCTTTTTGTTGAACGAGGCATCATAGTCGAACATCACCTCGGTCGGGAATTGTTCGTAGATGCCGATCCAGGATGCGTCAAAGAACGGAAAGGCGATGTCGATACGGTCGTCCAGCTCGGCGGCCAGAACGCCTTTGCGCATGCAGCAGTCGACGTCGAAAATCCCGCCCCGCATCAGCGCGCGGCGTTCTTCGGGGTGATCCTGGTATTGCTGAAAGATCTGCGGGGTCTGCGGGGCAATCGGTTTGCCGCCCACGGCAAAGCCGGCGCCGCTGAACTGCCGCTCTTCGCGGGGCTTGAACAGGGTTTCCAGCGCGTAGTGCCCAAAGTTGTGACCATAGGCCAAGGACACCATGCCTTCGGAAAGGAAGGGCAGATGCGGCAGGCGCACCAGCTTTTTCTCGCGGGCGCCGCAGATGTGGCCCATATAGGCATCGTTGCCCATGCCATCGAGCAAGATGGCCTTGCCTTCCTGCGTCTCGTCCAGGATCTGGATGATCTTGGCGACCGCACAGACATACGAAAAGAACGCGATATCGGCGATCGGCGCCGAAAGCTTGCCGGCGCGGGCCTTCAGGATCGGGTCCACATCGTGGATGTTGTCGGGCAGGAAATGCACGTCAAAGCCCAGCTTTTCCGCCGCCACCTTGACGTCGGCGGTTTCATCTTCGCGGCCTCGGTTGGTGCAATGCAGCAAGGTCACCGATTTGTTCAATTCGCGCAAAGCCCAGGCCACCGACAGCGAATCCTTGCCGCCGCTGATCATCAGAAAGATCCGGTCATAGCCTTCGGTGTCGCGGGCGACGCAATCCAGCAGGTTCTGTTCGATCAGGTCCAGCGCCTTGGCCTCGTCGAATTTCGGATCGCTTTCATAGCGGCGCACCCCGACGAACTGGCGCAGGTCCCGGTGAAAGCCCGGCTTTTTCGGGTCGGCGGTTTCGGAAAACCCCTGCCCGTAGTCGTTCACCAGAAGTTCGTTGGAAAACACCGAATAGGGCGCCGGAAGGAACCCCAAACGCAGATAATGTGCAAGACCGGCCCGTGAGAACGCATAGTCTTGATCGGTGGGAATGCTGGTGATCGAGAATTTGGACATGACGACTCGCAGTTGGTGGGGGTTTCAGGGCCAAAGAGCCCTCGAAATCCGGGAATAGGGTTGTTGAAGCAAGGGGTTGTCTGAAAAACGGTAACTTGGGTCTGGACTGGTTTACGGTTTGGGCAAGGTGGCCGACCCTAAGGCTCGGCGCGGTTTGGAACGGCCAATGTCATAAAGGACAACCCCCAGACGCGACAAGCCAGAACACGAAGCCCCAGCGACCACAGCACGATGGCCGAAGACGTGGCGATGGCGGCGCCGATCATTCCGTACAGCGGAATCAGGGTCACATTGGCAATGACGGTCCAGACGGCGGCGGCGGCAAAGACCCAGGCCGCCTTGGTCTGGTGGCCCTGCATGAACAGTGCCTGCGACGTTGCGCCGTTCAGGGCCACGGCCAGGTTTGCGGCGCAAAGCATCAACATGATCGGATAGCCCGGCAGGTATTCCTCGCCGGCCAGAAGGCGGATGATGTCGTCGCCCCAGACGATCAGCCCAAGCAGGGCGGTGACTCCAAACAACATCGAAAAGGCGATGCTTTTCTTGAGGTAGACGGCGATCTTGTGCGGCTCGGTCCTTGTGTCGGCGGCGGCAAGGTGCGGCGCGTACAGATGGCCGATGGCCTGAACCCCGAAGGTGACCAGCACGGCCGCCTGCGCGGCGATGCGGTAGATGCCGGCCTCGCGTTCGCCCGACAAAAGCCCCAGCAGGATCACGTCGATCTGCCGGTTAAAGATCAAAAGGCCGGACACGATGACAAAGGGAAAGGCCGCGACCGACCAGGTTTTCCAGCCCACACGCTGCGCCGAGGGCACCGGAAACAACCCCTTCAGCAGGGGCAGCGTCCAGATCACCGTCACCAGGAACACGCAGACGGCGCTGCCGACATAGACCTTGGCCGCGCTTTTCCAGCCATCCGCGACAACCAGCTGCGGCCACAGGAACAACACGCACAGCACCAGCGACGGAATGAACACGGTGCCGACAAGGATGGCTGCTGTGGGTTTGAAACTGCCGCGCAAGACGCCTTCGAGCAGGCCGATCAGGCACAGGAACGGCAGCCCCAGCGAAAACATGGCGACACTGCCCGTAAAGGCGCTGGGTGTCTTGTCAAAGCTCAGATAGGCAAACAGCAGCCCCGCAATGGCGCAGGAATAGACCAGCGCAACCCGTATCCCGGTATCCAGCAGCGGCCCGGCGTCGCCGGGATCGTTTTCGCGATTTGCGACCGCGACGCTTTTGGTGACCAGGGTCGATGCACCGTTCTTGATCGGAATCGCCAGCAGGGTCGTGGTGGCCAGACCAAAGGCAAAGATGCCAAAGGTTTCGGCACCCAGCAAACGGGCAAGCGCGATGGTCATGGCGGCACCGAAAAGCGCCTCGGCGCCTTTGAGGCCCAGAACGGTCAGGCCCTGACGTGCCTTCCAGAGTTTCCGGATCATGATGCGTTGTAGTACGACTGATACCACTCCACGAAACGCGCGACCCCTTCGGTGACGTCGGTCTGTGGTTTGTACCCGGTCAGCTTTTGCAACACGCTGGCATCGGCCCAGGTGGCAGCGACGTCGCCGGGCTGCATGTCCATGTAGTTGCGGATCGCCTTCTTGCCGATCGCGGCTTCGATGGCGTCAATGAAATCCTCAAGGCGGACCTTGTTGGAATTACCGATGTTCACGACGCGGTAGGGGGCCACCGGCGACAGGCTGTCGCCCTCGACGGCACTTTCGGGGCCACCGGGCACAGCGTCCATCAACAGGCGGATGCCTTTGACCAGGTCCTCGACATAGGTAAAGTCGCGGAACATGTTGCCGTGGTTGTAAACGTCGATCGGCTGATCGGCCAGGATCGCCTTGGTGAACTTGAACAGCGCCATGTCGGGGCGCCCCCAGGGGCCATAAACGGTAAAGAACCGGAACATGGTGGTGGGCAGCTTGTGGATATGCGCCCAGGAATGGGCCATCGCCTCGTTCGCCTTTTTCGTGGCGGCATAAAAGGACATCTGCGTGTCCGCCTTGTGCAGCTCGGAATAGGGCATTTCGGTATTCGCGCCAAAGACCGAACTGGTCGAGGCCATCAACAGATGATCGGGGCGCACGGCAAGCGCGGCCTCCATCAGGTTGAAGGTGCCGACGATGTTGGATTCAAGGTAGGCGCGCGGATTGTCGATGGAATAGCGCACCCCGGCCTGGGCAGCCAGGTGCACGATGACATTGGGGCGGGCCTTGGCGACGGCGGCGCTCAGCGCCTGCGCGTCTTCCAGCATTGCTTCGGTGGCGTGGAAATTGGGATTTTCCGACAGGATTTCATGGCGGCGCTGCTTGAGGGCGACGTCATAGTAATCCGTCATCCCGTCATAGCCATGCACCTCCCAGCCTTCCTGCAACAGCAGGTTTGCCAGATGGAACCCGATGAACCCGGCCGAGCCGGTGATAAAGGCGCGCTTCATCGCCCGATCCCGTCGTATGCGGTGAATCCGGCGTTTTTGGCGTCGTCGCGGTCGTAGATGTTGCGCAGGTCGGCCATGTGGGGGGTGGTCATGCTGCTGGCCAGGCGGGGCAGGTCAAGGGCGCGGAATTCGTTCCATTCCGTCAGGATCACCAACAGGTCAGCCCCGCGCGCAGCGGCGTAGGGGTCTTCGATCCAGTCGACGCCGGGCAGCAGGTGCTCGCCTTCGCGGCGGCCTTGCGGATCGCAGGCGCGCACAACCGCCCCACCACCCACCAGCGCCGGCACGATCGTCAGCGACGGCGCGTCGCGCATGTCGTCGGTGTTCGGCTTGAAGGTCACGCCCAGCACCGCCACCGTCTTGCCGTTGAAGCTGCCGCCGCACAGGTCCAGCAGCTTGTCGATCATCCGGCGCTTGACCTCTTCGTTGACCTTGATCACCGTCTCGACGATGGAAATCGGCGTCGCGTGTTCCTGGCCGATACGGGCCAACGCCTTGGTATCCTTGGGGAAACACGACCCGCCATAGCCCGGGCCCGCATGCAGGAACTTGTTCCCGATGCGCCCGTCCATGCCCATGCCCTTGGACACCGATTTCACATCCGCGCCGACCTTTTCGCACAGCGCGGCGATTTCGTTGATGAAGGTGATCTTGGTCGCGAGGAACGCGTTCGCGGCGTATTTGATCATCTCGGCCGATTCCAGATCGGTGGTGACGATCGGGAAATCACGCAGGTACAGCGGGCGATAGATGTCTTCCATGACCTTGGCCGCGCGCTCGGTTTCGACGCCGACGACCACGCGGTCGGGCTTCATGAAATCGTCGATCGCGGCGCCTTCGCGCAGGAATTCGGGGTTGCTGGCGACGTCGAAATCAAGCGCCGGATTGGCGGCGGCGACGACCTCCTTGACCTTGCGGTTGGTGCCGACGGGGACGGTGGATTTGGTGACGATCACCACGTAATCCTTGGCCGTGCGGGCGATTTCCTCGGCGGCGGCCATGACATAGGTCAGGTCCGCGTGGCCATCCCCGCGCCGCGTCGGCGTGCCGACGGCGATGAACACCGCATCGGCGCCGTCGATGGCGCTGGCCAGGTCCAGCGTAAAGGACAGCCGGCCCGCCTCGACGTTCTTGTGCATCAGGGTATCAAGGCCGGGCTCGTAGATCGGCACCTGGCCGGCTTCGAGCATCTCGATCTTGCGCGGGTCCTTGTCGACGCAGACCACTTCGTGCCCGAAATCCGAAAAACACACGCCCGAAACAAGGCCAACGTAACCCGTGCCAATCATCGCTATCTTCATGGAATCCAGCCTTCCTCAAATACATTTGCGCCCGTAATGAGCCCCCAATTTCCAAAATGTCAACGCGGCCAAACATGCACGGGCGTGGTTATGCCCCATTGGACACGGGGCGAAATGCGCGATAACACCCAGCAAAGCAGTCAAGAGCCGGATCCCATGAGTCAAACCCCTTCTGACATCGCCCGCGATGTGCTGCGGACGGAAAGCGGCGCGCTTGTCCGTCTTGCCGATGAACTGCCGGGCAGTTTCGATTCGGTTGTCGAACGGCTGCTGGCCGTGCAGGGCCGTGTGATCGTGTCCGGCATGGGCAAATCCGGCCATGTGGCGGGCAAGATCGCCGCGACCTTTGCCTCGACCGGGACGCCGGCGCAGGTTGTCCATCCCGGTGAGGCCAGCCATGGCGATCTGGGCATGATCACCCGCGCCGACGCCGTGATCCTGATCTCGAATTCCGGTGAAACGCGTGAATTGGCCGATATGATCGCCCATTGCGCCCGCTTTGCCATCCCGCTGATCGCCATGACCAAAAAGGCAGACAGCACGCTGGCCCGTGCCGCCGAAAGCGTGCTGTTGTTGCCCGACGCGCCCGAAGCCTGTGCGATCGGCATGGCGCCGACCACCTCGACCACAATGGCGATGGCGCTGGGGGATGCGTTGGCGGTGGCGATGATGCAGCACCGGGGCTTTGGCCGCGAAAGCTTTGCCGCCTTTCATCCCGGTGGCACGCTGGGGGCGCAATTGCTGCGCGTTTCGGCGGTGATGCACAAGGGCGACGAACTGCCCGTCGTGCACGAAACCACCGCGATGAGCGATGTTCTTCTGACGATGAGCCAAAAGGGCTTTGGCGTGGCGGCACTGGTTCAGGGCGACAAGCTGGCCGGGATCATCACCGACGGCGATTTGCGCCGCAACATGGACGGGCTGATGGACCGCACCGCCGGGCAGGTCGCCACCCGCACGCCGCTTGTCACCCGCCCCGACACCCTTTTGACAGAAGCCCTCGGAGTCATGAACATGTCCAAACGCACCGTCCTTCTGGTGGTCGAAGAGGGCCACAAACTGGTTGGTCTTCTGCATATCCACGACGCTTTGCGCGCAGGTGTCGCATGAGCGCGGTCATCTTCATCCCGGCCCGTTACGCGTCGACGCGCTATCCCGGCAAACCGCTGGTGGAACTGACCGGCGCAACCGGTGTCGCCAAATCGCTGATCCGGCGCAGTTGGGAGGCGGCGCAGACGGTCAAGGGCGCCAGCGCCGTCTATGTCCTGACTGACGATGACCGCATCGCCGAGGCCGCGCGCGGCTTTGGCGCTGATGTGCTGATGACCTCCTCGGATGCGCGCAACGGCACAGAACGCTGTGCCGAGGGGATCGCCCAACTGGCGCAGGAACCGGACACCGTCGTCAACCTTCAGGGCGATGCGCCGCTGACCCCGCCCTGGTTTGTCGAGGCGCTGATTGACGCCATGCAGGACGAGGCGGTTCAGATGGCAACGCCCGTGCTGAAATGCGATCACGAAACCCTGTCGAATTTCGTGTCCGACCGGCACGCAGGTCGGGTTGGCGGCACCACGGCGGTGATGCGCGCCGATGGGACGGCGCTGTATTTCTCGAAAGAGGTGCTGCCCTATGTCGGCAATCTCGAAACCCCGCCCGAGGTCTGGCACCATGTCGGTGTCTACGCCTATCGCCCTGCCGCCTTGCGTGCCTATATGTCCTGGGCCGAGGGCCCGCTGGAACGCGCCGAGGGGCTGGAACAATTGCGGTTCCTTGAAAACGGCACGCCGGTGACCTGCGTTCCGGTCGATGGTCAGGGCCGCGTGTTCTGGGAATTGAACAACCCCGTCGATGTGAACCGCATCGAGGGCGTCTTGAAAAAGGAAGGCATCGCATGAGCCAGATCCGCACCGTCACGATTGGCGACATCGCCATCGCCAACGACGCCCCCTTTGCGCTGATCGCGGGGCCCTGCCAATTGGAAAGCCTGGATCACGCGCGGATGCTGGCCGAAAAGATCGCCGCAGCCGCCGAGGCCAATGATACCAAGTGGATTTTCAAGGCCAGCTATGACAAGGCCAACCGATCGTCCTTGCAGGGCAAGCGTGGGCTGGGCATGGATGAGGGGCTGAAGATCCTGCAGACCATCCGACGCGAATTCGGTGTTCCGGTTCTGACCGACGTGCACGAAAGCGCCCATTGCGCCCCTGTGGCCGAAGTGGTCGATGTGCTGCAAATCCCCGCTTTTCTGTGCCGTCAGACCGACCTGTTGATCGCCGCGGGCGAGACCGGCAAGGCCGTGAACGTCAAGAAAGGCCAGTTCCTTGCGCCCTGGGACATGGCAAACGTCGCTGACAAGATCGCCAGCACCGGCAACGAACAGATCATGCTGTGCGAACGCGGGACATCCTTTGGCTACAACATGCTGGTGTCCGACATGCGGTCACTGCCGATCATGGCCGAGACGGGGCGCCCGGTGGTCTTTGACGCGACCCATTCGGTGCAGATGCCGGGTGGTCAGGGGACATCCTCGGGCGGTAAACGCGAGTATGTCGAACCGCTGGCGCGCGCCGCGCTAGCCATCGGCTGTGCGGCGGTTTTCATGGAAACCCACGAAGATCCGGACAACGCCCCGTCAGACGGGCCGAACATGGTGCCGGTTCAGGTCTTGGGCCACGTTCTGCACGGGCTGCGGGCCATCGACGATCTGACAAAAGGCCGGACCGAAGCGCTGGCATCGGTCTTTGCCTGACGGGGCGGCGGGGTTTTACCCCGCCAGCCGGTCGCGCAGTTTGGTCAGAGTATCGGTCAACAGCGCCAAGGCGCGCTCGGCGCTGTCGGCTTCGGCATAGCAGCGGAATTCCGGGGCATTGCCCGAGGGCCGCAAATGCACCACATCGCCGCCCGCAAAGGTGACGCGCAGCCCGTCGGTTTCGTCAACCCGGGCTTCCTTCTGCCCCAGGTCGGCGAAAAACGCCGCCCGCGCTGCCGCATCCCCGGATATCTGCGCGATGAAGGCCTTTGACACCTCGGTTTCGATCCCGGCAATCCGGTCCGCTGCCGTGAACCGCTGTGGCAAGGCATCGGCCAGCGCGGCCAGCGAAAGGCCCGCCTGCCGCGCGGCCACCAGCGGCGCAAGGACCGGCAGCAGGCAATCGCGGGTCAACAGCGGGGCAAGCGTCCCTGCCGGGCCTTGCGCCTGAAAGCCAAGCAAAAAGCCTCCGTTCGCCTCGTAGCCCACGACCTTGGCCGCCGGGTCCTGCGCCAGAACCTGCTCCATCGCGGCAATGACAAAGGGCGATCCGATGCGGGTCAGGGTGACCTGATCGAACTCGGGCATCTGCGCGATCATGGTGTTCGAGCTGACCGGCGTGCACAGCACCCTTGCCCCCAAGGCACGCGCCGTCAGCGCCCCCAGCACATCCCCGGGGATCACCCGCCCGGCGGCATCCGCGACCATCGGCCTGTCGGCATCGCCATCGGTCGACACCACGGCATCCAACCCATGTTCGGCGCACCATCCGGCCAGCATGGCGCGGGTATCAGGGTCAAGCGCCTCGGTATCGACGGGGATGAAAGTGTCTGACCGCGCCAGCGCGACCGGTTCAGCGCCCAGCGCCCCCAGCACGTCGACCATCACGTCGCGCGCGACCGAACTGTGCTGATAGACGCCGATGCGCATGCCCTGCAACGCCGGGCCGTAGGCCTGGACATAGCGCTGCGCATAGGCCGCCACCGCATCGCGGACCTGCCGCGCCGGGGCATGCGCCCCGCGCAGACCCCTGCCCAGATGCGCGCAGATCGCCGCCTCGTCGACCTTGGAAATCTCGCCACTCGGGACATAGAACTTCAGCCCGTTGCGATCCGCCGGAATGTGGCTTCCGGTGACCATCACCGCCGCCTGCCCCGCCCCAAGCGATGACAGCGCCAGCGCAGGTGTGGGCAGCACACCGCAATCGATCACCTGGATGCCCGCGTCTTCGACCGCCTGCATGACCCATTGCGCGATCTGCGGCGAGGACGGGCGCAGGTCGCGCCCCACATGCACCGCACCGCCATGCGGGCAGGCCGCAAGAAAGGCGCCGGTGTAATCCTTGACCAGCGTTTCGGTCAGTTCCGTGACCAGGCCGCGCAGGCCGCTTGTTCCGAATTTGGGCGCCATCGTGCTCTCCGTTCCGCTTGGTCGTGTGATGCCCAAGCGGCTGTGCAAAGGCAACCGATTTGCCAGCTTGTCACCTGTGCGGGGGGCCGCTATCACGATCTTCCGACCCATCAGGAGGCCGACAAATGTCCAGCACAGCCGAACGTATCGCCCGCACCATCGCCAGTGAAATCAACGCCAGCGCCGGGCAGGTCACCGCCGCGGTAGAATTGCTGGACGGCGGCGCGACCGTCCCCTTTGTCGCCCGCTACCGCAAAGAGGTGACCGGCGGTCTGGACGACACGCAGCTGCGCACGCTGAACGATCGTCTGGCCTATCTGCGCGACATGGAATCGCGGCGTGAAACGATCCTGAATTCGATCAAGGAACAGGGCAAGCTGACCGATGCCCTTGCCCGCCAGATCGCCGGGGCCGAAACGAAATCGACGCTCGAAGACATCTACCTGCCTTACAAGCCCAAGCGCCGGACGCGCGCCATGATCGCCCGCGAAAACGGGTTGGAGCCGCTGCTGCGCGGGATCCTCGAGGATCGCAGAGCCGATCCCCAGGCGCTGGCGCAGGGCTATGTCAAAGGCGAGGTGCCGGATGTCAAAAAAGCGCTGGAAGGCGCGCGCGACATCCTGGCCGAAGAGCTGAGCGAAAACGCCGAGCTGCTGGGCAAACTGCGCCAGTTCATGCAGGACGAGGCGTTGATCACCGCCCGTGTCCAGCCCGGCAAGGAACAGGAAGGCGCGAAGTTTTCCGACTATTTCGACCATTCCGAAAAATGGGCAAACATTCCGTCGCACCGGGCACTGGCGATCCTGCGCGCCGCCAAAGAGGAAATCGTCACCATCGAAATCGCCCCCGATGCCGAGGCAGGCATCCCGCGCGCCATCAACATGGTCGCGGCCACCATCGGCACCCGCGGCGATGGTCCCGGCGATCAATGGCTGCGCGATGCGGCAGGCTGGACATGGCGCATCAAGTTGAGCCTGTCGATGTATGTCGACCTGCTGTCCGACCTGCGCAAACGCGCCCACGAAGAGGCGATCAACGTCTTTGCCCGCAACCTCAAAGACCTGCTGCTGGCCGCCCCCGCCGGGGCGCGGGCAACGCTGGGTCTGGACCCCGGCATTCGCACCGGGGTCAAGGCGGCCGTGGTGGATGCCACCGGCAAGCTGCTGGAAACCGCGACGATCTATCCGTTTCAGCCGCGCATGGATGTGCGTGGCTCGGAGGCCAAGGTGCTGGAACTGATCCAGCGCCACGGTGTCGACCTGATCGCCATCGGCAACGGCACCGCCTCGCGCGAGACCGAGCGTTTCGTGGCCGATACGATCAAGCTGCTGCCCAAGACGGTGAAGGCCCCGACCAAGGTGATCGTCTCCGAAGCGGGGGCCTCGGTCTATTCGGCGTCTGAACTGGCGGCGCGGGAATTCCCCGATCTGGATGTGTCCCTGCGCGGCGCAGTGTCCATCGCGCGGCGTTTGCAGGACCCGCTGGCCGAACTGGTCAAGATCGAACCCAAAAGCATCGGCGTCGGCCAGTACCAGCACGACGTCGACCAACGCCGCCTGACCCAGGCGCTTCAAGCGGTGGTCGAGGACGCGGTGAACGCCGTTGGCGTCGATCTGAACATGGCCTCGGCCCCCTTGCTGGCTTATGTTTCCGGGTTGGGCGCGCAGGTGGCGCAGGCAATCGTGGATCACCGCGACGCGCATGGCGCCTTTGCCGGGCGCAAGGCCCTGATGAAGGTGCCGGGGCTGGGCGCAAAAACCTTTGAACAATGCGCTGGCTTCCTGCGCATTCGCGGCGGGGACGAACCTTTGGATGCCTCCTCGGTACACCCCGAGGCTTACGGCGTGGCGCGCAAGATCGTGCAGGCCTGCGGCCGCGACATTCGGGCGATCATGGGTGATGCCACCGCGCTGAAAGGCCTGCGCGCGGAACAGTTCGTCGATGACAAATTCGGTCTGCCCACCGTGCGCGACATCCTGACCGAACTGGAAAAGCCGGGCCGCGACCCGCGCCCGGATTTCAAGACCGCCAGCTTTACCGACGGGGTCGAAGAGATCAAGGATCTCAAACCCGGCATGCGGCTGGAAGGCACCGTGACCAACGTCGCCGCCTTTGGCGCCTTTGTCGATATTGGCGTGCATCAGGACGGGCTGGTTCACATCAGCCAACTGGCCGACCGCTTTGTCAAGGACCCGCACGAGGTGGTCAAGGCAGGCGATGTGGTGACCGTCACCGTGACCGAGGTCGACATTCCCCGCAAGCGCATCGGGCTGACCATGCGCAAGGACGGCGGCCAGCAAGATCGCGCCGCGCCGCCCACGCGCCGTGATGAACCCCGCCGCGGCCCTGCCCCCAAAGGCAAACCGCCGCGCAGCCCGCAGAAACCCGAAGGCCCCGGCGCCTTGGGCGCGGCGCTGATGGATGCAATGAAGAAAGGCCGCTAAAGCGGCGTAACCAAAAGCATACACATCCAGACCGAGAGTCAACGCAGGCAAACCTGCATTGGCGATTGTGCGGTGATTTGCTAAGACGGGCGCAGTGTACTTTTCGGGTTTCCACACATGGCTTTGACAACGATCACCCCCATCATTCTTTGCGGCGGGTCCGGCACCCGGCTTTGGCCCCTGTCACGCAAGAGCTATCCCAAGCAGTTTTCCAAGCTGATGGGCGAGGAAACCCTGTTTCAGGCCTCGGCGCGGCGGCTGTCGGGCGGCACGTCTGAAATCCGCTTTGACAGGCCGATGGTGCTGACCAATTCGGATTTCCGGTTCATCGTGACCGAACAGCTGACAGAGGTCGGCATAGACCCCGGCGCGATCCTGATCGAACCCGAAGGGCGCAACACCGCCCCCGCCGTTCTGGCCGCCGCGCTTCATGCGGCCAAGGCCGACCCCGAGGCCGTCCTGCTTGTCGCGCCTTCGGATCACGTGGTTCCGGATACAAAGGCATTTCACGCAGCGATCCAGCGCGGGCTGGAGGCCCTGGCCGAAGGCAAGCTGGTGACCTTTGGCATCGCCCCGACGCACCCGGAAACCGCCTATGGCTATCTGGAACTGTCGCGCTCACCGGGCGAGGACGGCAAGCCGGTCCCGCTGTCCCGCTTTGTCGAGAAACCCGATGCAGCGCGCGCGGCGGAAATGCTGGCGGCGGGCAACTACATGTGGAACGCAGGCATCTTTTTGTTCCGCGCCGCCGGCATCATCGCGGCCTTTCAAAAGCACGCCAACGCGTTGATGACCCCGGTCAGCCAGGCCGTCGACAAGGCCCGCGTCGATCTGGGGTTCCTGCGCCTTGACCCGGAGGCCTGGGCAGGTGCGGATGACATCTCGATCGACTATGCGGTGATGGAAAAGGCCGACAACCTTGCGGTGGTTCCCTTTGCCGATGGCTGGTCCGACCTGGGTGGCTGGGATGCGGTCTGGCGCGAAAGCGGCCCGGACAGCGACGGCGTCGTGGCGCAGGACAGGGCCACCGCCATTGATTGCCGCGATACCCTGCTGCGGTCGGAAAGCGCGAACCTTGAAGTTGTCGGCATCGGGCTGAACAACATCATGGCCGTTGCGATGAACGACGCCGTTCTGATCGCCGACATGAGCCGTGCGCAGGACGTCAAGCTGGCGGTCGCCGCGCTGAAGGACAAGGGCGCAGATCAGGCCACCACCTTTCCCAAGGATCACCGCCCCTGGGGCTGGTTCGAAAGCCTGGTCGTCGGCAACCGCTTTCAGGTCAAGCGCATCCTGGTGCATCCCGGTGCATCGCTGTCGCTGCAAAGCCATTTTCACCGCTCCGAACACTGGATCGTGGTCGAAGGCACCGCAAAGGTCACTGTCGATGACGACGTCAAGCTGCTGACCGAAAACCAGTCGGTCTATATCCCGCTGGGCGCAGTGCACCGGATGGAAAACCCCGGCAAGGTGCCGATGGTCCTGATCGAAGTGCAAACCGGCGCCTATGTCGGCGAGGATGACATCGTGCGCTACGAAGACGTCTACGCCCGCGGCTAGGCGGGGCGGGCCGCGCTAGGGGCTTTGGTGGACAAGCCAGGTCAGCACATGGCCCTTGCCGGTGTCATAGCGCAGGTCGAGTGACCGGCCTTGCGGCAGGTCGGGATGCAGGGTTTCGGCCAGCGTCAGGCGCAGAACTCCATCACGGGGCAGGGCCTGCAACCGGGCCGAGGCAAAGCCAAAGTGCCGCCGCACCACCGGGTAAAGCGCCTTGAACAGGGTTTCCTTGGCGGAAAAACACAGGGTCGCGACGGTATCGGGCTGACTGGCCGTGCCGATCAACGCGGTTTCAGCATCGTTCAATGTCATCCGCAGGATCGATTCCAGGGCATGGCCATGCGCGATCGCCTCGATGTCGATGCCGGGGGTGCCTTGGCCTTGCGGCAAGGCCAGACAGGCGCAGCGCCCACGCGCGTGGCTGATCGACCCGGCCAGACCATCGGGCCAGACCGGCGCGCGGTCGTCCCCGATGGCAACCTGCCCGGCAATCCCCAGCGCCCCCTGCGCCACACGGGCCATGGCGCGCCCGGCCAGGAATTCGGCCAGCCGCTTGTCGATGGCCCGGGCCAGCTTGGCCGGGCGCGTGATCTCAAGCTGGTCGAACAGCTCCAACCGGAACCGCGCCAGATCATAGCCCCCCTGCACCAGCACGCCCTGGCCTTCGCGGCGCAGGTCTGCGGGGTGCAAAAAGCCCTGCGTCAGTTCGGGCAAGATATCGGGGGCAAGTGGCGTCATCCTGAGGCCTCAATGATCGCGCCGCGCCAAAAGGGTCAAGCGAAAACCGTGCAGAACGTGATTCAGTACCTGTTCCGGGGCTTTGCGCGGGCTGTCCTGATTTACGGTTTTATCGTTTAAATATAGATGCTTGAATTTCCATCAGGTCCTGAATCGTGTTCTGCACCGACTGGATCGTGATGCAGGTCGCGCCGGCTGGTCCGGTCTGCCAATCCTGAGGGCAGACCACCACATGAGGCCCGCCGTGAACGACATTTCCCACACTTCCGACATACTCGATCAGCTTAAATCCCTGTCCATCGAACGGGTGGACCCGGTGGCCCCCGCCCGGGCGCAGGCCAGCCGGCCCAGACGCCGCCTGCCGATCAAATCGCTGGCCTTGCTGGCCCTGCTGGGCGGCGGCGGAGCGGCAGCCTGGCACCATGATGTCAGCGGGGCGCAGGCGATGGACTGGGCGCAGGGCCTGGCCCGCGAAACGCTGCCCGCCGATTACCTGCCTGCAAGCTGGCAAACCGTCCCCGCCGCGCAGGCTGAAACCGCCGCGCCCGCCGTGATCGAAACCGCCAGTCCCGTCGCCCCGCCGCCAGCCCCTGTTACGGCGCCCTCTCCGGCCGTGGTTGGGTCGGGCTATGTCGTGGCGGACCGCGAATTGATGCTGATGCCCGATATCGGCGGTCGCATCCAAAGCCTGAACATCGAGACAGGCGATCATTTCGACGCCGGGCAGGAGATTGCCGTGCTGAACAGCGATACCGCCCGGACCGACCTGCGCATCGCCCAGGCCAACCTGGCCATGGCGCAGGCTTCGGCCGCCCGCGCCGCCGCGTCTTTGGACGAGGCCGGCGCCGATCTGGCCCGGCAAGAGGAGTTGCTGAAACGCGGCAGCGCGCCGCGCACCCAGGTCGAGGCCGCGCGCTTTGCCCTGGCCCGGATGCAGCGCGACGTCGACGTGGCCACCCAGCAGGCTGAAATTGCCCGGCTCGAGGTCGAAAAACACGCCGATATCGTCGCCCGCCACACCATCACCGCCCCCTTCGCGGGCGTGGTGGTGAAACGGCACATGAACCCGGGCGACATCGTGGTTTCGGCGCTGGACGGCGGCCCGGGGCAAGGCATCGCCACCCTGATCGACCCGACCGCCCTGACCATCGAGGTCGACGTGGCCGAAGGCAACCTGTCCAGCATCACGCCGGGCCAGCGCGCCCGCATCGAACTGGACGCCTACCCCAACCGCGACTTTGCCGCCGAAGTCAAAACCATCGCCCCCAAAGTGTCGATCCAGAAGGGCACCGTGCAGGTGCGCCTGGCCTTCGACACCCCACCGATGGGCGTATTTGCTAACATGGCCGCAAAGGTC
Source organism: Tropicibacter oceani (assembly GCF_029958925.1). NCBI lineage: Bacteria > Pseudomonadati > Pseudomonadota > Alphaproteobacteria > Rhodobacterales > Roseobacteraceae > Pacificoceanicola > Pacificoceanicola oceani. The sequence goes on from NZ_CP124616.1 coordinate 608,825, forward strand.
ACATTCGCCACATCCGAACAGACAGCAGCGATTCAGCAACAAGGAAACTGACCCATGTCCCGCGACTTTACCGAAGAAACCGGCATTTCGATCCAGGGGGTCCGCAAGGGCTACAAGATCGGCAGCCAGCAAGTGACCATCTTTCACGATCTGAACCTTGAAATTCCCAAGGGCGATTTCGTTGCCGTCATGGGGCCGTCCGGCTCGGGCAAATCGACCCTGTTGAACCTGATCGGCGGGATCGACCGCCCCGACCAGGGCGAAATCCGCTTTGGCTATACCCGCGTCGACAGCCTGTCGGAAAGCGCGCTTAGCCGCTGGCGCGGGTCCAAGGTGGGGTTCGTGTTCCAGTTCTACAACCTGATGCCGATGCTGACCGCCGCGCAGAACGTCGAGTTGCCGCTGCTGCTGACTGGCCTGAACAAGCGCCAGCGCCGCGAACGGGTGGAAACCATCCTGAACCTTGTCGGCCTGATCGAACGCAAGGATCACCTGCCGTCGGAATTGTCGGGCGGTCAGATGCAGCGCGTCGGCATTGCCCGGGCGCTGGCAGTGGACCCTGTCCTGCTGCTGTGCGACGAACCCACCGGCGATCTGGACCGCAAAAGCGCGGACGAGATCCTGGGCATGTTGCAGGTCCTGAACAAGGAGCTGGGCAAGACCATCGTGATGGTCACGCATGACGACAACGCCTGCGGCTTTGCCAAGCGGACCCTGCGCCTGAACAAGGGTCAGTTCGTCGAAGACGCAACCCTGCGCGCGGCGGCCTGAGCCATGAACAGCTTTACCCTGATCCGTCGAAACATGTCCCGCAAACGGGCGCGCAGCGTGCTGCTTGTCCTGTCGATCGGGATTGCCTTTTTCATCTACGGCCTGCTGGCCAGCTTTGAATACGGCTTTAACGGAGGCGAGGTGCAGACCGAACGCCTGATCGTCACCAACAAGGTCGGCAATGCCCAAAGCCTGCCGATCAGCTATTACCAAAAGCTGGAACAGATGCCCGAAACCGGCGCCGTCACCTATATGACCCGGATGCGCGCCACCTACCGCGAACCGACCAATTTCCTGGGCGCCAACGCGGTCGAGCCGCGCAGCTATGCCGCCTTTTTCAAGGAGCAATACGCCTTTACCGAAGAACAGCTGACCGCCATGGAGGCGCAGCGCGACAGTCTGATCGTGGGCCGCGCCCTTGCCCAGCGCGAAGGCTGGGAGATCGGCCAGCGCATCGTCCTGACCGCCACCAACGCGGTCAAGACCGATGGATCGTCCGACTGGGGGTTCCAGATCGTCGGAATCTTTGACGGCGCGACGAAATCCGCCGACACCAACTTTGTCATCATGCGCTACGACTATTTCAACGCCGCGCGTACCTATGACCGCGACACCGTCGGCAATTTCGGCATCCTGCCCGCCGAAGGTGTGCGCGCCGCCGATGTGATCAAGGCGGTGGACGCGCGCTTTGCCAACTCGGCCAACGAAACGCGCACCCGCACGGAAAGCGAATTCATGAAGGCCTTTGTGGCGCAATTCGCGGACATCACCACCATCGTGCGGCTGATCGTGGGGGCGTCTTTTGTCACCATCCTGATGATCGTCGCGAACACCATGTTCTTTGCCATCCGCGAACGCACGCTGGAAATCGGTGTGCTCAAGGTGCTGGGGTTCTCGCGCGGGTACATCCTGCGCACGGTGCTGGCCGAAACGGTGTGGATCTTTGCCCTTGGGCTGGGTCTGGGGCTGCTGGGGGCCATGGGGGCGACCTCGGTCCTGGCGGCGCCGCTGTCGACGGTGGTGCCCAGCCTTGCGCTGACCCCGCAGATTGCCCTGAACGCGCTTGGCCTTGCCACGGTCTTTGCCCTGCTGACGGGCGGCGTGCCCGCCGTCAACGCCATGCGCATCCCCTCTTCTGCCGCTCTGAAAGGAGTGTGATCCAATGTCCCTGATCAGACAATCCGTGGCCCTGTCGGCCGCCAACCTCAAAAGCCTGCCAAGACGACTGTGGATTTCCGTGTCGATGGTGTTTTCCGTGGCGCTGGTCGTCACCGTGCTGCTGGGGTTCCTGGCCATGTCGAACGGCTTCCGCACGTCGCTGCAACAGGCCGGCGCGCAGGACATCGCCATCGCCCTTGGCACCGGTGCCTCGACCGAGCTGGGCAGCCAGATCGAACCGTCGCAACTGCACCTGTTGTCCGGCGCGGAGGGCATTGCCCGCGACGCCAATGGCACGCCGATCATCTCGACCGAACTGGTCGTGCCGGTCGATGCCTCGGTCAAGGGGTCGGGCCTGTATGAAACGCTGTCGCTGCGCGGGATCGGGGCCTTTGGTCTGACCGTCAGGCCGCTGGTGCAGATCACCGAAGGCCGCGCCTTTACCCCCGGCGCCGCCGAGATCGTCGTGGGCCGTCGGCTGAGCGCCGATTACCAGGGCCTGTCGCTGGGTGATCAGGTGACCTTTGGCACCTCGGTCTGGACGGTCGTGGGGATTTTCGACGCGCAGGGATCGGTGTTCGAATCCGAGATGTTCGCCGATGCCGCCATGGTGCAGACCCTGTTCAAACGCCCCAACCTTGTGCAATCGGCCCGCATTCAGCTGACCTCGGCGGAGGCGCTGGCCCCCCTGGCCAAGCATGCCGAAACCACGGCGCAGATCGCCCTGCCGCTGAAAAGCGAACAGGACTATTTCGCCGGCATGGCGCAAAGCACGTCGCGGTTGATCCTGTTCCTGGGCTGGCCGCTGGCCATCACCATGGCGGCGGGCGCGGTGATCGGTGCGCTGACAACGATGTATTCCAGCGTCTCGGATCGCAGCACCGAAATCGCCACCGTGCGCACCATCGGCTTTTCCCGCCGCGCCGCCTTTGTCGGCACCTGGGTCGAGGCGATGGTGCTGACCCTGCTGGGCTGCGCCGTGGGCGTTGCCGTCGCCTGGTTCGGCCTGGACGGCTGGAGCGCCTCGACCACCGGGGCGGACCAGACGCAGATCGGGTTCCAGCTGGCGTTGTCCCCGGCGCTGGTGGGTCAGGCGGTGATCCTGTCGCTGGTGATCGGCGCCATTGGCGGCGGGCTACCGGCGCTGAACGCCACGCGCATTCCCCTGCGCCTGGCGATGACCGGACGATCCTGACGCCCTTTCGCGGACCTCCCTGTCCCGACCAACTGGCCCGGCCGCACATGCGCGCCGGGCTTTTTCATGCCGGATCACGCCTTGTCCCGGCGCCCTGCCCGCCATTGCGACGGCGAACAACCAAACTGCCGTTTGAATTCGCGGTTGAAGTTCGACTTGGTCTGGAACCCGCTGTCCAGGTGGATCTCGGTGATGGACTGGTCCGTGGTGTCCAGCAGGCGGCAGGCTTCGTCCAGGCGCAGGCGGTTGACGTATTGCGACACGTTCATGCCATTGTGCCGGTTGATCGCGGTCGAGATTTCGCGCGACGGAATGCCCAGCTTGCGCGCGATCTTGATCAGCGTCAGGTCGGGGTCTGTGTACAGCCGGGTGTCCTGCATCAGGGTATCGACCTTGCGCAGCGTGTCCTTGTGATCCTCGGTCACGGCGGGCAGTTGCGGCCTGGGCGCGTCCTCTTCCTCGGGCTCGTCCTCGCTGGCGGCGTTGATGCCGGTGGCGGCGACCACGGCCAGCAGCAGCAGGATCAGCACGGAAATCGCCGAAAGGATGGTCAGCACGTGCCGCCCCCCGGTCAGCTGGAAATCCACGATGATGGAAATATCGACCAGCGCATTGAGGATCAGCAGAACCCCCGCCCCCATCGCCGCCCGCGACGCGGACAAGGCCCGGTGCAGCAGGGTTTTCTGAAACCCGTCCGGCCCCTGCGCCCCCATCCGCCACAGGATCACGCCATGGGTGACAAAGCTGGCGACGATGATCGGGTCGATCAGCAGCGACCCGGTAAAGGCCAGCGGCACGATCACCAGCGTCGGTATCAGGTGCAGCGCGATGCGGGTGGGATGCAACCTGCGCGCGCTTTGCGCCATGCTGCGAAAGGCCAGCCATGTCGCCACAGGCAAAAGCGAGGCAAGGATCGGCAGCGCCGGGCGCAGCCAGGTCAGATCATAGCTCCAGACCAGGCCGGTGACGCTTCCGTGCAGGATGCCCAAACCCAAAAGCCCTGCAAAAGCAAGGCGCGTCAGGGTCCAGGGCTTGTCTGCCAGAATCAGGCTGAGCAGGAAAAAGGCAAGGAAAAGGACAACGACAAAAGGCAGGGGCAATGAAAACATACGGTGCGGGCCTTGTTGGGAAACGTGGTTAGGCCCGCACTTGTTAGTTGAATATCACGCTGTGCCAAAGCGCTCTTTCATCGCACGTCGGTCGATCTTGCCGCTGTGCGACATCGGCAGGTCGGGGGCGATGACGATCTTGGCCGGCATCATGAAGGGCGGCAGGGTGGCGCGCAGGTGGTCGCGCACATGGCCGATCTTGTCCGCGCCCTGATCCAGGCCGTCGCCGTTCAACACCAGGATCAGCCCCCGGGTCGGGCTACTTTCATCGGCCTGAAGCGCCACGGCCTGCCGGATGCCGTCCACCTGCACGGCGCTGCGCTCGATCTCGCCCAGCTCGATGCGGAACCCGTTGACCTTGACCTGGTTGTCGATGCGGCCGTGGATCTTCAGGCTGCCGGTTTCGTCCACTTCGCCGTGATCGCCGGTGCGATAGCTGCGCATGCCCTGTACCATGCCGAAATTGGCGTTGTTCGGGTGGTCCAGCGGCCAATAACAGGTGCCGACCTGTGGGCCGACCAGCACGATTTCCCCCTGCCCGGTCAAGGCAAAGCCTTTGCCCGTGTCCACCAGCACCCGGCACCCCGATTGTTCGGGGCCCAGCGGCAGCGGCCCGGTTCCGGCCAGCGCCGCATCGCTCAGGATATGCGAATGGGTGATGCAGGCGCATTCGGACGGGCCATAGGCATGGTGAATCTCGCAGCCGGGAAACCTGTCACGCAGCCGCAGCAGCAGCGACCGTTGCACCGCCTCGCCGCCGATCCAGAAGGCGCGCAGACGCGGCAGGGTCTGGGCGTTGAACTTGGGGTCCTCAAGCATCAGCGCGAAAAACGCCGGGGTGGCGGTCAGCGTGCCTGCCGGGGCCTTGGGGTGCGACAGCAACTGGTGGATGTTCGCACGCGGCGACAGGGTATTGGTGTGATCCAGCAGATACAGGCTGCGCCCGGCGAAAAGGGCGGTCCAGATGTCGCTCATGCTCATGTCAAAGGCCATGCTGGCGTGGCTGACATGGGCATCGGTGCCGCCGGCGGAGCCGGTGTTTTCGGGTTCAAACCAGTCGGACAGCGCGGCATAGCTGGCGCGGGTGGTCGGAATGCCCTTTGGCACCCCGGTCGACCCCGAGGTGAAGGTGACATAGAACAGCGCCTCTTCGTCCTTGGGATCAAGACGCAGATCTTCGAGAATGCGGTCGGACAGGCGGCCGGTGTCGATGGTGAACAGATCGGTCTGCAGGGCCTTGGGATCGGTGCGCAGGACAACGCCGCAATTGCAGGTCTGGATGATCTGCGCGACACGGCCGGCCGGATAGGAAATATCGGCAAAGACAAAGCCACGCCCGGCAAAGGTGGCGGCCATCATGGCGGGCACCACGTCCATTTCCTTGTGTCCGTGGATCAACACCATGCCCTGCGGCGCGGTGCTGAGCGCGTGATAGATCGCCTGCGTGCGGCGACCCAGCCCCGCATAGCTCAGGCTGTCGCGCACACCGATCAGCGCGGTCTGGCCGGACCGGGTCTGGCAAAGGTCGATCAGGGTCTTGAAACGGCTGGCAAGGGTCAAAGCCATGGCAAAGGTCCTTTTGGGCGTGACATTCGGTCAACGCGGGGTGGCAACAAGGGTGACGGGGCCGCGCGGTTCAAGGTTCACGCGGAACATCGGGGCAAGATCCCCGGCGCGGGTCGTCGGGTTGGGGGCAAGGCGCAGCGCAAGCGCGACGCCCGACAGGGCAAAGGTCAGCTGCTGGTTCACAAGGTTGGTGCCGGGGCAGATGCGCGGGCCGATGCCAAAGGGGAAATAGCTGCCCTTGGGCTGTTTCTGCCCGGGGGCAAAGCGCGCGGGATCAAAGCGCAGGGCCTCGGGCCAATCCGGTCCGCGCTGCACCAGCCAGGGCGAAAACAGCACCGTATCCCCCGGGGTCAGGGTATGGCCGTCGACCGCGATTTCGGTTTTCACCTGCCGTTCGATAAAGGCCATGACAGGGCGCAGGCGCTGAGCCTCGCGGATGCTGGCAAAGGCCAGGGGCGTGTCGACCACGCGGCGCGGGTCCAACGCCCATGGCTTGGCCTCTTGGTGCAACGCGTCCTGCAGGGCCGCGTCCTCGGCGATCTGAACCAGCGCCCAGAACAGTGACAATGCGTTGATATGCAGGCTGGCGACCAGCAGCCCGCCGACAGTGGCACGCAGCGCATCGGTCTGGTCCGCGTCACCGGCGCGCGCCAACACATGGCTGGCGATGCTGTCGGGGCCATGTTCCCCCGCGATGCGCTGCATGACCTGTGCGTAGTGGTCCAGAATGCCTTGCGGCGCGGCGCCGACCGGGTCGGACAAAAGCGCCAGAAAGCTGGCGTTCAGCCGGTGCACCAGGTCGCGCGACACCGCATCCAGCGCGCGCTGGCCGATCAGCGGCTCGCAAATCGCGCGGGTCGCCCAGGCGATGCAGTGTTCCAGCAGGGGCAGATCGGGGCGGGTGTGCAGATCGGTGACAAGGGCCTGCGTCGCCTGCGCCAAGGGCCGCTGGAACCACGTCTTGGACAGGCCAAGGATCTGCGTCATCTCGCGCCGCATGGTGTCCCATTCCTGGCCCGCGCGGGCGGTCAGCAAGGTCGGCCCCAGAACGGCGCGGGTCAGCGACACGCCGGAATGCGGGTCGTCCACGTCCTTGTGAAAGGCATCCGGGTTGTCCTGCCACAGCGCCGCATGGGCGGCCCGGCCCAGCACCGTCATGCGCCGCCCGCCGGGCAACAGCAGCGTGACCACCGGCCCGTGCTGGCGCACCGCGCGTTCGGCGATCTTGATCAGGCCCAGCGTGGCGAACTGGCCTTCGCTGACCGGCATTTCGGGCGGGGCCAGCCCCGGTTTGTCGATCACCTCAGTCATGGACATAGCGCAAATCTCCTGCGTGGGCCGCGGCCATGAAGGTGCCTCGGTCAAGCTTGGTGTTGTGGTTGAATTGCAGATCGCGGCAGCCGAACCAGAACCGCGGCACCATGTAGGCAGGCAGATCGGTGGCCATGCGGCGCGCAAGGCTGGCCAGCCCGTCGGCGCAATCAGGCCCGCTGACATAGGCGTTCAGCGCCCGGTACGACCCGCGCAGCTTGTGCGGATCGACGACAGCCGCCTGCACACCCTGCAGGGCGCGGATCTGGGCCTCGATCTCGTTCAGGTCGATGCGGATGCCCTGCAGCTTGATCTCGCGGTCGGCGCGGCCCTGAAAGTACCACAGACCGTCCGCGCCCTGATGGCCGATGTCGCCGGTGCGATAGCGGTTCGGCGCGGGAAAGGCGGCGGCCTGCTTGTCGGGCAGCCCGACATAGCCGGGGCCAACCGGCGCACCGCAGATGGTGATCTGCCCCTGTTCCAGCACCAGCGAACAGCCCCGGCGCGGCGCGCCGATAGGCAAGGGGCGCTCAGCCACCAGGTGATCGTCGGTGATCTCGACCGAGGTCACCGCCACCGTGCATTCCGTCGGCCCGTAGGTGTTGATCACCCGTGCGCCGGGGAACCGTTGGCGCAGGTCGACCACCAGATGTTTCGGCAGGATCTCTCCGCAGAACAGGAACAGACGCAGGTCGGGCATGTTCTGGCCGTTGAACTGCTTGTCCCGCATGTAGAACTGGATGGCCGACGGCGTCGATATCCACAGCCCCGCCCCATGCGCGGCGTAGCGGTCGATATACTTGCGCGAGTTGATGAAGTCGCCGTGATCAAGAACCGAGATCGGAATCCGGCGCAGCCAGCTTGTCCACAGCTCGAACAGGGAGACGTCGAAACAATAGCGCACGTTGCCCGTCACCGCGCGCAGCGGCACGTCGGGCAACAGCCCGCCGCGCAGCCAGTCGACAAAACCTGCAAGGTTGTCATAGCTGACGCGGATACCCTTGGGTTGCCCCGAGGTGCCGGACGAGAACATGATATAGGCCGTATCCCGGCCCGCGCGCGGCACCGGGGAGAACCCCGGCAGGCTTTCGTCAAAATCGGTCACATCGCGTTGCGGCACACCGGGATCATCCGTCAACGCGGCGGTCCCGGCGCCCAGCATCAGACCGACACCGGCCTTGGCGGCAGCATCGCGGATGCGCTGCACCGGCAGGTCGGGTTCGATCGGGATCAGGGGGCGGCCCGCCAGCAGGCAGGCCCAGTAGGCCACCAGATAGCTGGCATGCTTGTGCCCCCGGATCATCACCGGGGACCGATCCCCGGCCAGCTCTGCCGCAAGGGCAGAGGACCGGCCGTGCAGCTGGTCAAAACTGAGGTCCCCGGCGTCATGCAGGCAGGCCGGTGCCGAAACCCCGGCAAAGCCCGCATGGATTCGTGCCAGAAAATCGGCGGCCCCTTGCATCACGCAGGCTCGGCGATCTGGACGCGGGCAGCGATGTAATCGCAGACCGAGCCGACGGATTTGAATTCCTCGTAGGAAATCGACGCCTGGTCGATGACCAGGCCTTCGACGCTGTCCTCGAGCTGCATGATCAGTTCCAGCATCAGACCGCTGTCCATCCCCAGGTCGGTTTCCAGCAGGGTGTCTTCGGTCAACTGCTCGGCAGACTGGAATTCAAGGATGTCGCGGATGGCTTCGACGACTTGGGCAAAATGGGCTTTCATGGGTCAGGTTCCTTGTGTTGCGGTTTGGGGGATCAGGGGCGCGGAACGGCGGTCAGAACGCCGCCGTCCTCGCGCGGTTCAAGCAGGACGCGGTAGGTGGGCTGCCAATAGGACGCCAGCGTCTGGCGCGGGATCGACAGGCTGAGACGGTCACAGATCAGCGTGATCGACCGGGCAATCTGGTTCAGCGCAAGGTTCGATCCGATGCAGGCGCGGTGGCCCAGCCCAAACGGGAACCAGCGCGTCAGGTCGACCCGTTCGCCATTGGTGAACCGGGTCAGGTCATAGTTCATCGGATCGGGCCAGTCGCGCGGATCGCGGTGCACGATCCAGGGCGAAAACACGACCGTGGTGCCGCGCGGAATGGACAGCCCGTTCAGGTCCAGATCGGCGGTTGCCTTGCGTTCGATAAAGGGCAGGACCGGGTTGATGCGCAGGGCTTCGCGCACGGCCGCCAGGGCCACGGGGGCCGTGTTCAGATGCCAGGGCGCGTCCTTGCCCTGCCGCGCTTCGGCGGCGACGGCGGCGGCGGCCTGCGGGTGCTGGGCCAGCTTCATCATGGTCCAGAACATCCCAAGCGAGTTGTTGTGCACCGTCGCCGCCAGCGCGCCGATCAGGATGGGCTGCAGGTCTGCCACGACCTCGGGCGCGGCCTCGGAGCCGCGCGGTACCCCGCGCAGGTCCAAAAGGTGGCCCACCATGGTATCGTCGCCGGGGCGGCACAGGCGGATGGCGCAATGCACCAGCTGCCCCAGCCGCGCGCGCATTTTCAGCAGCTGGTCGTCGTTCAGCAGCGCCGCGCGGTCCTTGCCCGGGGATTCCTGGACCAGGTGAAACATGCACTGGCGCAGCGCATTCACCAGATCCAGCACCATGTCGTCGGTAAAGCTGAACCCAAGCACCGGGTGCGCCACCGTCTGCGCCGACCAGGTTCCGCAAACGCTCCAAAGCGAGGGGCGGTCCGGGTCGGTGCGCGACAGGCTTTCGATCATCTGCTCGGCCGCGGCCTCGACCGCCTCGGCGTAGGAATGCATCTTGTAGCGCATCAGCGGGGCGAACTGGGCGCGCATGTCCTCCCATTCCGCACCTTCGCGGGCGGTGGTCAGGTTGTTGTCCAGCAACATCCGCGCAAGCGAGGCCGGAGCGGGATAGTCGTCCACGTCCTTGACCAGCTGCCGCGAATGCCGCCGCCATGCGTCACCAAAGCCCGCTTCGCCCAGCAGCACCTTGTTGCCGTCCCGGTCAAAGCGCAGGTTCAGCACCGGGCCGTGTTTGCGCGCCGCCATCTGGACCGAGCGCAGAAACCCGATCGAGGCGTAATGGTCGCTGTCCATCGAGATCTGCGGCAGATCGGCGATACAGCGCGCGGCACCCGTGGTCAGGCTGCGCGGTCTTTCCCGAAGGGTCAGCATCGTTTCGGTCCTCCTCAGGCCAGTTCGTCGATCAGGGAATTGCGGTCGATCTTGCCATTCGCGTTGCGGGCAAAGGCTTCGCGGATTTCCACCCGGCGCGGCACCGCGATGCTTTCCAGGTGCTGGGCGCACCAGTCGCGCAGCTCCTTGGGATCGGGGGACATGCCCGGTTTCAGCGTCACCAGCGCGTGCAGCTGGTGGCCCTGCACCTTGTCGGGGCGTCCGACGACAACTGCCTCGGACACCGCCGGGTGCATCAGCAGGGCGTCCTCGACCTCTTTCGGGGCGACCTTTTCACCGCGGATCTTCAGCACGTCGTCGGACCGGGCGATGAAATACAGGTATCCTTCGGGGTCCAGCCGGCACAGATCGCCGGTGTTCAGCACGAATTCACCGGGGAACTTGCCGGGGCGCAGGCGCTGTGCGGTCTTTTCGGGGTTGTTCCAATAGCCCTTCATCACCGTTGCGCCGCGGATCACCAGGGTGCCGGTTGCGTCGCGATAGTGCCTTTGGCCTTCGCTGTCCTCGACCCACATTTCGGTGTTGGGGATGGCGATGCCGACGCTACCCTTGCGGCGCTCCAACTGGTCAGGCGGCAGATAGGTGCAGCGATGGCATTCGGTCAGCCCGTACATCGAGAACACCGTCGCCTGCGAAAAGATTTCCCGAAGCTGGTCGATGACGCGCGGGTGCAGCGCCGCGGCGGTCGAGGAAATCAGCCGGATCCCCGAGAAATCGAACCGGTCGGCCAGCGCCGAGATCAGCGGCGCCATGGTGGGCACCAGGGGGAAACAGGTCGCGCCGGACTTCACCAGCCGGTCCAGCGTGAACAGCGGGCTGGCAAAGTTGCGTTCGATCACCACGGTCGCGCCGACCAGCGCGCCCATGGTCAACTGGTGCATGCCATAGTCAAAGGTCAGCGGGATGGTCACAAAGATGCGATCGTCTTCGGTGTACCCCAGGTAGGTACAGACCGACCGCGCGGCGGCCGTCAGGTTCTGATGGCTCAGCATTACGCCCTTGGGGTGCCCGGTCGAACCGCTGGTGTAGATCATGCAGCCCAGATCCTGGTCGATCACCCGGCCCGCGCAGGGCGCCGGGCCGTCGGCCGTGATCTCGCCGGGGGCGTGCAGGCTGATCACCGCCGGGTTCAGGTCGGCGGGCAGGGCCACGTGCACCTCGTCTGTCAGTGCCTCGTCGGCAATGACGGCGGCGGGGGTGCAATCGCCCAGGATAAAGCCCAGCTTGTCGGTCTTGGTCTCGACGCTTAGCGGGGTGACAACCGCCCCGGCATAGACCGCGCCCCAATAGGCACGGGCAAAATCGACCGAGTTTTCCAGCAGCAGGATGACCCGGTCTCCGGGCTGAACGCCCAGCGTCTGCAGCCGGCGGGCGATGGCCACGGCCTCTTGGCGCAGGGCGCCATAGGTCAGGCTGATGCGGGTGTCCTGCACCGCCACATGATCGGCGCGGCGCGCGGCGCTGTGGTCCAGGTGCTGGTAAAGGAACAGGTGATGGGGGATCATGCGCATTGGTCCTTGGTGAGGATGATCGCCGCGTAAGAGCCGGTCATGCCCGCGGCAAAAGAGAGGACATTCAGTGGCCTGTCATTGGCCGGAACCGCCTGAAGCCAGGTGTCGTAGTTGATGAAAAGATCGCCGCAAAAGCAGTGGCCGATGCGGGACAGGTTCTGTTTGATCACCCGTTCGCCGGGAATGCCCAGCTGGGCGGCGACCCGGTTGAAGGTGAAGGGCGACAGATGCGTCGGCAGGATCACGTCGATGTCGTCCGCTGTCAGCCCGGCCTCGTCCAGGACGGTCTGCACCGCGCGGGTCATGGTCGGGATGAAGGCCTGGTCATAGCTGGCGGCCAAGTCCCTGTCGGCCTTGGCCAGCGGCTGGCAGACGCCTTCGAAAACCCCTGCGGTGGTGGCCGCAACCCGTGTGCCGCCCTGCCCTGCCCCGGCGCGCAGATAGACCGCGCTTGCCAGTTCCCCGAACAGTCCGTTGTTGTCGGCATAGTTGAGCAGTTCGAAAAAGCACTTTTCCCCGGTCAGAAGAACGATGTTCGCGGGCCGGTCGCCGGGCAGCGTTCGCAGCATCTGCATCGCCATGATGGCGCTGGCGCAAGATCCGTGGGTGACGGACAGCACTTCGGGCGTACTGTCGAACACCTGGGCCGCGATCTGCGACAGGGTTTCCTGTTCAAGGGGCAGCGCGGTGTTCAGCGCGTGGCAATAGACAAGATAGTCGACCGTGCCGCGCAACTCCGTGCTTTGATCGGCCAGACGCTGCGCGGACAGGCGCAGCCCCTCGGCCAGCGACATCTTTGGATGCAGGGCCGTCGATTGCAGCCCGAACATCCGGTCAAAGATGCGGTGCGTGCGCTGTGACCAGCCATAGGCCTCGCCCAGCGTGGCAAGGTCGGGAAAGCTCGCGCAGTCCATGGTATGGGCGATCCGGACCAGTTCCATCACGCGGCCTCCCGCCGGACCATGCAGCCACCCAGGAACCCGCCCTGCCCGACCGACAACAGCGCTGCCTCGGGGCAGCGGGTGCCGCGCACCCGGTCCAGCATCGACACCGCGTCAACGGTATAGCAGTGGCCCTGGTCAGGCAGCAGATCCAGCCAGATGCGATCCCGGTCGATCCCGGTCTGCTTGGCATAAAGCGTCCAGCTGAGCCGGTTGACGTTGTGCGGCAGGATCGGCGCATCGCTGGCTACGTCAAACCCGGTGCCGTCCAGGATCGCATTGACCAGCGCCGTATGCTCGGCGTTGAAGGCCGCGCTTTGGGCGGCGGTGCCAAAGCGGCCCGCGTAGTGCTGCGAACAGGTCTTCAGCCAGATGTTGTCGATCTGCGTGCCGCCCGCTTCGCCGTCCAGCAACAGCGCGCAATAGGCATCACCGATCGCCGTCACGCCAGGGGCATAGCGTTCGCCCAGCGGCATCTGGTGCAGGCTGTCACCGGCCAGGACCAGCACCGCCCGCGCATCATCCGCCAGCAACCGCTGCGCTGCCTGAAGCGCCCAGAACAGGGTCGAACAATTCTGCTGATCCATTTCATAGACATCCTCGATCCCGGCAAGGATCGGATGGCTGGCGACCAGCGCCTGCACCGGGCTGCGCCCTTCGGCGTATTGCACCGGGTTGCCGTGCACGTAGATCAGCGTATCAGGCAGCACCGCACCGGGCGCGACCCTGTCCAGCACCTGGCCAAAGGCCGCCTCGAGCGTCATGTCCGCCGGGGTACTGGCCACGCTGTCAAAGCCGAACAACCGGCCAAAGGCCTTGGCCTCGCCCTGCGATGCGCCGGTGGCGGCGACGCAATCGGAGACCGGAATGCGGCCCTCGGGCACGTATTTCGAGAAAGACGCCAGTCTCATGCTGACTCTCCTTCGAAACCAAGGGCTGACACCGCCTGGCCGTCGCGGCACAGCAGCAGGTAATTGCGGGTCATGTCCTGGGCCTGGCTCAGCGCGGCAAAGGGCGCCGAGCAGACCAGCCTGTCCTGCGTGACGATACGGTCCGCGCCCAGCGCGGCGGCATCCAGCAGATCGGCAGGCCCCACAAGACAGGTGCGCGCCGCGTCCAGCCCAAGACCGTCCAGGATCGTCGCAACCGCCGCGCCCGCGCTTTCGCCCTGCGCCAGCACGTGACGGCGATAGCCGGCATAGCGCAGCCCGGTTTCATTCTCGGTGTCCACATGCACCACGCAGGCAGCGTTCTTGGGGTTCAGCCGGTGCACAAGGTCGGATTTGTACATCACGTGTTTCTGATCCGCGACGATCAGCAACCCGCGACGGCGCCCGTTCAGCAGGTATTTGTACAGGCTGTCAAAGGCAAAGAACGGCGCCGAAAGTCCCCGATCCGAGATCGCGAAGCCAAAGCAGTTGCGCAGCCCCAGCTGATGCATCGCGAAATTGGTGACCGAGGTGCCCAGGTGCAGATCGGGCAGCCAATGGGCAAACAGGATCGCGTCGGTATCGTCCAGCCCCGTGCGTTCCGCCAGGCGCGGCAGCAGGTTTTCCACCATCCCGGCAAAGGGCGCGCGGTCGTCCGACATCAGCCAGGGTTCGACGTTGCAGTCGCTGGGATCAAAGGCCATGCCATTCGACTGAAAGAACTTTTCGACGTAGTCCTCCCAATAGGCGAACTGGTCGCGCCATTCTTCCTTGGGCTTTTCCAGCCCGCCGAATTCGTCCCAGACGATGTGTTGTGTGTTCAGGTAAAGGCTCATGGGTCAGGCGCTCGCGGCTACATAGCTGCGGAAGGCCTGCAGCAGGTGAATGTTCGAGGTGCCCTCCATGTACTCATAGGATTTCGCGTCCCGGCACCGCTTGAGCAGGTCAGGGTGGGCAAAGATGTCCTGCGACGGGATGTGCCGGAACACAGTTGCCACCACCTCGTCGAGGAAGCTGACCGCATCCAGTTTCAGGCAAGAGGTTTCGTGCACCTTTTGCGTGCCCCGGTCATAGGACATGGCGATCTGTTCAAGCCGCCCCAGGAACACCATGTGCCGGATGCGCAGCGGTTCCAGCAGGCTGTCGTTCAGGCCCAGTTCGGCCATGCAGTCGATCAGGCCGCGCGCGCCGCCGATGGCCAGCGTGGCGACCACCGGGCGATAGCGTTCAAAGACGCTGTTCATGGCATAGAACCCGTCGCGCAGCCCGCGTTGCAGACCGTGACCCAGGACCAATTCGTCCGGAACGTCGATGTCCTGCGCGGTGATCTGGGTCAGGTCGGCCCCGGCCAGACCGTGATGGCGCAGGCGTTCGATCTGCAGACCGGCGATGAAATCGGCATCGGCCATGACCATCTTGTGGCTGTTGCTGCGTTCGTCCCGGGCAAAGATCAGGCCGAAATCGGCCTGCGCCGCACCGCCGATGAACTTTTTCTCGACGTCCAGACGGCGGCCCCGGGGCGTGTCACGCAGCACGCTGCGCCCCGCCGTCGCGTCCGATCCGACGCTGGGTTCGGTGATGGCGAAAAAGCTGCGGCCGGGTTTCGGCGCGGTATAGCGGCTGAAATAGGTTTCGACCTGCTGCGCATTGCCCAACACCCGCACCGCGAACCCCGACATGGTCGGTGTCGGCAGCGCAAGGATGCAGCCGGCGTCATGGCGTGCGATGCGTTCGGCGACGGCGATCTGAAGACCATAGACCATCGGGTCGGGACCAAAGAAGCCGCCGCAATTGGGCAGGGGGTTCCAGGGCTCGGGCACCTCCATCAGGGTGATGGCGCGCAGCAATTCATGGTCCCACAGCGGGGCCCAGTCGCTGGGGTCGCTTTCCATCCGGTGGCCGACGTCGCGAAACAGCGGCCCAAGGGCATCCAGCGCGTCCAGGGTGGGGTGGTTGAATACGGACATGGGTCAGACCTCGGCTGTCTGGAGGGTTTTCGGAGCATCCGCCAAGGGCGTCAGCTCGGCGGGTGTGAATTGTGCAAGATGGGCGGCCAGCGTGCCTGGGGCGCGGATCTGGGTGATGCGCGGCCCATCCACCAGCACCTCGGCGGGGCTGGCAAAGCTGAGGAACTGCGCCGGCGAGGCGGTCAGCCCATAGGCCCCCGACCGGTCGATGCACAGCAGATCGCCGGGCTGCACCGGCGGCAGGTCGACCTTTTGCCCGATCACGTCCATCGGCGTGCACAGCGGCCCCGACACGTTCCACGGCGCGGTGTCGCCGGGGCGCGGGTGCAGCGCGCGGATGGGAAAGTTGCGCCGGAACCCCGCCGCCTGTCCCGCTGCGCCGTGCAGGTTCGCGCCCCCGTCACAGACGGCAAAGCGTACCCCCTTGGACGATTTCACATAGCGCACGGCGGTGACAAAGACGCCTGCCTCGGCCACCAGGTAGCGGCCCAGTTCGATGATGATCTGGGTGCCGCGATGGCGCGTCTTCCAGGCGGCGGCCATGGTGTTGACCGCCTCGGCCAACGCCGGGAAATCCAGCGCGGTTTCATCCGCTGCATAGGGCACGCCCCAGCCGCCGCCGATATCGACGAACTCCAGCCCGTGACCGGCGCGGGCGATGATGTCATCGGCCAGGGCCAGCACGTTGCGGGTGTTTTCCGCCACCACCTGATGATCCAGGATGCGGGTGCCCATGTAGACATGCAACCCGACCAGCCGGATCTGACGCGCCTCGGCGATCAGGGCCAGCGCGCCGTCGATGTCTTCGTCACCGATGCCGAACTGCGTGGGCTTGCCGCTCATCGACAGTTTCGCGCCGCGGGTGTGAAACGACGGGTTGATGCGCAGCGCCACGGGCTGCACGACGCCCATTTCAGCGGCGATGGTGTCGATCAGGCCCAGCTCTTCAAGCGATTCCGCGATGATCGCCTTGATCCCGACGGCAATGGCGCGGCGGATTTCCCGGGGCGATTTTGCCGGGCCGACAAAGATCGTAGCCTGCGCCGGCACCCCGGCGGCCAGGCTGGTTTCCAGCTCGAACAGGGAACAGACCTCGGTTCCGATGCCCTGCCCTGTCAGGCACTGGACGATGGACAGGTTCGGGTTTGCCTTGAGCGAATAGACGAACCCCGCCTCGGGGATTGCCTTGCGCAGCTGCTGCACCCGGTCGCGCAGCGCAGGCGCGCTGTAGGCATACAGGGGCGTTCCGGCCAGCCGGGCGGCGTTGTCGATCTGATCGGCGGTCAGGGACATGGCTCAGACCGCCTCGGGCTGGCGGTCCTTCAGGAACCGCATCAGGAACGCATGGATCGAGTCGCGGTCGGCAAAGGCTTCGATCGCCTCGACGTCGAGATCAGCCATCATGTCGAACATGTCGACGCCCATGTCCTGGAACCCGGTCGACACCGCCGAGATCAGCCGCACAAGGCCAAGACTGTCGACTTGGCCGTTGTCGCCATAGATCGGCGCGCCAGCCTTGATCGCGACCACCTGGGCCGGTTGCAGGCCGCACATCAGCAGGGCCTCGTCGATGCGGGAATAGATATCGGTCATTTCTCAACTGTCCTTTCATTGGCCCCGTCAACGGGGGGATTGACCTGAAGCACGGCGCAGGCGGCCGTTGCGCCCAGCCCGACACTGACCAGCGCGACGTGATCACCCGGGGCAAGCGCCCCGTCGCGGTCCGCGTCGGCAAGGTTCAGGAAGGGGTCGGCGCCAAAGGTGTGGGCGTAGCGGCTTACGTTCTTCAGCCAGATCTGGTCGCGCGCGGCGCCGATCCGTTGGGCGATCTGGTCCCAGCTGGGAATGTTGACGTTGTGCGGCAGGATCAGCCGTACATCGGCAATCGTGATCCCCGCATTGACCAGCGCCAGTTCGATGCAGCGCGCGGTAAACTCGATGTATTCATCGGCAAAGGCGGTGTCGGTTTCTTCGCCCACAAGCCCGGTGATGATCGAATAGGCCCCCAGCCGTTCGGTGTGCCCGCCCAGGTAACGAAAGCGCCCCGGCCGTTTGCCCACCAGAATGGCGGCCGCGCCATCGCCCATCAGGGTCGTGTTGCGGATCAGCTGAACCGCCGGGTGAAAGGCCTTGTCGCTGACCACGATCAGCGCGGTGCCGTTTTCGGGCAGCAGGCTTTCGACCATTTCCAGCACCGCGACACCGCTGGCGCAATGGCACATGGTTGCGCTGAAGACCTCGGTCTTGCCGGCCTCGATCAGGTGCACCGGCACGGCGCTGTCGCTGCGGCACGGCCCCGAGGACAACAGCGTGTGGCAATGCACCACCAGGTCGGGCGCCTCGGGTCCTTCAAGCAGGCGGGCAATCGCCGCGCCGGTCATCACGTTCAGTGACTGCGTGGGATCGCTGGGGATCGAAGCCAGTCCGAAGAACCGTTCGTACATCCGACGGTCCTTGTTCGACAGGGTCAGCTGAGCGCAGGCCTGCGACACGGTGATGCTGCGGGCCGATACGGTGGTCTCGATATCGAGTATGTCAAACATGGCGCCCTCGCGTGATGAATGACACAATACGGTCATGGACTTCGGGGGCGTTCAACACGCTCAGATGTGTGTGCCCAGTTGTGAGGAACAGCTCTCCGTTCATGGCGGCATTGGCCAGTTCATGGGCGTTTTCGACCCCGACCTGCCAGTCGCGGGTTTCGTGCACGACCAGCGTGCGCACCGGCAGGCGCGACAGCAGCGACGTACCGACATCCTCGGGCGATACGCCGTATCGACGGATGTAGTAGCGTTCGATATAGGGCAGCGCGCGCGCCGGCATCTGGGTGATTTCCACGTAGGATTTCAACAGGTTGGACAACGATGCAGGCGCCCCGACGGGAATGTAGCAATCCGCCCGCAACCCGCGCCCGATGGCAAAGCCCGCGATCAGGCCGCCCGCCGAATGCCCGATGACGGCGCGGAACCGCGTGCCCAGGAACAAGTCAGCCATCGCCTGACCAAGGTCATAGAACGAATAGCGGTTGCCCTCGCTGCGGCCATGGCCGGGCAGGTCGGGCACCACCACGCGGAACCCCTGCCCTGCCAGCGCCGTCACCAGCTTGCGCATCATCGAGGCGCGCCCGTTCCAGCCGTGCAGCGCCAGGATCTTCGGGCCGTCCTCTGGCCCGTAGAAACTCAGGTGCACGCGCTTGCCGCGGTACTTCACATCCTGATGCTCGGCCGCGGGGGGCGGGGCTTCGACCCCGGGGCGGTCCGGCATCTGGCGGATCCGCTCGAACCGCTCGATCGACAGCCGCGCCGCGCGAAACGGCGCCAGCGTCATCATCAGTTGCACATCCAGGCGACGCAGGTGCCAGCAGGCCACGCGGTAATAGCTTTCGGGGTGGTAGGTGACGCGCGCCATGTCGGCGGGCGCCAGCCCCAGACGCGCCCGGGTACGGCGCGACATCTGGCGGGTCTTGGCACCCAGATACAGGGCGGGAAAGGCGACCTCATACAGCATCGGACCGCCCCATCTTGCGCACGTATCCGACAAAGACCGCGCCCAGCAGGACAAAGGTGGCCACCGCGATGACGTTCATCGTCTGCAGCACGCCGTCCAGCCCATAGCCCCGTGCCAACACCGCAAAGACCAGCCCGATGGTGGCCAGTTCGGTCGCGATGGTCACGACCAGCACCCGCACGCCCATCCCCAGATGTTCAAGGATCACCTGAAGCATGGTAAAGGCAGCCACCAGGAAAAAGGTCACGATCAGCACCATCATCAGGTCCAACGTGGCGGCGAAAAGTGCGGCGTTTTCCGCCGGAACCACCAGCCCGACGACCTGGGCGCGCATCACGTAGATGCCAAAGGTCGCCAGCGCATAGATCCCCAACACCGTCGTGACGCCGACCGACAGGATGCCGCGCTTTTCGCTGGCGTGGCCCTGTTCGGGCATCTGGTTGATCAGGATGGCAATGGCCGACCCCACGGCGATGGCCGGAATGATGAACAGGATGCGCAGCCGCACGATCACCAGAAACCCCGAGGCCACGTCCGACCCAAGCGTCGCCAGTGTCGGAAAGATCACCGCCGCCGAGGCAGAGCCCGCGAACATCGACACAAAGACCGGCCCGGCAACGCCGATCGTCAGCCCGATCATGTGTTTCTTGAAATCACCCGCTTCGCCGCGCGGGGCATCGCCGATCTCCCGGCGTAGCATCAGCGTTACCAGCGGCAGGGCGATCAACGGACCGGCAGCATTGCCGATCAGAACACCGTGAAAGCCCATCCCCAGTTCGGCCACCGCCACCCAGGTCGCCACCACATCCGCAACGATCAGAACCGCAAAGGGGATCAGCGCCTTGGCCGTCTTGCCCTGACCGCGCAGCGCACCGTTGCGCAACTCGAACAGCAGGTAGGGGGCCATGGACAGCACGAACAGGCCCATCTGCGGCAGCACCGGCGCCGCATCGGGCCAGCGTCCGGCCACGGCAAAGGATGCTCCGTAAAACCCGGCAACCAGCAGCGCGGTCAGGACCAGGCCGATCACGCTGAACACGCGTGTTGCGCGCAGCACGTCGCCCTTGGCCCAGTTGGTCACCGATTTCGAGGAGAACACCTGGTTGGTGATGGCCAGCGCCTCGAGAAAGGCGAGCATGAAGATAAAGGCCGGCTGCACCAGAGACAGCGAATACAGCGCGGCCTCTTCGCCGTTGTAGGTCAGGATGCCGGCCTTGACGACCTGCAACCCGGCAGCGGCCAGCGAGCCGACCATAAGCGGCATGGCCAGCTTGCCGATCCGACCGATGATGCCCAGATGGCCCAGCGGCGGATCGGAAAATTGGGTGGTGTCGATGGCGGTCATTGAAAGGCTCCTTGGGCGTGACTGCGGGCCAGGCCCGGTTTGTGGAATTGATGGAAATGCACCGCTTCGGCGGTGATCCGCCCCGGCGCCGCCAGGCGCAGCTGGCGGTCGTCGATGATCAGCGCCGCGCCGCCGGCGGGCGTCATGGCGCGGGCAAAGCGGATCACATCCGCCGACAGCCCATCCTGTCCGTCGCGGCGCAGGGCATGCGACGGGCCTTGGTGGCCGGTCAGGTGCAGAAGGCTGGGCAACAGCGGGTTGACGCATTGCGCCTGCGCCCCGCGATGCAGGTAGATCAGCAGGAAATCGGGCGGCAGCGCAGAAGCCTCGTCGCGGTAGGCGGCGATCACCTCGGGGGCGTGGGTCATGCGCCCGCCCTTGAATTCGGCGACCTCGGGGGCGAACAGGCCCGGCGCGGCAAGCGTTTTCCAGACCTGCGCGGCGAACTGTTCTTCCGGCGTGGCGCGCCGGATCGTGACGTGGGGCTTTATGGTCCGCATCGCCAGGGGCGCCTGCGGGATCACGGCCCCGGCCGGGTCCATTGGCCGGATCGGTTTGATTTCTAGCATGGGGTGGCTCCCTTCAGGGTCCTTGGCGATGGGGGGGCGGGCGGTCAGGCCGCCGCGCGGGATTGCGCCTGCACCGCCGCGTTGGTCAGCGACGACACACACAGCGACAGGCATTCGAGCGAATTGAGACTGCCGCGCAGATAACCGTGCCCGCCCATCAACTTGGCGGCCTTGCAGGTCGCTGCCGTCAGCCGGGCATGGGGGTCGGACAGGTCGGGCACCTCGGCCGCGCCCAGCCAATGCGGCGCCTCAAGTCGCAGCTGTTCGGCCAGGCTGAAACACTCGGTAAAGGTGGCTTTGACCAACTGGTGTTGCAGGGTCTTCTGGCCGCCGCTTTCGCGGGTCGACAGATGGGCAAAGGCGGTGTCCAGCATTTTCAGCAGCACCCCGATGCGCCATAGAACCGCCCCGACACGGGCGCGCCTGTCCAGCGCCATCGACGGACCGCCCGGCAACCGGACGGCTTCGATCCCCAGCACCGCCAGCGACGGATCGGGGAACACCACGCCCGCCACCGGCAGGGGGTTGCCCGCGCTGTCCAGCACGGGCGTTTCGTTGTCGTCGCAACGGCGAAGGTACACCCCGCCAAGGGCGACATGGCAGGGCCGCCCCGTCACGAACTGCCCCAGGGCCAGCGCCCCGGAAGCAGCGTCACGGGTGCGCGCCTGCGTGATCACCTCGTCACAGGCCTTGTGCGCCCACATCTCAGGCGACCTCGGCCTGCGCGACGCTGTCGATGAAGGCCAGCAGCGAGGCGACATTGTTGAACGAGGCTTCGGCCAGGACGTCGGGGTCAAAGCGCAGGCCGGGAATGCGGTCTTCGACCGACAGCAGGAATTGCACGAACATCACCGAATCCAGGTCGAATTCGCGGTCGATCTCCATCTCGGGGGTCAGTGCCTTGACGTCGTATTCCAGCACTTCGCTCAGCGCTTCGCGCACGATGTTCAGGTGGGCATGGGTCATTGTTGGGTCTCCGGGTTTTCAGGGGAGTGGTCTTGGGGATCATGCGCCGCGCGCTCGAGCGCGACGGCCGCATAGGTGACGCCCATGCCTGCACAAAACAGCAGCACGGGCTTGTCCTGCGGCACGGGATGCGCCGCGAGGTTCAGGAAACTGTCGGAACAGAATGTGTGGCCAAAGCGGCCCGAATGGCCCGGCTGGACAAGATCGCCCAGCCCCAGCCGCCCCAGCACCCGCGCCACCAAAGGCACGTTCAGGTTATAGGGCACCAGCACCGGCCGCAGATCAAAGAACGCCGGATCATCGCGCAGGATCTGGGCCAGAAAGCCCTCGAACCCTTCTTCAAAGGCGGTCTGCAGCGCGCGCCGGTCGTCTTCGGCCATGTCGTCCGGGTTCAGGAAATAGCGCGGCATGTGCCGCACCCTGGAAAAGCGCACCCGCCGCCCACCCCCAGGGAGGAAAAGGGCAGCGGCAGGTGCTTCGCCCAGCAAGCCAACCGCCAGACGGTTGCCCGTCGCGTGAAAGGCTTTTTCGCCGGCAAGGATCAGCAAGGGCCGGTCCTGACCGGCAAATGCATGAACGGCCGCCAGCGCCGAGGCGCAATTGGTCATCGAAAAGGTCCCGACCTCCCACCGCTGCAGCCCGGCGGCATCGAAAATGCCGCGCAGCCAGTCGGCTTCTGCCGGGGTGTTGTGGGTCTGGGTCTTGGTATAGCAGGCGATGCCATCCAGCGCCGCGATCTCGGGACGCCGCGCCACCAGTTGCCGCAGCGTCTCCAGCAGCATTCCCGAATGCGGCAGGCCCGTCATCAGAACCTGTTCCTGCCCGAAGAACCGCGTATACATCCGCGCCGCGCGGGCACTGACCCCGTGGCTGGGTTCAAGCGTGTCCAGCGGCCTTGGTTGCGGGCCGGGGTCCGGCAGGGTGATGCTGTCCAGACCCCAGGTCATTGCGCGACCTCCATGATCTCGACCACGCCGAAATCGGGGTTGTACAGGTGGCTGGCACGACAGCCGGGGGTCAGCCCTTCGAAGGGGCGGGTCAGGGGCATCCAGCCACCGCGCCGCATCCGGCCGAATTCCGCGTCGAAATCGTCCACGGTATAGCCGACGTGATACAATACGCTGGGCGTGCCTTCGCGAGTCAGGCGGGCCTGCATCACGGCGTTGCCTTCGAACGGTTCGACCAGTTCGATCAGCGGTGCGTCATGGGCCGTGCGCACAAAACTGATATAGGCCTGCTGGCTGTCCAAGGCGTGCCGGTACAACGTCACCTCGGCACCGGGATGGGGCAGCGCGGCGATGGCGCGGTCGGTATCCTTTACCAGATAGGCGAAATGGTCGATCTGCATGGCACAGTTCCTTTCAGCGGGTGGGCCGGGTCACGGAGAGACAGAGGTGTCGGGGGACGACCGGTTCAGCCAGGCGCTGTAGGTCCGGATCGCAAGGTCTTCGTCGATACCGCGGGCCTGGCGAAAACGGCTTTGCGCCTCTTGCTGCTGGCCAAAGTGCTTGGCGAGGCAGGACAACAGGACCAGCGTGCGCACCCTGTCAAAAGGATCGGTCGCATCGAAACAGGGCGAATGCGCCAATTCGCGCAGCGCCTCCAGTGCGACACGGTCCAGACCCAGATCGCCGGGCAGACAGGCAAGCGTGCTGGCCTGGACATAGGTCATTTCACACATCACGGCGGGCGAGGCATCGTCGCTGGCCATGGCGCTGTCCATCAGCGCCACGCCGGTGCGGATATAGGCCCGACGCTTTTCCTGGGTCAGCATCTGGTCACCGACCATCGTCAGCAGGCTGCCCTTGTACATCAGGGCCTGTCGATGGCCCGGGTTGCGGGCCAGCTGCGCCTCGGCGTGTCCAAGGGCGCGGCTAACCGCATCGCCCCCTTGTTCGATGGCCAGCCGGTAGAGGTCTTTCAATGTCATCGGGGGGCGCTGCTTTGATCTTTCTGTCAGGTGGGTCGGAACGGGGGAATTGCGCCCTGCATCGGCGGGGCAGCGCACTGCCCCGGGCCGTGATCCGCACATGGGTCGGCCGGCGCGCATCAGGCCAGCTCGGGGATGGGACGGGCCACCGGGGCGACCAGAGGGGTGAAGCCCCGCGACCGCTCAAAGACCGGTTCGTGCACGCCGATCTTGGCGCAGATCGTCGCCAGCACGTCCTGCGTCACCGCGAACGAGGCGCAATAGACCGGCTTGGCGCCATACCCATCGGCGCGGCCGTGAATGTCATAGGCCAGGCCGGCGCGGCGATAGACGCGGCTCATGCAGGGTTCAAAGTTGGACACCATACGGCGGATGTTGTGGGCCAAGGCGGCTTCGCACAGGGCCAGGAACAGCAGGTTGAACCCCTGCGCCGCCGGCAGGTCAGGGAAATCGCGGGCGATCAGCGCGTCGTCCAGGCACATCCGGGTGCCTTCCCAGACGGTCCGGTCGATCAGATCTGGGTTGCGGCCATGGGTTGCGTGGAACACGTCATGCAGCAATGTCGGCCCTTCTGTGGGCATCAAACGCACAACCCCGTAGAGAGTGGCCTTGTCATCCGAGCACCACACCAGGTAGCTGGCGCCCATGTCGTCATATGCGTCTTTTTCCATGTCTTCGTGCACCGGAACGTCCCAGCCCAGCTGGTCCGCGAACACCCGTTTGCGCAGCCGGAAAACATCGGCCATCAGCTTGGAATTCTGTTTTACTTCATGGGGTTGAATGGTTGTAAACATGGTCGCCTCCGCACTGTCCTGTTGGGGGGACGCTAGGAAGAATTGCCATGTCTGGATATTTCCACGCCTGAGGCCACGCGTTTGATCACATACAAATGCGGGGGGCAGAAATGAAACAACTTATGATAGATTGCCGGGGAATCGGCGTTTCGCAATTTGCAGTCTTGACTTTACGTCAGTTTTCAAGCGGTCATGCGCCAGCCAACAAAGTGACAAGTGGGTTTTGTGTCCGTGATTCAATTTGACTCCGAACAGATACTGAATGGAATTCTGGCCGCCGGTTCGGTCCAAAGCTCGATCGAGATCCTCGCCAGGCAGTTTGCCATCGACCACGTGACCTTTCACATGGTCAGCAATGCCAAGTCCGGGATGGACAACCCCTTTGTGCGCACGACCTATCCGGCGAATTGGGTGTCGCATTACCTGCTGAACAATTACGTCGTCAAAGACCCCATCCTGCGCAAGGCCCTGACCGGCAACAGCCCCTTCAGCTGGAGCGAGATCGAGCCGAGCGCATCGGAAATGCAGTTGTTCGTCAAGGCGGCCGAATTCGGGCTGGGGCAGTCGGGCTATTCGATCCCCTGCGCCGATCCTTATGGCCGCAAAAGCGTGTTGTCGCTGAACAGCCATCTGGATCACGCCGACTGGACGGCCTTTCTGGACAGCAATGGTCAGGACCTGGTCGGCCTGTCCAAGGACCTGCACGTGCAGGCCGTGGCCGAGGCTTTTGCCGAACAGGGCGATATTCCCCAGCTCAGCCCGCGCGAATTCGAATGCCTGCGCTGGACCGCCGAGGGCAAGACCTATTCAGAAATCGCGATCATCCTTGATCTGTCCGAACACACGGTGCGGTCCTATCTCAAGGTCGCGCGGTTGAAACTGGACAGCGTATCCCTGGCGCAGGCGGTAGGCCGCGCCAGCCGCCTTGGCCTGATCTGAAGCCATCGCCGGTATCCTGGGCCATGCCTGCGGTTCCGGGGCGCGCGAATCCACCCTGCCCGAAGCTGCGTTTTACTGCCCACGGTAGGCTGGACGCGCCCGGACCGGACGGCCGGGACCCTTGCCAGAACAAGGGAATATCCATAAATTCCAAGGGATTAGGGGGCTTTCTGGCAGACTTGGGCAGAAAGTGGTGCCGCTGAAGGGCACATCATCAATACCCTATCTTGTATTTCCCTGTCGGCATAGAAAGCTATCACACTGGTATTACAGCCTTTATCTGTCCGGGGCTGTATTGAAATGTCCGGGGGTATCCAATATCTTGGGGTGGATTGAAAGGTGGATTGAGATTTTCCCTCTGGATAGGACACCAGATGCCAGCACGCGACAGATTATCGGCTGCCTTCGTGAATTCCGCCCCGGTGGGCAAGCATTGCGATGGTCAGGGGCTTTGGCTTGTGAAGCGTCCGGACCACAAAGGCAAATGCGCGCAGTGGATGCTAAGAATCACGATCCACGGCAGGCGTCGGGAAATGGGGCTGGGCGGCTTTCCGCAAGTTTCTCTCGCGCAGGCCCGTGAATTGGCCAAGGAATGGCGCGGCGTTGCCAGGGCGGGCAAAGACCCGGTGAAGGAACGCGAAAGGCAGGCACGCGAGGCGGCGCGCGCAGATCAAACCTTGCGCACTGTCGCCCTTGAAGCCTTCGAGGCGCGCAAAGCGGAACTGAAAGGCGACGGCAAGGCTGGACGCTGGTTCTCGCCCCTTGAATTGCATGTCTTGCCAAAGCTGGGCGGTGTACCAGTCACGGAACTGGATCAACGCGACATCCGCGACACCTTGGCCCCGCTTTGGCATACAAAGGCTGATACCGCGCGCAAGGCCATGAACCGTCTCAACATCGTATTGAAACACGGGGCCGCGCTGGGCCTGGACGTGGATTTGCAGGCGACTGAAAAGGCCAAGGCGCTGCTGGGCAAATCGCGTCACGAAGCAAAGAACATTCCCGCAATGCCTTGGGCCGAGGTTCCGACCTTCTATGCGACGTTGACAGAGCAGACCCCGACACATCTTGCGATGCGGCTGCTGATCCTGACGGGCGTGCGCTCGAACCCGCTGCGCCACCTGCGCCTTGACCAACTGGATGGCGATGTGTGGACGATACCGGGTGAAGCCATGAAGGGCCGCAAGGGCGCGACCTCAGACTTTCGCGTTCCCCTGTCGCGTGAGGCCTTGGCCGTGATCGAATTGGCCCGCCCCTTCGAGCGCGAAGGCTATCTTTTTGCCAATGTGCGAAAGGGCGTCCTTAGCGACATGACACTTTCCCAACACATGAAACGCGCAGGGCAGGAGGCGCGCCCGCACGGCTTCCGTTCCAGCCTGCGCGACTGGCTGGCAGAGGCAACAAACACCCCGCACGAAGTGGCGGAAACCATATTGGGGCACACGACAGATAGCGCCGTGGTCCGGGCCTATCGCAGAACAGACTTTTTGGAACAGCGCCGCGTGCTGGCCGAACGCTGGGCCGACCATGTGACGGGCGGCGCGGGGCAAGTGGTCAAGATGGTGGGGGCGGTATGAGCGACGAACCTGTTTACACCCGGAAAATCATCGCAAAAGACGAGCTGTCTACTTTAGTGCAGGATAGAGTTACCGTCCACACACTCGAAGATTTGCGTCGAGTTTCAGCAGCTTTTGATAACGGCGACTTTTGGCAGCAACTTGAGCGCATGGCCGATGATTGCGACAAGATTTTGAAAGAATGCGGTTATCCGCCTGCGTCAGATCAAGTTGGGTTCAATAGCGAAGGCGAATGGCGCTACTTTTCTCTGGATGAATGGAAAAAAGACAATGCTGGCTGGACCATGACCAATGGGGCGCATTTTGTTCAAACGCAAACGGCGGATTTTTCCAATGAGTGGTACGCCGCTCGCATTGGCCATCACATCCGATTGGTGTTGATGAGTAAAGACAAAGAGAATGACCCAAAGGGCCACATTTACAGCATGATTTTCGAAATATCCCGATTGCGAACAGAATGGGAGTGGCGAGCGACGCGCAAAGAACAGATTGTTTCAACTATTCAGAGAAACCGGCACCTTAGCGAACTTAGAGAAAAGCAAAACGAAGCGGCCAAGGCGACCGTGGAGTCAAGGCGGGCTTTGGTCGAGTCAATGTTGGGTGAAACCAAACTGACGGGCGGGGCCTTGGATAAGTGGATCAAGGTCCAGCTACATAAAAGACATGATATAGACGTTTCGCCGCGTACCATTCGGGGTGACCGCCGCACGCTGCGCTAGAAGCCAAATTCCGAAAATACTTGGCAAGCCTTGATAAGCGTTGCCAAGCAAGGCCGCCCAAAATCGGACCACCTAAGCCACCAACAGGCACGAAAGGATGGTCCGAAATGGCAACGAAATACATCACCTTCACCGAATTGCGCGCCTTACTGGGCAACCGCTCTCGCAGCGCCGTCTACAACGACATTGATGCGGGCCGGTTGCCCAAACCCCTGAAACTCGGGGGGCGCAATTACTGGCCCCTGGACGAAACCGAAGAACATTTGCGCGCCCAACGCGATGGGGGGGCGTGACCATGAACATGAAGCGAAACCCCGGAGCGCTGGCGGGCGCAACCGGGGCAAAACTACCTCAACATCCGAAGGCTGACGGCTCCCAAACGATAGCACGCAAACCCCGTGTAAAGGAAGCGGGAACCCCCTATCTGGTCACGCCCAGCGCGGGCGACCCTTTCCGCATCGTGGTCGCTGGCCGCAATCGCTGGGCGCTGGAACGCCTGCGCGCGTCGGGCGCGAAGGGCTGCACACCGATCACCGAACCCGCACCGCGTTGGAGCGCATACGTCTGGAACCTGCGCGAACTTGCGGTGGAAATCGAAACCATCACCGAACCGCATGGCGGCGACTTTGCGGGGCATCACGCCCGCTATGTCTTGCGCAGTCAGGTATCGCCTGCCTGGAAGGGCGGTGCGGCATGCTGATTTTCCTTCTGTTTTGCGGCGTGCCGTTCTGGCAGGCGCTGGCCTTTGTGCTGACCTTCTATTCTCTGGCGGCGCTTCTGATCTGGGAGGGGATGTGGTGAACCAACTACAAATCCGCTTTCTGATGCGCGTTCATGGCCTGACCGAGGCGCAGGCCCAGGCAATTGCGGTCCTGATCTGGGGGTTGGGACAATGATGGATGCAAGGCACCTGACCCAAGCCCTTGGGGGCCAATGGTACAACCGCTATGGGACTGCCCCGTGCCCCGTTTGCCAACCGGAACAGCGAAAGGGGCAGAACGCCCTGACGCTGGCCGATGGTGATGCGGGCCTGCTGGCGCATTGCAAGAAATCGCATTGCGGCTTTCGCGACATTCTGGGGGCGGCTGGCGTCGCCCCGGAATCCGGACCTTGTAACCCGCCGAACCCTGTGACCATCGCGCAGCGGGCGGCGGAACGTCAGGCCGAGGCCCAGCGCCGCGCCGCGCAGGCGCATCGCCTTTGGCAGGAGGCGCAGCCCATTGGTGGCACCCCGGCGGAAACCTACTTGCGCGAAGTGCGCGGCATCACATGCGAATTGCCGAAAACCCTGCGCTACAAGGCAGACTGCTGGCATGGTGCAACCGCGACCCGGCACCCGGCGCTTGTGGCGCTGGTCGAAGGTGGCGACGGTTGCGCAGTGCATCGCACCTACCTTTGCGCTGATGGCGGTGGCAAGGCGGCGGTTGATCCTGACAAAGCCATGCTCGGGGCTGTCGCTGGCGGCTCTATCAGGTTGGCCGACGCAGGTGGGCCACTTGTGGTTGCCGAGGGTATTGAAACCGCCCTTTCGCTTGGCAGCGGCCTGCTGCGAACCCCGGCAACCATCTGGGCGGCGCTTTCCACCTCAGGCCTTCGCGGCTTGCGCCTTCCGAAAGTCGCGGGCCGTTTGACCATTGCCCCCGATGGCGACCCGGCGGGCCGTGCAGCAGCCCATGCCCTTGCCAAACGGGCACACGCAGCGGGTTGGACCGTCTCGCAACTTCCCGCGCCAAACGGGCGCGACTGGAACGATATTCTGACAATGAAAGGGGGCAAGCAATGAACGCCCCGGAACCGATACCCTTCACCCCTGAAGGCCCGCAACCTTTGGTGCGCGAGATTGCAGCCGGTGCGGCCTATCCTGTCCAGAACCTTGGGCCATTGCGCACCGCCGTCGAAGCGGTGCAAAGCATGACGCAGGCCCCCGTCGCCATC
This sequence comes from Tropicibacter oceani, assembly GCF_029958925.1. Taxonomy (NCBI): domain Bacteria; kingdom Pseudomonadati; phylum Pseudomonadota; class Alphaproteobacteria; order Rhodobacterales; family Roseobacteraceae; genus Pacificoceanicola; species Pacificoceanicola oceani. The sequence continues at coordinate 638,722 of NZ_CP124616.1, forward strand.
CCGGCGGCATCTGCCCTGGCGGTGGCGTCGCTGGCCGTTCAAGGCTTTGCCGATGTCGAAACGCTGGGGGGCACGCGTCCTGTATCGCTTTACGCTTTGACTATCGCTCGATCTGGCGAACGCAAAAGCAGTTGCGACGGGCCGCTGATGGCAGGTTTGCGCGAACATGAGCGCGAACAGAACCGCGCCCAGGGCGACGCTTTGGCAAGCTGGCAGAATGCGCACGCGCTTTGGAAAGGCGAGCGTGACCGCATACTGACCGAGGCCCGCAAGGCCAAGGGCGAGCGAAAGACGGCTGCGCGCGCAGACCTTGAGGCGCTGGGCAAAGAACCCGCTGCGCCGCCATCAGGCGACCGCACCGCGACTGAACCCACCTTCGAGGGGCTGACGCGGCTCTATACAACCGGGCAACCGTCTTTGGGCATTTTCAGCGATGAAGGCGGGCAATTCCTTGGCGGTCACGCGATGAACAGCGACAACAGACAAAAGACCTTGGCCGCGCTCAACGACCTCTGGCAGGGCAACCCGATCCGCCGCACGCGGGCAGGGGATGGGCACGCAACTTTGTTCGGGCGGCGGCTGGCGGTGCATCTGATGGCGCAGCCGATTGTCGCGCGGGCCTTCATGGCTGATCGAATGGCGGGGGAAACGGGCTTTCTGCCGCGCTTCCTGATCTGTGAACCGCCCAGCACCATCGGCACCCGCCTGCACCGCAATTCAAATGGCGACCTAGAGGCAATAGAGGCATTCCGAACCCGGATGCGCGCCATTCTCGATACACCCATGCCGATGGATGACGCCACCCGCGAACTGTCCCCACGCGTCTTGCCCCTTGCTTCCGAGGCCCGCGCGCTGCTGATCCGCTTTGCCGATGCGACAGAGGCGGCGCAGGCCCCTGGCGGTGACCTTGCCCATGTCACGGGCTATGCGTCCAAGGCGGCGGAACAGGCGGCGCGCATCGCTGGGGTTCTGACGCTATGGGGCGATTTGTTTTCGCCTGTCGTGACAGTGGATGCGATGGCCGATGGTATCGCCCTTGCGCATTTCTACATGTCCGAGGCGGTGCGGCTGGCCGATGCGGCAACCGTCAGTCAGGACATCGACCGCGCGGAAAACCTACGCAAATGGCTGCTGGAAAGCTGGCCGCACCCTGACGTGATGGTGCGCGACGTTGTGCGGCTGGGGCCGAACCCTTTGCGGGAAAGCCCAAAGGCACGGGCTGCGCTGGCACTTCTGGAACGTCATGGCTGGTTGACCCCGCTGGAACCCGGAACCGTGGTGCGGGGGGCGGCGCGGGCTGAAGCCTGGCGGATTTGGCGGGACACCGACTGACCCTTTGCGACATCCGCGACACCTGCGACACCGGACAAGGAATGTCGCAGGTGTCGCAAGTGTCGCAACACCCCGAACGCCAGAACCGCAGGTTCTCGCACCTGATCCTTTCACGCATTGCCAATCCGTCGCGCGGCGACCTCAAACATGGACCGCCATGATGCGGCATGGCCCGTAGCTGGGCGGATTCGCACTAGACGGGGCGCGTGTGATTTGCATTCATGAACAGAAATCGCAATTTTTTAAACCGCTTGGCGGCAAGTGTTTTGGTGGGGCGTCGTGCAAATCGAAGAATTCATTTCCAGATGGAAAAACTCGGGCGGCAGCGAACGCGCCAATTTTCAGACCTTTGCAAATGAACTCTGCGATGTGCTGGACCTGCCCAGACCGGACCCCGCCACCCAGCACGCCAAAACCGATGCCTATTGTTTTGAGCGCCCCGTGACCTTCATTCACACCGGCAGCAAATCGCGGGGGTTCATCGACCTATACCGGGCCGAACACTTTGTGATGGAGGCCAAACAGGGCACGGATGCCCCCGCCGAACCCGACACGGGACAAGCGGACCTGCTGCCCGATCTGCCCAAGGTCACCCGAACCGGCCACGGCAAACGCGGCACCCGCCGTTGGGACGACACCATGCTGCGCGCCCGCTCTCAGGCCGATGGCTACGCCCGTGCCGTGTCGCGCGACGATGGCTGGCCGCCCTTCCTGATGGTGGTGGACGTGGGGCACGTTATCGAACTCTACGCCGATTTCTCAGGGCAGGGGCAGGGCTATACGCAATTTCCCGATGGTCGCCGCTATCGCATCACCATGGACGACCTGCGCGACGAAAAGACCCGCGAACGCCTGCGCCTGATCTGGACCAACCCGACCGCGCTGGACCCGTCCAAGGTATCGGCCCAGGTCACCCGCGCCGTGGCCGACCGACTGGCAGCCCTTGGAAAATCTTTCGAGGGCCAAGGCCACGAACCCGAGGCCGTCGCGCGCTTTCTGATGCGCTGCCTGTTCACCATGTTTGCCGAGGATGTCGAACTGATCCCGCTGGGCAGCTTTACCGACCTTCTGCAACGGCTGCGCGGCCACCCCGAACACGCCGCCCCCGCGCTCAAGGCGCTGTGGCAGACCATGGACACCGGCGGCTTTTGCTCGGTCCTGACAACCGATCTGATGCGCTTCAACGGTGGCCTGTTCAAGGACGCGCAGGCGCTGCCCCTGTCGAACGTCCAACTGTCGCTGCTGATCGACGCCGCCAAATGCGATTGGCGCGAGGTCGAACCGGCCATTTTCGGCACCCTGCTGGAACGCGCATTGGACAAGAAACAGCGCCACAAGCTGGGCGCGCATTATACGCCCCGCGCCTATGTCGAACGGCTGGTTGTGCCCACCATCATGGAACCGCTGCGCGCCGATTGGCGGGATGTGCAGGCCGCCGCCCTGACCCTTGCGACCCAGGGCAAAGAGGAACAGGCCCGCGACACCGTGCGCGCTTTTCACACCCAACTCTGTGACATCCAGGTGCTGGATCCGGCCTGCGGATCGGGCAACTTTCTTTATGTCGCGCTCGAACTGATGAAGCGGTTGGAGGGCGAGGTCACCGACCTGCTAGCGGAACTGGGCGAGGATCAGGGCGCATTTGCGCTGGCCGGTCACACCGTGGACCCGCATCAATTCCTTGGACTGGAACTGAACCCATGGGCGGCGGCGGTGGCGGAACTGGTGCTGTGGATCGGCTATCTGCAATGGCACTTTCGCACCCATGGGCGGGCCAGCCCGTCAGAACCCGTGCTGCGCGACTTTCACAACATCGAAAACCGCGATGCCGTGCTGATCTATGACGGCACGACGCCCCGGCTGGACGACGCGGGCGCGCCCGTGACCCGGTGGGATGGCGTGACGACCATCACGCACAGCGTGACCGGCGAACAGGTGCCAGACCCGGCGGCGCGCGTGCCGGTGCTGGACTATCTGCACCCCAAGCCCGTCACATGGCCGAGGGCGGATTTCATCATCGGCAACCCGCCGTTTATTGGGGCGAAACGTATAAGAGAAGCGCTTGGCGATGGATATGCCGAGGCTCTGTGGAAAGCCTACCCCAAGATGCCGCAAAGTACGGATTTTGTCATGTTTTGGTGGGAAAAGGCGGCGTTGGCGACGCGCGGCTGGAAACCCGCCACCGCCAAGGCGCGGGCCAAGGGCACCCGGCGCTTTGGCCTGATCACCACCAATTCCCTGCGCCAGACCTTTAACCGCAAGGTGCTGGAACCACACATGGCCGACCCGAAAACGCCGCTGTCGCTGCTGTTTGCCATTCCCGATCACCCTTGGGTGGATGCGGGCGACGGTGCGGCGGTGCGCATCGCCATGACCGTGGCGGCGGCTGGCAACCGTCCGGGGCGGCTGCTGACCGTAACCGAGGAAGTGAAAGGCGCGACCGAGGCCGAGGGCCGCCCGGTCACGCTGTCCACCGAACTGGGCAAGATTTTTGCCAACCTAAGGTTGGGCGCGGATGTGGCGGGCGCGATGCCGCTAAAGGCTAACTCCAAGCTGGTCTGGCAAGGTTGCAAGCTGGTCGGTGCTGGATTTCAGATTACCAAAGGGTTGAGAGATGGGTGGGCAGCTGACCGTCCCGATTTTGCTCAATATTTACCCCAGTACCTTACCGGTTCCGATCTTACTGGTATTGTAGACGAGCGATTTGTAATAGACTTGACAGGACTGGGCCAGAGCGAGGCACAGACGAAAGTGCCCGCTCTTTTTCAGCATTTGGGCGACAGCGTGAAGCCGTATCGCGAACAAAACAACGATAAGACCTTTCGCGAAAAATGGTGGCTATTTGGAAGGCCGCGCCCCGAAATGCGAGAGGCGTTGAGCGGTCTGCCGAGGTATCTAGCGACAAGCGAGGTTGCGAAGCATCGGTTCTTTTCGTGGCTAAATTGGCCTGACCAATTGGTCGATGGATCTATCATTGCGGTAGCAGTTTGCGATGCTTCTCTTATGGCAATTCTGTCAAGCCGCCTTCATCTAAGTTGGACTTTAGCCACCAGTGGAACGCTGGAGGACCGCCCAAGATACCACCTTTCTCACAGCTTCGCCCCCTTCCCCTTTCCAACCCCAACCGACGCTCAGAACACCCGCCTGCGCGCTCTTGGAGAAGAACTCGATGAGCACCGCAAGGCGCAGCAGAAAGCCCATCCAAAGCTGACCCTGACCCAGATGTACAACGTGCTGGAAAAACTCCGCGCCGGGGAAAAGATCGAAGGCAAGGACCGCGAGATTTACGATCAGGGCCTGATCGGCATCCTGCGCGACATTCACGACCGCATCGACGCGGCGGTGGCCGAGGCCTATGGCTGGCCCGCTGATTTGTCCGACGATGACATCCTGCACCGGCTGGTGGACCTCAACCGCGAACGCGCGGCCAAGGAAGCGCAGGGAATCGTGCATTGGCTGCGCCCCGATTACCAGAACCCCGCAGGCCTTGTTGCCGAAACCAAGGGCGCTCAGAACGCCATGGACCTTGGCCCCAGGGACACGACTGCCAAACCCGATTTCCCCAAATCCCTGCCCGAACAAATCGCCGCCGTGCGCGAAGCCCTGTCCGATCTGGGCGAAGCCACCCCCGAACAGGTTGCGCGCAGTTTCAAACGGGGCCGCGCCGCCACGGTGCAGCCGCTGCTGGAAAGCCTGACGGCGCTGGGACAGGCCCGCACCGTCGAAGGTGGCCGATTTGCCCTGTGACCCGTGGTCGGGGGGAGGGGGGTATATCAATCTTGCCGCTGACCCGTCAGGAACCGGCGGGGGGAGCCGATTTTATGCGCGGGCAAAACCAAGGTAAAAAGGCCCAGCGCCTTGATGTGCCCTGAAATGACGCAACCCGACAAAAGGGGAGCGCGACGGGCTTCCCATCACGCCCCAAAGGGTGGATAGAAAGGTGGATTGAATTTCGGTTAAAATCAAAAAAGCCCCCAAGGCCAATGCCTTAGGGGCTTTTCATGGTGCCGCTGAAGGGACTCGAACCCCCGACCCCATCATTACGAATGACGTGCTCTACCAGCTGAGCTACAGCGGCACTCTGGTGGGCGGCCTATTAGCAAGAAGGCCGCCGCAAGGAAAGCGCTATTTTTCGCTCTCTTTGACCGTTTCCGCCTCTTCGACGATTTCGGCGTCCACCGGTTCAGAGGCAGCCCGTGGGGCGGTGGTGTCCGCCTTGGGCGTTGCGTCGATCACCTCTGCATCGGTGGTGGTCACGGCCGAGTGATCTTCGATCGCGCCGACGATCAGCGGCAGCATTTCGGCGCCGGCAGGCAGGACGACCTCGGATTGCGGCGGCTTGGTCCAGCTAAGCGTGTCAAAGGCCCCGCAGTTCGAACACAGCGGCCCCCATTGCGCGTGGATGGTGTTGCACTTGTCACAGACCCACTGCGGGCCGCGCGGGGCGGTCAGCGCCTTGGCCAGCCAGCCGCGCACAACCGCGTCGGACCCGCCTTCGCCCTTTTCGATCGCGGCCATGATGGCCAGGACACGGGCGTCGGGATCACTTTCGACCAGATCGCCCAGGCTGCGGCGCGCTTCAGGGAAGTTTTCGGCAGCCAGGTTCAGCTCGGCCTTGAGCAGGCGGGTTTCGCGGTGCTCGGGGTTGATCGCGGTCAGTGCGGCAAAGCGTTTGACGCGGGCCTCGGGGGTTTCCTTGGGCTCGATCTCGGCGAAAGCGGCGGCAAGATCGGGGTGCGGGTGCACCTCCCACGCCTTTTTCAGCACGCGGATCGCATTCTTGGGGCGACCCTTGGCGATATAACCGCGCGCCGCGAGGGCGGCAGCAGGGATCAGATCGGGCGATGCCTTGTTGGCGACGATCGCGGCCTCGCGGGCCTCGATGCTTTGTTCGTCGTCGATGACGCCGCGGGCGCCGGACAGGGCCAGAACCGCATCGCGGCGCTTGAACACATCGCGCGGCAGGGCGCCGGTCTTCAGCTTGGCGGCCAGGGTCTTGCGCGCACCTTCCCAGTCCGAGGCTTCGGCCTGAAGGCGCAGCAGGGTGTCCTGCACCTCGGTGTGCTTGGGCTTGATGGCAAAGGCCCGTTCGGCCAGCTTCAGCGCGGTTTCGGTATCCCCCGAGGCCAGCTTTTGCTTCATCAGCCCGCGAACGCCGACAAACCGGGTGTTTTCATCCTTGAGCAGGCGTTTGTAGACCTCTTCGGCCTTTTTGTTGTCGCCGACCATTTCAGCCGCCTGCGCGGTGATCAGGTTGGTCAGATCGGGGCGGTGCAGGTATTTGTCGGCCTTTTGCGCCTTGGCCATCGCCAGACGTCCTTCGCCCGAAGCCAGCGCCATCAACCCTTCGGACAGGGCCTGGAACCCCTTGCGTTCACGGTTGCGGTCGAAATAGCGGCTAAGCGCAGTTTCGTCGCCATTGATGAATTTGAGCAGGGCAATCACCAGGCCGAACAGCTTGAAGAACAGCCAGACCAGAACCACCAGCACCACGGCGGCAATGACCGACTGAAGCGGGCCAAGGGTGAATTCGGTGCCTGCCGCGGTGATCTGAATCCCGCCCGAGCTTTCCATCAGATACCCGGCGCCCAGGGTCAGGGCCGCGACCAATGCGACGAAAATGACAATCTTGATAAGTGACCAAAGCATTTCGCGACCCTTATTCTTTGTTCAGTTCCTGAGCGAGCGACTGCGCCGCTGCCAGAGCTTCGTTGCGCGCGGTGGCGCGGGCGACCCAATCGGCCAGAACGGCCTGCGCCTCGGCGGGCAGGGCCTGCAATTCGCCCAGCGTGGCGTCCAGATCACCGACCTTGATCGCCGCCTCGGCGCGCGACAGGACCGCATCGGGGTCATTGCCTTCGCGCGGGGTGACCGAACGGGCGCCCAGCTGGTTCGACAGGAAATTGGCCAGACCGCCGGATCCCTCATCGGCCGGGGCATTCCTGCGCGCGGCGCTCAGCGCGTCGCGGGCCAGGTCCGGGAATTCCGTCGCAAGGGCGGTCAGCGTCGGCACGCCCTTGATCGCCCGCGATGCGATGGCGTCCGGCACCTGAACACCGTTTTCTTCCAGTTGCGCCAAAGGTTCGGCAAAGGGTTTGCCGTCCTGGGCCAGCGCGATCAGTTCCGCCAGGATGCTGCGGGACGATGCCAACTGGGCCTGTTCCTGCGCGCTGGACTGGTCGGCCAGCGCCTTTTGCGCCATGGCCTGGATTTCGGCCTTTTGCTCTTCGACCGCCTGTTTCTGGGCGGTGATGGCAAGCCGCAGTTCTTCGAGTTCGCGTTCATAGGCGGCGATGGCCTCGGGGCCGACGGCACCGGCAACCGGCGCCTTTTCCAGCGCAGTCATGCGGCTGTCCAGCCCGGCAAGGCCGGTTTCCAGCGCGGCAAGGCTGCTGGTCATGCCGGACAGGGCGTCTTCGACCCCGGCGACCGAGGACATGACCGGGCCAAGGTCGATGATGCCGATGGCCTTTTGCGCATCGGCGATCCCTGCCTCAAGATCGGCAATCTGCTTGGCCTGGGCTTCGATGGTCGCGCGGGCCTCGGCCTCAAAGGGGTTGGGCTCGGCGCCGAAATCGGTGAACTGCGCTGCGCCAAAGCCAAGCGCCGCAGCGACCACGCCGCCCAGCGCCATGGGAACAAAGCCGCCTTTACGCTCGATCACCTTTTCCTGCACCACCGGTGCCGGGGTAGGCGTGGGTTCGGCGGTTTGCGTGTCGGCAAGGATATCCTCGACCTCGGAGGAGGCCACGTCATCGGCCGTTTCCTCGTCCAGCACCTCGGCGGCGCCCTTGGAATTGGTCACCTCGTCGGCCAGCGCGTCACTGTCCACCTCGGATGCCTCTGCCTTGGCCGGTTCGGCCTGGACCACGGGGGGTTCATCAGGTGACGGATCAGACGGCGCAACGCCGTCCTGACCTTCGGCAGCCGTTTCTGTCACGGCCGCGACGGTTTCATCGGGTTTGGCGGTTTCTGCCTCAGGCTTGCCTGAGGGTTTGCCGGACTTTGCCTTTGCCACGTTTCGTCACCCTTTCACATTCCCGCGCGCGCACCCCTTGGCGGCCGCGGTTGCAGTCTTCAATTCTTTACCGATTCCCCAGCGACTTCCAGCAATTCCAGGACAGCAGCCAGCATCGCGTCGGATTCGGGGCGCTTTGCAATCTTCGACTTCCATATATGAAGCGGCTGAACCGCATTGACCACAGCCTGACTGATCCCCGCGACAAGAAGCGGCGCTTTTACCGGCTGTTTCGCCAAAAGAGCGGCGGTTCTGGGCGAAAACAGCGGGGCAATCACCGGAATTTCCCCCGCAAGGGCATCGCAGGCCTGCGTCGTCAGCGGCAAAGCAGGCTGATCATAAAGGATGGCGGCCCGGGTGGCGATACCGCGCGCCGTCAGCGCAGCGGCCACATCGCCGCGACTGTGCGCGCCGCAAACATGCAGCAAGGGCGCTTTCGGCCGCCGGGCGTCGATCATGTCAATCAAGGTTTGTGCATTGCCATCGGCGCTTTGCGCGGTGATGCCGGCGGCTTTTGCCTTTTCGGCCGTGGCCTTGCCCACGGCAAAGGCCGGCAGGTCAACCCGCCCGCCCAGCGCGATCCAGGCATCCACCCCATTGGCCGAGGTAAAGATCAGCCCGGCCAGATCGTCCTGCGGCGGCAGGGGGCCAGTCACCGTGATTCCGATCAAGGGCGAAAACACCGGCCGAAACCGCGCGCCTGCGGCCTGCAACTGTTGCACGAGTCCATCGGACTGCGCCCTGGGGCGGGTCATCAGCACAATGGGATCGGGCTTGGCCATCTCGTCTCCGGGATTGTGGGGCGCCTTTCAGGGTGGTAGCTGCGGAGGCAGGGTAAAGCAACGGGAACGGCGGATGAAACCTCCCCCTCTCATTCTTGGGCTGGAAAGCAGCTGCGACGATACCGCGGCGGCACTGCTGCGCGGGCGCGATGTGCTCAGTTCCGTCGTGATGGGGCAGAACGCGCTGCACGCGGATTTTGGCGGCGTCGTGCCGGAAATTGCCGCCCGCGCCCATGCGGAACGGCTGGACCTCTGTGTCGAGCAGGCCCTGGACGAGGCCGGAGTGACCCTGACGCAGGTGGATGCGATTGCCGTGACCGCCGGGCCGGGGCTGATCGGCGGGGTTCTTTCGGGCGTTATGCTGGCCAAGGGGCTGGCGACGGGTCTTGGCAAACCGCTGATCGGGGTGAACCATCTGGCGGGCCATGCCCTGACACCGCGCCTGACCGACGATCTGACCTATCCTTACCTGATGCTGTTGGTATCGGGCGGGCATTGTCAGTTCCTGATCGTGCGCGGGGCGCAGGACTTTACCCGGCTTGGCGGCACCATCGACGATGCCCCCGGCGAAGCCTTTGACAAGACCGCTCGCATTCTGGGCCTGCCGCAACCCGGCGGCCCCTCGGTCGAGGCCGAGGCGCTGAAAGGCGATGAAAAGCGGTTCCGCTTTCCCCGCCCGCTGCTGGACCGCGAGGGCTGTGATCTGTCGTTTTCCGGGCTGAAAACCGCGATCCTGCGCCAGCGCGACGCCCTGATCGCCGATCAGGGTGGGCTGACCCTGCAGGATCGCGCCGATCTTTGTGCCGGGTTTCAGGCCGCCGTGCGCGATGTCCTGATGGAAAAGACCCGCCGCGCGATTGCGGCCTATCTGGACGAAGCCCCGGCAGATCCGGCGCTGGCCGTTGCAGGCGGCGTGGCGGCCAATCAGGCACTTCGCGCGGGGTTAGAGACTGTTTGCACGGATGCGGGTCTGCGGTTCACCGCCCCGCCCCTGCGCCTGTGCACCGACAACGCGGCGATGATCGCCTATGCCGGGGGCGAAATGCTCGCGGCCGGTCAGACCGCCGACATGACCCTGTCGGCGCGCCCGCGTTGGCCGCTGGACAAACGTGCCGCGCCTTTGGTCGGGTCCGGCAAAAAGGGGGCCAAGGCATGAGTGTTGCGATCCTTGGTGGCGGCGCTTTCGGAACCGCCCTGGCCGTGGCCATCGGGCAGAAACGGCCTGTGACGCTGTGGGCGCGCGATGCCGCGCACCTGCTGGAACATCGCGAAAGCCCCCGCCTGCCGGGCGTGACCCTGCCCGAAACCGTCACGATCACCGCCGATCTGGAACAGGCGCTGGACAAGACCGCGATCCTGTTTTCCATGCCGATGCAAAGCCTTGAGGGGTTCGCGGCGCAGATTTCCACCCCCTTGACCGGCAAGGCGCTTGTCGCCTGCTGCAAAGGGATCGACCTGACCACACTGCAAGGCCCCGCCGCGATCCTGTCGCAGCATTGGCCGCAGGCAACTCCGGCCATCCTGACCGGCCCCAGCTTTGCCGCCGATATCGCGCGCGGATTGCCCACCGCGCTGACGCTGGCCTGCGCCGATGACGCGCTTGGGACGACCTTGCAGGAATGGCTGTCCACGCCGACTTTGCGGCTCTATCGCACCACGGATGTGACCGGGGCCGAACTGGGCGGCGCGTTGAAAAACGTTATCGCCATCGCTTGTGGCGCCTGCATCGGGGCGGGCCTGGGCGACAGCGCCCGCGCCGCGCTGATGACGCGCGGCTTTGCGGAAATGACCCGCCTTGCCGCGTCCCTTGGGGCGCGCCCCGAAACCTTGGCCGGGCTTTCCGGGCTGGGCGATCTGACCTTGACCTGCACGTCGGACCTGTCGCGGAACTTTCGCTATGGGCTGGCCCTGGGCAAGGGGCAGGCCTTTGACCCCACCGTCACCGTCGAGGGGGCCGCCACCGCCCGCGCCGTGGCGCAGATTGCCCAAAAGCGCGGCCTGCCCCTGCCCGTCTGCACCGCCGTGGCCCATCTGACCGATGGCAGCCTGACGGTGCAGGACGCCATGACCCAACTGCTGTCCCGACCTTTGAAAGAGGAATGAACCATGCTTATCGCCCTGATCGCCCACGACAAGAAAGGCGCGCTGCAAACGCGCAAGGACAACCGCGATGCCCACCTTGCCTATATCAAGGCAACTGGTGTCGTGAACCAGGCCGGGCCTTTGCTGGACGGCGCGGGTGAAATGTGCGGCAGCCTTGTGATCCTGGATGTCGCCGACATGGCCGCCGCGCAGGATTGGGCGGACAATGACCCCTATGCCAAGGCCGGGCTGTTCGACAGCGTCACCCTGACCGCGTGGAAACGGGTGATCGGCGGATGAGATACTGGCTGTTCAAATCCGAACCCTCGACCTGGGGCTGGGACGACCAGCTGGCCAAGGGCGACGCGGGCGAAGAATGGGACGGCGTGCGCAACTACCAGGCCCGCAACTTCATGCGCGAAATGAAAGTCGGCGATCGCGGCTTTTTCTACCATTCCCAGAAAGAACGCGTGGTTGTCGGCGTGGTCGAGGTGATCGCCGAGGCGCACCCCGACAGCAGCACCGACGACGCGCGCTGGGACTGCGTGGACATCAAGGCGGTCGAGACCGCCAAGACCCCCGTCACGCTGGATGACATCAAGGCCGACCCAAGACTGGCCGACATGGTGCTGGTCAAGAGTTCGCGCCTGTCCGTCCAGCCAGTGACAGACGCGGAATGGCGGATCATCTGCGACATGGCCGGATTGCAAGGCTAGCCAGACGCGCCGGCTTTGGGCAGGATGTTCGCGCAAACAGGAGGCATCGCCATGGAAATCGTCCAAGTCATCCTTGCCACCGTCGCGGCCTTTGCGGCCGGGGCCGTCTGGTACATGAAACTGTCCAAGCCGTGGCTGGAGGCAACGGGCATCCCTGTCGGACCCGATGGCAAGCCCGAGGGGGGCAACAACCCCGCGCCCTTCATCATCGGTTTTTTCCTGCAGCTGGTCGTGGCGGGCATGATGCGCCATGTCTTTTCGCTAGCCGGGATCGACACCCTTGGCGAAGGCATCGTGGCAGGGCTTGGTATCGGGCTTTTCTTCATCACGCCCTGGATCGGGCTGAACAACGTCTATTCCATGCGGCCCTGGAAACTGACCCTGATCGACGGCGGCTATGCCACGCTGGCCTGTGCCATCATGGGTCTGGTTCTGACGATTTTCTGAGACGTCACCGCGCAAAATAAAACGGGGGTACCAGCCAGATGGTCGGTACCCCCGTCACCCCACGTGCTCCCTACGCACCACACGTGAATTGATCAAAGAACCGGCCTTTCTGGCCTGCTTGAACATCAGCTAACCGAAAACAGGGCTGCGTGGCAATCATCGAGTCCAAGCAATTCGATTTGCTTTGCAATTGAAAAGGCCCCCGCGAAGCAGGGGCCTTTAATCATGGATAAACCTTGGCTTAGCCGTAGACGGACTCTTTGCCGAAATGCTTGGTCAGCATGTAATAGACCACCGCGCGGTATTTGTTGCGCTCCGAGCGGCCATAGGTTTCGATCACACTGTTGATCGCGTCCATCAGCTCGGGGCCGTCTTTCAGGCCCAACTTTTTCATCAGGAAGTTTTCCTTGACGGTTTCCAGCTCGGATTCCTGGCTGCCCGCGACGGTCGAGGCATCGGCGTTGTAGATCGCCGGGCCGCAGCCGATGGTGACCTTGGTCAGCAGCGCCATGTCCGGCTCCATCCCGCATTTGGTCTTCAGGTCTTCGGCGTATTTCGCGATCAGGTCGTCACGTTTTCCCATGTTCCACTCTCCCTCGGAATTTGATCGGGTCAATAAATCACGGATACCTTGGACAAGCCCGGCGCGTAAATCTAGGGGAAAAACTGCGGGGCAACGTCGCGACAAAGGACAGAAACCACCAAGGCGCAGCTTTGGCCGCCCTGAACGCAGCCCGCAAAAAACAAAGCCCCCTTTCTTTCGAAAGAGGGCTTTGGATCACTTAGGGACCGTCATCCGATCAATAGCGGTAATGCTCGGGCTTGAAGGGGCCGTCCGGCGAAACGCCGATATAGGCGGCCTGCTCGGGCGACAGCTGGGTCAGCTTGACGCCGATCCGGCCAAGGTGCAGGCGGGCGACCTTTTCGTCCAGATGCTTGGGCAGGATGTAGACGCCGTTCTTGTAGTTGTCGCCGTTCTTGAACAGTTCGATCTGCGCCAGAACCTGGTTGGTAAAGCTGGCGGACATGACAAAAGACGGATGGCCCGTGGCATTGCCCAGGTTCAACAACCGGCCTTCGGACAACAGGATGATCCGCGCGCCCGAGGGCATCTCGATCATGTCGACCTGGTCCTTGATGTTCGTCCACTTGTGGTTGCGCAGGTTGGCAACCTGGATTTCGTTGTCAAAGTGGCCGATGTTGCCGACGATGGCCATGTCCTTCATCGCGCGCATATGCTCGATCCGGATCACGTCCTTGTTGCCGGTGGTGGTGATGAAGATGTCGGCGCTGTCGACCACATCTTCCAGCAGGACCACCTCGAACCCGTCCATCGCGGCCTGAAGCGCGCAGATGGGATCGGCCTCGGTCACCTTGACGCGGGCACCGGCACCGCGCAGCGACGCGGCCGAGCCCTTGCCCACATCGCCATAGCCGCAGACCACGGCGACCTTGCCGGCCATCATGGTGTCGGTGGCGCGGCGGATGCCGTCAACCAGCGATTCCTTGCAGCCGTATTTGTTGTCGAACTTCGACTTGGTGACGCTGTCGTTGACGTTTATCGCGGGGAAAGGCAGTTGCCCGTTCTTTTGCAATTCGTACAGACGGTGCACGCCGGTGGTGGTTTCCTCGGACACGCCAAGGATCGCATCGCGCGTCTTGGTGAACCAGCCGGGAGTTTCGGCCATGCGCTTCTTGATCTGCTTGAAGATCACCTCTTCCTCTTCCGAGGTTGGGACGTCGATCAACCCGGTTTCTCCCGCTTCGACGCGGGCGCCCAGAAGGACGTAGAGCGTGGCATCGCCGCCATCGTCCAGGATCATGTTCGCGCCCTCGGGGAACATGAAGGATTTGTCGAGGTAATCCCAATGCTCGGTCAGGGTCTGGCCCTTGATCGCAAAGACGGGAACCCCCGCCGCGGCAATCGCCGCCGCCGCGTGATCCTGCGTCGAGAAGATGTTGCACGAGGCCCAGCGCACGTCCGCACCCAGCGCCACCAGCGTTTCGATCAGAACCGCGGTCTGGATCGTCATGTGCAGCGAGCCGACGATCCGCGCGCCCTTCAAGGGCTGCTCTTCGCCGTACTCTTCGCGCAGGGCCATCAGGCCGGGCATTTCGGTTTCGGCAATGTCCAGCTCCTTGCGACCGAACTCTGCCAGCGAAATGTCCTTCACAATGTAATCTTGGGTCATGATGCGCCTTGCTCCTGATGCCACACGTATAAGACGTGCTCCGTTAACAAAGGGTGGTCCGATTGACAACAAGCCCCGTTGCCATATGCAGGACCACGTCGGGTAACATGGACGCCGTGGAATGGACTTCAAGCATCGCACCTTTGTCAATGAGTATGGGTTCTACTGTGTTCCGGATGAATACGCCAAGCGCGAGATACCGAAAATCCTGGCCCACGGCGGGGTTTACGAACCCAATACGCTGAAACTGATGCGGCGCCGGGTGGGCGATGGCGACATCGTGACCGGCGGCGCCTTTATCGGGGATTTCTTTCCGGCACTCGGCAGCGCCCTGGCCCCCGGTGCCCGCCTGATCAGCTTCGAGCCGAACCCGCTGAGCTTTGCCGCCGCGCAGGCAACCATTGCGCTGAACGGGCTGACAAATGTCGATCTTGCGCCGGTTGCCGTGGGCGAAGCGCCGGCCAAGCTGCATCTGCAACTGGCGCGCCAGGGGGGCAGCGCCACCGCCGCCCGCGCCAAGATCGTCGAGAACGCAGGCGACGGCGAAACCATCGAGGTTGACGTCGTGCCGCTGGATACGTTGGTCGACAAGGGCCGCAAGGTTTCCGTGCTGCACCTGGATGTCGAAGGCCATGAAAAGGCTGCCCTGCTTGGGGCGCAGCGGATCATTCAGGACTGTCGCCCGATGATCGTTCTGGAAGCCGACAGGAAATGGATGCGGAACATGTATCTGGATTTCCTGAACGAACACTTCGGGGATCTGGGCTATCGGTATTGCGGCGGCATGGAACGCAACGCTTTTTACCTTTCGGAACGTTAGGGGGCTGTCATGGCGAAACAACCACGCGCATGGCAGCGCATGTTGTCCGGTCGTCGGCTGGACCTGCTGGACCCGACCCCGGTGGATATCGAGATCGAGGACATCGCCCACGGGCTGGCCTTTGTTGCGCGCTGGAACGGGCAGACGCACGGCGATTACGCCTATTCGGTGGCCGAACATTCGCTGCTGGTCGAAGAGATCTTTGGCCGCATGTGCCCCAGGGCGACGGTGGCCGACCGCTTGACCGCGCTGCTGCACGATGCGCCGGAATACGTGATCGGAGACATGATTTCCCCGGTCAAGGCCGCCGTTGGCCCGGGCTATGAAGACCTGGACAAACGGTTGACCTCGGCCATCCACATCCGGTTTGGCCTGCCCGCGATGACCCCCGCCAAGTTGAAGAAACAGATCAAGCAGGCGGATCGGATCAGCGCCTGGATGGAGGCGGTGCAGATCGCCGGGTTTTCCCGGGCCGAGGCCGACAAGTTCTTTGGCGCCCCCGATCTTGACCTGATCGCAGACCTGCAAATCCTGCTGCGCCCGCCGTTGCAGGTGCGGCGCGATTTTACCGCCCGGCATGCCGCCTTGATGGTCGCGCTTTGATCCGGGTCAGGGTGACCGTGGGGAAACTGCCACAGGTTTGACCGGAGTTTTGCCGGTGCGCGCCTGGAAACAAAGCGCCCAATTCTTGCCGCATTGGTCCCCTATCGAGAACGACAATTGTTTCGTTCCAGAGGTTCCCAATGTCCCCCAGCAAAATCATTTTGATCACAGCTTTGACCTTTGTCCTGACCGGTTGCGGTCAGGCGCCTCGATTGATGACGACATCGCGCAACGACACGTCCTTCATGTTGGGCACCTCGTTCCTGATCGAACCGGTCGCGCAAACCTCGGCGCAAGAGGTGCTTTTGACAGAAGAGGCCATCGCGCTCGAGGATTCCTTGCGCGCGCTGATGCGTTCGGCCAAGGGCGGCACAGCCAGGGGCGAATGCTCGGCTGTGCTGTCCGATCCGACGATGGCCGATTGTTCGGAAACCCAACTGTTGGGGCGCACCATCGGCGGCTTGCGCGGGCTTGGAAAAGGCGCTGATCCCATCGACCTGGAACGCGTCACCGCCAGCCTCGCCCAAAGCCACGAAAAGCTTGAGCGTGTCGATCAGGGCGTGACCTTGATGCTGAAACAGCAAAGCGCGGAACTGCTCCATCTGCAAAAAGAGCACGCGGCGGGACTGGTTTCGGATCAGGAATACAACACCCGCGTCACCGCCATGCAGCAAACCCGCGCTGCCGTGGCCGAGGCGCT